>JALRBQ010000054.1 GCA_023257655.1 Pseudomonadales bacterium
CCGTCGCTTTTCCAGCAAGTCTGTTCGTTGATATGCTTCTTTCACAGCATCACCTACAGCGTGCCCTGAAGCTGCTTTGCGTATCTCATCAGGATAATTTGTCTGTTCTGCAGCCCAGTCCCTGAAAGTTGACCGGAAGCCATGTGGAACCGCCTCTATCCTTAATATATCTTCTTGTTGCATTCTCCGCATTAACTGGCTCAGGGCCATATCTGCGAGTGCTTTACCTCTGGGGCTAGGGAAGACAAATTTTAACCCTGCAGTTCTTGGCTGCATTTTCAGCAGGCATATCGCTTGTCGCTGTAAAGGCACGCGATGTTCTCGTTTTGCTTTGGTATGGTCAGCTGGAATAATCCAGAGGCTCCTGTTGAAATCGATCTCAGACCACTCCGCAAGCCGCACAGACTTGGAACGAACGCCAGTCAAGATCAAGAATTCCAGTGCCCTAGCGCTGATGCCATCTCTCTGTCTCAGGGACACTATAAAGTCCCCAATCTGGTCATATGGAATAGCAGGGTAGTGTCGGGTCGTTTTTAACCCACGAGGCGAAGGGAGTTGGGTGTCGAGGTAGCCTTTCCATGTTGCCGGGTTTGTACCTGATCTATACTCGTTGACTGTGGCGTAGTCCAGAATGGTCCGTATCCTGTCCAGCAGACGTTTTGCGGTTTCCGTCTTGGTGTACCACATTTTACCCTTGCTACCGTTTCTGTGGGCGGTATCTTGCAATAGGACGTCAAGTATATTTCTCATACTGATATCAGCAACAATCATTTTGCCTATCACTGGATATGCATACGACTCTAAAGTGGACACCCACTGTTTACGATGCTTCTCATTTGAGTAGTCACTGGCGTGTGCTTCCATGTACGCCACGGCGCACTGTTGAAAGGTTTTTTGCTTAGAAGATGCGGCGAGGAGGGCGCTTTTTTCCGCTCGTCTACGTGCCAGTGGGTTTACACCATTGCGGACTTCCGTTGTTAACTTTTTTGCCGCTATCCTAGCTTCAGCCACAGACACTTCTGGGTACGGCCCAAGCCCTGTAACAATTCGGTTACCGCCTATACGCACCCGTAGGACCCAAGATTTGGAGATTACAGAGCCAGTGTCATCCGACGTCCGAATTTGAAGTAAAAGCCCAGCAACGCCACCTACAGCGTGCCAGCCGGAGGTAGACAGCCGCTTAACTTCGAGAGCAGAGAGTTCTTTTGCTACTTTAGGCATACCAACCTACATACCAAAAAATGGTGGGATTGAATGGTATTCTATGATACGAGGTGACTCAAGAAAAGATAAAAAAACTAATAATAACAATATACTAAAATATTTTTCCCCTAGAGAATCAGGGGAATTATGGCGGACTCCCTCTCCGCCATAAACAAACCCGGCATCGCCGGGTTTTTTTATGGGGGTGTGGGAGGGTAGAAGTAGCCTCGCGGTTCGCCAGCCGCGCCAGCGGCGCACACCGCCCGCGTTTTTGCGCGGCCCGAAGGGAGAGGAATTTCGCTGAGCGAAATTTCGAATGCATCCCTCCCTCTCCGCCATAAACAAACCCGGCAACGCCGGGTTTTTTTATTGCTCGTTAACCATCACCTGCTTGTTAAAAAGTAATCTTCTCCCCCAATGCCGGAATTTCGCAGTCAATTGCCTCTTCCTGCTTGAGCCTTCTGGCCAGTGTCTGCTGTGCATTGGATTCTCCATGCACAAGTACCACGCGCGGAGAGGGATTGAAGCCAGCGACCCACTGCACCAACTCGTCCTGTCCTGCGTGCGCGGAAAATCCTCCCAGAGTCGCGATCGTGGCGCGTACAGCAAACTCCTCTCCGAACATCCTGATCTTTTTCTTGCCATCGACCAGCAGGCGTCCGAGAGTCCCCTGTGCCTGGAATCCTATAAAAACGATTGTATTGCCTTCAACCCAAACGCGGTGCTTCAGATGGTGTCTGATGCGCCCACCGGTACACATGCCGCTTCCCGCGATGATGATCGCGCCGCGTTCAATCTTGTTGATCGCAATCGACTGATCGGCAGTCTGGCACAGCTGCAACGTGGGAAGGAATTGTTCCAACGATTCACGACCGGACTGAGTCAGACAACGGATGTCCTTATTGTCCATAATCTGCAGCCAATTGTCGTAGATCCTGGTGACTTCGATCGCCATGGGGCTGTCCAGAAAGACCTGCCATTTATGGAGCTTGCCCTGTTGATACAGGCGTCCGAGATGAAACAGGATCTCCTGGGACCGACCCACGGCGAAGGCTGGGATCAGAACGTTGCCACCGCTTTCCCAGGCTTTCTGAAAGACGGCCTCAAGTTCCTGCAGGGTCTCCTGCAGCGGGCGATGGTTACGATCACCGTAGGTGCTTTCCATCATCAGCAGGTCTGCCTCCGCAGGCGTGGCAAGGTCGTTCATCAACGCGGAGTCCTTGTTGCCGAGATCACCGGAAAAAACGAGTCGCTTGAGCTTGCCCAATTCGTGGAACCGCAATTCGACAATTGCCGAACCTAGAATATGACCAGCATCCAATAGTCGCAGCTCAACGTCGTGCGCCACTTGCACCTTCTCGCCATAGTCCGCGGGTGAGCACTGTGCGATGACCTGTCTGACATCCTCCAGCGAGTATTCCAGCTTTACCGCCTTGCGCCCGCTGCGCTGTCGGCGTTTGTTTTCGTACTCGACGTCGCGCTCGTATAGACCCCAGGCATCCTCGAGCAGCGTTCGCAGCAGAGCACGAGTTGCCGACGTACAGTAAATCGGACCGCGATAACCTTTCTGGATCAATTTGGGGAGCATGCCCGAGTGATCGAGATGCCCGTGGGACAGAATTACCGCGTCGAGTTCTTCTGGCTTGAAGGCAAATTTCTTGCGGCCGAAACGGTCGATAGCATCGCCGCCCTGTTGCATGCCACACTCGATCAGAATTTTCCCGGCATCAGGAATCTGCAATAGATAACAGGAACCCGTGACCTGTTGTGCGGCTCCGTAAAAAGTAATTTCTGCCATTGCTTGGTCTCCGGTGTGTATCAGCAACAAGTTATAGCAAATGAAACAGGCATCCTGATTTGGTGACAGCGAATAATTCGCGCCCGCTTGCAGGCCGGGATTCGTCGTCTCTCTTTCGAGCTTTGATTATAGGAACTGGAGTAAGCGCAAAACTGACCTGTGTCAACACCGCGGAAATACCTGAAGCTAGAATATCCAAAGAATCTTCGCCAGCTCTTATCTGGTACCAGTTGCTTCCGGGAATTATTGTATGCCGCCAACCAAACACGATTTGCTTCATGAGTTTCCTGACAGCGTTGATGCGATTCACGCACTCAAGATGAACAACGCGCATTTTGCCAAGTTGTTTGAGGAATACCATGATGTCGACCATGCGATCCATCGCGTGGAGTCAGGCGCTGAAGTGTCGAGCGATGAGTATCTCGAATCAAGGAAAAAGCAACGACTTTTCCTCAAGGATAAGTTGTACGAGATTATTCGGGCATTCGAGGATGATGCCTGAATCAGGCCTTGGCGCAGATTTCGATCCCAGGCCGGGAGTAACTGGTCATGCTGTCGGGTTCAGCTAGACGACACCTGCTTGCCTGAAACTCGTGATCTGCGCTGAGGTAAAGCCGAGCTCGCCAAGGATGGACTCAGTGTGCTCTCCGACAGCCGGGACTGGGCCAATGCTTGGCGCAAAGGACGAATTATCAACTGGCGGCTTTATTCCGCGGAGTTTTCCCGCGGGAGTCTCAAACTCCATGAAACGCTGAAGCGCCTCGAGTTGCGGGTGCGACCAGACGTCCGCCATGGTATTGACATCGGCGTGGGCAATCTTGCCGAGGTCCAGTCTTTGTCGGATTTGATCGGCTGGCAGAGTCTGCAGCAGGGATTGAATCAGGCTGCGTAACACGTCGCGGTACTCTGAGCGCTGTGAGTTGCTGGCAAACCTGACATCCGTCGCCAGCGACGGATCCTGCATCACGTGGTGGCAGAAGAGTGCCCATTCGCGTTCATTCTGCAAGCCAATCATGATGGTTCTGTCGTCGGCGCTGGTGAAAGCCCCATAAGGATAGATGGTGGCATGTTCGCTGCCGCTGCGAGGTGGCGGCGTGGCGCCATCATATGTGTAGTACAACGGAAATCCCATCCATTCCACCATCGCTTCAAGCATGGAAACGGATATTTCGGAGCCGACCCCCGTTTTTCCTCGCTGAATCAAGGCGGCGAGTATGGCCGCGTGCGCCTGTGTGCCAGCGGCGATGTCGGCGATAGAAATGCCGCTCTTGGCCATGGCATCAGGCGAGCCCGTGACAGACAGAAACCCGGCTTCGGCTTGCACCAGCAGATCGTAGGCCTTCTTGCGCTGATACGGGCCGCCGACGCCGTAACCGGAAATATTGCAGACAATGAGTCGTTGGTACTTTTCCCGTAGCGCCGCATAGCTGAGGCCAAGCTTTTGTGCGGCGCCGGGCGCCAGGTTCTGGACGAGAACATCGGCCTGGCTTAACAAGCGCTGCAGGATCGGTCCAGCCAGCTCATGTTTGAGGTCCAGGGTGAGACTCTGCTTGGAGCGATTGGTCCAGATGAAATGAGAAGACTGTCCCTTCGCGCGAGTGTCATAGCCGCGAGCGAAGTCGCCGCCATCTCGCCGCTCGATCTTGATGACCCGCGCGCCCAGTTCCCCTAACTGCCGAGTACAAAACGGCGCCGCAATGGCATGTTCGAAGGCAATTACCGTAATGCCCGAGAGCGGCGCTGTGACCATGTCAGTTGTTCTCAAGCATCGCACTGCCGTGCATGCACAAGGCGGCGTTGGCATCTTGTACCCAGACACGCGCGCTACCGTCAGAGTCAGGTCGGGTCGCGCACACCGTGAATGCGTGCAGATCGAATACGGGTCGTACTGCCTTGAACTCGAAGTGTCGCAAAGATCTGGCAGCCACTGAGTCCAGCAACAGGTCTACCATCAATGTCGCCAACAGTGGTCCATGCACGACCAGACCTGGATAGCCTTCAACCTGTGTCGCAAAATCCCGGTCATAGTGAATGCGATGGCCGTTGAACGTGAGCGCAGAGTAGCGAAATAACAGCACCGGATCGGGTGTAATGCGACGCGAAAAGTCGGCGCGTGAACGAGCCAAAACCGGTGCTGGTTCTACCGTGCCCGGTGCCGGGCTTGCGCGATACACGATATCGTGTTCCTCGCGCACGGCGACACCGGCTGCAGTAGACAGCAGGTGTTCAACACACACGAATGCGAGACTGCCCGTGCGACCTTGCTTGTGTTCTATACTCTTGATCGTCGATGTGCGTTCTACGGCATCACCAATGATTAACGGCCGCATAAACTCAATTCTGCTGCCAGCCCACATTCTGCGCGGGAGGTCGACAGGAGGTAGGAAATTGCCCTTCTTCGCGTGGCCATCCTCGGCGAGCTCGGCTTGGTTCGGAGTATCGAGAAAATACAGCCAATGCCATAACGGCGGCAGCGCTGATCCCGGGTCCAGCTTGAGCGCCTTATTGAGTGTGGCGGACATCGCCTTCAGAGGGTGTTGTGTCAGAATTTCGTGTCTGGATTCTGATTTGCCGATCCAGTTCTGAAGCGCAGTCGTATTCAACATTGTCATTGTGTTGTGGTTATTCCGGGAACACTTTGTTTCTAGCGATCTGATTCACTGCAATTTAATCCATGCACGGAAAAGTTACTACTAAATTGCATGGCGCACGTAGCAAATGCATAGGTACCTGATCAGCGTGTCAAAATGACGCGATTAATTGATCTCCAGAATAAGAGTCCAGTGTGTCGGGCAGCCAGTCATGTGTCGCGCAGTGATCCAGCGAGTCGTCAAAAGCGTAATTTCGGGTCCAAGTCCCGGATTATTCAATAGGTAGGAATCTGTGCAGAAATACACGGTAATTCATCGGCCTTTACTGGCGTTAACGCGTGTTGTTATGGTGACTTTTATGGGATTGGTTGTTCCAGGAATCGTTTCGGCTATCGAGCAGCCAGAGTTCGAGGTCTTGTATCGGAACGACGAGCTCGAATACCGACGTTATGCGGGCTATGTCGTGGCAGAAACCGAAGTAGTCGCTGTCGCCGACTACAATGAAGCCGCCAATGAAGGTTTTCGACGTCTGTTCGACTACATCAGCGGTGCCAATTCGGGTCAGCGCAAGATCGCTATGACAGCGCCGGTTCAGCAGGTATCGACTGCAGTAGAGGGCGACAAGATTGCCATGACAGCGCCTGTGCAACAGGTGAGTACAGCTACCGGGTGGCGGGTAGCCTTCATGTTACCGGGCCTGTACACATTGGAGGATGCGCCGCACCCTACAGATTCGCGAGTGTACTTGCGTCAGGTGCCTGCCCGTGTGATGGCGGTCTGGCGGTATTCAGGACGATGGACGCAGAACAATTTCGAAAAGCACAAAGCGCTGCTACTGGAGCAACTCCAGTTAGAGGGAGTGAGCCCGGTTGCGCCACCTGAATCGGCAGTGTACAACCCGCCTTTTATGCCGCCATTCATGCGCCGCAATGAAATCATGGTGGAAGTCGACAGTCTGCCAGCGGCTGCACACCTTGAGTAGCGCTGAGTCGGAGCCATCCGGTAGTGCTCAGAAGAATGTGCTGATCTCAGGTGCGTCGGGCTTGATCGGGCGGGCCCTGACAGACGCGCTGGTGAATTCAGGTTTTCGGGTATTCGCCCTGAGTCGCACCAATCCAGAGGCGCCATTCTATTTCGATCAAAAGAAGGGATCCATGCATCTGGATTCTGATATCTCGCTGTTTGCCGTCGTGAATCTTGCAGGTGCCAATATTTCGGCAAAACGCTGGAGTGCAGCCACCAAGCGGCAAATTCTTGAGAGTCGTCGACACACGACGGCGCTGCTGGCGGCGGCTTTGGCAGCACTCCCGAATAAACCCCAGGTTTTGATGTCTGCTTCAGCGGTTGGTTATTATGGCGATACCGGGGCAACGGTTGTCGATGAGAACTGTCCGGCTGGTTCCGGATTTTTATCTCAAGTCTCCGTAGACTGGGAGCGAGCCACAGCGCCCGCGGAAGGAGCCGGTATTCGTGCGGTGTATCTGCGTTTCGGGCTTGTTCTCAGTCCTGAAGGAGGCGTCCTTAAAAATTTCATTCTGCCTTTGGGACTGGCCTCGGTGGGGCCGGTAGGAGAGGGCACGCAGTTCATGAGTTGGATCAGCATCGTCGACGCGGTGGCGATCATACAACGACTGATGGTGAACAGCGACGTGTCTGGACCAGTCAATCTGGTAGCCCCTGAAATTGTCTCGAATGCGCAGTTCATGAAGGAGCTGTCACAGACCCTGCATTCTCTGCAACTACCGCGCCTACCCTCGGCGATTGTGCGTCTGATGTTCGGTGAGATGGCCGATGCAGCGTTGTTATCGAGCAGTCGTGTCAAGTCACGCATGCTGCCCGCGCTGGGTCTGCAATTGCAGTATCCGGAGCTTGCGGGGGCGCTAAAAGCCTTGTTGAAAAGGTAATCCCGCTACCATTCGTTCATCATCGTAGCGCCGCCCATTATCCCTAGCAATAAATGTTAGGTTAATGAGGCAGAGCTGTGGAAGCAATTGGTCCTGTCACAGTGGAATCTTGAGTTCGAGACGGGCATTGCCAGTCAGACTCCCTATTTGCGGCTGGCACTCGCAGGTGTGCAAAATTTGATGGAAGCCGGCACAAGTTGCCCCTAAAATGCCTAATGCGGGGGGCGTGTTTATTGCGTATCAACTCGCAACCGAGGCATTGAATCAGGGGAAACCGCGTGGCTGGAAAATATTTCGAGGATCTCGAGATCGATTGGGTGTTCGAACACCTGCCGCATCGGACTGTCACCGAAACAGACAATCTGCTGTTCACCACCATGACACATAACCCACAACCTCTCCATCTAGACGCCGAATTTGCGCGTCAGACACCCTATGGCCAGATTATCGTTAACAGCTATTTCACCCTGGCCCTGGTCGTTGGTTTGTCTGTCGGCGACACGACTCTGGGGACGACGCTGGGCAATCTTGGCATGGAGAAAGTTGAATTTCCCAACCCGGTTTTTGTCGGCGACACGCTGCGAGTACAGACCCGCATCATCGACAAGCGAGAGTCTCAAACCAAGCCTGATAGGGGCATAGTCTGGTTCCGACATCAGGGACTGAATCAGCGCGACGAGCTTGTGTGTGACGCGCTGCGCAAAGGCATGATGTTGAAACGCCCGGTGTAATTGATGCAACGGCAGTCCGTGTGCTGCACTAGACCTCAGCACATCATTGAAGGGTAACTATGGGCAAGCTGCGACGATCCATCCATTTCTTGCCGGGCGGCAATGACAAGATGTTCGGCAAGGCGCTCGGTCTCGACGCTGACGGGCTGATACTCGACCTCGAAGACTCCGTGCCTGCCGCCAACAAGCTGGCAGTGCGTGACGCGGTCTGCGCCTGGCTGGCGAGCGCCGATTTTGGCCATCGGCAAAAGCTGGTTCGTATCAATAGCCTCGATTCCGAGTGGTGCCTCGCCGATCTGGAGGCAGTCGTGCCGTTGCGGCCCGACGCCATCGTATTACCGAAGGTAATGGATGCAAAGACAGTAACCAGCATCGACACCTGTATGCTCAATATTGAAAAACAGGCTGGCCTGGAGAGTCGCGCCGTGAAGCTGCTGCTCATCGGCACCGAAGACGCGGGCGCCATCTTTCACCTCAATGCCATGGCCAATCACCCGCGCGTGGATGGGCTGACCTGGGGCGCCGAAGATCTGTCCGTCTCGCTCGGAGCGCGCGCGAAGCGCGACGTCGACGGCAACTACCTGGACGTGTTCAGGCTGGCGCGCTCACTGACGTTGTTTGCCGCGGTAGCAGCCCAGGCCCAGCCGATCGATGCCGTCTATGTCGATATCAAGAATAGCGATGGCTTGCGCAAGGAATGTACTGATGCAGCTAACATGGGCTTTACCGGCAAGCTCACGGTGCACCCGGATCAAATCGCGATCGTCAATGAGGCCTTCACGCCCACTGAAGCTGAAATCGCCTTAGCCAGAGAGCTTGTGTCGGCTTTTGCCGAGCAGGAGCGAGCGGGTCGCATGGCGTTTACGTTTCGGGGCGAGATGGTCGATGTGCCACACCTGAAACGGGCGCAACGTGTACTTGCTATCGCCGAGCAACTGCAGCGTTAATCGAGCCGAGTATGAATTTTGAAGAAACCGAAGAGCAGACACTGATCCGAGTGTCGGTGCGGAAACTCTGCAGCGACTTTCCCGATGGCTATTGGGAACAGCACGATCGCGAAGGCAGGTTTCCCCAGTCCTTCTTCGACAGCATGGCCGCAGCGGGTTGGATCGGCATCGCCATGCCGGAGCGCTATGGCGGCGCCGGTCGCGGCATCCAGGAAGCCGCGATTGTGCTGGAGGAAGTGGCTGCCTCCGGGGCGGCCATGAACGGAGCCACCAGCGTCCATCTCTCCATTTTCGGCATGCATCCTATCGTCAGACATGGGAGCGACGCATTGCGTGAGCGCTACTTGCCCGAGGTGGCGTCTGGCAGATTGCAAGTTGCCTTCGGGGTCACGGAGCCCGATGCTGGCAGTGATACCACAGCGATTGACACATTCGCGCGCCGCGAGGGTGATCACTATCTGGTGCGGGGACGCAAGGTCTGGACGACCAAGGCGATGGAATCCCAGCGGGTATTATTGCTGGTGCGAACGACTCCGAAAGAGCGGGTTAAACGCAAGACGGAAGGTTTGACTCTGCTTTTTGCGGAATTGCAAAAACCCCAGGTACACATCGCGCCAATTCCGAAACTGGGGCGCAACGCCGTGCGCACCTGCGAGGTCGTCTATGACGACCTTCCGGTAGCCCTCAGCGATCGCGTCGGCGAGGAGGGGGAGGGATTCCGCTATTTGCTGGATGGTCTCAATGCAGAACGTATCCTGATTGCCGCCGAGGCCATTGGCATCGGACGAGCGGCGCTGCGACGTGCTGTTGCCTATGCCAATGAACGTGTCGTCTTCGGGCGGCCGATCGGCAAGAACCAGGGCATTGCGTTTCCCCTGGCTGAGGCGTGTACACGACTCGACGCGGCTGAGTTAATGGTGCGTAAAGCCGGTTGGCTGCTGGACAATAATCTTCCCTGTGGTGCCGAAGCCAACATGGCAAAATGGCTCGCAGCCGAAGCGGGGTTCTTCGCCGCCGACAGCGCTCTGCAAGCGCATGGCGGTTTTGGATATGCGCGGGAATACCACGTGGAACGCTATTGGCGCGAGGCGCGACTGATGAAGCTCGCGCCAATTTCCCAGGAGATGATCCTTAATTACATCTCCGAGCACGTCCTGCAACTCCCACGTTCTTACTAGCGGCTGACAGGCCTACAGGGTCGCAATCACCGCGAGCGGATCAACGTAAGGCAGTTCCAGATCTTTCGCCACTTCGGCGCTGGTCACCTTGCCGCGACAGACATTGAGCCCATTGCGCAGATGCACGTCGGCTTCGAGTGCGGCGCGCGTACCCTTGTTTGCGAGAGCCTTGACGAACGGCAGAGTGGCGATATTAAGAGCCATCGAGGCGGTCTTGGCAACGGCGCCCGGAATATTGGCGACGCAGTAGTGAATGACGCCATCGACAATAAAGGTAGGATAAGTATGAGTCGTCGGACGTGAATTCTCGCAGCAGCCACCTTGATCGATCGCGACATCGGCGATGACCGAACCGGGCTTCATGGTTTTCACCATGGCCGAGGAAATCAGTTTGGAAGCCTTGCCGCCAGGAATGAGGACGGCGCCTACAAGCAAATCGGCAATGGCGACATAGGTGGCGATTGCATCCGGCGTCGCCAGTACACAATTCACCGTGTCGTTAAATTTCTTGCGCAGGCGTTCGAGTTGGGCTTCCGAGCGATCGAGGATCGTGACTTTGGCACCCAGACCCAGCGCAATCTTGCAGGCATTGCTGCCAACAACCCCGCCACCGATGATGACCACATGCCCGGGTTCCACGCCGGTGGCACCCCCCAGCAGCACACCCATGCCGCCGTGATGCTTGCCCAGGTGCGCGGCTGCTTCCTGCACCGCGAGACGACCGGCAATTTCCGACATCGGTGTGAGCAGTGGTAAGCGACCGTCGGCATCGGTCACTGTCTCGTAGGCGATACACACCGCCTCGC
>JALRBQ010000096.1 GCA_023257655.1 Pseudomonadales bacterium
GTAGTAGTAGCGAAGGTTCTCGGTGTACCACGCTTGGCTCGGCCCGATGTCGGTGCGGATCCGGGTCGCCTCCAGAACTCCTGCCAGTGTCTGGTCGGCGAAGACGACGGTGAGGATCACCGTCGCCGCGGCCAGCAGTGGCGCCACCAGCGGCCAGGTTCCGACCTGCTTGCGCCGCCGGGCGAGGATGCGCAGGATCGGCCGGCCGCCGGCGATCAGTGCGGCGACGGCGATCAGGCCGGTCGGCTGGATTCCCAGGGTGAACGCGGCGGTGATGATGGCCAGCGCCGCCGGGGTCAGCCGCCCGGAGGTGATCGCCCGCTCGATGAGCACGTAGGTGATCAGCGCGCCGGTGGCGATCTGCCCCTCCGGACGCAGCCCGTTGTTGAACGGCATCCAGGCCGCCAGCAGGACCAGGCCGGCCGTCCACAGCGCCGGCCGGCTGGCCGACACCGCCGGACCCAGCCGCGGCAGCACCCTTCGCTCTGCCGGTGCCCGGAATTGTCGATGGCGATTATCGGATTGCGGTGCGGGCGCACTTTCTGCAGCTGGCCCCGCCATCACCCGAAGCCATCGAGTTGCGTGCGACGGTAAAGGTGACCGAGTTGTCGGGATCCGAGAGTTTTGTGCACTTTGATTGTGGCGGTGAACCCTGGGTAGCGCTGCTTGCCGGCAATCACAATCTTGCACCGGGTGAGACGATCAGTCTCTATGTCTCGCCAGCGCAGTTGATGGTATTTGACTCCAACGAACTCGCTCTCACGCGGGTGGCAGCCTGATACGCGGAATCCCAGCCCCTATGGCCAGCATTGAACTGCAACAGATCGCACACCAGTATCCATCGACGTCCGGGGAGATGCCGAGCTATGCACTGAATCCGCTACAGCAGTGCTGGCAGGATGGCGGGGCTTACGCCTTGCTCGGTCCTTCGGGCTGTGGCAAGACCACGCTGCTTAATATCATCTCCGGCTTGTTGCAACCGAGCGAGGGCAGGGTGCTGTTCGACAACACAAATGTCACCGCGCTGGGTCCGGAGCAGCGTAACATCGCCCAGGTATTCCAGTTCCCGGTTGTCTACGACACGCTGTCTGTGGCTGACAATCTCGCGTTTCCTTTGCGCAATCGCGGTCTCGGAAAGGCCGAGATCGCCGCGCGTGTGAAAACTGTATTGGACATGCTGGGTCTCTCGGCGCGTGCCAATGTCAAAGCACGTAACCTCAATGCCGATGACAAACAAAAGATTTCCCTCGGGCGTGGACTTGTGCGCACAGACGTCAACGCGATTCTGTTTGACGAACCGCTCACGGTCATCGATCCGCATCTGAAATGGCAATTACGCACCGAACTCAAGAAGATCCATCAGCAGTTCGGCCACACAATGATCTACGTCACCCACGACCAGACCGAAGCGCTCACGTTTGCCGACAAGGTGATCGTGATGTTGGCCGGCTCCATCGTGCAGATCGGAACACCCCAGGAACTGTTTGAGCATCCGGCGCACACCTTCGTCGGTCGCTTCATCGGTTCTCCCGGCATGAACATCCTCCCCTGCGAGGTGCAGGGGACGCAGATTCTTGTCGGGGGCTCGCCAGTCGCTACCACGGCGTTGACCTGCGCCGGACTACCGGGGCTGGAACTCGGTGTGCGCCCCGAATTCGTCACGTTCTCCGAGACCGGCGGTGTCGCTGCGACAGTAACTGGTATCGAAGACACCGGGCGCCATCGCATCGTCCGGGCTCTCGTCAATGACACGAAAATCTGCGGCATTCTGCGCGAAGGCGAGAGCCTGCCGGCGGCACCCAGGGTGTTGCTCGATCCCGCGCGCATCAAACTCTATCAACACTCACATTTGCTGGCGGGACAGGTTCCATGAAGGCAATGAACAACAAGGCCTGGTTCATGGTGTTGCCGGTGCTGTTACTGGTCGCACTCAGCGCCATCATTCCGTTGATGACGGTAGTGAATTATTCGGTGCAGGATTCATTCGGAAACAACGAATTCTTCTGGGTAGGCACGGAATGGTTCCAGGAGGTGCTGAATTCTGAACGCTTCCACAATGCGCTGCTGCGGACGTTGTTGTTCTCCGGATTGATTCTCGCGATCGAGATCCCCCTCGGCATCGCCATCGCGCTGGCCATGCCGAAACGCGGCATCGGTGTCTCCGTGTGTCTCGTGCTGATGGCGCTGCCGTTGTTGATTCCCTGGAATGTGGTCGGCACCATCTGGCAAGTGTTTGGTCGTGTCGATATCGGATTGCTGGGCCATGGTCTCGCGAGCGCTGGCATCGACTACAATTACACCCAGAACACCTTCGATGCCTGGGCCACGCTCCTTATTATGGATGTGTGGCACTGGACCAGTCTCGTGGTGCTATTGTGCTACTCCGGTCTGGTCGCCATTCCCGAAGTCTACTACCAGGCGGCGCAGATCGACGGCGCCTCGCGCTGGGCAGTATTCCGCTACATCCAACTGCCGAAGATCAAGCGCGTGTTGCTTATTGCGGTGCTGTTGCGCTTCATGGACTCCTTCATGATCTACACCGAGCCGTTTGTCGTCACCGGCGGCGGGCCCGGCAATGCCACAACGTTCCTCTCCATCGACCTCGTGCAGATGGCAGTAGGACAGTTCGACCTGGGTCCCGCGGCGGCGATGTCGCTGATCTATTTCCTGATTATCCTGCTGCTATGCTGGGTGTTCTATACCGTTATGACCAGCCAGGACAATGCCGCCAATGGCGGTCGACAGGGAGGTGAAGGCTGATGTCTGCCACCGATTCACTGCGCAGGACGAAGATTTTCGGCGTGTCGCTCTATTTGCTGTTTCTGTTATTGCCGATCTACTGGTTGCTCAACATGAGTTTCAAGACCAACCAGGAAATCCTGTCCACCTTCAGTCTCTGGCCAAGCGACTTCACGCTCGACAACTACATCACGATCTTCACCGATCCGTCGTGGTACAGCGGCTACATCAATTCGCTGATCTATGTGCTGCTCAACACCGTGATCTCCATCAGTGTTGCGCTACCCGCCGCCTATGCCTTCTCCCGTTACCGCTTCCTCGGCGATAAACATCTTTTCTTCTGGTTGTTGACGAATCGCATGGCCCCGCCGGCGGTGTTTGTGTTGCCATTCTTC
Source organism: Pseudomonadales bacterium (assembly GCA_023257655.1). Taxonomy (GTDB): domain Bacteria; phylum Pseudomonadota; class Gammaproteobacteria; order Pseudomonadales; family Pseudohongiellaceae; genus UBA9145. Next base: position 3,135 of record JALRBQ010000096.1, read on the forward strand.
CAGCTGTATTCGGCGTTCGGCCTGATCGACACTCACATCGCGGTGGCGCTAGCCCACTGCCTGTTCAATGTGCCGCTGGCTGTGTGGATTCTGGAGGGCTTCATGTCCGGCATTCCCCGCGAGATCGATGAGACCGCCTACATCGATGGCTACTCTTTTCCGCGGTTCTTTACTCGCATCTTCGCGCCATTGATCGCCTCCGGCATCGGTGTCGCCGCCTTCTTCTGTTTCATGTTCTCGTGGGTGGAACTGCTCATCGCCCGCACCCTTACCGTCACCGACGCCAAGCCCATCAGCGCCGTCATGACCCGCACCGTCTCTGCCTCCGGTCTCGATTGGGGCGTCCTCGCCGCCGCCGGTGTACTGACGATCATCCCCGGGGCTCTCGTCATCTACTTTGTCCGCAATCACATCGCCAAGGGCTTTGCGCTCGGTCGCGTCTAGTGCGGGTGTGCTGGTTGCAGGGATACTGAGCCATGGATTGGGCGACGTCCTGTACCCTCTCAGGCTTGCGAACAACACAGGGACCTGGCCAATCTCTCAATCGGGGCGCGGTTCCGGAATGCTGCGGTTTTCTGCGTACTCAGTCTCGCAATTAGCAACAAGACAAGCCTTGAGCGATACCTCCGAGGACTCCGTTCTGGATTCGCCGCGAACGGCTCTCTTTTGTTATAGTCGGGGACGATCCGTCCATCCAAAGGAGAGTCTCCGACCATGGTTTCCAGCCTATTCAAGCTAGTTCGATTCGCAGTCGCGGTGTTGTTGATGTTGGGAATCGGACAACAGGCACTGGCCCAGGCCTATCCGGCGGCCCGCAGCGGCGGCAATTACATGCACAACTTCTATTTCCCGCCGGCACCGAGTTCGACGCCGTGGGCTCCGGCATGGTCTCCTGACGGCGAATGGCTCGCGGTGGGTATGCAGGGCTCTATCTGGAAGGTGGATCCCGCAACAGGGGATGCCTGGGAGATGACCTACAGCGAGGCCTACCATTCCTCGCCGGACTGGTCGCCTGACGGTAACTGGATCATCTATACCGCCGATTATGCGAATGCACGTATTCAGCTCGAGATTCTCGACATTCGCACGGGTCTCACGCACAAACTGACCGATGACGATGCGGTCTATACCGATCCGGTGTTTTCGCCGGATGGCAGCAAGGTCGCCTATGTCTCCACTCAACCCAACGGCTACTTCAACCTGTATGTGCGGGCCATCGCCAACGGCCAGTGGGCCGGAGAGCCGGTGCCAGTTTCCCGCGACAACGACTACGGCTCGAACCGACTGTATTTCGGCAACTTCGACATGGTGATCGAACCGGCCTGGATGCCAAATGGCGAGGAATTGCTGGTGGTCTCTAACCGGAATGTGCCTCTGGGCTCGGGCAATGTGCTGCGGATACCGGCCATCGCCGATGGCATCCTGCAGGCGCAAACGGTATTGGCAGAGCAAAGCTTGTTTCGCGCACGCCCGGATGTCTCGATCGATGGCAAGCGTTTCATCTACGCCTCGACCAGCGGAGCGGCCGATCAATATAATAATCTTTATGTGCAGCCGACGGTGGGCGGTGCGCCCTACAAGCTGACCTTCTTCCAGCACGATGCCTTCCATCCACGCTGGTCGCCGGACGGGGAGTGGATTGCGTTTGTCTCCAATGCCGGTGGTTTGCCGCAATTGAATCTGCTCGAGACTTACGGCGGCAAGCTCGTACCGCTACCGATCCGGGAGCAGCACTACTCAAGACCCACGGGCATACTGAAGGTGCGAGTCGTCGCCGACGGGTCGAGCACTCCAAACCGGGTCCATCTGACGGCCGCGGACGGCAAGTTCTACGCGCCGAACGACGCCTATGCCCGGGCCTCGTCCCAGGGCGATCCGATCTTCCACAATGCCGGCGAATTCGAGGTCACCCTGCCGGTTGGGGAGGCCACACTCACTGTAGTCAAGGGCTTCGAATTCCAGCCACAGGAAGTAGCGGCTGAGGTTACGGCTGGTGAGGTCACCACGCTGACCGTGGCGCTGGAACGCCTGACGGACATGGGCGCCAAGGGCTGGTACAGCGCCTCGACGCACGTGCATTCGAACTACGGTGGCAATCTGCACAACTCGCTGGAAAACCTGATGCTGATGTCGCGCTCCGAGGATCAGGACCTGGTGCTGGAGCAGGTGGCGAACAAGGACAACCGGATTCTCGATTATCAATATTTCGAGCCCGGGGGTGGTGCTCACTCGATTTCCGAACCCGACCAGGTAGTCGTCGTTGGGCAGGAGTATCGACCACCCTTCTATGGTCACGTTTTCATGTTTGGCCTTCAAGAGCATCTGATTTCACCATTTGTCACTGGTTATGAAGGCACGGCTATCGAAAGCCTTTACCCGAGTAATACCGACATGTTCCTCAAGGCGAAGGCCCAGGGCGCGGTTACTGGCTATGTGCATCCCTTCCTCGGCGAGAACGATCCGCTTGCCGGCAATCTGGGCGGCGGCAAGGGCTTTCTCGTCGACGCGGCGCTGGGGACCACCGATGCGCTGGAGTGGTCTGATTCCAGTCGCGCGGCGTTCTATCCCATGTATGCGGTCTGGAACAACGGCCTGCATGTGACCGCCACGGGCGGCGAGGACTCCATCAGTTCGCTGCAACGAAGCAAACTGGTCGGCTCGTTCCGCACCTATGTCTATACTGGCAATGCCGGTCTCACTATGGAGGCCTGGTTCGATGGTCTAAAACGGGGGCGCGCCTTCGTCAGTTCGGGTCCGTTGCTGGAGCTGGAAGTGGGTTCGGCGCTACCAGGAGATACCGTAGCCCTGCCTGCCGGAGGTGGCGAGGTGGCAATCACTGGGCGTCTGCGTTCGATTACGCCCCTGAATGAAGTGCTGTTGGTCTGTAATGGAGAAGTCGCCGAGCGCTTCCCGTTACGACGCGATCGTCACCGTCTGGATATCGCGACGACGGTGACAATCGATCGCAGCGGTTGGTGTCACCTGCGTACCGAAGGCGCGCCGGAACAACGCTTCCCCCTGGATGTGGACTACGCCCAGGCACTGACGAATCCGGTCTGGTTCGAGGTGGACGGAGCTCCGGTACGTAACCCGGCCGCCGCCGAGTACGGCCTGCGCTGGATCGATAACCTGCAGCAACAGGCCGAGGCCTGGCCCGACTGGCGCTCGGAATCAGAAAAAGCCCATGTGTTCGGACAATTCGAGCAGGCCCGGCAAGTCTATCGGGGCAACCGCTAACCGAGGACGGCTGGCCGCCTTAGTGGGTGTGCGAACGTGAGTGACGATAGCCGAGTAGCCCGAGCCCGAGTGTCGCCATGGCAATCGAGACGACCGCATTCAGATAGTTGAAGAAGGCGAAGGGCACATAGTCCAGCACGGGTACGCCCAGCGTAGCGGCATAGAATGTTCCCGCCGTGGTCCACGGGATCAGCCCGGTCGTGAGCGTAGCCCCTTCCTCCACCGAACGGGACAACAGTGCCGGATCGGCGTGCAGTTCCCCATAGCGCGGGCGAAACAGTTGGCAGTTGAGAATGATGCTGACATACGCCTCACCCATGGCCATGTTGCCGAGCAGGCCAGTTCCTATCGTGGTCGCAATCAGGGCTGGCAAGTGGCGAATGCGCGCGACCAGCCCCGCCAGCAGCGCATGCAGAAAGCCCGCACCATGCAGGATGCCGCCGAGGGCGAGCGCGAGCAGCGCCAGAATCAGCGTCCAGCTCATGCTGGTGATGCCGCCCCGGCCTAGCAGATTATCCAGGCTGTCGATGCCGGTCGTCCCCGGGGTGTTTGCCCACAGGGCATTGAGCACCTCGACGACGTCGGTGCCCTGATAGAACATTGCTACCAGCACGGCACTGACGATGCTGGCCGCCATCGTGATCTCCGCGGCGACGCGCCGCGCGCTCAGTACGATCAAGACCACGAGTGGTAGCAGGCAGATAACGGGGGACAACCGGTACCTTTCGGCGAGTGCATCGCGAATGGCGGCAATGTCACCAAGCGCAAGATTCTGGTCTGTGAAGCCGAGGCCAATCACAGCGAAAATGAGCAGTGCCAGAACGAAGCTCGGCACGGTTGTGTACAACATCGAAAAGATATGGCGATTGAGCGTGGTTTCGGCGCTCATTGCGGCCAGGTTTGTCGTATCCGAGATCGGCGAGAGCTTGTCACCAAATGTGGCACCGCAGACGATCATGCCGGCAACTATGGGAAGCGGAATGCCCATGGTTTCACCGATACCGATGAACACCACGCCAAGGGTGCCGACTGTGCCCCAGGATGTGCCGGTGGCGAGCGACATGATGGCACACAGCACCATGCCCATGGCGAGAAACAGGCCCGGCGACAACCAATCGAGTCCGTAGTACATCAGCACGGCAATCGTGCCGCTGTGCATGAAGCTGGCGATAATCATGCCGATCAGGATGAAGATGTAGATGGCCGGCAGGGCTCTGGTGATGGCGGCGCTAATCTGCTCGCGGATCTGTCCGTAGTCGAACCCGAGCAAGCGGGCGTTGCACCCTGTCCAGAGCAGGCACAGGAACATCAGGCTATGCAGTTCGATCGACCAGCGAAACAGTCCCAGCGCGAGCAGTAATACGACGCCCAAAAAGCAGACGGCGGCGTGGGGCAGTCCTGGCGAGCGGGTGTTGTGGTTAGCGTTTTCGGGCATCGCAGGAGCATATAAACAATTGGGGTAAGAGTAAAATTTTGCTAAGCTCAAGCTCCCGAAATTGCCGCGAAACGCCCCCAGGGGTAGCCCTATGGATCTGTCCTGGATGGCCTGGACACAACCGACAGCAAGTTTCTTTCTGGTCATCGCCGGCCTTATCGCCGCGCTCTCACTATGGGAGTATCTTAGTCCCGGTGGCGGCCCTCGCGTCGGTGTGTTGCGCTTCGAGACTACCCGGGGCGATCGCCTGTTTATCTCGCTGCTTGGCAGTGCCTTCATCTGCCTCGCCTGGCTCGGATTCGGAGCCGGCAACCTGTGGTGGGGTGTCGTGATCTGTTGCATCTATGCAGTGTTGGTTTTCCTGCTCGTGTGAACAGCGCAAGACCCGTCGACGCGCAGAATCAGAACAAGAATCATAAGGAGTACGGCATGACCCGATGTGAAACCCGCAAATCCGCGCTGAGCCTGGCAATTCTGCTGGCCTGCAATCTCTCGACTTCGGTCGCACACGCAGATGTTGACGATGCGCGGCGCTGGTTGCCCGAGTTTCAACCCTCGACTCTCAGTAATGACGAGCAGATGGCAGAACTGAACTGGTTCATTGAGGCGGCGCGCCCGTTCGTCGGCATGGAGATCAAGGTCGTTTCCGAGACCATCACAACTCATGAATACGAGGCACAGACGCTCGCTCGCGCGTTCAGCGAGATTACGGGCATTCGCGTGACGCACGACCTGATCGGCGAGGGCGATGTGGTCGAGAAACTGCAGACCCAGATGCAGTCAGGCGAAAACATCTATGACGCCTACGTCAATGACTCCGACCTGATCGGCACCCACTTTCGCTATCAGCAGGTGCGCAACCTGAGTGACTGGATGACAGGCGAAGGCGCTTCGGTCACCTCACCGACGCTGGATCTCGATGACTTCATCGGCATTTCCTTCACCACCGGTCCCGATGGCAAGCTCTATCAACTGCCCGATCAGCAATTTGCCAACCTCTACTGGTTTCGCTATGACTGGTTTACCGATCCCGCCATCAAGCAGCAGTTCCGGGATCGCTATGGCTATGAGCTCGGTGTGCCCGTGAATTGGTCCGCCTATGAGGATATCGCCGAATTCTTTACGAATGATGTCGGTATCATCGACGGCCAGAAAGTCTATGGACACATGGATTATGGCAAGAAGGATCCGTCACTTGGCTGGCGTTTCACCGATGCCTGGCTGTCCATGGCTGGTGCCGGTGACAAGGGCATTCCCAATGGATTGCCGGTCGACGAATGGGGCATCCGGGTCGAGGGTTGCAGTCCGGTGGGCTCAACCGTCGAGCGCGGTGGCGCCACCGATGGCCCGGCGGCCGTCTATTCCCTGACTAAATACGTGGACTGGCTGCGTCGTTATGCGCCTCCGGAAGCAGCTGGCATGGTCTTCAGTGAGGCTGGACCAGTGCCGGCACAGGGCAACATCGCCCAACAGATCTTCTGGTACACGACCTTCACCGCAGACATGGTCGCCCCGGGACTGCCTGTGATGAATGCCGATGGCACCCCCAAGTGGCGCATGGCTCCCTCGCCACACGGTGCCTATTGGGAAGAGGGCATGAAGCTGGGTTACCAGGACACCGGTTCCTGGACGCTGATGAAATCCACGCCCACCGACAGGGCGCAGGCCGCCTGGTTGTATGCCCAGTTCGTGACGTCGAAGACGGTGTCGCTGAAGAAGAGCCACGTGGGCCTGACGATCATTCGTGACTCCGATATCCGTCACCAGAGTTTCACCGACCGCTCTGCCGAACTCGGCGGTCTTGTCGAGTTCTACCGCTCCCCGGCCCGCGTGCAATGGACACCGACCGGCACAAATGTGCCCGATTATCCACGCCTTGCGCAATTGTGGTGGCAGAACATCGGCGATGCTTCCTCCGGCGCGAAGACTCCGCAGGAAGCGCTAACCGCGTTGGCGGTTGCCCAGGAACGGCTGATGCAACGCCTCGAACGCGCGGGCGTGCTGGGAGAGTGCGGGCCGCGACTAAGTGAGCCGCGCAGTCGCGAATACTGGCTGAGCCAGCCTGGCGCCCCGAAACCGAAGCTCGCTAACGAGAAGCCGACGCCGATCACGGTCGATTATGATGAACTGGTGAAGAGCTGGCAGTAAGTCGGCAGTAAAGCACTGAATCCAACAAAAACTACAGATGATTCACAGGAGAGCGCCATGCAGACAATGAGCGACCGCACACGGCCCAAGCTTTCGAGCCAATTTCTCGGACTCGCGTTCGTGTGCGTGAGTGGCTTCGCCACCGCCGCAGTCCCCGCAGCGACAATCACCGGACCGATCCCGGTCGAACCACATCCGTCACTGAATGCGATCTACAGCGCGTCGGCTATCGAACTCACCGCCAATGGCTATGTCGAAGAAGAGTACTTCATCGAAGGCACCGGCAATCGCTACACCACCAGTGCGATGGAAACCGGCAGCGTCATTGACTCCGGTCATCGCTACCGCACTCGCCTGATCGTGCGGCGTCCGACAGATGCCAGCAAGTTCAACGGCGTGGTCGTGGTTGAGTGGATCAATGTCACTGGTGGTCCGGACAAGGACATCGACTGGTGGCAGTCCGGCGTACATCTGGTGCAGAACGGCTATGCGTTCGTAGTTGTCTCGGCACAGCAGATGGGCATCGACACCATGAAGGAATGGAGTCCACAACGCTACAGCAGTCTGGATATCACCCACGACGGCATGGTGGCTAACGACGACCTGTCTTATGACATCTTCTCGGCCGTTGGGCGCGCCATTAATCGCATCGGCGAAGCGACCCCGGCCGGACAGGTCGACATTCTCAACGGCCTCAAAGCTGAACAGATCATCGCCACGGGCCATTCGCAGTCTGCGAGTCGACTCGCGACTTACCTCAACTCTGTTCATCCATTAGAGCCGATCTATGATGGCGTAATCGTGCATGGCGGTGGTGGTCGCATCCGTGACGATCAGGACGTGAAGATCTTCAAGCTGATGGCGGAGACTGACATGCCGCGTCGTGCCGCCGAGCCACAGCCCGCCAGCGCCAACTTCCGGCAATGGGAAGTCGCCGGCGCCTCCCATGTCGACATCGCCTTCGAGGTCGAATACGCCCGCGTCCGCAACCTGCGTGAAGGCTTGCCGATCGCCGCCGCCGCCGCACGTGACCCCGGCTGCGAACTGCCGGCCCACAGTCGCGTGCCCTTCCGGGATGTCATGGACGCTGCCTTCGAGCACATGGTGACCTGGATTCGCGATGATGTACCCCCTCCGACAGCGGAGCCTTTGCAGGTGGCACACATGATGCCGGAGCTGGAATTCGCGCGGGACGAGCGCGGCAATATCCTTGGTGGCATTCGGCTGGCTGAGCATGCCGTTCCCACGGCGCGCAATACCGGCATGAACAACGGCAGCAACCGCTTCTGCTTCCTGTACGGTTCACACGAACCCTTCGATGCAGCCACCCTCAAGGCGCTGTACCCGAATCATTCGAGCTATGTCGCGGCCGTTCGCGCCGTCGCCGAACAGAATGTCCGAGATGGCTATATTCTGCCCGAGGCTGCCGAACGCACCATACGCGCGGCCGAAATGTCTAACATCGGCCGCTAGTCCGTCTCGCTTGCAACATCGGCGACGGCACTGGCTGCCGGCGCCGGGCGCAGATGGGCAGGTGGCCCCGGTTCATCGAAACGGAAGCGGGGGAGCCCAGCCCGCCACGTCACCTGCAGATTGCAGTGGCGCCTGAGGTAACGCAAACCTACCGCCACCGCCAGGAAACAGGCAGTGGCCCCGGTCAACAGGGCCCAACGTGGTCCAAAGGTATCGGCTATCCAGCCCACCAGAGGCGCGCCGACTGGGGTGCCTCCCAGCGCTACTGACAGGAACAGGGCAATCACTCGCCCCCGCATGCCAGGCTCGGTCCAGAGCTGGAGCGCACCATTGGACGTCGTCGTAAAGCTCTGTGCTGACAAGCCCACGCACACCAGCACTACCGCGAATGGCCAGAAACTCGGCATCACCGCCGCCACCGCCAGTCCCAATCCAAAACACAGCGCCGCGAGAATCAGGATGCCGATACGAGGCGCCTCGCGGCGAGCCGCGAGCAGGGCACCAGCAACCGATCCGATCGCCATCATCGAGGTGAGCAAGCCGTATTCACTGGCGCCGGCGTGGTACACCTTGACCGTCATGGTGGCGATGAAGATCGGGAAGTTCACGGCAAAGGTACCGATCAGCAAGAGCATCAGCAGAACAGTGGACAGATCGGGACGGTTCAACACATAGCGAAAGCCGGCTACGAATGAACCCCGACTGGCCGCCGCCCGCTCGCGGGGCGTGATCTCGTCCAATCGCAGCAGTCGCAAGGCCCACAGGACGGCGACGAAGGACGCCGCGTTGAGCAGGAATACCCAACCCGAACCGATGGCGCCGATCAGCACTCCGGCAATCGCCGGGCCAATCATGCGCGCGGAATTGAACGAGGTGGAATTGATGGCGACCGCGTTGGAGAGCTCGCTGGCGGGTACCAGCTCCGAGACAAAGCTGAGCCGGGTGGGCGAATCAAAGGCCGTGACGCAACCGAGTCCGAAGGCAAACACGTACACGTGCCACAGTTCAACCAGGCCGGTCAGCGTGAGCAAACCCAGCCCCAGAGCCAGCAGTCCCATGATGGTCTGTGTCACGAACAGCAATTTGCGACGATCCAGCGAATCGGCGGCGGCACCGGTGAAGGGCAACAACAGCATCTGCGGCCCGAACTGCAGACCCATTACAATGCCTACAGCGGTGGCATTGTGATCGGTCAGCTCCGTGAGGACGATCCAGTCCTGCGCCACACGCTGCATCCACGTGCCGATATTGGAGACAAACGAACCCGCTGCCCAGACGCGATAGTTGAAGACCTGCAGCGATCGAAACGTGCGTGACATGGTGGTGTCCGGAGATCCCCGAGGGGCTTATTTGGCGAGGAGCTGCGCCAGTTTGTTGCAGCGCTGAGTCCACAACTTCTTGATGCGATCGGCCTCGTCCCCGAGCGCCGCATCGAGTGTCAGCACGAGTCGCACATGAGTGCAGTTATCGAAGGCCTCGAAGCGGGCGAGTACCGTCGATTCGGGACCCTCATTCTCGCGCCAGCTGAACTCCAGCCTTACCGGTCGATCGATGACGTGATATTCGCCGGTGATGGCGACGGGTTTGCCACCGCGCGTGACGCGAAAGTCGAAATCACCTTTGGGTCGTACCTTGTTATTCAGCTCGACGAGGGTTTCGCTTTGTAAATCCGTGTTGAACATCCAGCGTCCGACGACGGCTGGAATCAACCAGGAGTCGAAGACGCGCTCGGCGGGCGCTTCGATGGTCTTGCTGAGGGAACGTTTGATGGAAGTACTCATGGGTGTGCAGACGGCCAGCAGTCAGGTGATTCAGTTAGGATAAGGGTTCGCAGGCATCAGGTCAGCGGCGAGATTGGGACGACGAGACACTGCTCTGGGGCCATAGTTTGCTGCCAGATAATCGAGTATGCCGGATTCGATCTCGCCTGGCAGCTCCGGCAGCCCCTGGGTATCCTGCATCCAGCGAATGCGACTGAGCCACACGGCACGGTCGCCGGCATTCTGGGTAATGAGTTGCGTCGAATGGCAGGCGGTGCAGTTCGCCTGCACCAGTTGCCAGCCCGGTTCCATGATCAGTCCGGTAACGCGGTCGGACTCCTGGGCTGAACTTGGCAGTGCCGAGACGCCGATCGCCGTGAGCACGACGCAGAACAGACAGGTGTGCAGCAGTGCGCGCATCAGACAACCTGCACGGCAACGCGGTGGCAGGCGTTATTCAGATAGCCACGGGGATTCCAGCCCGGCACGACCATGGGCTGGGATCGTCCCCGGTCATCCATCGCTCGTGCCCAGATTTCATAGTAGCCTTTCTCCGGGAACTGGACCCAGCTCTGCCAGTTCTGCCAGGCCAGGCGATTGGCCGCGGGTTGCAGGGCAGTAGGAAGCCAGGTAGCCCCGAAATCGATGGAGAGGAACACGGCACTGATCTGGTTGTCACCAGCCCAGGCGTGACCGCGAATATCCAGCCGCTCACGCAAGTTATGTGTGATGCCCGAGGCGGGAAAGCTGACCAGCGACTTCACCGGCATCGACTCGATGATGCGCATATCGCTGTCGGGCACTCGGGTGCCCGGCGCTACCGGATAGGCGGGCATGGTGTAGGACGGGGCAAGCATCTTCTCGCCATCGTGTACCTGATTCCGCACCACCAGTCGCCGCAACCATTTGCCGGATACCGATCCGGGCCAGCCTGCGCACACGAGTCGCAGGGGGTAGCCATTATGCAAGGGAATGTCTTCACCATTCATGGCCCAGGCGATCAGAGACTCTGGCTCCAGCGCCTTGGCAATCGGGACGCCCCGGGAAATCGTATCCAGGCTCGCATCTCCACTCAAATGTGTATCCGCGCCGTAGTAACCGACATAGACGGCGTCGCCGTTAATGCCGCAGTACTGCAGGACATCGCGCAGACGCACGCCCGTGAAACGGGGGCAGCCGACAGCACCCACCGACCACTGGTTGCCGCTGGCTGCCGGGCTGAATTCACCGCGACCATTGCCACCGCATTCCAGTTGTAATTGCAGGGTAATAGTTTCGAAGCGCTGCTTCAGATCGGCGATGCTGAAACTCGTCGGGCGCTCACACGATTCGCCGCTGATCTCCAGTCGCCAGGTAGCGGGGTCGACGTTTACCGGTGGCACACCATTGTTACGGATAAACATATAGCGATTGGGGGTGACGGCATCATCCAGCAGATGGGCCGGAGTCTCGGCGTTCAGCGGGCGATCGCCCAGGATAATCAAACCCTCCTTGCCGTCGATTGCTGCCTGATTCGCCGCGTAGGCCACCGGTGCGAGCCCGCGGGGCAGCAGGTGACCGAAGGGCACGGCCATGCCGAGGGCTGCGGCCAGGCTCACCTGGCCACTCCTGCCCAGGAATTGCCGACGACTCAGAGTGTAAGGGTTATCCTGGTTGGTCATGGGTAGGCAGGCTCCGCAGTCAGGCTATTGCCGCTCATCGAGACGTGCACCGGCGAGGACACCAGGCAGCGAATAATTGCCCTCGTGACACGCGTATTCATACAACCGGTCGCTTGTCAGATGCATGGGAATCTCGGCCGAGAAAGACTGGGCGAAGGTGTCCGGATCTTCCACGGTAAAGCTGTAGTTGATCGTGGAATCAGCGACGCGAGTGAAACGCTCGGTCACGCGCATGTTCTGTGATGAGTTGCGGAATTGCTGGAGTGAATTGAAACGGCTGGTTTCCACCACGAGCGTGTCTCCCTCCCAATGCCCGATGGAATCTCCCATCCACGGCTGCATCACCTCTGGCAGGGGCTCGCCGTCCACGCGAATAATGCGGGCATCATGCACCATCTCCACCAGAATCATTACATAGCCGGGTGACTGCACAATCTGATAATGATTGTTATAAAGAATTGGCAGCATGGGTGGTCCGCTGCTGGAACCGAATGAGAGCAGACAACGTTCGGGCAGTGGGCGAGATTCGGGGCCGTCGAAACTGCCGCGCCCATCGCGTTCGGCGCGAGCAGCGGCAATGCGGGTTTCGGCGGCTGGAGTGTAGGCGGGTAACTGACCGTTGGCCGGATCGATAATGAGCGAGCTGCGGTATTCGCCGTTGTAGCGGGCGACCTCAGTGCCATCGTCGAACCAGAAATTGTTGTAACTGTCGGCGAGATCAATCTGGCCTTTGGTTGGGGCCTCGCGGTTGGGATCGCTGGGCTGGTCAGCGGCCTCGGTAAAGGCGGCTACTTCCCGTTCGAGTTGCAACGCCTCCTCGCGGTCCAGTATCAGCTGGTTGCCGTAGCTGGCAGGGCGTGTCAGCGGAGTGATGGTGTTGTTGGTCCAGATGCCCTGAAGGTCAGGCGTGCCATCGGCGAGCCGGGGTACTGCATAGGTGTCTGTCTGGGCATTGAGGCTTCCGCCCAGGCCTAACAGCAGTAGTGCGATCGGTATTTTTCTCATTTTTCGTGGGGCTGACATTGTGAACTCCCATGCGCCTTGGGCCGTGATCGAATCGCCATGAGAGTAGCAAATTTGCCGATGGCCTAAAAGCACAAGCTGCGTCTACGCCGGTGATTCTGTGGCGCTTTGTGGCCGTTCAGTGCGGTTTCTGCAGTCGCAGCAGAAAGCGGTCGGTATTCCGGTTGAGTCGCGGATCGAAAATGCTGCGACTGTGATCGTCCGCGGGTGCGCGCAGCAATTCACTGGATTCGACGATAAAGCCAGCCTGTTCCGCCAGATCGATCGCCTGTTGGGTCTGCATTCGGTGCATGGCGCGATTGTTGCGACCGGCAATGCCGATGTGATCGGTGATGCCGATGACCCCACCGGGCTTCAGCAGGCGTTTCAGGGTCTGCAACATCTCCATCGCCCTTTCCGGATTCGGGTTGTAATAGTCGTGCAGGGTTTGTGCGACGATCACCGCATCGAGGGAGCCGTCGGCGAGACCGATCTCTTGCAGAGGCTTCACGATGTGGGTGACGTTGGTGAGGTTGCCCTGACGAATCTTGTTATCGAGAGCCTCGCCCTGGGTGATTTCCTGGCGATCTTCCTCGAAGCGAAGGCCTCGCGGTGTGTTCTGGGCATACACCTTGCCAGTGGGTCCCACCGCCTTGGACAGGATGAAGGTGTAGTAACCGCCGGCTGCGTAGAGATCGAGCACGGTCATGCCGGTGTCGACACCAAGGAAATCCAATACCTCGACCGGTTTGCGCGCCTCGTCCCTGACGAAATCCGTGACCTCACGATCGGGACCAGAGATCGCGCGACGCAAGGCCTCCTTGTCCAGAGCCAGACCTGGTCCTGGCAAAGTGAGCACGGCGGCCAGCGCCGCGAGCTGCAACTGGTGTCGAGTCGATCCGGGGAGTTGGGCAAAGAATTTCATATTGTATAGGGTAGTTGTTATTAAAATTATTGTTATTAAATTTTTTGTTATGAAGGCAGACCAATGCCGCGCGCCATGAGAAAGGCCAGCACAGGCAGGATGCACAGCACAACCAGTTCGATTCGCAGCAGCACAATCAGGTGTCTTGGCATCACAATTGTCTCGGCAGTCGATTTTCGATGCTTGATAAAGAACAGGGTCGGGAAGAGGGAGAGTAAACCGATCAGGGCGAACAGGGCGACCTTGAGCAGGAAGACGGGGTTATTCGTGTAGAACTCACTGGGCTTGCCCACGACGAACCAGAGCAACAGTCCGAACAACAGAACGAAACCCGCTGAGGCCCCATAGGCGGCATCAACCTTCGCGAGATTGCGGGCATCCTCTCCCGAAATTGTTGGTTTGCTGGCGATGTTCTCAATGACAATCGTGCCTGCCAGCACGAAGATTGCGAGGAAATGCAGATAGCGAAACAGGACGTAGGTCATGGGTTGCATCATACTCGATTTGCGTCAAATTATTACTCCTTGACGACGGATTTTCCTGCTATGCTGCCGGGCACTTGCCTGAAAAAGGCACACACACCGTACTGTGAAAAACCAATAAGAATTACGGGAGAGAGCATGTCTATCGACTCAGCCGCACCACTCGCCAGCGATCCGGAACACATTCGAGCCAGCATGCGCAAAGTGGCCATCACCGCGCTGGCAGGCACCAGCATCGAATGGTACGACTTCTTCCTCTATGCCACTGCAGCGGCCCTGGTGTTTCCCACCGCTTTCTTTCCCGACAGTTCGCCAACCATCGCCCTGATTCTGTCCTTCGGCACCTTCTCGTTCGGTTTCATCGCCCGTCCGCTAGGCGGCATTCTGTTCGGGCATTTCGGAGATCGCATCGGCCGCAAGCGCACCCTCGTCACCGCCTTGTTGTTGATGGGCATCGCCTCGACCGCGATCGGCCTGCTGCCGACCTTTGCCACCATCGGCATCGCGGCACCGATTCTGCTAAGTCTGCTGCGCTTTGCCCAGGGGCTCGCCATCGGCGGTCAGTGGGGTGGCGCCATGTTGCTCGTCACCGAAAGCGCGCCGGCAGACAAGCGCGGCTATTACGGCGCCTATGCTCAGGCTGGCGCCCCGGTTGGTGTCATTCTCGCCAATCTCGCCTTTATCATTATCAGCTCACTCGTCTCCGAAGAGGCCTTCATGGATTGGGGCTGGCGTGTGCCATTCCTCTCCAGCGTGCTTCTGATCGGGATCAGCATGTATGTGCAACTGCACATGGAAGACACGGAGGCGTTCAAGGAGTTGCAGGCACTGAAAGCCAGGCAACTGGCCGAGACTCCCCACGCACAACGCGTTGTGCGTCGCTCACCGGTACTGGAAGCACTGATTCGTTACCCGAAACGGATCGCTCTGGCGGCGGGTGCGTTCCTCTCGATCCAGGTCACGTTTTATATCCTGATTGGCTTCGTGTTGGCTTTTGGTGGCGACCCGGAAGGCGCGAACATGAGCCGCGACAGCATGCTGTTGGCGGTCCTGATCGCCTCGGCACTACAGATTCCTAGCCAGTTCTTCGCCGCTGCCTATTCTGACCGCATGGGTCGCCGCGGCGTCTTCATGCTGGGTGCGTTCCTCACCGGTGTGTGGGGCTTTGCGTTATTCCCACTCATCGCCACCGGCAGTTTCCTGCTGGTTGTGGTTGCCGTCGCTGGCGGTCTGATCTTCCTCGGCATGATGTATGGCCCACAGGCGGCGTTCTTCACCGAGCTGTTCAGCACCGAGGTGCGATACTCCGGTGCCTCGCTCGGCTACCAGATCGGAGCCATCATCGGCGGCGCCTTCGCTCCAACTATTGCAACCATTCTATGGAAGGAATACGACATCATGTGGGTGTCGGTCTACATCTTCATCGCCTCGATGTTGTCGTTGCTGTGCGTCCTGCTGTTGACAGAAACCTATAAGAGCAGTCTCAGCGAGAGTGTGTAGAGCAGGAAGGCAACTACTTTAACGCGGAGAAGATTAACCAATGCTCACTCGGTGCTTGCCCAGCCTTCGTCGGCACCTGGTTTGTCTGTTGATCGCTGCACTGGTGCCTGCAGCAAGTGGCGCGCAAACAACTGAGACGGGTTGGATCGCGCTCTTCAACGGTAAGGACCTGAAGGATTGGATTCCGAAGTTTACCGGCTCTGCCCTTGGCATCAATCTGCGTGACACCTTTGGGGTCGACAACGGCATATTGCGAGTGAGCTATGAGGACTGGGACGTCTTCAACGGTGAATTTGGCCATCTGTTCTACAAATCTGCTTTTTCACACTATCGCCTGCACGTTGAATACCGTTTCGTAGGTAGTCAACTCGCGCAGGGGCCCGCCTGGGCAATTCGCAATAATGGGCTGATGCTGCACAGTCAGGATCCGGCGACGATGACTTTGGACCAGGAATTCCCGGTATCGATAGAGGCTCAGTTACTGGGTGGCGACGGCGTCAACCCGCGCCCTACGGGCAATGTTTGCTCTCCCGGTACCCATTATCTTTTCAGGGGTGCGTTGTTTACACCCCACTGCCAGAATTCGAGCTCAGCCACCTACGCCGGCGACCAATGGGTAAGCCTGGACATCGAGGTGAGAAGCGATGAGCTCATTCGCCACCTCGTGAACGGGGAATTGGTTTTTGAGTATTCCGGGCCGCAATTGGATCCGGCAGACGCAGATGCCCAGCGTTTGCTGGCCGCCGGGCAGGGACTCGCACTTCGTGGAGGTTTCATCGCGATTCAGGCGGAGAGTCATCCAACGGAGTTTAGAAAGATCGAATTGCTGCCGCTCGATCCCTGATTCGCCCTGCTGCGAGGGTGCTATTGGCAGGCTGCAGGCGGGTCGTCGGCGTCAACACAAACGACCCGATTGGAGTGTTGCCGCTCGAGATATCCCCTAAAACACTCCCTCTGCCATCAACCTGGCCGCGTAATCGGCCGCCCGCGCCGTAAACGCCATGTACGTCAATGAAGGATTCTGACACGCCGAAGAAGTCATGAAGGCGCCGTCGGTGATGAACAGGTTGGGTACCGCATGGGCCTGGCACCAGCCGTTCAACACCGAGGTCTGCGGATCTCTGCCCATGCGAGCGCTGCCCATCTCGTGAATGCGATTGCCGGGTTTCGTGAGGTTAACCGGCGAGCGTTGAATGTTCGTGCAACCGGCCGCCTCCAGCATCGCGACCGCATCCTTGCTCGCTTCCTCCAGCATGATGCGCTCATTGTCGCTGTAACGTACGTCGAACACCGCCAATGGGTTACCCCAGCGATCGCGCTTCGATGGATGTAAGGTCAGGCGATTATTCGCATTCGGCAACTGTTCCCCGAAGGCGCTGATACTGATGCGCCAGGGGCCTGGTCGGCGATGCGCCTCCTTGAAAGCCTTGCCGATGCCGGCAATCTGGCCATTGCTGTGGTCCACCGGAACGCCGCCACCCTGATAGCCGAAACCGCGCAGATAGGGCTTGTCGTGCTCGGTTGCATTGGCATAGCGAGGAATATAGATACCACCGGGGCGGCGACCAAATATTTTGAGATTCTCAAAGCCGCTGAGCAGACCACTGGCGTTCGCACCACTGACATGGTCCATGAGATTCCTGCCGACCTGATCTGAATCGTTGGCTAGACCATTGGGAAAACGCTCCGATTTCGATTGCAGCAGGATCATGGCCGAAGCCATGGCCGAGGCATTCAGAAAAAGCAGGCGAGAGGTGTACAGTTTCTTCTCGTTGGTGACGGCATCAACGACTCGCACGCCGGTCACACGATTCGTGCCCGCTTCATATTCCACGGATTGCACGATCGCGTTGTGTACCATGGTCAGATTACCAGTGCGCTGGGCTGCCGGCAGGGATGCGTTTAAAGAAGAGAAATACGCCTTGAAGGTGCAGCCGTGATGGCAGCGATTGCGCGCCTGGCAGTTCGAGCGTCCCAGCGATCGCTGTTCTTCGGTTGCGTTGGTTAAATGGGCGATACGGGCAGGGATGATGTTGCGACCGGGAAATTTCGCCTCGACTCTGGCCTTGAAATGTTTCTCGGCGTCGGTGAGCTCGAACGCCGGCTGAAACTGGCTGTCGGGTAGTTGTGGCAGACCTTCTTTGCTACCTGACACACCGATGAACGTCTCAACCTTGTCATACCACGGCGCAATATCTTCATAGCGAACCGGCCAGTCGATGCCGTGGCCATCGCGTTTATTCGCCTCGAAATCCTGTTGGCTCCAGCGGTAAGTCTGGCGGCTCCACATGATCGAGCGACCCGCAGTATGGTAACCCCGCAACCAGTCGTAGTCGGTGCCTTCAGCAGTCTCGTAAGGGTGTTCATCATCCTTCACCCAGAATTCCTTGTTGGACTGTTTTATCGCGTAGGCGACGCCGCCATATTGTTTCGGATAGTGGCGGGCGATCTCGTCTTCGGGGATGAGATCAAAATTCGGCGTCTGCCACGGAGCCAATTGATCGCTGTAGTCGCGTTCCGGAACGATCTCGGGTCCGCGCTCCAGCACCAATACCTTCAGTCCGCGTTCGGTGAGTTCCTTGGCCGACATGCCACCACTCATCCCAGAGCCCACTACGATTGCATCGAAATCCGCCACGTGTGTTTCCCCTATGAATTAAATGTCTGATCCAGTTACAAGATGGCCACAATCGGACTAGCGCCGACTGATATCGACGGCTGGGTCCCAGCGGCCTGGCACGGCTACCCACTTCAATTCTTCCAGCGCGCCATCCTCTGTCGCGAAATAGGACTGGGTAATGTAACCCTTGAGTCGGCGATAACCCCCGAGATTGTCGCCTGCACCAAAGGCCTCGGCATCGAGCTGTGCGAGCGTGGCTTCGGCTGCGCCTGCTTCCAGCGCGACAAAATCACCGCCCGCTCGCCGCAGCAACTCGGCATCGAGTTGAGCCAACTCCTGCCGATGCGAGGTACTCGTTTCAGCGCTCGCCCAGTCAGCCATCAGGCCATCGAGATAGCCAGACACATTAACGTCCAGTGCACCTGGGGTTTCGGTGCGGGGGATTATCAGTTCGCTTACGCGAGCGACGAGCGCCCACTCACGTGCCGTATAGAATCGGGGCGCGGTTTGCGGATGCGTGGACATCACTGTCGCCATGCCACCGCAGGCGGTCAGGGCCGAGGCTCCGCCGAGTGAGATGATCAAGCCCTGCAGTACTTCGCGTCGAGTAGTCATAGTCGGTTCCTGTTGCTGAGTTTTTGCTTCAGGTCTGCCTCAGTAAATGAGTTGTCGTAAAGTCTGGACACTCACTGCAACTGATGCCAAGCCATCGCCCGGGCGATCATGTTCCACGAAGAAGTGCTGGAAACCGGCGCGGTCCTGATGCGAGAAGATTTCGGCAAAATCAATCAGACCCCTTCCCACATCGGCCATGTCGCGATTCGCGCTCATGTCCTTCACATGCAGCATCGAGAAGCGTCCCGGGTACTTATCGAAATAACGGGTTTGGTCAACACCGGCATACCGGATCCAGTAAAGATCCAACTCGAAATCAACCAGCTCCGGATCTGTTTGCTCGAGCAGCAACTCGTAAGGTATGTGGCCATCGATCGGAGTGAACTCGAAATCGTGATTGTGATAGGCCATTTTAAGGCCGGCACTGCGCGCGGCCTCGCCTGCGTGATTGAGGGTTTCGATGAGCCGTTCAAAGTCGCCAAGCGTGCGTTCATTGGGTTGCAGGAAGGGGATCACGATATAGCGCTGCCCGATTGTGAGCGCCGATTCGATCATGGCATCGAGATCATTACGCACGGCCGCGAGTTGAATGTGGGCGGCAGGCGAGGTGAGCCCGTTGCGGTCGAGGATCGCGCGAATCTCGGCGGGAGTGCGATCGAAGTATCCGGCGAACTCCATCTCCTTGTAACCGAGCGCGGCTACTCGAGCCAGTGTGCCCTCGAAATCCTGCGCCAATTCATTGCGCAGCGTATACAGCTGCAGGCCTGGGCGTGTGATCTGCCTGCCCTGGGCCAGGCTGTTCCCCAGCGGCGTACAGGCAGCAGACAGAAGGACGGAATGGCGCAGAAACGCGCGCCTGGACAGTGGTTTCGAACCGAAATTGCTGAATATTCGCGTAGTGGACAAGTGCTCCCCCTGTTCTTCTTATTGCTACTTGTTGCTGCTTGTTGTTGCTTGATGTTGCTTGTTCTTGATGGGCCGTTAGCGCAACGATTGCCACACCCCACCGGCCCTGGCAGAGGTAACAGCGGCCTCAATGAAGCGTACACCTTTCACGCCATCGCCAACAGCAGGAATTAGCGTATCGGTGATGTGGCGATCCTTGCCGGCGCGGCGCGCCTCCACGCAATCAGCGAATTCCCGGTACAGATTGGCGAACCCCTCGAGGAAACCCTCAGGGTGGCCAGCCGGGAGACGCGACGACTCGGCACTCAGCCTATACAGTCCTGCTCCCGCCCGTGTGAGCACCCGTCGAGGCTCACCGAGGGGTTGGAAAATCAGTTGATTCGGGTCTTCCTGCTGCCACTCGAGACTGGCCTTGTCGCCATAGACTCGCAGACGCAGACCATTCTCGTGACCGATAGCAACCTGGCTCGCCCACAGTGAACCCTTGGCACCGCCACTGTAGCGCAGCAGAATTTGGGCGTTATCGTCCAGCGTTCTGCCTTCAACAAAACAATCCAGCTCGGCCAGCAGGCTCGTGACTTGTTGGCCGCTGACAAACTCGGCCAGATGGAAGGCGTGAGTACCGATGTCACCGAGGCTGCCCCCCATACCGGCACGCGCGGGATCGGTGCGCCACTCGGCCTGCTTCAGACCCTGCGCTTCCGCTTTGGTTGCGAGCCAGTCCTGGGGATATTCAACCTGCACCAGACGCAGGGTCCCCAATTCACCGGCGGCGACCATCTCCCTAGCCTGTCGCACGAGGGGATACCCGCTGTAATTGTAGGTCACCGCAAACAGTAGCCCGCTCGTGTGTACGAGTGCTTCCAGTTGCACAGCGTCCTCGACCGAGGTCACCAACGGCTTGTCGCAGATGACATGAATTCCAGCCGAGAGCATGGTCCGTGCGATATCGAAATGCAGATGATTTGGCGTCACAATCACCGCGACTTCAATGCCGTCCTCTCGCGCCGCCTCACGCTGCGCCATAGTCTGGTAATCGGCATAGGCGCGCGCGGTGTCGACGCCGAGTTCACGCGCCGACTCGATGCAGCGCGAGCTGTCGCTACTGAAGGCGCCGGCGACGAGTTCATAACGATCATCGAGCCGTGACGCCATGCGGTGGACGTTGCCGATAAACGCACCTTGTCCACCGCCAATCATTCCGAGCCGAATGCGGTTCATTCCGAAATTCCCAGAATGCGACGATTGGCTTCAGCATCGGTACCGGCGTCGGCGAAATCATCGAAGGCTTTCTCGGTCACGCGGATGATGTGGTGGTTGATAAATTCCGCGCCTTCTCTTGCGCCATCTTCGGGATGCTTCAGACAACATTCCCATTCCAGTACGGCCCAGCCTTCGAAGTCATTGGCGGCGAGTTTGGAAAAAATCTGACCGAAATCAATCTGTCCATCACCCAGTGAGCGGAATCTCCCGGCGCGATCTATCCAGGGCTGATAGCCACCATAGACTCCTTGTTTTGCCGTCGGATTAAACTCGGCATCCTTGACATGCACGAGTCTTATCCTGTCTTTGTAAGCGTCCATAAAGCCGAGATAGTCAAGTTGTTGCAGGAGTAAATGACTTGGGTCATACAAAATATTTGCTCTGGGATGGTGTTGTACACGGTCCAGAAACATCTCGAAGGTGATGCCGTCGTGCAAGTCTTCTCCCGGATGAATTTCATAACCAATATTCACACCCGCCGCATCAAACGCATTGAGTATGGGCAGCCAGCGCTTGCCAAGTTCATCGAAGGCTGCCTCGACCAGGCCGGCAGGCCGTTGCGGCCAGGGATAAAAGTAGGGCCAGGCCAGAGCGCCAGAGAAGCTCGCATGATCAGTAAGCCCCAGATTGGCTGACGCCTTCGCGGCGAGCAGCAGCTGTTCCACCGCCCATTGCTGCCGCGCCTTCGGGTTACCCCGTACGGCGGGATCGGCGAAGCCGTCGAACATCTCGTCGAAGGCGGGATGGACCGCGACGAGCTGGCCCTGGATATGGGTGGAGAGTTCGGTGATTGCTATGCCGTGCTGCGCCAGTACGCCCTTGATGTCGTCGCAATACGTACGACTGTCCGCGGCTGTACGCAGGTCGAACAGGCGCGCGTCCCAGCTGGGGATTTGTACGCCCTTGAAACCCAGCGCCGCCACCCATCCTGCAAGCGCATCGAGGGAATTGAAGGGCGCTTCGTCGCCGGCGAACTGGGCAAGGAAGATGGCGGGGCCCTTGATTGTCTTCACTGCAAATCCTCTTTAAATGACGTATGCACAGGTATCAGTTCGGAATCGCACAACGAGCTAGTTGGGTCGATTCCACATGTTATCCAAAACAGTGCTCTGCAATTGCTGTATGCCGTTTTCGAGATGAGCCCGCATTTGCGCGACAACTTCAGGATACTCGCGGGTATAACTGTAGGTTTCTGATGGATCCAGTCGGACATTGAATAACAGCCCGTTCGGTCCGTAATAGGATTGCGGATTGTCGAAACTGGGAACGGCGCCGCGATAACGCGACTCCAGGACCAGTTTCCATTCGCCGCTGCGCACGCCGGCGATGCGATCACTGTCAAACAGATACAGCGCCGCGTGAGGCGAGGGTGCGTTCTCAGTCAGCATGGCCAGCATGTCCTTGCCATCGATGACATCCTTCTCGCTAATCTCGCCGCCAGCGAGCGTGACGAGTGTGGGAAAGATGTCGATGTTCATAGCCGGCTCATTGGAGATTACACCCGCAGGAATCTTGCCGGGCCACTGTGCGATAAAGGGCACGCGCTGACCGCCTTCCCAGGAGCTGCCCTTGCGGTCGCGAAATGGCCCGGGACTGCCCTCGAACCAGGGTCCGTTGTCCGAAGTAAAGATGACCAGCGTGTTCTCATCCAGATCCAAGCGTTGCAGAGTCTCCAGAATTTGTCCCACGCTCCAGTCGATCGTCTCTACTACGTCACCATAGAGACCGGCTTCGGATTGACCGGTGAAGCGATTGGAAACATACAGCGGAACGTGGGGAAAGGTATGCGGCATGTAGAGGAAGAAGGGTTCACTCCGGTTTTTCTCGATGAATTGAATAGCCTCCTGGGTGTATCGCTCAGTGAGCGTGCTCTGATCCACCGGATCTTCAATCATGACCTCATCGCGATAGAGTTCGAGCGGCGTCATGTCGTTGGAATGGAGCAGTCCGAAAAATTCATCGAAGCCGTTGCGGCGGGGTGACCATTCAATACGGCTACCGAGATGCCACTTGCCAAACAGGGCAGTGCGGTAGCCCAGCGACCCCAGTGCTTCTGCCAAGGTCGTCTCTTCCGCCTTCAGGTGAACCTCATTGGTGGGTCGTGCGACATCGAGCACGAGATCGAGACGAATCGGGTAGCGACCCGTCAATAAACCGCCGCGCGCAGCCGTGCAGATATTGGCGCTTGAGTAGAAGCTGTCGAGACGCGCACCATTCAGCGCCATGCGATCCAGATTTGGTGTCTTGATCAGCCGCGAACCATACACACCCAGGTCGCCATAGCCCAGGTCATCGGCCATGATCACGATGAAATTCGGCTTGGGAGTCTGTCCTGCCAGAGGCAGGCTAATGAAATTCAGGGCGATCAGCAGGGCTGAGAGATACAGGCTTGAGTAGCGCATCGATCGTTCCATCGCTTCTTGTTGGTTTTTTTACGGGAAGACCATCATAAGCGAAACTGTCCGACCGGGCTAGCGATCACTGGCTACTTGTCAGCAATTCAACGCGCATCCCGCGAGACCGATTCATCCCGGAAGTACGCAGCAAACAGCCCTGTCGACACCAGTGCGATCAGCGCCAGAGTAAACCACATGCCGGCAAAATCGGTGACGACGCCGGCGGTGCCGAACACCGAGCCCAACACGGCGAGCAGGGGGCCGGCGAACACCGGTCCGATGCCAAGTATGATGATGCCGAAAACAGTTTGCGCGGAATTGCGAATGTCAATGTCGGCAACCCGATCGACATACATGAATGCCGAAGCGAAGAAGCAGGCATAGCACAAGCCATGCAGAACCTGACTGAAGACACCGATCATTAACGGCATCGTCCAGACCATTTGTCCCGCGGCATCTACTGAAGGACCCGATGCCTCCTGAAGACTGACGAGCCCCCAGATTGCATAACGGGCGAAATACGCGAGACCACCGAGCGTGATAGTCCAACGGAAACCAAGGCTTACCAAAAATGTCCCGAGCAAAGCCAGGAACAGAATTTCTGCAAACTGACCGACAGTCATGGCCGGCCCGATGTAAGTAACGAGCATGCCTAGCTGGTTCTCGAAGAACGGACCCGTCTGCATAAAATAGATCTGGTGAATGACAGAAATGGGCAGCGCAGCAAGTACGAGAATGGCAAAGGAGGGACGTGACAGCAGTGCGAATGCCTTCTTGAACGCGAGTTTCTCGACGCCCTCGTTGCGGGGAGGGGTATGTGGCAACGCGAAGCAGAAGCCGGCGTACAGTATCGAGATCACGCCGGAGACCATCAAGGTATCTCCCAGACGAGCCGTCGCATCGGCAACTTCACTTCCGACGAAGAACGGCGGTAGCAGTTGGAACTGCAGATCAGTCTGCAACCAGAGCATCGGGAAGAGCCAACTCGCGGCGATCCAGCCGACCGTACCGAAGACGCGAACTCGTGGCCATTCGCGGTCCGGGTCATCCAGATGTGCGAAGGCCATGGAATTGGTGAGGGACAGGGTGGGCATATACAGAACGCTATACACAATCGACAGTAATAGCCACGCAGCGAAGGAGTCCTGCAAGGAAGTAATGATTTTCACGATGCCACCAAGCACCAGCAACACCGCCAAGAATTTCTCCGTGGAAAAATACCGGTCTGCGAATTGCCCGGCAATGAAAGGTGCAGATACGGCACCGATCGAACCCGCCAGGCCGACAATCCAACCGACCTGGCCTGAGGTGAAGCCCAGACCGCCGTCAGTTACCGGTGATTGCAGATACGTTGCCAGTACCGGCAACCAGATGCCCCAGACGGCATACTGGAGGAACATCATCACGCGCAAACGGCTCTTTAGTAATGTCATAGTATTATTCTCGCCGTGAATTTTGGGTTTCAGATTGCGGGCCATAGGCAGGCGGCGCCAATGGCGCCACTGGCGTCACCGAATGTTGGACGCAGTAGTTGCGTACGCACGCCTTCGGTGAAAACAAAGCCTTCCAGAGAGTGCGGTACAGTCTCGTAGAGCCTGTCGATATTGGACAGTCCGCCACCCAGTACAATAGTCTCCGGATCAATCACGTTGATGACGGAGGCGAGGCAGCGCGCCAGCTGCTGGCTGTAGATCTCGATGCATTCTTTGGCACCTGGATCTCCGGTGCGCGCCAATTCCGCAATCGCATTGGCCTCCAGAGTCTGGCCACTCTGTTCGTGATACGTTTGTTTAAGACCACGCCCGGACAACACTGTCTCGATGCAGTTCGCACGTCCACAGTAGCAAATTCTGTCCTTGTCAATGAGCGGCCTGACAGACACCGGAATTGGATTGTGACCCCATTCCCCCGCGATCTGATTGGGGCCGGTCAGCAATTGTTTATTAATGACGATGCCGCCACCGGTGCCGGTGCCGAGAATAACACCAAAGACCGTTGAGGCGTCTTTTGCGGCACCAAAATGCGCTTCAGAGAGGGCGAAGCAATTCGCGTCGTTCTCAATGCGCACCGCGTAGCCGAGCCGGGATTCGAGGTCGCGTTGCAGAGGCTGACCGTTCAGGCACAGGGAATTGCAGTTCTTCATGATGCCCTCGGGATGCATCAGTGCCCCCGGGGTGCCGATGCCGACAGTGGTAGGCATCGGCAGTTCCGCTTGCAGGGTGCTGATGACATCGACAACGGCAGCCACCGTGGCATCATAGTTGCCGGCCGGGGTTTCGACACGCCGCTTGGTTACTGTTTCACCGAGGGCTGAGAGCAGGACACCCTCGATCTTGGTGCCGCCGAGATCGATACCGATGCGCATTGGGTTTTCTGTGCTAGCCATAGATCGGATTCGTTGGAATGGGGAAACAGCCAATCAAACTGCAGCACTCCTATATTCACTGCAGGTTGTGACTTGCATGTAACCTGATCATTACCCCCAAATCGCCTCAGGAACGTGAGGTGAGACGGAACGTCCACCAGCGGTCATTGCGCTGCGCATCCAGCGGCGGAATCGGATTGTAGGGACCACCACCGTGAACTTGCAGTTTCTTGACTCGAGCTGTCCAGGAGGCATCCATCTGAGCCGGATCCGTCACCCGGTTGATGCTAACCGGATACACGATGCCGTTTAGCCGTAATCGTCCCGACTCGTTGGGTTGGACCTGACTGGCCCAGTACTTCGTGTCGCATACCGAGCAACTCAGGTACAGTTCGCCGGTGGGAGTAGCCATGCAATTCAGGTTGATCGCGTGGGGCCGCCAGCCGGCATTGACTTGCAGCGTACAGAGCGGGACATCATTGGCGAAGCTCCAGTCATCGACCGGACCGTCGGGGGCATCGCCGAACAAATACAGGCCCGGAGTGCGATCACACGGGCAGACAGTCGTCATGTAGGCAACCGTACCCAGGGCACCCACCACCACTACGGCCGCGAGGGACAGTATGATCTTTTTCGCAAGCGATTTGCGACTGGTTTGATGATCTGACATCTTTACACCTCTTTGAGTATTCTTGTTTCTGGTGAATCCTTGACTGTCGCTATTCCGGTTACCGGCAGGATTGCCCGCCTGCAGCGCCGGCCCCTAATTCAGATCGGGTTGCGGAATAAACTCGGACCCGTCTTCGAAGATGATCTTCTGCAGATACATCGTGTAGTCCCGGCGGCCCTTGCGACCGGTCGCGGTGATCTTGCTGCCGATTTCCAACAAGTCCAGCGTTACTCCCTGCCGCTCCAGTGTCGTGCGCGCACCGGATTCGATGAGCCAGAAGGTCTCCTCGCCATCGGCCTCCGTGTGTTTGATGAGCACCGACGCATGGGGATTCTGGAAGCGAACGCGTTCAATCACGCCAACGACCGAGATGATCTCCTGCGTGAAATTTGCATTGGTCGAGTGGTGCGCCTGTGCGGGGCACAGTCCCAGCATCAATGCCGCGAGCAGCAGAAAAGCTCTCATTGCGAGTCTCCTTCGGGTTTTGCATTCAGTGCATTGAACCAGTCGTAATCGGCGTCAGTGCAATTGTAAATCGAGACATCAGTTTCGCTGGCGCTATAGAATGTGTAGTTCAATACGAAAGCTTGTTCAAAGAGCGTCGAATCGCTGTAGGTGTGAGTGATGTGCAAGACGCCATCGACAACGCTGAGGTCTTCCAGGGCAATGGTGTTGGCCGACTGCGGTATGCCGCGCGAGGTGCGGATATACCCGGGCGCGTGATTGCGGGATTCGATGAGCAGGTGATCGCCTTCATAGTGCGCGAACGACGAACCCATTTCCGAGAAATAGGTTCCATCTAGATTACGTGTGCTGGGCAGGTCGGTCAGTGTTGACGCGTCACCGAGCGGGATCTCTCGCCGCAGGTCGAATAACTCGTAGCTGATCTGCACGCGATCGGCAAACTGTTCAATCTTGATCAGGGAGTTCGGGTTGGCCCAGATACGGGCGGAGCTGGCGGGTGTGCAAGCCAGACTCGGGTCGTCATTCAGCAGGTCATAGGCATTGAGGATGCGCTGACCTTCGGCTGTGAGGAAGAGTTCGCTCTCCGAATCGGGCAGATTCAGCAGCCAGACACCGGACAATTCCGGCGCGGCGGACACACTCGAGATGAGACTCACGGAAAAGCTCGTCGTCAGCAGTAGCGCGATGACAAGTGGTGTGACGCGGGTGGTCATACGGCGAAATCCTTTGAAATTATTGTTAGCAGGATTGCCAATGCAGGGTGCTACTGTCTGTGCAGTCCGCCCCGACATGCTGTGATCAAGGCTAGCGCAGTTTGCACCTTGAATCTACAGGAATTATTACGCCAGTCCGCGTGCGAGACCCGCGTAAATCTTAGAGCAAATCTATACCAATGCTTCTTACGATGAGAGCAAACAGGCCGAAGCACATCAGCGTGATCACTACAGAGGCGCCCAGCGCCAGCCAGAAGTCGAAACGGTTCAGCAGCCACGGTAAGGCGAGGAACATTGGCAGCGTCGGCAAAACATACCAGAACGTGTACCAGGCGTGATTGGCGATGCGTTCCGTTGGTTGATTCTCGAGGTGTAACCAGATCAACACCAGCACGGTGACCATGGGCAGGGCGGCGATCAGGGCACCGAACTTGCCGGAGACTTTCACGACTTCAGAGATGATAACGACGAGTGCTGCTGTGACGAAATACTTGGTGGCGAGGAAGGTGAACGAACCCATTAACGACTCCATTGTGAGCGGCAAGCAAATGGGGCGCACACCGTACGCCCCAACCCCTGTTATTTGGCAACACAGTTCGGCAGAAAATCGGCCCCGACAACCCATTTCTCGCTGTCAAACGTGACCTTGAGTGCTGTCAGTCGTTTGAGCAGGTAGCCGGAGTCATTGGCCGCGAGTGTCTCTGAACAGCCGCCGATAAGTTCGCCGCCAATGAACACCTGCGGAATGGTAGGCGAGCCGATTTTCGCGAGCAAGGCCTTGCGGATATTGGCTCTAAGATCGTCTTCCTGCAACGGCACCGAATCGAGGTCGACCGAAACGAAGGGAATGTCGAGGGCCTTGAATAATTTGTGCACGGCCCCGCAGAACTCACCCCATTCCAGTGCGAACAGCGCGGCGGGATTCGCTGTGTCAGTGAGATACCTCTCGACGGCGGCGATCCCCGCGGTTGGGGCATCGACGACGGCCGGCACACTGGTCGCAGCGGGAGTAGCCATCCAAATTGATAGTTCGGTGAAGACTTAGCGATCGCTATCTCGTCAGCATTAATCTCGGCATCGATGCCATCGAACAATGGCGTGGAGAGATAATGCTCACCGGTATCCGGCAGCTTGCACAGGATAGTGGCGCACGGCTCGGCATGCTCGGCGATGGACACGGCGCCGGCAAACGTGGCACCAGCCGTGATGCCGACGAAGATACCCTCCTTCTGCGCGAGTTGACGCGCGAAATACAGGGCTGCGTCACCGGCGATTGGCATCAACCGATCGATATAGTGTCGGTCTACCGCCTGACCCTCCAGTCGGGAGATGAAATCCGGTGACCATCCTTGCATGGGATGAGGGCGGAAGGCCGGATGGCTGGGCGGCAGGCCGCTGCCAGAACCTGCGAGCTGAGGAGTGTGGCTTCCCAGCAATTGTGCATTATCTGGTTCGCACACGACGATTTTGGTATCGGGACGGCTTTGATTGAGTACGCGGGCCACCCCGTTCAGCGTGCCACCCGTGCCAAAACCGGTGACCCAATAGACCAGTGGTTCATCCTCAAAGTCGCTCAGTATCTCCACAGCGGTTGTGCGCTCGTGTATCTCAGTATTGGCCGGGTTCTCGAACTGGCGGGTGAGGTACCAGCCATGGGTCTTCGCCAGCTCTTCGGCCTTCGCCAGCATGCCGCTGCCTTTCAGCGCGGCCGGTGTCAGCACCACTTTCGCCCCGAGGAAGCGCAAGAGTTTGCGGCGCTCGACGCTGAAGCTCTCTGCCATAACAATTACTAGCGGAAACCCCTTCTGGGCACAGACCATGGCCAGGCCAATGCCGGTATTGCCACTGCTCGCTTCCTCTATTGTCTGTCCGGGTTTCAGCTCACCGGTCTTTTCGGCGGCCTCGATCACGCCCAGCGCCAGTCGATCCTTCATCGACCCGACGGGGTTAAAGGCCTCCACAATAGTGCCGCCGCCGCTGCTAATTGCTGCTAGAATAACGAACAGATAGCCTGAATGATGCCCCGAACCCGGCTGAATGTTCCTGTTCACCCGATCCAGCGGGCGCTGGCGGTTCCGCCGCTTGCGCCGTTCCTGCAGCTGGAACTTGGCGTTGTCTGGCACAATTGATTACCATATCCGCGCTCCGAACAATAAGAAGAGGGTAGACATCTTGCGTATCAAGGATTGCAATAACACAGCCGATTTCAGAAAGCTTGCTAAAAAAAGACTACCGGCACCTTTGTTTCATTACATCGATGGTGGTGCCGACGATGAGATCACTCTGCGCCGAAACACCGAAGCTTTCAATAATGTCAGACTGATCCCGAATGCCCTCGCCGATTTATCCTCGATGAATCTGGGAGTGAATG
Organism: Pseudomonadales bacterium; assembly: GCA_023257655.1. GTDB lineage: Bacteria > Pseudomonadota > Gammaproteobacteria > Pseudomonadales > Pseudohongiellaceae > UBA9145. The sequence continues at coordinate 33,142 of JALRBQ010000096.1, forward strand.
TGTTGGGCCAAAACATCGATTGGCCGGTCTTCTGCTCGCCCACGGGGATGACGCGACTGTTCCACCACGACGGCGAGCGCGCGGTATGCAAGGCGGCATACAACCACAAGACGATGTATAGCCTGTCGACGATTTCTACGGTCAGCATTGAGGAAGTCGGCGCCCTGACACCAGGACCAAAGTGTTTCCAACTTTACATCCACAAGGATCGCGGCCTAAGCTACGACTTCATCGAACGATGCAAGGCAGCCAAGTTCTCAGCACTGTGCCTGACCGTCGATACCCTCGTCGCTGGTAATCGCGAGCGTGATTTGGTGACGGGCATGGTGATGCCTCCCAAGTTTACGCTATCGAGCATGCTCAGCTTCATGCTGCACCCGAACTGGGGTCTGAACTACCTCACCTCCGAGAAGTTTCAGCTTGCCAATGTTGCCAGCCAGATTGCCGAAGGTACCGGCAAACTCACGTCGGTTATTGATTACATCAACAGCCAGTTCGACCGCTCCATTACCTGGAAAGATGCGGAACAGGCCATCCAGGCCTGGGGCGGACCATTCGCGATCAAGGGTGTGATGTCAGTGGAGGATGCACAGCGGGCCGTCGATGTCGGCGCCAGCGCCATCATGATTTCCAACCATGGCGGTCGACAGCTGGATGGATCGACCGCGCCGTTCGATCAACTGCCTGCCATTGTCGACGCCGTGGGTGACAAGATTGAGGTCATCCTCGACGGCGGTGTACGTCGCGGCACCCACGTCCTGAAGGCGCTGGCGATGGGTGCGAAGGCCTGCATGATCGGGCGTGGGTATCTGTATGCCCTTGCCGCTGGCGGTCAGCCAGCCGTCGAGCGGGCACTGACACGACTGCGACAGGAGATCGAGCGTGACATGATTCTCATGGGATGTTCATCTGTCAAAGACCTCGATCGCAGCAAGCTGCATTTCGACTAACTCAAAAATGGCCGGGCAACGCGCTCGCATTGCCTCGATCATCTGTATCGATGGCAATGACATCCTCTACGCGGCTGACTCCGAATCCAACACCGGCCCCGGCCGCAATCCGGGGTGGGAGCGCGGTTTTTACATTGAAAGTGTGAGAGACGGTTTCGTTACCACCCACATCCCCGATCCGGAACAACATCCGACCAGCACCAACAGCCATGCCGAAGGCGTTACCGCCGATGAGCAAGGCAATATCTATGGCGCAGAGGTCACCGAGCAAAACATCCGCAAGTGGACGCGCCGTTAGCTCTATCGATAAGTCTTCTCTCGTCCGATGCGAAATCCCGGCGCGCGTCAGCCGCCCCGGCAGAGCTCTCTCGCCGGGGCCGCTCGCGGGCAGGAATGCAGATTGTTTCTCGCGGGGACTGCGTCAGACGCTGAGCTGTGCTTCGGGGACGAAATCTTCGTAGGGAGCTTCAAACCACATCAGGACGCAGAAGGAAGCGAAGGCGCCGATCAGGGACATCAGATAGGCGTAGTCGTATTCGATCACATAGGCGAGCACGCCGTAGCTCAGCATGCCGATGAACATCGACACCGCGGCGGTGATTGGCCCACCGCGTTTCTGCAACAAACCCATCACACAGCAGGTGAAGATTCCCGCCGAACCGAAGGCTGAGGCTTCCTCCACGAGGTTGTAGACGCTGTCGGCATTGCGTGCCAGCAGGTAGGCGACGATGCCGAACGTAACGACGGCGGCGCGCGCGTAGCGCACCTTGTGCTGCTCGGTTGGAGCCTGCAGCAGGGGCACAATCACGTTGTGGGAGACGAGGGCGCCGGCATTGAGCAAGGCACTGTCGACTGTCGAGAGTATGGCGGAGACGAGGGCGCCGGCGAAAATAATATAGAGACCTGTTGGCAGGTATTCCTGAGCCAGCATGGGCAGTATCTGTTCACCCTCTTCCAGGCGTGGCAGCAGGGCGGGTCCCAGCATCCCCAGCGTGAGCGGCATGATGCCGACCAGCAGATAGATGCTACCCGCTATCGTTGCTCCTCGCTGTGCCGTCTCGGGATTCTTCGAGGCGAGCACGCGAGTGACGAGTTCGGCGGCGAACAGTGAGCCGATAAAAGGGATGGACCAGCCGTCGATCACGGCAAGCCAGTTCTCATCAGGCTGCTTGAAACTGAGTCGTTCCGGTGTGAGCACTGCCTGAACTGCGTCGGGATCCGGCAGGTTGAACATAACAACGATGAACAGGACGAAGAGACCCACAATCAATACGCTGCCCTGAATGAAGTCTGAAATGGCATCGGCTAGCAAGCCGCCGAGCGCGGTGTACGTGATGACGATGACGGCGGCGAAACCGATAGAAATATCCACGGCCAGGGAAGAGGAAGCGGAGAGCACATGGCCGAAAGCCAGAATCTGTGCGGCAGCCCAGATGATAGAAGGCGGCACCATCAGCAATACGCCAAACTTCTCGACCGCTAGCCCGAACCGCTGACGGTAAAAATCGGCGAGTGTCGTGAGATTGCGTTGCCACAGCTTGCGAGCGAAGAACCAGCCCATGAAGAAAATGCAGAGCGCATACCCGAACGGATCGGCACGACCGCCGGTCAGACCGTTTTCATAGATGGCACCGGCGGCACCGATACAGGATTCGGCGCCGAACCAGGTCGCGAAGATTGTCATCGCCACCATCGGGACACCGAGCTTGCGCCCGGCCAACAGATAATCCTGCTCGCTGTGCATGCGGCGCAACACTGCAAAACAGATTACCAGTTGCAGGAAGATGTAGAGAAAGATGCAGGTGAGAATCCAGTTGATGGACGAGTCCTCGATTACGGCCGCAAGCGCACAGGCATGGTCATCGCGCCATTACCGGCCGAATCCCAGGCAGCAAATCTTACCCATGACTGGCCCCTGGCATCAAATGGAATCTCGAAGTGGTGAGCACCAAAACCGGGCAGATCAGTTGCACTCACGCTGACGGTTTGTATGCGTTCGCCATCCCCATACACGACTTCGACGAAGTCGAGCGGGAAGGTCCACTCCACATCAGCCTGCAGACGCATGTCAGCACCACTTCCCACATAGTCATGGTTAGGAATCAGAACTTCACCAGAACTTACGAAGTACTCACCCTGGCGCAGCGCGGAGATAATCGGGGAGTAGTCTGCGCCGACCGGCAGCTTATCGAGTCGCAGATAGCTGACCGGGCCATTGGCATAGATGTCGTCGCCTGGCGCCTTGAAATAGGTCTCTGTGATGGCGAGCAGATATTTTGGATCGAGGCCAGTCCCCGATATCCAGTTATTCATTTCGTCCAGGAGCGGTATCACGCGGTAATCCGACAGACGGCGTTCGGACAGATCCGAACCCATGCCCCAGCGCCAGCCGACTCCGCGATAGCGGTTGTTCAGAAACTGGAGGGAATCGGCCACGGCATCCGGGTAACCCGTCGAGCCCTTGGTGCGCGGATGGGGCATGTAGATCAGCATGTTCTCGGCTTCCACCATCGCTATTACGTCCTCGACACTGCCGATGTGATAAAGCTTGCCGTAGTCGGGATCGGCGGTCACGAGGGGGACTCCCGGCGGGCGCTCATCGACGTAGTACACCGGATGCGAAAACAGCAAATCCCAATGCCCACCGAGCAGGTTGCTGTTCTCCATTTCCGGTAACACCATAAATTCGCTGTCGGAATGGCGCCGGGCGCCTTCGAACAGCCAATGCAATTCCTCGAGCTGGGTTTCCTCTCGCGGGCGGTCGACAGGGCCGGCGATGTTAATCCCGGCGGCGCGCAGCGCTTCGAAATCGCGTAATCGGGTATCGAGGCTGCCGCTATCCATTAACTCGCGCCCAAGATTGGTATGGTAGTGGCTGCCCATGACCTGATATCCCGGCAGGGCCTTGTAGACATCACCTCGGGTAAACGCGAGAGCGGCAGTACGGGCGACTTCGGCTGAGCCCAGCGAGGGCAACAGGTACAGCGCCATGTGCTGACTGGAGCCGGGTGGTGCGCTGTAGAGCGACCAGTTGGCGAGATAATGCTCGACGACTTCCTGTTCACCCTGGCGAATGCCAATGCTGAATCGTGATTCGCTATCCTTGCGGTACCAGTTATAGCCGGCATTGACCTCGATCTCGCGGGCCCAGAAGAAGGTGTGGGGCGGTGGGAAAGCGGCGAGGCTGGTCTCGCCCAGGCCGGCTACAACCAGCCGGTTTGCCGCGGTGAGCGCCACCTTGTCCTGATTGACCGGGCCGGCCAAATCATATGACTGGTGCTGGCCAGCCGTGTCGCGCCAGTGCACAGCCGCCTGTTGATCCCGACCCAGGCCGGTGATACCCGCATCGTATTTGTAGGCGACGGAGGGTAGCCCGGTCGCGGCAACCACTTCGGCGCGGATCAGGTTGCTGCCTGCATAGACCGTCAGCACGAATTCGCCGCGGAATGAACCCAGTTGCACCTCTTCTAGATGGACTCGCGCCCGTTGACCGTCACTCTCGAGGCGACAGGCCGAGATTGCGTACACGATCTCGCTGCGGCGAATCTCGTCTGCAGAACGGGGTAATCCAGGCTGGTTGGCGACACCGCCGGCCGGAGGTGGATTGCCGCCTGCCACCTCATCGCGCAGGTCCAGTGGCGCATCCCAGAACACATCCCACTTGTACCGGTCGATGACTTCCTCGGTCAGTTCCACCCCAAGTTCACGCAGTGGCGCGAGTTGTTGATTGCTGATGCGGCGGTAGCCTTCTACCACCTGGAACTCAATGCCGGCATTCTGTGCAACCTCAGTCCAGTCGGAGTCAGCTGAGGCTATCGCTAGAGAACGAATGACAGGTGCACCCGTTGCGATCTCCAGCTGTAGCTGCAAGCGGTTTGTTTTGGCACCAGTCCATGTCAATTCAAGGGCAGCTCCCGTGGTGCTAGCCCGCAGCGCCGAAGTTCCCTGAAACGCGTCCAGGTTACAGCTGACACTCTGTCCGAGCGCAGCGCCAACCCAAAGTGGTCCGAGCGCGATTAGCGGACACGCACGCTTGAACCGTGAAAACAGCCGCTTCATGGTCGGGCACGCACGTATTTCTGCAAGCGCCGCGGGCTCGGTTCTCCACCATACATATTGCCCGCCGCATCCACGGCGACGAACTCGGCGCCATTGCCTGCGGTGTCGCGGGGATCACCATCGGGCAACTGGACGAAATAGTAGATCCAGCCCAGATTCGCATCACCGATGCGAATGCCCATTTCCCAGCCGGGATTCTGCACATCATCGGATTCGGAGTCAGCCACGTAGATGTTGTCGTGCTGGTCGAAGAAGATGCCACTGGGGCGACCGAATTGTGTCCATTGATTAATGAACTCTCCGTCCTGGGTGAAGAGCTGGATGCGGTTGTTGGATCGGTCACCCACAAACACGCGCCCGCGTTGGTCGATGGCGATCGTATGCAGCACGCGGAACTCGCCGGGTGCGTAACCGGTCTTGCCCCAGGCTTTGATGAAGTTGCCGTCTCGATCGAACTTGATGACGCGGTTATTGCCGGTAGCGCCGTGACCGTCGGCAACGAAGATCGCGCCATCATCACCAATCACGACGTCAGCCGGCGAGGTGAAGTGGTTGCTGTCGGAACCGGATTCGCCTGGCGTGCCGAGCACCATCACGACGCGCCCGGTGGGACTGAACTTGACGACCTGATGACCGCGACCGTCACCCTCGGGAATGCGATTGTCGCCGACGGCGTCAGTGACCCAGACATTGCCGTCTGCGTCCACGTCAATGCCATGGGGCCAGATGAACATGCCGCCCCCGAAACTCTCCACCACATTGCCATCGGCATCAAACTTGAGTATAGAGTCGAGGGTGGAATCCACGCACTCATCACCGAAGCGCTCCGGTGCGGTGGCGATGCAACGCACGACGGCCCACAGGTGAACGCCATCGGGATCGACATCGAGATCGCCGACAGCACCCCAGGTGCGGCCATCGGGTAACTTGGCCCAGTCGGCAACCGACCGATAGGGATTCGGGTAGGGCTGGCCAAGCACCGAACTGGCGAGTAACAGCGAGCACAGAGCGAGGAGGAAACGGCGCGCGAGTGGTTTTGTCATTATTATCACCTCATCAGTGTGGATCGAAGCATGGCAAACCCCCGATGGCTTGGCAAGCCAGCTCGGGTGCTGTGGTTGCGCTGATACCGGGTTTGTCTACAATTGCAGTCTCGTTTTTCACTTCTGGATGCCGCCATGTCTGAGACTCAGCTATTCCTTCCTGTCATCCTGCAAATAGTGCTCACTCTCTTGTTGTATCTTTTGCTCGGCGTGAGGAAGTCCCGGGCCATCCGGGATGGCCAGGTGGATCAGGCGCGGCGAGCGCTGCATGCCGATGCCTGGCCGGACTCGGTTCAACAGGTCAACAATAGCATTCGCAGTCAGTTCGAGATCCCGGTTTTGTACTATGTACTGACACTCATCCTGTGGCAACTGGGAAGCTCTGGAGTGATCACACAGTCGCTGGCCTGGCTCTTCGTAATCAGCCGGTATGTGCACGCCTATGTGCACACTGGATCAAACTACGTTCCCCTGCGACGACGTGTGTTTACACTCGGCACGGTGATTGTTGCAATACTGGCCGTGCGTGTGCTGTTCGCACTCTGAATTTTTCTTGACTGATGCCCAGAGGACACGGTAACGCGTAAATTGGCCAGAATGCTTGCCTTGATGATTGTCTTTGGTGTTATCCATGCCGGCGTGCACGCCGACGTGAACGGCAGTTGGGTGTTCGCCGTCACTCTGGGCGATCTCGGTAGTGGTAATGCAACCATCACGGTGGTCGAGGAAGCTGGAGGCAAATTGTCTGGCACCTATGCCGGACAACTCGCTAACGGTCCGGTATCGGGCACTGTGGACGGGGATACCTTTGAATTTGCGTTCATTAGCGATCTGCTGGGCGGCGCCATCATCTACCGTGGTGAAAAGCTGGCAGATGGCTCCGTCAAGGGAGTCGTGGTCGCGCAGGGTCAGAACATCGGTAAGTTCAACGGCACGCAGTCCTGACACCGGTCAGTGAACAACTAGCTGGCGATCAGCTCCAGGGCCGCACTGCGGGTGCGCAAAAAAGCGCAAAAAAGGGCCGGCTCTTGCGAGTCGGCCCTCGTTTTATTGCTGGTTTATTTCGGGTTGCTGCTTATTGCGGTGATGACATGATCATCGTGTGCTGCATGTTCATAGCAGAGCGCGAGCGGTTGCGCTCGGACTGACTCAGCTCTCCTACAGCCGGGCCGCCCTGGTCGTAGATGCCGCCACGCAGGGCGAACAGCAGGTATTCCATCGGCTCGGTATCGCTCATCTCCTTGTTGGTAAAGAGAGCGACCGCGGCGCTCATCGCCGTCTCACGATCGTCCACATTCGGATAGGCCAGAATATCGGCGATGATCGTCTCGAGAATATTGAGGTTGTCCAGAATCAGCGCAGCCTCGGGAGACTGGCTGTACAGATCTGGTGCGATGGCAGGCGCCATGGGCAATTCGCTGGGCGGCGGGAACATGCTCATGCCAGCCACGGAACCGATCTTGTTCCAGAAGCGCTCCAGGGCGATGTCGACACCCCCTTTGGCCTGGCTGTCCAGACTTTGCAGAATGACGGCTTCGAGAGATGCCAGTTGCAGCCATTGCTGTGACCACAGGAAGCCACTGAGACGAGGGAAAGCGGTCTTCAGTCCGGTGGCGTAGGGGTGATCGATCAGATAACTGCTCTCCTTGGGGAAAGTCGCGACTGAATGACGATCGTCACTCAGGTAATCAGTGATCGCCTCAGCCAC
>JALRBQ010000010.1 GCA_023257655.1 Pseudomonadales bacterium
GCATCACATCAGCATCGATCTTGGGGTTGGCGATGCGCTGGTACGCGATCAGCGTGAACGCTTGTGCAAAGATTTAGCGGCTAGCAATCAGGTGCAATGAATCAGCGTCGGCGAGATCGGCGCGTCGTGGAGTCGAGTCCACGTTGGTAGATGGCCAGCCATTGCTCCGGTGTGCGCAGGCTGACCAGTTCCCCAATCAGCGCGAAAGGGATCTCATCGGGATAGTTGAAGCGAATACAACTCTTGCCCATGTCCAACCGCCGCTTGCTGTGCTCTGGCCAGGCTGTGACAAACCACTCGAGGAGGCTGGCATCGGCATACAGCCCGAAGTGGTAAAGAACAATACCTTGCTTCTGCGAGGCGATGCTGAGGTAAGGCACAGGCGTGCCCGGCTTGCAGTGATAACCGGCTGGATACAGAGTCAGCGGTACAACCCAGCGCGGCGCACCGGCGAGCACTTCCTGAAAACCGGACGGAAGTGAATCCCGTATCACGCCGTGCAAGCGTCGCATCGGCACCTGTCGTGCCTCTGGCAAGGCGAGCAGGTAGGTCTCGATCGTCTCGGCCATCGTTCGTCTTCCTCCCAATTCCACTGCCCGCGGCTCATGCCCTCGCGGCGGGTTGGACCGTGCAATCGCGCGAGCAAAGGGTGCGCCATCGACAGGGTTTCTCTATACTCTCACTACCATTACAACTACCACTACCGCCCTCGCCACAGGTGATAGCAGGCACACGATGTACGAAGCAAACTGGATGTCGGTGCTGCCGCCGTTACTGGCAATTGTACTCGCGATAATCACTCGTCAGGTCATTCTCTCACTCGGAATTGGTATCTGGGTAGGTTTCTGTATCCTGCAGTCGGTGAATCCCTTTACTGGCCTCGCACTCGGCATCGAGGGCGTGGTGAATGTCTTTGCCGACGCCGGCGACACCCGCGTGCTGATGTTTACACTGATCATCGGCAGTCTCATCGCCACCATTGAAAAAGCCGGTGGAGTGCGAGGTTTCATTCATCTCCTGGAAAAACACAACTGGGTCACCAACGGGCAGCGTGCGCAATGGCTCGCCTACAGCATCGGCATCATCGTCTTCATCGAATCCAATATCACGCTGCTTGTGGCCGGCGCTATTTCTCGACCACTGTTTGATCGCTACCGGCTCTCACGCGAGAAGCTGGCCTACATCATCGATTCGACCTCGGCACCGGTGTGCATCATGATTCCATTGAACGCCTGGGGAGCAATCGTGCTGAGCTTGCTGAGTTCGGCCTCGGTGGAGGACCCGGTAGGGGTCTTTGTGGCGGCAATTCCCTTCAATTTCTATCCGATTGCCGTGCTGCTGTTCAGCGCCTTCGTCATCGCCCGCAATCTCAATCTCGGCCCCATGCGCAAGGCGGAGGCGCGCACCCAGCAGGGCGAGTTGCTCTGGCCCAATGCCACGCCGATGGTGGATCCGGCGATTCTCGGCGTGCAGGAGTCCGACAGTGAGCGCGACAAAGCGCGCTTCATGCTGGTGCCGATTGCGGTGATGGTGCTGTCGATGCCGTTGGGTCTATACCTCACCGGTGACGGCGATCTCAGTGCCGGTTCCGGGTCCACCTCGGTGCTGTGGGCAGTGTTGGCGGCACTGGCAACGGCCTGGCTACTCGTGTTCCTCGAACGCCGGGCGTCGTTGGATGAATTGATGCACACATTTTTGCGTGGAGCCGGTGGCTTGCTGCCGGTTGCGATGATCCTGTTGTTCGCGCTGGCGCTCGGAGATGTCGCTAACCTGCTTGGAACCGGAGTGTATGTGGCGCAGTTGGCACAAGCGACAATTCCCATTCCTGTGCTATTGCCACTGTTGTTCGTTATTTCCGGCTTCATTGCCTTCTCGATAGGTTCGAGTTGGGGCACCTTCGCCATTATGATTCCGTTGGCCATGCAGATCGCTCTGGCGCTGGCATTGCCTCCCTCCCTGTTTCTCGCGGCGGTTCTGTCCGGTGCGGTGTTTGGTGATCATGCCTCACCCATCAGCGATACCACGGTGGTCGCCTCGATGGCGTCAGCCACGGATCACATCGACCACGTGCGTACTCAGTTGCCGTATGCGCTCATCAGCGGTGCGCTCGCCACGGTCGCGTTTTTCGTAGTTGGCGTGGTGAGTCTCTAGCCTGATCGATCAGTCGCGTGGCGCCGGCGGGGAGACCAGGTCGATCGCACGAATCTCGGTGAGCGGCACGCGCTCGATGTCACTGAACTTCGAGTTGCGCAGACCCTCGTCATCCAGCAGGGAATTGATGCTGGCATAGGTTTCGCGCACAAACACCGACTCTTTGCCCTGTGTACGGCGCGCGATACCAAAGTTGATCGTGCTGCGCGTCGCTGCGTCGATCTGGCTAAGCATGCTCTTCGTCGCCCAGATCGCACCCTGGCGCGCGAAATCGCTGATGCGGGAGGCAAAGTTTATGGTTTCTCCCAGCACCGTGAATTCCACATGGCCGCCGGCGTGATAGCTGCCGAACCATTCCTGGCCCGAGTTCAGGCCGATATTCAGACAAAGCTCACTAAACCAGCCTTTTCGTGCCTGCCAGATCCGAGTCAGCGAGACCATCAGCTGTTTCAGTTCCAGAGCACACTGAATCGCATTGAGTCTGTGGTCGCAGTCAGGTTGCGGGAAAAAGTAATACACCATACCGTCTCGGGCATGCTTGCCGTGGGTGCCATAGTACTTGCGGAAGATGGGTTCACTCTGCTGCCAGATCGCATTAATCAGTTCGAAATACTCCTCCGCGGGCAGTTCGGCACAAATCTTCACGGAATTTTGCAGGTCGGCGACCATTACGGTGACGTCGGTCAGGCAGGGTTTGCGTTTCTTCAGCAGTTCATTGATGACGTAATTGCGGTGGCGCAGGAATTCGAGCAGGTAGTCATTTTTCAGCTCAATTGGGCTGTAGGTGAAGAGAATCCCCTCCCGGTAAAAGCACGCGTACAAGTCGAACGGCGTGGGCTCGCTGGTACCGGGCACATCGCGCAACAGAATCGGGAAGTGGACCAGCGGTCCCTTGCCGACACTCTCTAACTTTTCGACGCTTGCGAGCACTTCCTGCAACAGACTTAGCTGCTGTGCCTCGAGAGCCGAGTAGAGCTTGAGGAGTGCCGGCTGTGCCAGACGTCGTTTACCGGCGGCCAGATGCGGTCGCAGCAGGTCGGCGAGGCCGAGTGGGTCGGTTTTCGCTGCTAACAGCACCTTCAGCAGGTTACGGGAACCGAGGTCACCGGCCAGCGGCGTGTGCACGCCGAAAAGCTGCTCTCTGGCGGCCTCATTCCACCAGATCAGCTCGAAATTGTTGTTTACCATATAGGCCGGCCCTGGCAGCTCATCGATGGCGATATCGAAGCCCATTTGCGGGGAGGAGGTCCGGGAGGGCGGTGTGGGGGTGCCTTCGACCGAGCGCGCACTGCCGTCAGCAGGCACGACAGCCAGCTTCGCCGGACTCCGCGTCGCGTTGGCGGGGGTCGACAATTGCCGGGCAATCTCTGCCATGCTCAGTCCCTGCTTCTTCAGCGACTGCACCTGCTTGATCCGCTCGACAGCGTCTTCATCGAAATACCCGAGCCGGGTAGCACGATTACCGTCGCCGATCGGGGTCTTGACCACGGGATTCGGCAGGATACCCTGGGCCACATAATTATTGAGCGTCGCTCTAGATATTCCAGTTATTTCAATAAGTTGTTTGCTATTTAGCATGTGATTTCCACTGTATTGACCTAGGTGGCCGAGACCCGCGTTGCAACGAAAAGGTAGGCAGTATAGTTAGGCTGTCCAAGCAAAGTCAATGATTAGACTGACTACTTAAACAGCTTATTTAGATAGTCTAAAGCGCCACAGACTGCAGGCTGGGCGCGGCGCCAAAGCTGAAATCTGGTATGCTTTGCGCCTCACAGAGGTCGCACAGGACAGGGCAAACGCATGGGGTTTGAACGCATCGATGTAGAAAGGGCGAAGCAGCTGCTGGCCGAGGCGCCCGGTAACGGTCTGCAGATTGTGGATGTCAGGGATGAGGGCTCATTTCAGGCCGCCCATATCGACGGTGCCTTGCATCTGGACAACACGACCCTGGCTGAGTTTCTGGAAACGGCCGAACAAGACAAACCGCTGCTCGTGTATTGCTATCACGGCAATATGAGTCAGGGGGCGGCCGCCTATTTTTCCGAACAGGGATTCAGTGAAGCTTACAGTTTGGATGGTGGCTTCGAGGCTTGGCGTACCGCCTGATCCGGATCATTTCCGGGTGCCTGGACAGGATTGTCCGCCTTCTCGAACTGCCGTTTGGCAGTGAACGCCGTCGCCATATACAGCATCGACAGCATCGCCCAGGCGAAGATTTCGAACAGCCAGAGCGCATGACTGGCGGGTAACAGAAATTTCGACAGGGCGATCCAGCCCGCCCAGGCGGCCAGGACCAGCAGGGGGACAGCGGCGACGAGTTTCCAGTAACCTTGCCAGAAACGCAGGGCCGACACTGGCAAGACGGCACTGCCAGCCGTAACCAATAGCACGATGAGCACCATCACCAGGTTCCAGACTGGGTTCGAGCTTGCATCGGCACTGGCTGCCAGTGACGGCAGAGCAATCAGGAAGCAAGAGACCAGAAGCGAGGAGCGGAGCAATGTCATGGGAGATTGGATCCTGTGATTGCGGAACAAGCGTGCGAGCAAATCAGCCACCAGCTTTTTTTCGAGACATCACGTCTGTGCCGCGTTCGCGTGTCGGCAGGTGACCAATGCGACACTCTCATTTGAAATATTAATGGCATTACTTGCATAAATAGGATTACTGGTATCGCTGGCGTTTGACTAGCGCGTATCGACATCGGTTTGCCCGGTGTGCCATTTGGGGGTGTATTAAAGCAGAGCCGGTAGTCCGGTAACAGTCTTGATGCGAACCCGATGGCAGTTCTCGGTTACAATTCTCGCTTATAATACGAAACGGCGCTCGCCGGCGCAGGCAAGCAATGGCGACTGCACCACTCAGCCGCTCTCAATCACTCTCAACCACTCTCAGCCAGGGAAATACAGGCAACGCACTATGTCGGAAGTGAAAATCAGTCAAGAGTACGCCGATCTGGTGGAGTTGAATTATCAGGTCTATAACGCCCTGTTTCTCACTCTTCCACTGGATGCCGTTGAACAAACCGGTCTGTTGCTGCCCCTGCTGGAAGCGGCGTCAGCGAAAGGTCTGGAAGAAAACCAGCACCCCGACCAGATCATCGAAGCCTTCTTTGCCGCACATAAGCCGCATTTCAGTGAGAAGGACAAGCACGAGTTCCTGTTCAAGATCATCCAGTATGTCGAGCGCCAGGTCGTGCTGGTCGATGCGCTGGAAGACGCGGCCTTCAGCCAGATCCACCACACAGAAGAAAACGATGTGTTGCGCAAGCTGATCGACCGTGCGCATGCGGACAACCTCGAAGCCAAGTTCAAGCGCGTGCTGGAGAAATTTGGCAGCCGCATCATCCTCACCGCACACCCGACTCAGTTTTATCCCGGCCAGGTGTTGGCAATCATCACCGACCTCGTGTCGTCGGTGAAGCAGAACGATATCGCGCTGTCACGTGACCTGTTACAGCAACTGGGCAATACACCTTTCTTCAACAAGAAGAAACCGACACCCTATGACGAGGCGATCAGTCTGTCCTGGTATCTGGTCAACATCTTCTACGAAGCGGTGGGCGGCATACTGGATTCACTGGCACCTTATGCCGAAGATCGGCCGGGCGCCATCAAGCAACTGCTAGGCATCGGCTTTTGGCCAGGTGGTGACCGTGATGGCAATCCGTTCGTCGACACCCAGGTAACGATGAGCGTCGCCAACAAGTTGCGCTCGCTGATTCTGGCTTGCTACCACGAAAATCTGCGCGAACTGAAACGCCGCTTCAGCTTTGCCGAGACCTACGAGGTGCTCGAGAAGATGGAGCACCGCCTGCATGAAGAACTGAGCGGCGAAATCCGCAATCGGGTAACGCTGGGAGAGTTGCTGGCGTGCCTGGAGAAGGTCGAAGCCCTGGTGGTCGCGAAGCACCAGGGACTGTTCGTCAGTCGTCTGCATTCCATGCGCCGCAAGCTCTGCGCGTTCGGTCTGCATTTTGCCACTCTCGATATCCGGCAAGACGCGCGCGTCATCCATCGCACCCTCGCGGCCGTGCTACAAGCCAAACCGGGACTCCTGCCGACGAACTTTGATGATCTGCCCGAGTCCGAGCAGATTGATAGGTTGCTGGCCTTGCGCGGTGATATCGACATCGCTCGGCTCGAAGATCCGATTCACGTCGACACGCTGCGATCACTCGCCGTGATTCGCGACATCCAAAAGCTGAACGGCGAGGGCGGTTGCCATCGCTACATCATCAGCAATTGCAGTGGTGCACTGGATATCGCCCGGTTGATCGGCCTGTTTCAACTGATGGGTTGGACCCTGGATGCGCTCAGCGTCGACATCATTCCCCTGTTCGAATCGATCAGGGATCTTACCGAGGCGGGCAATAGCATGGCGCGCTTGTATGCGCTGAAACCGTACCGGGATCATCTGCGGCGCAGGAACAATCAGCAAACTGTCATGCTGGGCTTCTCCGATGGCACCAAGGATGGTGGCTATCTTATGGCGAACTGGTCCATCTATCAGGCCAAAGAAGACCTCACTGCAGTGTCCCGCATCGCCAATGTGGAAATCGCCTTCTTCGACGGTCGCGGCGGTCCGCCGGCGCGTGGCGGCGGTAGCACCTACGAATTCTATGCGGCGCTCGGCAAGACCATCGAGAGCAACCAGATCCAGCTCACTGTGCAGGGTCAGACTGTTAGCTCGTACTACGGCAACATGACCGCTGCGAAACACAATCTGAAACAACTGCTCGCTGCCGGGCTGGAGAATAATTTGTACGATCGGCCGGAGCGTGAGTTGAGTTCGGCCCAGCGCGCGCTGATCAAGCAACTCGCGGAACTGAGCTACAACAGCTATCTCGAATTCAAGAACCATCCACTGTTTATCCCGTACCTCGAGCAGATGAGTACCCTGAAATATTACGGTCGCACCAATATCGGCAGCCGGCCGACGAAACGAGGAGGAGCAGAGGGCCTTAAATTTGAAGACCTGCGCGCGATACCCTTCGTCGGCGCATGGTCACAACTTAAGCAGAATGTGCCGGGCTATTACGGATTGGGTACGGCGCTCAGCGCGCTGGAACAGGCAGGGCGGTTGGACGAGTGCCAGGCACTCTATCGGCAGTCCCGATTCTTCAAGGCACTCATTGATAACAGCATGCAATCGATGAGCAAGACCGACTTCTCTCTCACTGCCTATATGCAGGAAAACCCGCGGTTCGGAGCGTTCTGGCAAATGATTCATGATGAGTTCGTTCTGAGCAAGTCGATGGCGCTGAAAGTCTCCGGTCAGTCCGTGCTACTGGAAGACAACGCGAGCAGTCGTATGAGTATTGCCCTGCGACAGACTGTCGTGATGCCGCTGCTCCTGATTCAACAGTACGCCCTGATGCGTGTGACAGAATTGTCCGCGAAAAACGAGCAGGATCCGGAGATCGCCGTCTACGAAAAGATGGTCATGCGTAGTCTGTTCGGCAACATCAACGCCTCACGCAATTCGGCGTGAGGCGAGGGCTACCGACTCAGTATTTGGTATCGCGCATCCAGATATCGGCGTAGGTGGAAGCCTCTTCCAGATCACGGGCAGTCACCGGATCCTTCTCTCCCTTCATCGCCAGTGCCTGCTGCACTCCAAACAAAGACCAGATGTTATGTGGGTGTTCTTGCAGATCCCGGCGGTATTCGGCCAGAGCATTGTCGTAGGCGCCGAGTGCCAGGTATGCCGAACCAAGCCAGTGGCGGGGTGAGAAGGGCAAGGGTTCGGGTTCGTCGTAATTGAGATTGTCGTAATAGCTGGTGGCAACCCGGAAAGCCTCTGCCGCTGCCTCGACATTGCCTTCTGTCCAGGCAATCTCGCCTTTGAGAATTCCCGCCAGTGTGCCGACGATATCCTTGCCATCGTGGAAGCGGAAGCGGGCCTTGGTGGTGGCTGTCGTCTGTTCCAGGGTGGTCAATGTCGAGCGAGCTGTTGGCAGGTCGTCGAGCTTGAGCGCCGCGTAGCCCCGGGCAAACTCAAACATGCTGCGATCTACATCCCCGGCCGGAGCCTCGCCCAACTCAGCGACTTCTTCGAAGCGACCGAAGCGAATCAGCGCCAGGGCATGCATTGACGGATTGCGACTCAACTTGGCCAGATCTTTTGCTGCCTGAATCGCAGCCGCACTCTCTCCCCCCATGCTCGCCGCGTAGTACAGCATCGTCAGGTTATGGGTCGGATAAATTGCAAAGCCCAGGCCAAAGGCGGCTTTCTGATCCGACTGCCAGGCCAGGGTATTGGCGCGAACGGCATCGTGCCACAGGCCCATCTCGTTCCAGGTGTGGCTCGGCATGTGATTGATATGGCTGGCACCAGGGATGGAGTTGCCAAGAAAACGGGCGCAGGGGGCGGCCAACTCGGGTTTGGTAGTGGACTCGGTCGCGTGGACAAGCAGGTGACAGGCACCGGGATGCAGGATGTCTTTGTCCAGCACGCTCAGGAGTTGAGCATGCAAACGTATGACATTGGGGTCGTTAATGTCCCGGTAACCACGACGCTCTTCCAGCAGGAACAGAGCGTCGGCATAGAGCGTATTGAGATCGAGATCCTCTGGATATTTCGCGGCCAGTTTCGCCATCGCATCCGCATAAGCCTGGTCCTGGACCCGACGTGTTTCGGGATCGAAGTCTTCGACGTAGCGTACTTGCAAGGCGCGAATCATGTCGGCTTCTTTTGCAGAGGCCTTGTCGATGCGAGCCAGCGCTTCCTGCATGGCGAAATACGCGCGCGGGGCATTCGTCGTCGTCATGGCACCGTTCAGATAGGAGCCCCAACTCCAGGCCTCTCCCCAGTAGCACACAGCACAATCCGGGTCAGCGACCTGCGCTTCACGAAAGGAGCGAGCCGCATCCTCTGGCGTAAAGCTGTACATCAATTGGAAGCCCTGATCGAAATACTGCTGTGCCAAGGGGCTTTTGGAAGAGATCGGGAAATGGAAGTCGCCCATCGCTTCAGGGAACAGGGCCATCGGCTCATTGAATTCCTCGGGATAGCTGATCTCCTGGGCGAGGCTGGCGATGCCAGCGGTGCAAATTGCCAGGGTGAGGATGATGCGTGATGTGGCCATGTTAATTCCTCTCGGTCTGTTCATAGGCGCCGGTATCGGCACCAGGGATGTGCTATGAATTTTTGGGGCGTCTGGGTTCCAGTCGTCTGCTGCTTGTGCGGCATGTTGATTGTAATGAGCATCCTGCAGGCAATGTTGACTTCGCACAAGCTTCCGCGTCGCGTTTAGCGCAACAGTCGGAAGAATTCGCGCACGTCATCGAGATACAACTCCGGCTTCTCGAGGGCGGCGAAGTGTCCGCCTTCCGGCATCACTGTCCAGTGGCGCAGGTTATAGGACGCCTCAACCCAGGCCCGCGGAGTGATGAAAATCTCCGCAGGGAAGATGGCCGCACCGGTCGGCACCGCAATATAGCCGATCGGATTCTCTACCGGATTCTTGCTGCTTTCGAAATAGATACGGGTCGAAGAAGTGATGGTTTGGGTAAACCAGTAGATTGAGATATTGGTGAGCAGCTCATCTTTTCCCAGATGCGCGTCGAGATCGCCCTCGGCTCCCTGGGGCATGTCTGTCCAGCCGTGGAATTTCTCCACGATCCAGGCCGCCGCTCCAGCTGGAGAGTCGTTCAAGCCATAACCAAGACTCTGTGGTTTGGTGCCCTGTATTTGTTGATAGGCTCTCTCATTTTCCATGTAGCTCAACCGGGCAGAGCGCAGTGCTTGCTCCTCGGGCGTCACTGTATTTCGAATCGTCTCGTCAGCAGGCGCCGATGCGAGGATCATATTGGAGTGCAAGCCTATCACTCGATCTGGGTAATTCCAGGCATGATAGCGATTAATGATCGCACCCCAGTCACCGCCAGCCAATGCATACTGTTCATAACCCAGACGAGCCATCAAGGCTGCCAGCACATGCGCAATCTTCTCAGGACTGTAACCGCGTTCCTGTGGAATACCGGAAAAACCGAAACCGGGCAGAGAGGGAGCAATCACGTGAAAGGCATCGGCGGCGTCACCACCGTAGGCAACCGGATCGGTGAGCGGGCCGATGATGTCAGTAAATTCGCTTATCGAACCTGGCCAGCCATGCACCAGCAGCAGGGGAATGGCATCTGGATTGGCCGAGCGCTGATAAATAAAATGCAGAGGCAAACCGTCAATGGCAGTGGTGAACTGATCGAGCGCATTCAGCCTCGCTTCTTGCGCTCGCCAGTCAAAGTCGTTCTGCCAGTAGTCAAGCAGCTCACCCAGGTAAGCCCGATCCGTGCCGTATTCCCAACTCGTGCCGGGAATCTGGTCAGGCAGGCGCGTATTGGCGAGGCGTCGCTTCAGGTCAGCGATATCGCTGTCGGGAACCGCGATTGTGAATGGGATGATCGGCGTGTCGTTGTTGGCCAACAGTTCTGAACCTGATTTGTTTGAAGTGCTCATGCTGTGAATCGCCTTCGCGGTTGGGGCTTGGGTCAATCGCCAGTCGAGAGGCGCGGCAACGAGAATGCCTGCACTGAGGCAGGCCAGGAGCATAGCCACTAGCCAGGGGCGCTTCGCTGTCATCTTGATTCCTCTAATTGTACTGCTGGGTTGTAGTGACCCGGTGTTGTCGCTGCAGAGAGCAGTGACTGGCTACGCGCGCCGCTCAGCGTTCGGCCAGCACAGCAGCGATGACACCCAATGCTTCACTGATTTCAGCCTCACTCACGTTCAGTGGTGGCAGCAGACGGACACTGTTGCCCCCGGCTTTCACGACGAGCAGGTGCGCCTGCTGCAGTCGCTTGATGAGGTCGGCGGCGTCCATATGGCACTGTAAGCCAATCATCAGTCCGAGGCCAGTCACGCCCTTAAGCAGCGTAGGGTAGGTGTCGCACAGGTGCTGCAGACCGTCTCGCAGCAGTGCGCCACTGTGCACGACCTGCTCGAGGAAACCCGGGGTGGTCAATTCGTCGATCACAGCATTGCCCACCGCCATCGCGAGCGGGTTGCCACCGAAGGTACTGCCGTGGGAGCCACTGGTGAGAGTCTCAGCCACACGTTCGGTGGCGAGACAGGCACCTACCGGGAAGCCGCCACCAAGGCCCTTCGCCGAGG
The DNA here is from genome assembly GCA_023257655.1 of Pseudomonadales bacterium. Lineage (GTDB taxonomy): Bacteria > Pseudomonadota > Gammaproteobacteria > Pseudomonadales > Pseudohongiellaceae > UBA9145. Next base: position 11,266 of record JALRBQ010000010.1, read on the forward strand.
CGAGAATATCGGGTTCCACCCCCAACTGCTGGTAAGCATAGAGCGTGCCGGTGCGGCCGACACCACATTGCACCTCATCGAACATCAGCAATAGCTCCTGTTCGACACAAAGCGCTTTCACGGCTGCCAGATAGTCCGCCGGCACGACGCGAATGCCACCTTCGCCCTGCACGGGCTCCAGGATAATGCCCGCAGTGTGCGGTGTAATCACCGCACGCAAGGCTTCGATGTCGCCAAACGGGGCACGATCGAAGCCATAGTCACTAACGAGAAATCCGTTGCTGTGCGCTGGATTCGCGGCCGCCGCCAGGGCCGCATGGGTACGCCCGTGGAAAGATTCGCTCAGGCCTACGATGCGATTGCGCTGGGATTGGTTCTTGCTGTGGAAATAGCGTCGGATCAGCTTGAAGCCGGCTTCCACAGCCTCGGTGCCGGAGTTGCAAAAGAACACCCGATCGGCAAAAGTGTGGGCCACGAGTTTCGCTGCGAGGCGCTCGCCCTCACTGATGCGATACAAATTTGAGGTGTGCCAGAGCTTGGTGGCTTGCGCGCTCAACGCGGCTACCAGACGCGGGTGGCAATGCCCGAGGCTGTTGACCGCGATGCCCATGCCAAAATCAAGGTAGCGTTCGCCATCGGCTGTATAGAGAGAACAACCCAGCCCGTGATCGAACTCCAGTTCCGGAGTTCCGTAGTTCGGCATGAGAGCGGTAGTCATAAGTCGGTCCTGCTGGCGGGATATCGCGTTACAATGGGCTGAATGAGGCGGCATCATGCCGCAATCGTCTGGATGATTCAACCAAGCCCGGTGCGCGCAAGATTGTGCGAAACTACCGGTCTGTAGTGCCAGATCATTCATGCATGGAAGTCAATGCGAGGTCGTATCCCATGTTCTTCAATCTGGGCCAAAAGCCAACTGAACTACCCACGGCGGCGAGCGCGCTGCCAGGTCGTGCACAAGCACTCTCAGTCGATCCTACCCACTTCGTCTCTGGCAACCGTATCGTCGAGCCAGTTCCTGCCGGGCTGGAGCAGGCCGTCTTCGCGCTTGGCTGTTTCTGGGGCGCGGAGCGCTTGTTCTGGGAACTCGAGGGAGTCTACAGCACTGCCGTCGGTTATGCCGGCGGGCTCACACCGAACCCGACTTATCAGGAAGTGTGCAGCGGGATGACAGGCCACACCGAAGTGGTGCTCGTCTTCTTCGATCCGGCTCTTATCAGTTATGAGAACCTGCTCGCCGCATTCTGGGAGTCCCATGATCCGACTCAAGGCATGCGTCAGGGCAATGACCGCGGCACGCAATACCGTTCGGCAATCTACGCAACCAGTGCCGATCAGCTCGCGGCAGCGCTCTCCAGTGCCAGCCTGTTTCAGGAGGCCTTGAAGGCAAGGGGCTATTCGAGTATTACCACCGAGATCAAGCCACTTGACACGTTCTTCTATGCCGAGGACTACCACCAGCAATATCTGGCGAAGAATCCTGGCGGGTATTGCGGCCTGGCGGGTACGGGCGCCTGCTACACACCACGCCTGGCAGAAGCCTGAGACTCAAAGGGTCAAGCGAAAAAAGGCGGCGATCTCCTCGCGTTTGGCCAGCGCATCGGCATAGCCGAGTTGCAACAATGCAGTGCAAAAACCCGGTTCAAACAGGATCAGGCTCAGCAGTGAACCGGAACCGGATTTTTTGATGTAGCGGGCCATCGACTTCGGCAACTCGTCGTAGTAATCCAGCGCCAGGTCATTCAGCTCGACACTGGGAGCTATCTCCAACAGTTCGATGTGTGACACTTCGATGCCATGCATGCGCCGCGCCAGCATCGGTACATGCGGCACGAGTGCATTCATGTGCTGCAGAAATTCCAGGTCATTCTCCAGCGTATCGACGAAGGAACTGTTCATGATGTGTCCGAGAATCTGGGTCAGCGTCGGCTGTGTCGATGCTTCCGACTGCACGCGCGGTTTGTTGCGATTGGCGCTGACACCGATGGCGAAGAGTCGGCGCGCACCCAGATGAATTGCAGTACTGGTCGGCGCCAGCTGGCGCACCGAGCCGTCGCCAAAATAGCGATCATCTATCTTCACGGCAGGAAAGATGATGGGAATCGCACTCGATGCCGCCAGATGTTTGAGTTGCAGTTCAGTCCGTCGACCGATGCGGTGCGGGCCTTGCCAGTCGGCGATGCCTTGCACAGCCTGATAGAAAGAGACTGACTCGCCCGTATCGTAGGCTGAGGCCGTAATACCGAGTGCATCCAGATAGCCCAAGTCGATGTTGCGCTGGATGCGCTCGAAGTTGATGACGCGTTCCAGCAAGCTGGTCAGCGGTGAGTTATCAAGGATCGCCACGCTGATTTCGCTGGCTTTGCTGCTGAGCATCGAGAGCAGCACATTCGACGCACTCTTCAACAGTGTGCTCGATTGTGGCGTATAGACTTTCTCGCTACTGAGGTTTTTCCAGATATGTTCCAGGGTGCGCACGCCCGTGCGCAGGCGCGGCGCATGCGTAGCGAGCAGGGCGGCGTTCAGGGCCCCGGCCGAGGTACCCGAGATCACATTAAAAGGATTCGGCGTATTGCTGGGCAGAATCTCGGCGACACCGCGCAATACACCGATCTGATAGGCTGCGCGCGCACCGCCGCCGGACAACAGAAGTCCAGTGGGCTCGGCGACAGGATCCTGGATCAGACTCATCAATGACAACGCAGGCAGATTCGGGGTGGTAACTCCGGGTATCTCTTTGCGTATCGGCCGATACGCCGAGAAGTGCATGTCCGGCGCTGTCTGAGGCTTTGTCCGTGGCTTTGTGCGCGCCGCAGCACTATCATTGAGTACCTGCATAATGACCACTGGGCCAAGCTTTCAATTGCGCGGCCTGACCGAGGACCTATGGCCACACCCACACAGCCAAAAATCGATCCGCTCGTGATTGCGATCTCGTCGCGGGCGCTGTTTGACCTGGGGGAAAGTCACCGAGTGTTCGAGGAGCAGGGGCTGGCGGCCTATCAGCGGTACCAGATTGAGCGCGAGGATGAGCCGTTAGCACCAGGCGATGCTTTCAGTCTGGTACAGAAGCTGTTACACCTGAACACCTTGCTCGACGAATCCCCGGTGCAGGTGATTCTGCTGTCGCGCAATAGTGCCGACACCGGACTAAGGATCTTCAATTCGATTCAGCATTACGGGCTCGATATCACCCGTGCAGCCTTCAGTGGCGGTGACAGTCCCTATCGCTATATCTCTGCATTCAACAGCCACCTGTTCCTGTCTACCGACGGCGCCGATGTGCGGCAGGCACTGGAGTCTGGGGTGGCGGCGGCCACGATCCTGCCCTCCAAGCGACCACCGCGGCAGCAGGAACTGCTCAAGATTGCCTTCGATGGCGATGCGGTACTGTTCTCGGACGAATCTGAAAAAATTTATAAAAACAGTGGCCTGGAAGCTTTTACTACGAATGAACGTAAAGCCGCGAATGAGCCGCTGAGCGGCGGGCCCTTCAAGCCCGTGCTGGCCGCATTGCAGCAGATCCAGATGGCATTCCCTGACGGCAAGGCTCCGCTGCGCACCTGTCTCGTCACGGCCCGGGCGGCACCGGCTCACGAGCGGGTTGTCCGCACACTGCGGGCCTGGAACATCCGCATTGACGAGTCGCTGTTCCTGGGCGGCCTGGATAAAGGCGAGTTTCTGCGTGCCTTCGATGCCGATGTCTTCTTCGACGACCAACAGGGGCACTGCGACTCGGCGCGCAACCACGTTGCGACCGGACATGTCCCTCACGGTGTTGCCAATAACTGATTTAATATCAATGAATTAAAGCGTTTATTTCATATCGATTGGAAGCAAGCGATGCGTGTCAGAAGAAGCTGTACTTGATGCCCAGCCCCAGCAGAAAGCTGGTGAGGATGATGTTCAGGATGCGATCCGGCACCCAGTTCCCGACCCGGGACCCCAGATGAATGGCTGGCAGGGATCCCACCAGCAGTGCCACCAGCAACTCCAGATCGACATAACCCCCGAGCAGATAGCCCATGCCGGCAATAAACGTCAGCGGAACGGCATGGGCGATATCCGTGCCGATGATCCTGGATGTCGTGGTTTTCGAATAGAGAATCAGTAGAATCGCCGCGCAGAAAGCGCCGGCACCGACCGATGACAGGGTAACGCAAATTCCCAGGACCACGCCCATGACCAGGGTCAGCGCCGAGCGGTGGCGGTAGAGGATTCCAAGCACGAGGCCGGGCTTGTCGTCGATCGCCTTCTTTCGGAGCCGACCTCGGAACATCATCATGGTGGCGGTGACGATCAGCATGACACCCAGACTGCGGGTCAGCAGGGCCTCGAAGCCGGGCGAATCCTGGAAATTGCTGTCCAGCAGGAATGCCTGCAGCACCAGAGTCGCCGGCAGGCTGCCGCTTGCCAGCAGCAAGACGACTTTCCAATCGATATTGCCGCGACGGTGCTGTGAGATGACACCTCCCGTCTTGGTGATGGCGGCATAGAGCAGATCCGTACCGATGGCAACGGGCGCCGAATAGCCGAAACCAAGCAGCAACGGCGTCATCAGGGATCCGCCACCGACACCGGTGAGTCCAATGGCGAAGCCAACCGCAGCGCCGGACAGGACGTGTAGCAAGAAATCAATCATGTTGAGGGGCAGTTCGCTTGACGGTCCATGATGTGCTCAGGATTGCGGCGGGCGCTTGTGCAGGCCGCATTCCTTGATGGTGGCTTCCTCCCACCACCAGCGCCCCTCACGTTCATGCTGATTGGGGCCGATGGCACGGGTGCAGGGTTCGCAACCGATGCTGATGAAGCCACGGTCATGCAGACTATTGTAGGGGACATCGAACAGGCGGATGTAATTCCACACGTCGGCCGAACTCCAGTTCGCCAAGGGATTAATCTTGATGAGCTGGTGGTCGGGTGTTGAAAATGCCGCGTCAATCTCGAACAGGGGAACGTCAGCCCGCGTCGGGCTCTGGTCACGGCGCTGGCCCGAGATCCACGCGTCGACAGTCGCCAGCTTGCGACGCAGCGGCGCCACCTTGCGAATGCCACAGCACGCCTCATGTCCGTCTTCATAGAAGCTGAACAGCCCTTTTTCACGCACGAAGGCCTGCAATTGCGCCGCATCCGGTGACAGCACATCCAGATCCAGCGGGTAGTGTACGCGTACCCTTTCGATAAATTGGTAAGTCTCGGGATGCAGGCGCCCAGTATCCAGGGTAAAGGCGTTTACTCTGGGCAGTAGCTTGCTTGCCAATTCGATGAGGACCACATCTTCGGCGCCGCTGAAGGACAGTTCCGCCCCCGGCCACTGCGCAAACGCGGCACGCAGAATGGCCTTCGGGTCGCTCGTTGCGTGTTCCGCATTGAGCGCGGCGATAGCATGGGGTGTCAGCATTGTGGGTTCCATCTCAGGGGCGAAAGCTTCCGGCACAGCGGGGCACATTCTCGGTTATTTGACATCATCGGTAAAGCAACCTTGGCACGGGCCAAACTAACCAAATGTTCCACGTGGAAAACTTCAATAATATTAATGACTTAGACAGTCTAATCGGCGACAGACCACAAAATATAGGCCCATGATCCCGAATCGCGCCCATATCTGGTAAACCGGAGAAGCGCCGGCAGGCCAGGGTTCTATCCCGGTGCCGCCAATTCTGCTAAATTGGCGGTTTTTTGGACTACCCCGTGGAGCAGTTAGACAGCTATGGAAATTGCATGCTTGGACCTGGAAGGGGTATTAGTCCCTGAAATCTGGATTGGATTCGCCGAGAAGACCGGCATCAAGGAATTGCGAGCCACCACCCGAGACATTCCTGACTATGACGTCTTGATGCGCCAACGCCTGGAACTCCTGCGTCAACACAAACTGGGATTACCGGACATCCAGGAGGTGATCGCCACCATGCAACCCCTCGAAGGCGCACCGGAATTTGTAGCCTGGCTCAAGGACCGTTTTCAGGTCATTATCCTTTCCGACACCTTTTACGAATTCTCCAAGCCGCTGATGCGGCAACTGGATTTCCCGACGCTGTTCTGCCATCGACTGATCGCCGATGAGGCGGGCAATATAGTGGATTACAAGCTGCGGCAGAAAGACCCCAAACGCCAGAGCGTGAAGGCGCTGCACGGCCTCAACTTCCGGGTAATTGCCTCGGGAGATTCCTATAACGACACGAGCATGCTGGAAGAGGCAGATGCCGGAATTCTGTTCTGCGCACCAGCCAACGTGACAGCCGAGTTTCCCCAATATCCAGCCGTGGAAACTTACGAGGCTCTCAAGGCAGAATTCATTAAGGCCAGCGAACGCGAACTGACACTCTAGGCGGGTTAACCGGCGCTCAGTGCGGCCATGATCGCGCCGATCTTGTCGAAACATTCGGCGTATTCGGCGCTGACCTCAGAATCATCGACGATGCCACCGCCGGCCCAGCAGGACAGGGTATCGCCCTCCCACATGAGGCTGCGGATCGTGATACTGCTGTCCAGTCGGCCACAGGCACTGAGGTAAAACGCCGACCCGCAATACAGCCGTCGCGGCGATTGTTCCAGCTCAGCAATCACCGCCATGGCCCGTAGCTTCGGTGCCCCCGTGATCGATCCGCCAGGGAAGCAGGCACGCAACAGGTCGAGACCATCCTGATTTGGCAGTAATTCACCGCGAATCGAACTGACCAGATGGTGCACATTGCTGAAACTGCGCAGGTCGAACAGCGCTTCGGTGCGTACACTGCCGGTGACACACACCCGACCAAGATCGTTGCGCAATAAATCCACAATCATCAGGTTTTCAGCCCGGTCTTTCTCGCTGGCCTTCAGCGCAGCGGCCGCCGCCCGGTCGAGCTCCGAATCCTGATACCGGGGACGCGTGCCCTTGATGGGCTGGGTCAATACCCGGCGCCCTTCGAGTTGTACGAACCGCTCTGGCGACACACTCAGCAGCGCCTGGTTTTCCCATTGCATGAATGCGGAAAATGGCGCCGGGATGCGCGCACGCAGCTGGAGATACGCTGCAATCGGACTACCGAGTACCTGCGCTGAGACCCGCTGGGTCAGGTTGACCTGATAACAGTCTCCCGCCGCGATATAAGCCTTGATAGCGGCAAACGCGGCGTCATACTCGCTGCGCCGAAGGTGTCGGGTGAATTCACCCTGTAAGGCAAAAACCGGTTGCTGGATTTCGGCATTCAGAAGTGACAGCAACCGCGAGCACTCGACAGGGGAGACTGAAGGCTGGGCGACAAACGTAGTCTGCTGTCGATGGTGATCGACGATGACGGCCCAGGCATAGATGCCGATGCAGGCATCGCGCACTTCCAGGTCCGCTTTCCCATTCAGCACCGGATAGCCTAAACATCCCAGTGCCCCACCGATGAAGGGCAGGGCCTCTGCAGGCGCGACAATACCCCGCCAGGGCAGGTATTTCCGCAGTAACACACGTACTGACGCAAACAGGTCTGATGGATCGATGCGTACCCGAAGATCTGAACAGTGCCACGTCGCGCCATTACTGTAGAGGCTGGCAACAGGCTCAGCGGCGAGAATATCGAAACGACTGGAGGAGTCACTGCCAAGCCCGCTATCGAGAAAGGCCGGTTGAGGCAACTGACTGAGTCGCAACATCAGGTCGCGGCTGTCACGCCGGTAGTCGAGAGCCTGTGTGAAGAGAGGAGACATCAATTGCCTCAGACCAGCAACAGGCTGCCCTGGTTCACCAGATTCACGATGCAGTCGCTCAGCTCAGGATGATCGCTCAGTTTGTCGGCGCCGATTGTGGCAGTCGTCGTTGCCACGCAGAGCAGAGCTACTGCCATCTCGCTCTCCGCAGGCAAGTCATGCGCCTCACCATCGACGAACAGGACGAGTGAGTCGACCAGGCTTTGGTAGATGAAGCGGGAACCGGCGTTGTGCTGCAAGGTAGCCGGACCGGACAATGCCTGCAAAAGCGCATCGCGTTGCAGAGGCACCTCCAAAGGCTCACGCAATTCCGGGTACTTGGGCCGTGTGCAGTAACCGCCGAACCAGCGCTGAAATCGAGTCGGGTCAGCGAAACGTCGTTGCAATTCGGCGAAGGTCGCTGTCAGGTCGTCCGCATCGAGTCGTCCCGGCTGACGTGGACGCTGCGGAGTCGAGTCGACATAACGCTGATCGGCCGGACTCGCCGCTATCAGGTCGTCGCTGTAACCCTCGAGCATATCGGCCACCGACGGGGCCCGGAACCCAATGGAGTAACAGGTGCTGGCACCCAATGAGGTGCCCCAATGCGCGAACTGCGGCGGCACATACAAAGCGTCGCCGGGATTGAGAATGAATTCTTCGACGCTCGTGAAATCGGGCAGGATACCGACACCGTCCTGATTAATCAGCGGTGTCTCCGGCGCCACTCTGGGGCCGACTCGCCAGCGACGTTGGCCCGAGCCTTGCAACAGGAAGACATCATAATAATCATAGTGTGGACCGACACCGCCACCGTCGGCTGCATAGGAAACCATAACATCTTCTATACGCCATTGAGGGATAAACGCGAATTGCTGCCTGATTGCGGCGACTTCTGGTACCCATTGATCGACGGCCTGTACCAACACCGTCCAGCCGGCATTGGGCAGTCGGGTGAAATCAGATTCCGAGAAAGGGCCGTGCTGTAAACTCCAGCGCCCAGTCTCGCGCTCGCGAATAAGACGACTCTCGACATATTCCTCACAGGCGAGACCGGCGAGCTCTTCAGGCGCGATGGCGTCAGTGAAGCCAGGGAACAATTGTCGAATAACACGCGGGCGCTGTTGCCAGTCGTGTTGCAGAAAATCCGCTGCGTCGAACTCGCTGTTCATCGCGGACTGTTTCAAATAGAGCGCGCCTGGGCGATGGCGTTGCCCACATAGGTGCGAGGCGTCAGGTTCAGTAATTCTTTCTTTGCAGTGACGGGAATATCGAGTTTTTCGATGAAAATCTGCAATGTCTTCTGGTCGATGCCCTTGCCACGCGTGAGTTCCTTGAGCTTCTCATAGGGTTTTTCGATGCGATAACGGCGCATAACCGTTTGCACCGGTTCAGCCAACACCTCCCAGCAATTGTCGATATCGGCATCGATTGCAGCGCTGTTCAGCTCGAGTTTGCCGAGACCCTTCAGGGACGATCTCAATGCAATGAGACTGTGCGCCAGCCCGGTTCCTATATTCCGAAGCACTGTAGAGTCAGTCAGATCCCGTTGCCAACGCGAGATTGGCAGTTTGTCTTCGAGGTGGTGCAGAACCGCATTAGCCATGCCGAGATTGCCCTCGGAATTTTCAAAATCTATCGGGTTCACCTTGTGTGGCATCGTGGAGGAACCGACTTCACCAGCCACCGGGCGCTGCTTGAAGTAACCGAGTGAGATATAGCCCCAGACGTCCCGGTTAAAGTCGATCAGAATTGTGTTGAAACGCCGCATCGCCGCGAATTGCTCGGCGATGTAGTCATGAGGCTCGATCTGTGTCGTGTAGGGATTCCATTCCAAACCCAGCGCCTCGACGAATTGGCGGGCGACAGCCGGCCAGTCGATATCCGGATACGCAGACAGATGCGCGTTGTAATTGCCGACGGCACCGTTAATCTTGCCGAGCAGCGGAACCGCGGCGATTTGATCAAGTTGGCGTCGTAGTCGGGCAACCACGTTGGCGAATTCCTTGCCGAGGGTGGTTGGAGAAGCAGGCTGACCATGCGTCCTGGACAGCATCGGTTGTTCGGCGAAGTCACGCGCGCGAATGGCAAGCTCGTCGATCAATTTCTGCATGACCGGCAACAGCACTTCATCTCGCCCGTGTTTAAGCATCAGCGCATAAGCCAGATTGTTGATGTCCTCCGAAGTACAGGCAAAATGGACAAATTCGAGATGGCTCGCCAATTCGGAGTTGCCCCCCAATTTCTCCTTGATGAAGTATTCCACCGCTTTGACATCATGATTGGTGGTCGCTTCGATCGCCTTGATGCGCTCAGCGTCGGCCAGGGCGAACGTCGCCAGAACATCGTCGAGACTCTGTCGTGCGGCAGGTGACAGCGGCGCGAGTTCTTCGATGCCGGGCAGTTCCGACAAACATTGCAGCCATTTGATCTCGACGAGTACCCGATAGCGCATCAGTCCGAATTCACTGAAATAGGGCGCCAGATCATCGCACTTGTTGCTGTAGCGTCCGTCCAGTGGTGAGATGGCGAGCAGTGGGCTCGTCAATGTGTTTGTCATGGTTTATACCTACACCGATACAATTAATTTTCGTCGAATAGTGGCGGCCGAGGCCTGAATCCGTTTCCGGTAGAACATCAGATGCCAGCGCCGTCCCCCGAGTTGATGCCAAAGCACAGCGGATCTGATGCCGGCCAGCAACAAGGCGCGAATACGGTTGGCGATGTGCTTGTCTTTCAATAACTCGATTTTCCCCTGCACCTGAATGCGATAGGGCAAAGTGCTAATTGTATCCTGATATAGCGCGGCAATCTGCTCAAATGTCGACTCCCGTTGCGCCTCGAGTTCCTGCTCTCTGGCCAGATCCGCTTCGTCCTCGCTTTGGTATGAGTGGAGCTGCAGCGGTGGCATATCCTGCAAACGAGCCCGAATCTGCTGCTGGCGAGCTTTACTGCGTTCGAGTTTATTGCGCAAGATCAGCATGCCGAGCGTATAGCGCACGATATCCGCGTGATCGCGCACGCGCGCCGGATTGAACATATCCTGCAGACTCTTCAACCCGGTACTCAGATGACTCAAGTTAGGATAGACCTCAGCCACAGAATCGGGCGTGAGCACCAGAAGTGGATTGATAATCGCCAGGACATCAGACTCGGAAACCGTGCCGTAGGTTGCCAGTCCGTGGACGAGGGCCGCGCTTTGGGCTACGCCGGCGAGAGCGATGTTGCGGTATTCCCACGGTGAGAAACTAGCGGATGAAGCGTTCAATGATCGCGCCTCCGAGACAGCGCTCGCCAGAGTAGAAGACCACATACTGACCCGGCGTGACCGCGCGTTGGGCAGTTTCGAAGCGCACACGCACACGCCCCTCATCAGCCGGTGATACCACACAGGCCTGGTCATCCTGGCGGTAACGCACTTTTGCCATGCAGACGAGCGGCAGGGCCGGCGGCGCGTCATTGATCCAGGCCGGTGGCGAAGCAATCAGCTCATGGGAGAACAATTCCTCACTCTCGTTACCTTGTGACACCACCAGTACATTGCGATTGAGGTCTTTTTCAACGACATACCAGGGCGCCTCCGGACGGTTGGCTACACCACCAATGCCGAGTCCCTGCCGCTGACCATAGGTGTAATACATCAACCCCGCGTGGTGCCCGAGCACGGTGCCGTCAGCGGTCTCGATAGCACCAGGTTGTGCCGGCAGGTACTGCTCGAGAAAATCCTTGAATTTGCGCTCGCCGATAAAACAGATGCCGGTGCTGTCTTTCTTGTCGTGTGTGGCGAGCTGCATGTCGGCGGCAATCCTGCGCACAGTGGATTTCGGTAATTCACCAACGGGAAACAGGCTGCGTTGGAGGCACCGGTCAGTAACTTCACACAGAAAATAGCTCTGGTCCTTGCTCTCATCGCAGCCCTTGAGCAGATGGGTCCCTTCAGCCGTGGTCGCCTTGCGCACGTAGTGACCGGTGGCGATGTAATCGGCTCCCAGTTCGAGGGCGTATTCGAGAAAAGCCTTGAACTTGATCTCGCGGTTGCACAGGACATCCGGATTAGGAGTGCGTCCGGCGGCATACTCTTTCAGAAAGTGTTCAAAGACATTGTCCCAGTATTCCGCGGCAAAATTGGCGGTGAGCAGTTCGATGCCGAGGCGGTCACAGACCGCCTGTGCGTCAGCCAGATCGGCCTTCGCTGTGCAGTATTCCGTGCCATCATCCTCTTCCCAGTTCTTCATGAACAAGCCGCTAACCTGATAGCCTTGCTGCTGCAAGAGCAGGGCGGCAACCGATGAATCCACTCCACCGGACATGCCGACGATGATGCGGGTACCGACGGATGTGCTCGGCGCAGGAGTCCCGGTAACGGCGCTTGAGTGTGGTAATGCCATGCCTAAAACTCGGAGATAAGGTCGAGTGGGTGTCGCACGCCACGCAGATAATCCTGCACTGCGGCATACACGAGCGGACTGCGCAGCGCCTGTCGTCGCTGTTCGATTTCGACTGGGCTCAGCCACAGTGCGGCGACAATGTCCTTGTCCAGTTGACGGTCATTGCGTTCCCGCAGCGGGGTGGCGATGAAACAATGACGCACATAGCTGATCCCGTTCGTCGTCGAGGTGTAGGCATAGATGCCGAGCAGCGCCGTCACCTCGACCTCCCAGGCGGTTTCTTCCAGCGTTTCCCGCACAGCCGCCGCGAGCAGCGTCTCACCGGGCTCGAGATGTCCAGCCGGCTGGTTATACACTAAATGCCCATCGGCCTGCTCCTGCACCATCAACAGCTGCCCGGATCGCTCGACAACGGTCGCGACAGTAATATGGGGTCGATTTTCCGGCATTACAGGTCCTTCTCGGTCAAATAACAGCGATACCGCTGGAACAGGGCGCAAACTATATCATTACTTCAGAGTGGCGCTTTAGCTAATCGCTCTAAACATGGATAATGGCCCATTGAACAAGGGCTGCAGCCCCAGACGAGAGCGCAACATGAGCAAACTGACCCATCTGGATACCCAGGGCAACGCCCACATGGTCGACGTCGGCGACAAGGCGGTTAGCCAGCGTGTGGCTGTGGCCAGTGGCCAAATACGCATGGCGCCGGCGACGCTTTCGCTGATCGCCGGCGGGGGGCACAAGAAGGGCGATGTCCTCGCCGTAGCGCGCATTGCCGGCATCCAGGCGGCAAAATCCTGTTCCCAACTCATCCCGCTCTGTCACCCGCTGATGCTGACCTCGGTCGATGTGGATCTGCAACTCGATCAACAACAAAGCCGGGTGCTGATAACGGCGCGTTGCAAGGTTCAGGGTCAAACGGGAGTTGAGATGGAAGCGCTTACTGCGGTGTCTGTCGCCGCCCTGACGATCTACGACATGTGCAAGGCCGTGGATAAGGACATGGTAATCGAAGCCATTTGCCTGCAGGAAAAAGCCGGTGGCAAGAGCGGCCATTATCAACGCCAGCAAGCCTGATCGATTCGAGTTCATCGCTTCAAGAGATTTCAGCACCATGCTAACGATTCATTATTTCGCCAGTATTCGCGAGTCGCTCAAAAAAGCCCAGGAGCAACTGGAACTGCCCGTGGGCGTGCAGAGTGTGAGCGACCTGATCCGGCATCTCGGAGCCAGTGATGCTCAATTCCAGGCAACCATTGCCAACGACAAACAGGTGCTCGTCGCCGTGAATCAGACCGTGGTGAGTCGAGACTGCACCTTGAGTGCGAATGACGAAGTCGCCTTTTTCCCACCGATGACAGGCGGCTAGTCATGATCAGTGTGCAGACCGAGGACTTTGATATTGGCACCGAGTACGCAGCCCTGCGCAACGCCGCCGGTGACGCCGGGGCGATCGTGCTGTTTACCGGCCTGGTGCGGGAGCTGTATGAGAGTGGCGCGTCCGAAAAAATTCAGAGCCTTACACTCGAACACTATCCCGGGATGACCGAGAAAAATCTCGCCGAGATTCTGGCTCAGGCCAATGCCCGTTGGTCCTTGCTCGCGGCGCGCATTATTCATCGAGTTGGCGAATTACAGAGCGGTGAGCAAATTGTTCTGGTTGGAACCGCGAGCAGCCATCGGCACCATGCCTTCGAAGCAGCCCAGTTCATGATGGATTATCTCAAGAGCAATGCGCCATTCTGGAAGAAGCAGCAGACTTCAGCGGCAAGTCACTGGGTGGAGTCCCGTGACACCGATGCCGCCGCGCTCGAGCGCTGGCAGACGAACGAAAACTAACCGAGCTACACGTTGATCAACCGGCTCTCGCCCGGTTGCAAATCCTCCAGACTCCAATCCCCGATGCGGGTTCGGACCAGGCGCAGGGTCGGGAAGCCGACTGCAGCCGTCATGCGTCGAACCTGTCGGTTACGCCCTTCAACCAACACCAATTCGATCCAGCTGGTGGGAATAGACAGGCGCTTGCGAATGGGCGGATCCCGTTCCCAAAAGCCGGGATCTGGCACTGCCCGCGCCTGGGCTGGCTTCGTGGGGCCGTCATTGAGCTTCACCCCTCGCCGTAGTTGGTTGAGAGCAAACTCGTCGACCTCGCCTTCGATCTGCGCAAGGTAGGTCTTGCCAAGCTTGTGCTGCGGGTCGGCAATACGATGTTGCAGTTTGCCATCGTCGGTGAGCAGCAGGAGACCCTCGGAATCCTTGTCCAGGCGGCCGGCCGCGTAGAACCCCGGTTGCATGATAAACGCCGCGAGAGTTTGCTCTGATGCTGAACCGGTAAACTGGGAGAGGACGCCGAAAGGCTTATTGAACAACAGAATGCGAGACATGACTGTTTATCGCACAGGGACGCGGGCGAGGGCAATGCTCACTTGAATCGTCAGTGCTTCTACGAAACTGCAATTGCAAACCCGGGGCAGTGAACGGAGAGTTCACTGCGTCGAATTCAATCTGCGTCGACTGCTGCTTCGCGGGTCTCGCTCGGCGCCGTTGCGGGCGCGGTGCCTGCGGTTTCGCCAAGAGGTTTGATGTTTGCCGCGTGGAGACCTTTCGGACCCTCGATGGTATCGAAGGAAACCATCTGTCCTGCCTTCAGAGTCTTGTAACCTTCCATCCCAATGGCGGAGTAGTGCGCAAACAAATCATCGCCGCCGTCATCAGGTAAGATAAATCCAAATCCCTTTGCATTGTTAAACCACTTCACTTGCCCAGTACTCATTGGGTAACTCCGTACTTCTTTTTATTTTTTATTGTAATTGTGACAACGTGACACAGATGTAACGCTTAGTCACAATTACGCTATACACTAACCAAACCGCCTTGTCAAAACACGTGACCCATCCAACTACCTTGAATTCCCCCTCTGGGGCCCTTATGTTATGGGTGCTCACGCGGTTTTCGTCTGGGCTCGTTGGCCTACTTAGGTCTTTTCTTAACCCGGATTCTGACGCAGAATAATTGTCGAATCCTGACTGCACTGGGCTGCCTCGCTTTATGAACACTCACGGCCATAGTCTCACGGCGATTACTGCCAGCAACTTCCCCAGCGGACCCGGCAATTCCGGTGGTCATAATACGGATGATCACGATGCCGGCTTCGCCGCCACCACTGAAAAGCCGAAGCTCAAGCAGCCCCCGTTGTACAAGGTGATCCTGATTAATGACGATTACACTCCAATGGATTTTGTGGTCGATGTACTCCGTTCGTTTTTCAACATGAACGTCGAGAAAGCGACCCAGGTCATGTTGAAGGTGCACACCGAAGGGAAGGGTGTGTGCGGCGTCTACAGCAAGGATGTAGCAGAGACCAAGGCCGCCCAGGTAAACGACTATTCGCGAGAATGCGAACAACCCCTGTTGTGCTCGGTTGAGGTCGACCGCTAACCCGCACAGCACCAAACACGAGTAACCAAAGGCATCTATGCTTAGCAAAGATCTGGAAACCACCCTCAGTATTGCCTTCAAGGGCGCGCACAAGAAACGGCATGAATTCATGACCGTGGAGCATCTTCTGCTGGCCTTGCTGGACAACGACATCGCTTCGACAGTGCTGATTGCCTGCGATTGTGACCTCGTGCGTCTGCGTGGCGAACTGCAGGAATTCGTGGACTCGACTACACCCCTTATCCCGGAAGGCGATATCCATCGCGATACACAACCCACGCTGGGGTTCCAGCGGGTGCTGCAGCGGGCCGTGTTCCATGTGCAGTCATCCGGGAAACGGGAAGTCACCGGAGCCAATGTGCTGGTCGCGATTTTCAGCGAGCAGGAGAGCCAGGCCGTTTATTTCCTCCGGCAGCAGGACATCGCCCGAATTGATGTCGTCAACTACATCACCCACGGCATCTCCAAGATCGCGGGCCATATCGGTGGCGCCAATGAATCGTCCACGCCACAGCAGGAAGAGGAAGTCGGTGGCGAAGGCGGTAGCAGTCCGCTGGCAAGTTTTGCGACTAACCTCAATCACGAGGCCGAACAGGGCCGCATCGATCCATTGATTGGCCGCGAAGAGGAAGTAACCCGAGTCGTGCAGGTGCTGTCTCGTCGACGCAAGAACAACCCCTTGCTCGTGGGCGAATCTGGCGTGGGCAAGACCGCTGTCGCGGAAGGCCTGGCCAAGCTCATCGTCGAGAAAAACGTGCCCGAGGTGCTGGCGGATAGTGTTATCTATTCACTGGATCTGGGCGCATTGCTGGCTGGCACCAAATACCGTGGCGATTTCGAGAAACGCTTCAAGGCCTTGCTGGCTGAGCTGAAGAAAAACCCGAACGCCGTACTTTTCATCGACGAGATTCACACCATCATTGGCGCCGGCTCGGCGTCTGGCGGGGTCATGGACGCTTCCAATCTGCTGAAGCCGGTGTTGACCTCCGGGCATCTGCGCTGCATAGGTTCTACCACCTATCAGGAATACCGCGGCATTTTCGAGAAGGACCGCGCCTTGTCCCGTCGCTTCCAGAAGATCGATGTGGACGAGCCCGATGTCGAGACTACTTACCGCATCCTGAAGGGCCTGAAATCCCGATTCGAGGCGCACCACGACCTGCGCTACAGCGACAAGGCCCTGAAGGCTGCCTCCGAACTCGCGGGGCGTTATATCAACGACCGTTACATGCCTGACAAGGCCATCGATGTGATCGATGAGGCGGGGGCTTATCAACGCCTGCAGCCGCCCAGCAAGCGCAAGAAGCTGATTCAGGCCGTGGATATGGAAAAGGTAGTCGCCGCCATTGCCCGGATTCCCCCCAAACATGTATCCACTTCGGATGTGCACGCACTCAAGCATCTGGAATCGAATCTGAAGATGGTCGTGTTCGGCCAGGATGAGGCGATCTCGACCCTCGCCACTTCGATCAAGCTGTCCAGGGCCGGCCTCAATGACGGCGAGAAGCCCATCGGTTCCTTCCTGCTCGCCGGACCCACCGGTGTCGGCAAGACCGAAGTCAGCCGGCAATTGGCCAAGATCATGGGCATCGAGTTGTTACGCTTCGATATGTCCGAATACATGGAGCGGCATACCGTGTCACGCCTGATCGGTGCGCCTCCCGGTTACATAGGCTTCGACCAGGGTGGTCTGATGACCGAAGCCGTCACCAAGAATCCACACTGCGTGTTGTTGCTCGACGAAATCGAGAAGGCACATCCGGATGTGTTTAACCTGCTGCTGCAGGTCATGGACCATGGCACGCTCACCGACAACAACGGGCGTAAGGCCGATTTCCGTAACGTCATACTCATCATGACGACAAACGCTGGCGCCCAGGAAATGGCCCGTGCCTCAATAGGATTCACCGAACAGGATCACTCCACTGACGGCATGGAAATCATCAAGAAGGCGTTCTCACCCGAATTCCGCAACCGGTTGGATGCAATCGTGCAGTTCGGTGCGCTTTCCACCGCAACCATTCGCACGGTAGTCGACAAGTTCCTGGTGCGACTCCAGGTGCAACTCGACAGCAAGAATGTCCAGCTGCAAGTAAGCGACGAGGCCATCGACTGGTTTGTTAAACATGGCTACAACGAAGCCATGGGCGCACGCCCCATGGACCGACTGATTCAGGAAAAATTAAAGAAGGCCCTTGCCGAAGACATCCTGTTCGGTGAATTGGCGAACGGTGGCGAAGTGATTGTCGGCGTGGCGAATGACGACCTGAAACTGCAGATCAGCGGGCGCAAGCAAAACGAGAAGCCGGAACTCAGCCAGATGAGAGACTAGTCGCCCGTTTCCTGTAGCAGGAGACGACGGCAGCGATGGAATGAGCGGGGAAGGGCTGGCTGATCAGCGTGCGCGGTAGGTGATGCGACCCTTGGTCAGGTCGTAAGGTGTCAATTCGACGCGCACCATGTCACCGGTCAGAATTCGAATGTAGTTTTTGCGCATCTTGCCCGATATATGGGCGGTCACAATATGGCCATTTTCGAGCTTGACCCGAAACATGGTGTTCGGAAGGGTATCGACTACCTCACCTTCCATCTCGATTTGATCTTCTTTTGCCATCGGCAATCCTCATAGAGTTTACAGCGGCGGCATTGTGCCGGATTTTCCGGAGATAAGCAAAATAGCCGCCGAATATTTTTGGCTAGAGCAGCCGCACCCATTTGCCGTCCAGCAGCATTTCGATGGGCCGGAAACTGCTTTTGTACTGCATTTTTGCGCAGCCCTTGATCCAGTAGCCGAGGTAAAGGTAGGGAAGTTGCCGTTCGCGGGCGAGGTGCACCTGCCAGAGAATGGCAAAGTTACCCAGTGAGCGTTTCGACGCGGTCGGATCGAAGAAGGTGTAGACCGCCGACAGGCCCTGGTCCAGCATATCCACGACCGCGACTGCCAACAATTGCTGCTCCTGGTAGAACTGCAGGAAGCGGGTGTCGGTCGTGGCCGATTGGATGAAGGCTGTGTATTGCTCCGGACTCGCCGGATACATGTCACCATCGCGGTGGCGTGTATTGATGTACTGCTTGTACAGCGCGTACCCGGCTGGCGTATCGAGATTCGCGGTCTCGATGACACGAAGATCACGATTGGCATTCCATATTTTCTGGTAGCGTCGCTTCAGGCGGAAATCGGCGACGGGTATGCGACAGGAAATACAAGCAGTGCAATGATCGCAATCCGGTCGGTAGAGATGGGGTCCGCTGCGGCGATAGCCGAGTTCGCTTAACTTGCTGTTAAGCCCCTTGTCGATCGCGATTTCCGGATCGACGAAGACCGTCGACGCCTGCTCTGAATCCTTGTAGCTACAGGGGTGCGGCGCCGCGCGAAACAGCCGAATGGTATTAATGATTTTTGAGTCTGAATTCATAACCCGGGGCAGGCTACTCCAGCTGGTCTGGTTGCAACTGCCAGCGAGCGGCAGATCCATCCACCACGACAAGTTGTTGCAGCGCGCGGCTAAACACCTCACGCGAGATTTCGACAGCGCCCAAAGATTGTAAGTGGGCGCTAGTGACCTGGCAATCAATCAGCTCGTACCCCCAGCGGTGCAATTGCCTTGTCAGATAGACCAGAGCCAGTTTGGAGGTATTACTGGCGTGGCTGAACATCGACTCGCCAAAGAACACCCGGCCCAGCGCAATGCCATACAATCCGCCCACCAGTTCCTTGCCATGCCAGACCTCAATCGAATGCGCATAACCCCGTGCATGCAGTTCAGTATAGGCGCTCACCATGGACTCGGTGATCCAGGTGCCAGCGCCTCTTCGACGTGGTTTGGCACAGGCGCGTATGACGCTCTCAAAGTCTTCGTCCAGGCTGATACGGTAGGGGTGATTGGCAACCAGCCGGGCGAGGCTGCGCGAAACATGCAGTTTACCCGGGTAGAGGACCAGTCGCGGATCGGGGGACCACCACAGCACCGGTTGGCCGTCTTCATACCAGGGAAAAATGCCGCGACTGTAGGCACTCAAGAGACGTGTAACGCTCAGTTCGCCTCCCGCCGCGAGCAATCCGTTGGGCTCGTCCAGCGCCATCTCCAGCGGCGGAAATTCCTCACTCGCGTGCGTAATCCAGGGGATCGGCATCGGGCTCGCCTGGCTTAGTGATCCAGGTATTTCTCCGCATCCAGTGCCGCCATGCACCCGAAGCCTGCGCTCGTCACCGCCTGGCGGTAGATCTGATCGGCGATATCACCGGCGGCAAACACACCCGGAACACTGGTTTGAGTAGCGTTGCCACCAAGGCCCGTATTGACGACGATGTAGCCATTCTTCATCTCCAATTGTCCCTGGAAGATTTCGGAATTCGGCACATGACCAATTGCAATAAAGACGCCATCAACGTCCAGCTTGCGCACCTCATCACTCCGGGTGTGGCGGATAGCAATGCCGGTCACACCCGATGCATCACCGAGCACCTCATCGAGGGTATGATCCCACGCGAGTGAGACCTTGCCGGCGTCCACGCGCTCCAGCAATTTCTTTTGCAAAATCTTCTCCGCGCGCAAACTGTCGCGGCGATGAACGAGCGTGACATGGGAGCAGATGTTCGAAAGATACAGCGCTTCTTCCACTGCTGTGTTGCCACCCCCGATGACGGCAACGGCCTTGTTACGATAGAAAAACCCGTCACACGTGGCACAGGCACTCACGCCCTTGCCCATGAAAGCGGTCTCGGATTCCAGTCCGAGGTACTGGGCGGAGGCCCCGGTGGCAATAATGAGTGCGTCACAGGTGTAGGTGCCAGCATCACCAGTCAGCGTGAACGGGCGCTTGCCGAGATCGACCGCATTGATGTGGTCGACGATGATCTGCGTGTCGAAGCGCTCTGCATGCTCCCGCATCCGCTCCATCAAGGCTGGACCCTGCAGCCCCTCCACATCACCTGGCCAGTTGTCGACGTCAGTCGTTGTGGTGAGTTGCCCACCCTGAATCAGGCCGGTAATAACGACCGGATTGAGATTGGCGCGCGCCGCATAGACGGCGGCGGTATATCCAGCGGGACCGGAACCTAGAATGATGAGGCGGTGATGCTGTGTGTCTGTCATAGAAAGCGTCCTGAGTACGAGAGCCGCGCGGTTAGCGGGCTATTCCTTTGATGAATTCCTTGGGTGAAGTCCTTGTCTGGAGTCCTTATCTAGAGTCCTTTTCTAAAGCCCTTGTCTAAAGTCCTTGTCTAAAACCTCTATGTGAAGCTGTAACCGAAGAATTTAAAGACCCGGCGCGCATTTTACCCAGTTCAGCGCCAATAGTCCGGCCCGGAAGGAGTCCTGAATGAAAATGGAGCTCGAATTCACGGTTTATACCATTCAGCCTTAAATACCTGGCCCGATTGCCCGATAACCTCTAGATGATTGGGCTTTCCTGCTCAGGTTGGCTGGCACGTCGCCAAAGCTAATCCAAATTCGACGAAAGATATTGCAGGCGGTTGATTAAATTGAAAAATGTAGCGACAAGAAAGACTGAACAAGAGGCCGAAGTACGCACGGTCATGCAACGCCTCGTGCGTGAGGGCACGCTGATCGTGTACTTCCTGCTCGGCCTGTTCCTGCTTATCGCCCTGATGAGCTATTCCCCGAACGATCCCGGCTTCACGACGACGGGCGACGGCACTGCCATCAATAATGCTGTCGGCGCCTACGGCGCCCTGTTAGCCGACATCCTCTTGCACCTGCTGGGTTATCTGGCCTATGCCTTTCCCGCCTTGTTGGCCTACAAGGTCTATACCGCGTTCCGAGAGGATAAGCTGGAGGCGGAATTATCCTGGCCGTTGTTCGGACTCAAGACAGCGGGCTTCCTGTTGCTGGTTATCTCGGCCTGCGGGCTGGCGACCTTGCATTTCTCAGTTAGCGCACCGAGCCCTTATCTGGCCGGAGGGGTGGTCGGCTCGTTGATAGTCGATTTGCTGGTTTCCGTGCTCGCGACACTGGGCAGCACCTTGCTGTTTCTCGCGCTCTTCCTGTTCGGTCTCACGATTGTGGCCACCATCTCGTGGCTCAAGCTGATCGATGCCATTGGCGCTTTTACACTGGGATTCACTGCGCGCACGATGGAAGCGATTCAGAAATTTATAGAAAGCAAGAAGCAGGAACTGGCGACGAAGGAACGGCTGGAATCCCGCAAGAAGGTGCTCGACATACATCTTGAAAAAGAGAAGAAGCGGGTGCCACCTACGATCAAGGCGCCGCCACCGAAGCCCGTGATAAAGAGTCCGCGGGTTGAAAAAGAGCGACAGGGCACCTTATTCGCCGCTTCGTCTGTAAAGGAATTGCCGGCGATTGGCCTACTCGATGCCTGGCAGGAAACAAACGAAGCGGGTTTCTCCAAGGAATCCCTCGAAGGCATGTCCAAGTTGCTGGAATTGAAACTGAAAGATTTCGGCATTGACATCGAAGTCACTGCCGTCAATCCCGGACCGGTGATTACCCGCTTCGAGGTGCAACCGGCTCCCGGCATCAAGGTCAGCCGCATCAGCAACCTTGCGAAGGACCTGGCACGCTCAATCGCGGTAGTTTCCGTGCGCATCGTGGAAGTGATTCCGGGCAAGACCGTGATCGGCATCGAGATTCCGAACGAGCGTCGCGAGATCATTCAATTGAGCCAGGTGCTGTCTTCGACAGAATTCGACCGCGCAGGATCCACGCTCAGCATGGCGCTGGGTCATGACATCGTCGGCAAACCGGTGATCGTGGATCTCGCCAAGATGCCGCATTTGCTGGTCGCCGGCACTACCGGCTCAGGCAAATCTGTCGGTATTAATGCGATGATCCTGAGTCTGCTTTTCAAGTCTACACCTGAACAGGTGCGGATGATCATGATCGATCCGAAGATGCTTGAATTGTCGGTCTACGACGGCATACCGCACCTGTTGACCCCGGTGATCACCGACATGCGCGATGCCGCGAATGGCCTGCGCTGGTGCGTGGCCGAGATGGAACGGCGCTACAAACTGATGTCTGCCTTGGGGGTTCGCAATCTTGCCGGCTTCAACAAGAAAGTAACCGATGCGAAAAAGGCCGGCACTCCCATCGTCGACCCGATCTGGCGACCGGATCCGATGTTGTTGGCGGAAGAACAATCGGCACCCGAGCTGGAAGCGTTGCCTTGCATCGTCGTGATCGTGGATGAGCTTGCCGACATGATGATGGTCGTCGGCAAGAAAGTCGAGGAACTCATAGCGCGCATCGCACAGAAGGCCCGGGCGGCCGGCATTCATTTAATTCTTGCCACACAGCGCCCCTCAGTGGATGTGCTGACGGGCCTGATCAAGGCCAACGTACCGACGCGCCTCTCCTTCATGGTGCAATCCAAGGTTGATTCCCGCACAATTCTGGGAGAGGGCGGTGCAGAACAACTGTTAGGACATGGCGACATGTTATTCCTGCCACCTGGCGGCGGCGTGCCAACTCGCGTCCATGGCGCATTCGTTAGTGATGAAGAGGTACATCGCGTCGCTGCTGACTGGAAGGCACGGGGTGAACCCGTTTATATCGACTCCATTACGCGCGCTGATGATGATCTCGACATGGGCGCCTTTGGCGCGCAGGAAAGTGGCAGTGGGGAAGGAGATGAGAGCGATGCGCTGTATGACGAGGCGGTGCGCTTTGTTACTGAATCCCGCAAGGCCTCAATCTCGGCGGTACAACGCAAACTCCGTATCGGTTACAACCGTGCGGCGCGGATGATTGAATACATGGAAGCGGCTGGGGTAGTATCGGAGATGAGCAGCAACGGCTCCCGCGAAGTCATCGCGCCGCCACCACCCAGGGATTGATCCCGCAACTATGAAATATCTCTCACCAGCATTGCTACTCGCTCTGGCAATCGGTGTCACCGCAAGCGGGGCGACTAACGAGCCCAAGGCCAACCTGGACGAGTTATTGCACGCCATCTCGACACTGACTGCCGATGTCACCCAATTGATTGTCGAATCCGATGGCGGCGTACTGGAAGAGAGCGAGATTCGTATGGCCCTGAAGAAGCCAGACGGCTTTTTCTGGGAAACCCTGAGCCCTTTTCCGGAGCTGATCGTCACCAATGGCGTTCAGCTCTGGAACTATCAGCCTGATCTTGAGCAGGTTGTGATCGAACCCTGGGACACCAGCCGCTCCGAATTGGCGGCCCAGCTGTTGAACGGTCAGACCGAACATCTGGCAGAGGAATACACCATTACCCAGAGTGAGACCACAGACACTGATAGCCGGGAATTTCGACTGGTGCCGTTGGCGGCTGACAGTGTCTATGAGGAAATCACGATTTCGTTCCTCAACCAGTCACTGGACATGATCTACCTGAATAACAAGAACGGCGAGCGCACAGTGTGGCAGTTTAGCGACTTGCAACAGAACCAGCCCCTGGAGGATTCCCTGTTCGAGTTCGTTCCACCGGCTGGCATCGAGATCATCTCCAACACCTACGCTGATGCAGGCCGTCAGTGACTGAACCGATTCACGAATCAAGCCGGGATTGACTCATGTACACCTACTTCGCAATCGCACTGGGCGGAGCTGCCGGCGCCATGACCCGGTACTGGTTATATACGCTGATCCAGGACACGCATCGTAGCGCCTTTCCCTATGGGACCTTGGTGGTGAATGTACTCGGTTCCTTTCTGATTGGTGTCTGCTTCGTTGTCTTTGCTGAACGGACCTCTCTTGATGCCCAATGGCGTCCTGTCGTCATTGTCGGCTTCCTGGGCGCGATGACAACGTTCTCTGCATTCTCGCTCGAAAGCCTTTTGTTGTTCGAGCAAGGCCTCTACAATACGGCACTTCTTTATATCGTCAGCAGCGTCGCTGTCTGCCTGCTAGCTGCGTTCCTGGGCTTGCAGCTGACCCGTGCGCTTTTTTAACGTCACAGGATTAACCCATGCTGGATCCGAAATGGATTCGCGCCGAGCCAGAGGTGCTGGCCGCGCGACTTCTCAAGAAAAAATTTGTGCTTGATGTGGAGCGCCTGCAAGGGCTCGATCTTCAGCGCAAGACTCTGCAACTGGAAACCGAAACCTTGCAAAACGAGCGCAACTCCCGCTCCAAGGCGATTGGCAAGGCCAAGGCAGCCGGAGAAGATGTGAGCGCAATTCTTGAGTCCATGGAGAACATGAAAGCCGAGCTAGAGGCAAAGAAGGACCAGCTCAGCGCCTTGCAACTGGAACTGAACGACTATCTGATGGGCGTGCCCAACGCGCCAGATGAATCTGTTCCCGAGGGCGCAGACGAGAGCGCCAACGCCGTCGTGCTGACCTGGGGAGAGCCGCGTCAATTCGATTTCCCGGTAAAGGACCATGCCGAATTGGGCGAAGCTCTGGAGGAGGGGCTCGACTTCGGCACTGCCAGCAAGCTCACCGGTTCCCGCTTTGTGGTCATGCGGGGCCAGATGGCCAGGCTGCATCGTGCACTGATTCAATTCATGCTCAATACGCACACGCAGGAGCACGGTTACACCGAACTCAATGTGCCGTATATCGTCAACAGTGACTCACTGACGGGCACCGGGCAGCTGCCGAAATTCGAGGAAGACCTGTTCAAGCTGCGTGGCGAGCAGGACTACTATCTGATTCCAACCGCGGAAGTTCCCGTCACGAATCTCGTGCGTGATGAAATCATCGACGCCCAGCGGCTGCCGCTTAAATTCGCCTGCCACACGCCGTGTTTCCGCTCGGAAGCAGGCAGTTATGGCAAGGATACGAAAGGCATGATACGCCAGCACCAGTTTGAAAAAGTCGAACTCGTGCAGATCGTCACGCCGGATAACTCCGTCGCCGCACTGGAAGAACTGACCGGCCACGCCGAGGTCATTCTTCAGCAACTCAATCTGCCTTACCGCAAGGTAATTCTGTGTGGCGGCGATCTCGGCTTCGGATCAGCCAAGACTTATGACCTGGAAGTCTGGTTGCCATCGCAAAATTGCTTCCGGGAAATTTCCTCGTGCAGCAGCTTTACGGATTTTCAGGCCCGCCGTATGCAGGCACGCTGGCGTAATCCAGCGACAGGCAAACCAGAACTCGTACACACAATCAATGGCTCTGGACTGGCAGTAGGGCGCACGCTGGTGGCAATCCTGGAAAATTGCCAGCAAGCCGATGGAAGAGTCCGAATTCCAGACAGATTACGACCCTATATGGCTGGCCTCGAGTATCTTGGCTAATGGAGCTGTTGCCGATTTTCCTGAATATTCAGGACAGGCGCTGCGTCATAATCGGAGGAGGTGAAGTTGCACTGCGCAAGGCGAGCTTGTTGGCGCGGGCAGGTGGACACCTGCATGTCATTGCCGAAACCATCAGTCCGGATCTGACCGCGCTGTGTCAGCAACACGGCGGCAATACCACACTTTCCCGCTTCAGTCCTGAGCAGCTGGAAGGCGCCGCTCTGGTCATCGGCGCCACCGACGACGAGCAGGTCAATGCCGCCGTTAGCGCCGCTGCCAAGGCACGCGATATTCCAGTCAACGTGGTTGACCAACCCCAGCTCTGCAGCTTTATCATGCCAGCGATCGTAGATCGGACTCCCGTTGTCATTGCCATCTCCACCGGCGGCACCTCGCCCGTTCTCACTCGCAAGCTGAAAGAGTTAAACGAGAGCTTGGTCCCTGGCCGCATCGATGCTCTCGCTCGCCTTCTGGGTTCGCTGCGCGGACGGGTCAAGTCTCTGATCCCAGGTTTTCGCGACCGCATCCGCTTCTGGGAAGACCTGCTCGAGAGTGATATTCCCGAGCTGGTCTATTCCGGTCAGGATCAGGCGGCACTCCTGCGCATCGAACAGCAACTCGAAGTGCGGCTTGAACGAAACCTCGAACAAAGCCCCCAGCCCGGCAAAGCGAATAGCGCGACAGGGGAAGTCTATCTGGTGGGCGCTGGTCCGGGAGATCCCGACCTGCTTACTCTGCGTGCACTGCGATTAATGCACAAGGCGGATGTCGTTCTCTACGACAGGTTGGTATCTCCCCAGATCATGCTCAGGCTGCGTCCAGATGCCGAGAAGATCCACGTCGGGAAGCAACGGACATTGCATACAGTGCCACAGGATTCCATCAATCAAATGTTAGTTACCTACGCGAGGCAAGGCAAGAAAGTGCTGCGCCTGAAGGGTGGTGACCCTTTCATCTTCGGGCGTGGGGGTGAAGAACTTCAAACCCTTGCCGAGGCTGGCATTCCTTTCCAGGTTGTGCCCGGAATCACCGCCGCCTCCGGATGTGCCGCATACGCCGGCATTCCGCTCACTCACCGCGATCACGCACAATCAGTGCGATTTCTGACCGGACATCTACAAGCCGGCGATCTGGAACTGGATTGGGAAGTACTCGTCAAAGAGCAGCAGACACTCGTGTTTTACATGAGCCTTGTCGGCCTGCAGACAATTTGCACACGACTCATTGAATACGGCATGGACCCTGAGATGCCTGCAGCAGTCGTGCAACAGGGGACCACTGACAACCAGACAGTCGTAACTGGCACTCTCAGTGATCTCGCCGCAAAGGTCAAGGCTGCAGAGTTGGTGGCACCGACGATCACCATCATCGGACGTGTGGTGACCCTCCGCAAACACCTGGCCTGGTTTAAGGTCTAAGGTTTAAGGTTTAAGGTTTGAGGTTTAAGGTTTGAGGTTTGAGGCTTAGAGACAATTGGCCGGCTTTGGCAATCCGGCTATTCGACTGGCGGTTTTTGCCGGGCTACCACGGAAGAGTCGCATAAGGTAGACGCTGCGGCCTTTGTCCTGTCCGAGATCCCGTTTCACCAGATTGATGAGCGCACGAGTCGCAGGCGACATCTGGTGTCGGCGGTAAAAAGCCCGCATCAGATTGAGGACCTCCCAATGCGCAGGCCCCAATTGGATCTCTTCCAGTCGTGCCAATTCCTCGGCGACGGCTGCATCCCAGTCTTGCAGATTGCGCAGGTACCCTTCGTCATCGATCGGGATTTTGCGCTGTGAGAATTCGAGAAAAAGACTCATGACCGCACGCGAATCAGAACCAGCTCACCACTTTGTCGAACTCGCAGCAGAGTTCGACGAAGCGTGAATAGTTGATTGACTCCACCGTCTCGGTTACACGGGAGCCAACTCCCCGTGCGAGAAGATCTTCCCGCAGGCAATAGAGTTCAACATCCGGTGGCAAGTTGGAAATTAGCTCTGCCTGCAGACAGTGGTAGATGCCGTCTTCGATGAAAAGCACGCCATCACCGCCCCGCACCAAGGTGGAACAGACGGGGAGTGCACCCTGAACCGGGCTGCGATTGATGAGGTGCAGGCAGCTCACAGGTTAAATACCGCATCAGAATCGCGCAGCACGGCGCTGAGTTCGGCGCGCGACACTGGCTGCGCCGGCAGTAGCAGATCCGCCGTAGAAAAGCCGCGCTGCGCCAGTGAAACGGCATCCACCAGCACAGTCTCTATCCCATACAGTTCCAATGTTTCAAGGGCATTGCCAAGCGTCTTGGCACCGATCGATTCTGCATTCTGGTCTTTCAGCAGTTGGTAGATGCCGTCATCGAGAAACACATAGTTGACCTGTTGCTCAAAGACGGCACTGGCCAGAGCCATGTCGAGGCACAGCTGCGCATGATCAGAACCATACGGTGCGGAACGGGAGAGAAACGTGAGGATTTTCTTTTGGGGCATCAGCTTAACCCTGGGCTTACCCAAAATTCACGACGCGATCAGAGTGGGTCACCGCATCGATAAGTTGACCGAGACCGGCGATTTCCGAACTGTCACGAATGCTGACGGCATCGAGCTCATGACGCTTCGCTTCAGTGGCATTCAGAATGCCACGCCTCAGCGCCGATGTGACGCATACGACCGAGTCCAGCTTTTGCTCGGTTATCAAATCCTCCCAATCCGCTTGCAGACTCGCTTCGTCCTGGGGAACTACGGCCAGTCGACTCGCGTTGTGCACGCCGTCGCCAAAGAAGAAAAGACGGTAGATCTCATGACCTTGTGCCAGCACTTCGCGTGAGAATCGCAGCGCCGAATGGGCCGCCTGAGCGGAGTAGGGAGCTGCATGGATAACCACTGAAAATTTCATAGGCTGCTATCAAATTCTCACTAATAAAAAAGCCCCAGGTAAGTGGGGCTTTTAGAAGTACCGCATAAACCGGTTTATCTGCGACCACTCAGCGCTGCCAGCAGATTCAACAAGTGAATGAACAAGTTAAATATGCTGAGATACAGTGAAATTGTCGCCAGGATGTAATTGCGCTCACCACCGTTGATGATACGACTTGTATCATACAGGATGAAGCCTGACATCATCAGGATCACCGCAGAGGAGATCGCTAGGCTCAGGGCAGGGATTTGCAGGAATATATTCGCAATCATCGCTACAAGAATCACCATCATGCCTGTGAACAGGAAGCCACCCATGAAGCTGAAATTCTTGCCAGTGGTCAGGGCGTAGCCTGACAGTGACAAGAAGATCAGGGCAGTGCCACCCAGTGCCTGAGCCACAATCGCCGAGCCATTAGTAAAGCTCGCCATATAGACTGAGATGATGGGTCCCAATGCGGCACCCATGAGGCCGGCGAAAGCAAATACGGCAATCAGGCCTTTTGAAGAGTTCGCCGTTGCACGAACGACAAAGGTCATAACGAAGCCGCCTAGGAACAGCATGAAGCCGACGCCTTGGCTGACTTGCATTGCCATCGTCACGACTGCGCAGAGGGCACTGAAGAACAGTGTCATGGATAACAGGGTATACGTGTTTCGAATTACCTTGTTCGTCGCCAGAACGGAGGTCTGACTCCGACCCATACTTAACTCAACATCTCTCATCGCTTTCTCCAGAAAACAAATAAATGGACTTCTAACAACTCAATTTTAACCAATACGTAAAATGGGGCCGAATAATCCAATTTCAATTCGCCAAACCCGACCTCTGCTGGCGAACTTAGAAGTCATAATACTTAAAACCCGCGGTAAATCAACGGCTTTCGACTCGAAAGCGGTTTTATTTGCCGTGGCTCAGTTCCTTGGTTGACTGGAGGCGCGTTTATAGTAAGATTGCGCCCCTACCGCGGAGGGGTGGCAGAGCGGTTGAATGCACCGGTCTTGAAAACCGGCGAGGGTGCAAGCCCTCCGAGAGTTCGAATCTCTCCTCCTCCGCCATCACTCCAGTGTAGATACGCCTTTTAGCGCGCCCCCTCTCAGCATCATCAATTAAGCTAGCTGTTGCAGAAGTCAAATCCTTGCTTAATATGAAGATCTAACCCACAGCTACTCGCAAAGCGCAATAAATCAAAAGCGGTTTCCCACTATTTTTTTGGTTTTATCTTAGATTTAGTAGACCTAAGCATACTACCAACTCAGAAATCGGTTTAGATCGCAAACCCGAATGATTTACTATTGCGCTCGGCAGCGCTCGTGAGAGTTTTTATTCTAAGCTCCCGCAACAACTACACAAATTTAACCGTCAGAATCGAAACTTTCTCAAAATTTTTCGGGATACAAAGGTTTAAAACGAGCTCTAATCGGTACTTTAAGACCATAGTAAAGTTTCAGAGCTCGAGGAATCCTCCTGCTTAGAAAGACGATTATCACCGATGGGTATAAGGGCTTTCAAAACTACATGAATTCGAATTAATCTCCGCGAATGGCAAGTGCTAATCCCATGAAAATTGGTTTTTTTTAACTGAACCAAAAGATAGAGAAAAGTTTGACACAAGTAATGTTAGGCTACTATTTTTCGTGTTATCGCACAGTCATTTTATCTGTCTTGTGGCTTACGCAGTTGATTTGGATAACTTTTCATGAACTTAAGTGCAGAAGTAATTAAAACGGAAATTTGAAGCATTATTTTTTTAAAAATATCCCATAGCTACGAGAAATTGCGAAACTATTTTGAGAAGCTACTTTCATAAATATATATAAGTAATTACAAATAAATAAGATTTTTAAAGAGGACTTTGCGTGTCTACAAACAGAATTCAAGTTGCTCTCCAAAAAGTTGCGGTTCTAGCGTCTGGTCGTGCTGCTTCCGAAAGCGAATTGACATATCTCGAGTCTTTATCTGGCGAAAATGGTGATTGGGCCCCGTTGATAGAGCTAGTCAATTTCTACATGGAGTCTATCTCTAATGAAAACGGAAAGGCAGCAACCTTAAAAGCCATTGCCTTTAACGGATTTGGGTTAGATCTTAATGATGATTCGGCTAATCAAATAGCCGCGCAACTTGAGTCCGGCGAATTAACGTGGGCATCCGTGTTTATTCTATGTATAGACAACACGGAAACTTTAGGAGCGGTTTTAGAAAATCGCGCGCAAGCTGCTATGCAATTTGTGACTCAGCTTTCAGATTCAGCAAAGTCTGAGTTTCTGACTGGTGAATCTATCCACGCTGCAATCAAGAATTTGCTCCAATCCATAAGTGAATCTTCTGATAGCTTAAGCCTAGGGAATGCTAGCTTTGCTCAGTTAGCCAGCAATATCACAAGTGCTGGTTTAAAAAGCACTGTTATTGATGGCTACATAAAAGACGCAACAGTATTTGTCGATTCAAACGGAGATGGAATTCAAAATCAGGGCGAGTTCGCCACAACAACGGATAGCAACGGAGATTACGTAATACCCCCTGATGCTAAAGGTGGGCAAATTATTGCTAGTGGTGGTACTGACATAATGACTGGCAAGTCGTTTAAAGGCGTGCTGACTGCTCCGGCAGGATCGACTGTAGTCAATCCAATAACAACAATCATCGCAGAGGTTGTTGCGCAGGGCGGAATTAGCGTAGCTAAAGCGCAAAACATAGTTTCAGACGCTCTTGGGTTGCCAAAAGACGTTAACCTAACAACCTTTGATCCACTCGCTGTCTTGGGTAACGCGGGCGCCTCAGAAAGTTCCAAAGCTGCTGCACTAAGTGTGCAATCTAAAGCTTTGCAAGTTGTTAACATAATTTCGCAGGCTTCAACAGTTTTAACAGCATCAAATTCAAATCAATCAGATGTTTCGGCTGGAAAGCTTGTTGTATCTAATATCGTTAATAATCTGTTAAGCAATACTCAAAATGATCAAAAAACAGAGTTAAGCGATTCTTCTACACTTCAGAAAATTATTTCTGAAACTTTCACCGCAGCCGCTTCATCAGTAAGCGCAGCCACCATTTCGGGTCTTGTCAGCATCACGACTGAGACTAACCAAGCTGCGAAAACTTCAGAAAACATAGAAAGTTTGGCAAAGCTTGCTGTCGTTTCCCAAGGCGATGTTATTTCTGCCCTATCATCAGCCATTAATTCTGGAGAAGCTATTTCTGCAGTTGTGACTAGTTTCACCGGTGAGGCTCTGTCTAACGCTGCTCAAAGCGCTGAAGTTGGAGTGGTTTTCCAACAGCCTTCTACTGGCACAGGCGGCACTGGCACAGGCGGCACTGGCACAGGCGGTACTGGCACAGGTGGCACTGGCACGGGTGGCACTGGCACGGGTGGCACTGGAACGGGTGGCACTGGCACAGGCGGCACTGGCACGGGCGGCACTGGCACGAGCGGCACTGGCACGGGCGGCACTGATACCGACAGCACTGCGCCTAGTTTTATTGCGCAAGCAGCCAATGCGGGTAGCAAGACAATTACGTTGACCGCAGGAGAGGAAGTTTCTGGCTCTCCTGAGGCGAGTGATTTTACTGTATTGGCCAACAACGTCGCCAATGCTGTGACGGCCGTATCGGTGTCAGGGACTACAGTAACGCTCACGCTGACTAACTTTATCAAAAACAGTGCCACGGTGACCGTGGGTTATACCCAGAACAGCACTGGCGCTAAGCAAATTCAAGATGCGGCTGGCAATGCGCTGGCGACGCTGGCCACTGCAGCCACTGTCACAGTGACGAATGATGGTACGGCGCCCAACTTTATTTCCAAAGCCGCCAATGCGGGTAGCAAGACAATAGCATTAACGACAGCAGAGGCTGTCTACGGCTCGCCAGAGGCAAGCGACTTTACTGTATTAGCTAACGACGTCGCCAATGCTGTGACAGCTGTATCGGTGTCAGGGACTACAGTAACTCTGACTGTGACTAACTTTATTAAGAACAGCGCCACGGTGTCTGTAGGTTACATCCAGAACAGCGATGGCGATAAGCAGCTAAAGGACGCGGCTGGCAATGCGCTGGCGACGCTGGGAAGTGCTGCCAGTGTTACGGTAACGAATGATGGCGCACCACCCACGGTGAGCGTTAGCAATGGTGGCGTTACCTCTACGACGGATGATGGTTCTTATAAACAAGGAGTCGTCATCCCTATCACTGTTACGTTCAGTGAAGCGGTCTATGTAGAGGGTACGCCAACGCTGGAGCTTGAGACCGGTACTACTGACAGGACGGTGGACTATGCGTCAGGCAGTGGAAGTAACACGCTGACCTTTAACTATACAGTGCAGTCTGGAGATTCCTCGAGTGACCTGGCCTATACAGGCACGAGCTCGCTGAGTCTTAACAGTGGCACGATCAAGGACGCTGCTGGCAACAATGCGACGCTGACATTGCCATCACCGGCGGCAGCTGGCTCGCTATCAAACAACAAGGCAATTGTTGTTGATGGTGTTGCGCCTACAGTCGTTACTGCTGAAGGGTTGGTCGGAACGCAGACCTTAATACTATCAATTAGTGAATCTATATCTGGTAGTTCGATTTCAAATGATGACTTCACTGTAAATATAGGCACATCAACAAGTAGTGTTACATCGGTAACGGTTTCTGGAACGACAGTCAGATTAGCGATATCAGATACAATTCAAGCTGCAGACTCTATAACAATTCTGTATACGCAAGGCACAAATACTATCCTTGACTCGGTAGGCAATGCTCTTGCAACGATGGACAGTGCGGCCACTGTCACGGTAGTAAATGATGGTACGGCGCCCACGGTTAACTGGACTATTGATGAGAATAAGGGCGTTACCTCCACTGTGGCGAGTGGTTCTTATAAAGTAGGGGATGTTATCCCAATCACTGTTTCGTTCAGTGAGCCTGTCTATGTGACAACGACAGCGGGTAAGCCAAGACTGACGCTGGAGACAGGCACAACTGACAGGACAGTGGACTATGCGTCAGGCAGTGGAAGCAACACGCTGACCTTTACCTATACAGTACAGCCTGGAGATACCTCGAGTGACCTGGCCTATACAGGCACGAGCTCGCTGAGTCTTAACAGTGGCACGATCAAGGACGCTGCTGGCAACAATGCGACACTGACATTGCCAGCGCCGGGCGACGATGGTTC
>JALRBQ010000026.1 GCA_023257655.1 Pseudomonadales bacterium
GGCGTGAACTATGGCGACGGGCGCTACGGCAGCGGGGTACTCATCAAGGACACAACCCGGATCTCTTGGGGCGTGAGCATTCCGGGGGTGTTTCATGTGAGCTTCTGGTTCATCCCGAACCAGATCACCACATCGGTCATCTGGACAGCTACTGGTGCCGCAGTGAGCTTGCTTGTCGGGTTCGATGCGGTGGCTGGCAGCTTCTTTCTGGAAGACCACTTGTTCAACCGGATCGTAGTGCCATACCCAGTGAACGTGAGCGACCGGATTTGCCTCGGCGTGTGCCAGACGGCCACCGAGCGCAGGCTCTTTGTCGGAAAGATGGGCGGTGATGTGCAAAGCGCAAGCAGTCCTCTGCTCCCCACAGCCGGTTACACGGCACTCAAGCTGTACTGAACCAAAACTTAGTTCTCATTCCCACCATCCCGGGCGATGTATCGAAAGGTGCAGCGCCCGTTTTTTTGAAGAAACGGAAAACTCCATGATTGAAGAAGGCATGAGCATCAAGGGCTCGATCACGTTGCTGCTGGCCAAGCCCACGGGCGAGGTCGAGGTGGTGCACAAGGACAACATCATCGTTAACGGCGGCTTTGACTTCGTGGCAGACGCCATAGGTAACGCGGGTAGCCGCCCGGGTGTCATGGGCTGGATTGCGGTGGGCACGGGAACCACGGCCGCAGCATCTACCCAGACTGCGCTGGTCACTGAAATCAAGCGCAACGCCGCGACGTACGCCCACACCGCTGGCACTAAGGTGTTCACATTCACTGCCAGTTACGCAGCAGGCGACGCGACCGGAGCACTCACAGAAGCGGGCGTCTTCAATGCGGCCTCGGCGGGCATCATGTTTGACCGGGTAGTCTTCCCCGTGGTGAACAAGGGCGTAGACGACAGCCTCACTGCCGTCTTCACCTTCACCATGAGCTGATCGGACCCCTGAGATGGCCGAGACCGTCAACGTCTCAAGTTCGCCAGGGGCCAACTACACCTGGTCTTCTGGTAAGTTCGCTTGGAGCAGTGCTACGGCAGGCAAGAACTGGGTAACGGCTTACCCGGCTGTCTATGCCCTGAGCGTGGCTACGGATCTGAGCTTTGCCGAACTCTTCCAGAAGTTGGGAGTCAAGCGAAATTCTGAGGTTCTGGCATTTGCAGAAAAGTCCAGCCGCGCTGTGGCACTCAACAAGTTCGAGATCCTGAATTTTGTTGAGACCTATACCGACCTGATCGCCTATGTGCTTCGAATTTTCGAATCGCTGGCTCTTTCGGAGAAGTACGCACGGACCGGAACCAAGGCCGTGTTTGAGGTGTTTCAAGTTACAGAAGGACTAGCCCGGCAACTGGTCTTGCGCAAGTACGAAACGTTGGCGCTGGCCGAGACCTACACGGACCTGATCGCCTACATCCTGCGGGTATCGGAGAGCTTGAGCTTTTCAGAAAAGCCGGCCAAAGCCATTACCAAGCCGCAAGGCGAAAGCTTTGGCATGAGTGATGCGCTGGCCCGCTCGCAGGCCAAACGAGTGGTGGAAGCCCTCTCGTTCGCTGAAAACCTGGGCCGAACGGTTGCTTACCGATTGGCTATCAGCGAGGGATTTACTGTTGGAGAGGCGTTGCGCCGAGTCCAGACCCTAAAGCTCAGTGAAGTACTGAACCTTGCCGAGCAGTACAGACGCCGTGCCAACGGAGTGATCAGCGACATGATCGTCGCCAGCACCGAGATCACTGCTCAGGATTTCGCGGACATCTTGGAGTCAGGCCACCCACCGGGGTTTACCGCCTTCCGGGACTTCATTCAAGGTGATTACACCTACCAGCGTGCGCTGTTCAAGGCCATCTTGACCTCAAGCAATGCGGATCGAGGCTACATCGACGGCCTGCGTCTCACTGTGGACGTGCCCGATGTCTTTGACCGAGGCACGGCGCAAGTGGTCTCAGCTACCAGCGGCGTGGCAGTTGTCTTTTCCCGGCAGTTTCGGGTACCTCCAGAAGTCACTTTGACCTTTAAGGGGGGCACCACCGTAGCAGTTCCCCGGATCCTCGGCTCTGTTTCTATCACCGGCTTCACTGCTGTTCTTGAAAACACCTCCGGCACCCGTGTGACGGGCGCCATTTCTTGGGTTGCCCAAGGGTATTGAAAGGGTACTAGATGCAAAACTACACCGAAATCCCGTCATCCACGACGCTCTCGGATTCGCTGTCGCAGATCTTGAATAACGACAAGACAGCACTGTCGCTATCAAGCGGTACAGCGTTTCCAACTGTCAACCTGCAGCAGGGCATGCCGTGCTTCAGGACCGATGAGCAAAAGCTCTACATCCTCACAGTGGTCAGCCCTGCCACTTGGAAGATGGTTATCGACCTCTCGGCTACGGTGGGCAAAGTGGCCAACGCGGACTTGCTGGACGGTATCGATTCGACCGGCTTTGCACTCGCTGGTCATAACCACGATGCGACTTACGCCGCGTTGGGGCATAACCACAATGCCACATACCTTGGCATCACGGCCAAGGCGGCAGATGCCGACAAGCTCGATGGCCTGGACTCTACGGCCTTTGTGCGCTCGGTCAACGGCAATGCGCCGGATGCCAATGGCAATGCCACCGTGCCCATTGATCTTTCGAGTCGTCTTGCCAAGGCCGGCGACACGATGACAGGTCATCTGTACATGGGCAGCGGAGCAGTGATTTATTCGTCCCAATCTGGCTCCGCAGATAACGCTCGCAACACCGGCTATCGCATGAACGACGGCCAAGACATTGGCGAGATGGGGCGCAGCAACCAGTACTACGACGACCTGGCGGGTAACTGCAATGGCGTGCTTCCTACTGGAAACTGTGCAGGTAATGCGTACTGGACGCCTCCCAATCTCAACTGGTGGACCTGGGGCTTAGGGTTCAACTACTGCGCCAATATGGGTCAGTACGACGGCGCAGGTGGGACCAGTTACGGCAACTACGCCATTCCCAGCTCTGGCTACAACTACGACGGCTACTACCTAGCGCAAGACGAGATTGGAGGGGGCGAGTATCACCGGTGGTATCGGGCTT
This sequence comes from Pseudomonadales bacterium, assembly GCA_023257655.1. GTDB lineage: Bacteria > Pseudomonadota > Gammaproteobacteria > Pseudomonadales > Pseudohongiellaceae > UBA9145. Next base: position 3,045 of record JALRBQ010000026.1, read on the forward strand.
GCAATTGCAATTGCAATTGCGGCGGCTACACCAACTGCAATTGCGGGACCACCGCATTTAACTGCCGCACAAACTGCAACTGCAACTGCAACTGTGCGTGCTGCGGGTGGTGATGGAGGGTGAACAAATGAAAATTTATATCTGCCGATCGCGCTTTATGAGCCAGGCTCAGGCCTATGCGATCAAGCTTCATATTGACAACCAGAAGCGGGAAGTGCGAGCTGTCATTGGCACCCGACTGCGCCGTACAGACGACCAGTCGGCGGCATTCATGGTCGATGACGTTGACTACTTTGAACTCGCGAGCACGGTGATCAGGGTGTCCGAGTTGCGCGCAAGCCGTAACTGGTCAGACCGGCAGGTCTTTAGCTGCGCCTATGACTGGAAACTGGGTCGATGGCTCGCACCCTTTCCCCAATACGTCTACTCACAGCCATTTCGGTTCACGGCCTATGAGATGAACCAGATGTTCAAGGTCGGCCAGGAAAATTCTCTGATCGCCCTCAATGTGCCGTTCGCCGATAGCGCCTTCGACGATTGCTTTTTGACTGTGAACCTGCATCCCACTCTGGGTGGGATCGTCGTCGACGGCGAGGCCTCCTCAGACATTCTGAATCTGGGCTACGACACACACGACGAGACCCGAGAGATGGTGTTTCCTTCGGTGCAGGTGAGTGCGCCCCTAGTTGCCCGGGTGGGCCAGCCCCTGGCGTTTTCGCTGCAGGTGGTCGACGGCACAGGCCATCCCCTGCCTCGTGACGCCGAAGTCCACTTGGAATCCGTCAATGGTTACTGCCCCAAGCCGCGGGTACGCACCTACCAGGGGACGGCTCAGGCGGTGGTGTTACCCCTGGGGTTGGAGGCGGGTGACACCGTGCGGCTCAAGGCAGGCTTTAAGTTCTTCCCTGCGCTAGGTGAGGCGCAGGTGACGCTCACGCAGTAGGGGCGCTATGGAGATTCATGACAACATGTTCGCCCCCCAGGAATTGGAGAGGCTGCGCGTTTGGCTTCTGGGGCAGCCCCTGATCCACGGTTGGCGCGCGCATAACCAGGCTCCTGGATCGTTCTGGCATCGTAATTTCGTGTTGCCAGGTTCTCGACCTCACCACTACGACCAGAAGGCTTGGCATCCGGAGAAGACATTCGAGCGCCTGATGGCCGTGGAGTCGCCGCTCTCGCAGATCGCCCAGAAGGTTCAAGTGCGTTTCTTCGGAAACGCCGAGATCACTCGGGTCTGGATGAACGTGCAGGCCTTTGGCGACGAGTCGGCCTTCCACCGGGACTTTCCCGTGGAATTCGCTGCGACCGCCCGCTCGGTGATTCTCTACCCTGTCCCCCGCTGGGAGCGGGACTGGGGCGGCGACTTCGTGGTTTTGGGGGATGACGGGGAGATCAAGAGCGCCGCCCTGGTCAAACCCGGTCGCGTGGTAGTCATCCCTGGCTGCTCTGCGCATGCCGTGCGGCCCATTTCCCGATACTGCAACGAACTGCGCTTGGCGCTGGTCTTTGGCTCCGAGGAGGTTAAATGATCGAGATGTTCTGGCCCACTCCGGTACTGCGGGACGAGTCCCCTTGGACTGCCGCCGAGTTAGCCGCCCTGCGGGATTTCGCCGCCGAACGCTTTGCCTACAACAAAGCCCATCCACAGGAACACGGCCTGCCCGAAGTGGATACTCGGTTGCGATTTCAACACAATCTCTTTCACCCCCGGCATGAGGAACGGGCTCCCGAGGTCTGGGGGCAGTTCAAGTTCTGGGTGGACGATCTGTACCGGGGCTATTTGCGCGAGGCTTATGGTGTGCGCAATGCGAAGGACCTGCATATCCAGGCGCGCTGTACCCCGGCATTCAATGAGCCGGGGATGCGGGCTCAGCCTCACTACCACCACACTTGCGACCATGTCCTTTGTCTTTACCTCGATTGCGGGTACGGGCGCAGTCCCCCTTCCCAGAGGGACTGGGCTGTCGGTGACGGCGAACTTATCTTGCAGGATCCCCGCCCTATGGCGGGGTTTCCTTTTTGGGAAAAGGTTCGCTACATCGAGACCCGGCCAGGCCTGGTCGTGCTCCACCCCTCACGAGTCTGGCACGAGACCAACCCCTTTAATGCTCAGGGCAACCGCGTCCTGCTGGTGGTGACCCTGCGGGTCGCCTCCCACAACTACTGCGAGCTCTACACGGATTTGGGAAGCCCTGGGCACCTAAATCGGCAACTTGATTCGCAGCCTGATTCCCGATTTCACCCACGTCCAAACTTGAATTCGACGGAGAGACCATGACTGCGACTTCCCATTCTTCGTACCCGATCGGCCTGAACGCCCGCGAGGGCTATAGCGCAAAGGCCGCCCGCCTGAGCGACACCCAGGTGCAGATGGTGGTGGATGTCGAACCACTGAATGGAAACCCTGGCTCGCGCCATACATTCAATTTGACGATGCTGCCCGACCAGGATATGGCTGAGCTTTGTCGCACGGCCTATCCCATTGCGTTTGAAGGGGGTGAGCTTTGAAATTCACACTCACTCTTAACGGTCAACGCGGATTCCAGCGACAAGCCATTTATGACCCAGAAGACTCCAGTCTGATTTGGGCCGACAGTGGGGAACCGTTACCTCTGCCGCAGGCGTTTCCCCGGCAAGAATTGGATTGGGAGCCGTTCTGGCACCTCCATCATCCATCTAACCCTGCTGGCAAGTCCCGAGACATCAAACACTTGAAGCTCCAACTTGGGCTCAAGTGCAATTACACCTGCCAATATTGCTCGCAGGCCCATCAGCCGCATGACCTCGACGGGCACCCCGATGATGTCCAGCCTTTCATGGAGCGACTCCAGGGTTGGTTTGCCGGAGGAGCCGACGGTCTAGGGAGGGGCGTCAAGATCGAATTCTGGGGTGGCGAACCGTTCGTTTACTGGAAGTTGCTCCGTCCTCTTGGAGAAGCCGTAAAAGCACGCTATCCCCACGCGCAGCTATCCATCGTCACCAACGGCTCGCTCTTTGACGACGAGAAGCTTGCCTGGGTTGA
>JALRBQ010000025.1 GCA_023257655.1 Pseudomonadales bacterium
GGAGGCACGCAGCCGCGGCTACAAGCCCGGCCGCTTCAGTTTCAACGTCAAGGGCGGTCGCTGTGAAGCCTGCCAGGGTGATGGTGTGGTCAAGGTCGAGATGCACTTCCTGCCCGACGTGTACGTCTCCTGCGATGTCTGTCGCGGCAAGCGCTATAACCGCGAGACCCTGGAGGTGAAGTACAAGGGCAAGAACATCTGTGAGGTGCTGGAGATGACGATCGAGGACGCGCGGGAATTCTTCGACGCGATTCCGGTCATCGCCCGCAAACTGCAGACGCTGATGGATGTCGGCCTGTCCTACATCTGCCTGGGACAGGCCGCCACCACGCTGTCCGGCGGCGAGGCACAGCGGGTCAAGCTGAGCCGGGAATTGTCCAAGCGCGATACCGGCAAGACCCTGTACATCCTGGACGAACCGACGACGGGCCTGCACTTCCAGGATATCAGGCAACTACTGGCTGTCCTGCACCAGCTGCGAGACCACGGTAATACCATTGTCGTGATCGAACACAATCTGGATGTTATCAAGACCGCCGACTGGATCGTCGATCTCGGACCCGAGGGCGGCAGCGGTGGCGGTCGTATCATCGCCGAGGGCACACCGGAGGACGTGGTGAAGGTGAAAGGCTCCTACACCGGCGCCTTCCTGAAGAAGGTGTTGCAGTCGGCACCGGCGAGCGGCAAGCGCCGCGTCACTGCAAAATCTTGAAGACTGGATAGGTGACTGTAGCGCCCTTCGCGAGACCGGATTCCAGATAAGCGTCGAAGAAATTCCAGAACGCGAGCCCGTCGTCGGCTTCCGGTTCCAGCAGGTAGAAGATCAGGTTCGCCAACCGCTGCTCCATCGATACCAGATAGTCGCCGGGTTGAAAGGTCTGCCGGGCCTGGGCGAAGCTTCCCTCGAGGCGGGAGTTGTGGTGCCCGTTGAGCATGAACTCCTGATGACTCAATGCAGATACCTCGAACACCTCCCCGGCAAACTCGGCAACAGCTTCGAGTCGTTGCACGCTGACTCCGTGTTCTGCGAGTTTTTCGACGATAGGGCCGAAGGCAGCCGGCAATGCATAGGCTTTTGGCACCGTTGCCAGTTTCGTCGCCCGAAACTGGTTGTAATTTAACACCCCTTCTATGGTTACCAGCTCCGGGGAACGGATTACGCCGACGCTGCCGTCAGCATTGCGATAGTAGTGATGTGTATAGCTGAGCAGCGCCAGGGGTTCCGGCAAGGGCACCATTTCGAACTGCACTCCATTCTGGAACCGGCCTCCTTCTAGACGAATCTTCTCGATCACCCTGGCATCAGCAGCGCGATTGAGCGCCCGAATCTCGGCACCATGCTCGCGCGTGTACTCAAGAATTTCCAGCACAAAGGAGTGCGCCGCATACACGCGATCGTAGAAACGGTCATGGGCGAAGGTCTCGCTGAGTATACCCATGCGATTACGCAGACCCATGCTGTTGGTCACATAGCGCGGCGCATGGTGGTATGTTCGAAACTCGGCCGGTGGCCAGGCCATGGCATCGAAGTCGCCAAACCAGCTGGTCTCCAGTCCGTGCCTTTCACGCATGGCAACCTGCACCTCCGGCAGCAAGTCGGTCGCGGTGTAAGCCGTCGTCGCCGGCTCGCCCGCGGTGTGATAGGACGGAGCCCAGGTCAAGGCATAACCGTGCCAACTGCCATTCGTTGTGTGCAGATCCACAAACATGTCCGGATCCCAGCGCTGGATCACATTGCGATAGAGCGCCTTCGTCTCCGCCGTTTCCACCGCCATGCCATCCCGGTTCAGATCGAAGTCGTGCGCATAGCGCGAGCCCGCCAGCAGAGGACTCATCTCCTGAGACGGTTGCGAGTCGGCGGACATGGCATCGTTGCCATCGGCATTGTAGATGGGCGCGAACAGCAGGATCTGCGAGTCCAGCAGATGGCCCTTGTCGCCCAGCAGGATTTCTCGTATCAGCATCAGCGCGGCTTCCTTGCCCTCGACCTCGCCACCATGGATGTTGCCCTGAACGTAGATGACGGGTTTACCGCTGGCTTGCGCCTGCGCCGGCGTCGTCACCGGCGGATTGGCCAGCACTACAAGCGGCACCTCCCGTCCTTCGACCGTGGTCAGCAGGGTCTCCCGATGCAGCAGCGGACTCTGCGCCTGCAGGGCGTCCAGTACGGCAACAACTTCGGCAAAGGTAGAGGTGCGTTGGTAGGCGGTGCGCTCGGGGGTTGTCATCAGCGCGGCCGCCGGTAAGCCTTCCGCACTCCACCCGACAGAGGGCAGCAGCCACAAGACCAGACAAACCAAGGGGGTTTTGGAAATCACACGACTCCCGAATCAGGGGGCAAAGTAAACCGCTGCCGAAGCGAACGCAAGTTCGATACCGGGGTGGTTTGCGCCCCATGCCGTCTCGCCGTGGCGAAACTTTGTAACAGAGTGTGATTTTTCATCGCACCAAGCGGCAAAGCCCCGAATTCCGTGGCCTGTAGGGAAGGGTAACATCCTGAATCGGTTGCATTTCAGGGGCAAAAACTATAGCCTCACCGGTAGCTATCCTTGCAAAACACGCGCAGGTCGATTTCGTCGCGACCTGCATTCTGGAAAAATAAGAAACGGAGCCATGTCAGTGAATCTCAAACTCACACGCAGACGTTTTATCAAGGGGGTAATTTTCTCCGGTGCCGCCGCTTCAACCGGCACAGGGTTCTACCTCGCGCAGGCCCAGTCCGGGCAAAGCGCCGCCGAACGCTTGATAACACTCAACATTAACGGACGCAGCCGCCCAGTGGATGTGTTCCCTTCTGAAACTCTGGCCTACACCCTCCGCTACAAACTCGACCTCACCGGCACCAAGATTGGCTGTAATCGGGGTGAGTGCGGCGCGTGCACGGTACTCATCGATGGCGTTCCCAACTATTCCTGTTCCGTGTTGACGCACAACGTCAAGAACAAGGCGGTGATTTCGATCGAGGGCGTGAAGGCCGCCGACGGAACACTGCATGCTGTCCAGCAAGCCTTCATCGCCGAGAACGCACCACAGTGTGGCTTCTGTACACCAGGCCAGGTGATGTCGGCGGTGGCATTGCTCAACAGCAACCCGCGACCTACCAGAGACGAAGCGCGTCAGGCCATGTCTGGAAATCTGTGCCGATGCGGTGCCTATGAACACTATTTGAATGGCGTGATGCGCGCCTCGGGGCAACTAGCATGACTACTCATATAGGATTTGATTTCACGCCTCCCGATATCGAAGGCAAAGTGACCGGCGAGATCAAGTACGCCGAAGATTACAAACGCGAAGGCATGGTGTTCGCTCGCCTGCTGACCAGTCCCATGCCCAGCGGCCGCGTCGTGAGCATCGATGCCTCTGCCGCCCTGCGCATGGATGGCGTCGTCGGTATCTTCACCGCCGATGACCTGCCACCGGTCGCCCCTCCCGGCAATCCGGCCCTGGCCTCCAATTATGTGACCTATGTGGGCCAGCCAATTCTGGCGGTCGCCGCGCTCACTGAAGAGATTGCCGAATCGGCGATCGACCGCATTCGCATCGAATTCGAGCGTCGTCCCTTCGTGGTTGATCCTCTCACCAGCCTGACACCCGGCGGCGCTAACGCCTATCCGGAAGGCAACGTGCTGGTGCGCACTCGCGAAGAAGGTCCGGAAGGCGCCCCCATCGTCGGCGCCGAGATCCGCGACATCAAGTGGCCGCAGTCAGCCATCGATGGCCTGGTCAACGGCAAAGGTCCCATCGGTGCCACCGAGGAACACTTCACCGACAACTGGCAGTTTGGCGACCTGGATGCCGGCTTCGCCGCCGCGTCTGTCATCGTGGAAGAACCCTTCGTCACCGTCGGTTACCCGCACCATTCACTGGAAGCGCGTACCTGCATGGCGTACTGGGAAAACGGCAAGTGCTACTTCCACGGTTCTTCACAGAGCCAGAGCGCGAACGACAACAGCCTCGCCCGCATGCTGAACATCGATCCGGCTGATCTTGTCTTCATCAACGAGGCAACCGGTGGTGGTTTCGGCTCCAAGATCGGGCCTTACCCGTTCATGGCGATCTCAGGCAACTTCGCCCGCGTACTCAATCGACCGGTGCAACTGCGCATTACCCGCGAACAGGAGTTCTACATCGGCTCCGCCCGTTCCGGCATGCAGGGCTGGATCAAGGTCGGCGCCAAGCCCGACGGCAAGGTCTGTGCCGTGGACCTGGTGATCGTCAACGACGGCGGTTCTGCCGGTGGTGGCAGTGGCAACTCCTCGGCTGGCCACGTTTCCCTGTGTTACCAACCTGAGTCCATGCGCTACCGCGGTATCTCTGTGTATACCAACACGACGCCGCGCGGAGCTCAGCGTGGGCCAGGCCAGAATGAAATGGCGGCAGTGCTCGCTCCGATCATGGACAAGGTTGCCAACCAGCTTGGCATGGATCGGGTCGCGTTCCGTGCGCGCAATGCGGTCGATAACAACGGTTGGTACGGTGGTCAATCCGGCCCGGTGACCAGCGCCTACATGCGTGAGGCAATCGCCCAGGGTGCTGAGCTGTTCGGCTGGCAAGACAAGTTGAACCAACCCAAGCAGTTGCCCGATGGTCGCATTCGCGGCATCGGCGTCGGCTCCGGCTATCACGGTGCCGGCGGCCGTGGCTACGATGGTCTCGTGCGCATCGGCACTGACGGCAAGCTCTACATTCACAGCGGTGTCGGTAACCTCGGCACGTATTCCTATGCCGGCACCTGCCGTGCTGCCGCCGAGCGTCTGCAAGTGCCCTGGGAGAACTGCGAGATTGTGCGTGGTCGTACTGACCGCCACCTGCCGAACAGTTCCGGTCAGGGCGGCAGCAACACGATCTTCACCCACACCAAGACCAACTGGCTGGCGGCTGAAGATGCGGTTAACAAACTCAAGGAAATCGCCGCCGCCGATCTCGGTGGCAGCCCCGAGGATTACGACATCGGTGGTGAGCGCGTCTTCAAGACTGCGGATTCCAGTGTTGGCATGACCTATGCCGCCGCCGCGCAGCGTGCCATCGAACTCGGTGGCAAATTCAGCGGCCAGGAATACCCCGACGACATCAACCCCATTACCCAGCGTTCCGTGCAGGGTCTGGCGGGAACTGGTCTGATCGGTGTAGCTCGCGACAATATCCCCGGGCAGGGTGAGCCTCCGGGCATCCTCGTAGGTTTCTGCGAGATCGCCCTGGAACCTGCCACAGGCAAGTTCGAGATTCTCGACTATGCGGCAGTCGCCGACTGCGGCGTCGTCGTGCATCCCAAGAACTTCGCCAATGCCATGCGCGGTGGTGCCGTGTGGGGTGTCGGCATGGCCAATCTCGAGCGCCATGTCTACGATCCGCAGAATGGCTTGCCTGCAAACACCGGCCTGTATCAGAGCAAACCGCCCACCTATCTCGACATTCCGTCTATATCGAAGAGTGGCGCGGTTGGCATTGCCGATCCGCAAAACCCGGTTGGCGCACGTGGCATCGGTGAACCGACCCAAGGCGCGTCAGCGGCGGCATTGCAGAGTGCAATCTCGAATGCGTTGGATGGCTTCCTGTTTAACCGGGCTCCGGTGACAACAGATATGATCATCAGTCACGCGGCAGGACTCGATCCCGTTGCTCACTTAAAAACCAATACATTCTGAGGTAAATCACTATGCCATCTCATGACGTAATGCCAAATATGGAACTGTACCAACCGGTACAGGTCGAAGATGCACTGCAAATAGCTGATCGCCTCGCCGAACGAGGATGGTTGGTTGGTGGTGGACAGGACACCTACGGTTGGCTCAAGGACCGCGCGAAGACTGCGGACGCGATGATCGACCTGAGTGGAATTGAAGCCCTGCGCGGCGTGCGCGAGACTGCCGACGGCATCGAAATCGGTGCGCTTACCACGCTGACCGAGGTTGCCAACAACCCGGTTATCCAGCAGCGCTACAGTCTGCTGTCAAAAGCGGCCAGCGTCGTCGCCAGTCCGCAGATTCGTAACATCGGTACGCTGGGCGGCAACGTCTCACAAGACGTGCGCTGCTGGTACTACCGTCGTGGCCTGTCCTGCTACCGCGCCGGTGGCAACCTGTGCTACGCCGATACGCCGCAAGGCATGAACCGCGAGCATTCACTGTTCGAGACAAGTCGCTGTGTTGCCGCGAGCGCCTCCGATACCGCACCGGCTCTCGTCGCCCTCGACGCCACGATGGTCATTCGCAGTGTTACCGGTGAGCGAACCTTGAGTGCACAGGACTATTTCGTCGGCCCTGCAATCGATATCGAAAATACCACTGCCCTGCGTCCGGGTGAGATTCTGACTGCCGTCAGAATTCCTGCCACATGGGCGAATGCGGATTTCTATTTCGAGAAAGTGTCTGATCGTAATGTCTGGGATTTCTCTCTCGTGAATGTCGCTGCAGCCTTCAAGGTGAGCGGCGGCACGATCTCGGATTCCCGCATCGTCTGCGGCGCAGTCCAGGCGACTCCGCGTCGACTGGTGGCGGTAGAGGAAGCAATCCGTGGTCAGGCACGCAGCAGTGCAACAGCAGCCTCTGTGGCAACACTGGCGACTACAGGTGCACGCGCTCTGGCTCACAATGGCTACAAGATTCCGCTTATGCAGAATCTCGTGAAACGCGCTATTACTGCCTAGCCAATACGGAAGACAGTCTCCACCTGTCTTTCCCGATGCGGGCCGGTCTAACCGGCCCGCTCAAACAGCGAATCAAACAACAGTGCAAACAAAAAGGGGATGCGAGTAATCGCATCCCCTTTTTGTTTGCCCCAAGCGCCGGGGCTCCTGATCTTTATCCCATCACGCACTGTCGGCGTCGAGTCGACCCTGCCCCGGGGGTACTGGAGACTACAGGACGTAATTACCGATGAAATAGGCACCCGTCATGATGCAGACATACATTACGAAAATGGTACCAACCACGGGTAGCAATCTGGGACGATCCTCTTCCTGCGCAACTATCATAACAAACCTCCACAGGTTCTAACTAAGTAGCCGTCACTGTACGAGCCGGCGAGTTTGACGTATTGATTCATATCAGGATTTCGCTCGGTAAGGCACTGCCGCGCCTGGTCGCTACCCCATTCACCCGCGCTGTTCGCCTGTCCTTGACAGGAACCAGGAAACCATTATATTCATCCAAAAGGTTGAATATATGCTCTACCGTCACAACAGCGACGAACTCGACAATACCCTGCTTGCCCTGGCCGATCCGACGCGCCGCGAGATTCTGGCGCACCTGAGCCGGGGTGAGGCGCGGGTAACTGAGGTCGCGAGCCATTTTCCGATTTCCCTCAATGCCGTGAGCAAGCACATTCGGCTGCTTGAGCGCGGCCGCCTGATTCAGCGCCGCATTCAGGGACGCGACCATTTTTTGTGTCTGCGCCCGGTAGCGATAGTGGCCATTCAGGAGTGGCTTACACACCAACAACATTTCTGGCAGGTAAACCTGGCAGCCATTGCAGACCTGCTGGACGCTGGAATACCCCCATCACCCCACACAAGCAAGAGGAAAAAGTCATGACCGATCTGGTAGAGGCACGCGTGGAACAGACGTTCAGCAAACCGGCGACTGCAGTCTTCGATGCCTGGCTGCGACCGGAATCGGTCCGCCTCTGGCTATCGGCCTCGCTGAAGGGAATGGGGCTGCCCGGTGACATTCGCCGGGTCGAGATCGATGCGCGGGTCGGTGGTCGCTTCACCTGGTCGGATATGCGTGAAGCCGGGGAAGCGGTGCATTGGGGCACCTATCTGGAAATCGAGCGCCCGCACAAACTGGTGTTTACCTGGTTCACGAGCGCCGAGGACGAGGCTGAAAATACCTCGGTGGTAACGCTGGCGATTACTGAGACCGACACCGGCTGCGTGGCCACGCTTTGCCATCGGATGAACGCGGCGTGGGCCGAGTATATTCCCCAGACCGAACGTGGCTGGGGCGCCATGCTGGCCCAGCTTTAGGCGAGTGTAGCCAGATGCTTGCGCGCGATGGCATGGACGGCGGCGAACCAGCCGGCGTCATCATTCAGATTGGGCACCAGATGGAATTCCTCGCCACCAGCTTCCATGAACTGATGCCGGTACTCGATCCCGATCTCGTGAATCGTCTCCAGACAATCCGAGACAAAGGACGGCGTCAGAATCGCGATGCGCTTGTGCCCCATTTTGACCTGCTCCTGAATGTGCTGGTCCAGATAGGGTTGAATCCATACCTGACGACCGAAGCGTGACTGAAACGCCATCGAATAGAAATCCCGCTCCCAGCCGAGCTGCTGCACGATGCCTTCGGTGGTCGCCGCACATTGTGCCCGGTAACACAGGCGATTATGTTCGCCAACGCGTTGGCAACACGCGCCGAATTTGCACACATCGGCGGTATCGATCTTCTTGATCGCCTTCTCGGGCAGTCCGTGGTAACTGAAGATCACGTGATCCACCGCGAGCCCCTCGAGATGTTTGCGCACGAGTCCCGCCCAGGCCGCGATGAAGTCTGCCTCACCGTACAGATCATTGACAAAACTCAGGTTGGGTGTCTGCTGCCAGCGTGCCGCGGCTTGCCGAACCCCGTGAAATACCGAGGCTGAAGTCGCTGTCGAGTATTGGGGAAACAGGGACAGCACGAGAATGTCACGGATTCCGCGTCGCTCGAGTTCGGCCATGGCGTCGTGTATAAACGGTGCGCTATAGGCCATGCCATTGACGACGAGCACGTCTTCTCCGGAATCCGCGAACGCCTGTTGCACGCTCCGCTGCAACCGATCGGCGTAGACCTTCAACGGTGAACCGTCGTCCATCCATATCTTTGCATAGTCCCGCGCCGTCTTCGGCGCACGGAAAGGCTGAATGATGAGATTGCGCAGGAGCCAGCGGCCCAGCGGGTTCATATCGAAGACGAAGGGATCTGAAAAGAAATACTTGTAGAAATCCCGTAAACCTTTCGTGGTGGGTTCGGCTGGAGTGCCGAGGTTGAGCAACAGAACTGCTTTTGTCATGAAGCGTGTGTATCCAGTTACCGACGCCGTGTGCGCCGCCTAGTTTTTGCTGGCCGGGTTGATCTGGTTTCGATCCGCCCGGTCGACTTGCTCGATAAAGAAGGTCATGAACCTAGCCATACGTTCGAGACCCGGTACCGAGATCACCTCGGTTACTTCACCGCTTGTATGATACAGCGGCGGCCCTTGCATGGTCGTGATCATCGCCACGCCGGCAATCCGGTAACCGCCGCCCTCGCCGCTGGCCATGGTTGAGTTGCTGGAGGCGAAATTGGTGCCGTAACGGGCGACTCCCTGCGTGAACAGATCCTGTAGATAAGGTGATTCATTGGTGATGCCCGCCACGATCATCGCTTCGCCGGAGTCGGCGGTAAATTCACGATAGCCGTCCGGAAATTCGAAGCGTGCCGGAACCAGGTTGCGCTGCGCCACATGCTCGATGTTAAAGATCAGCAATGCATTCTCGAACACGTCCGGATTCATGCGCACCGCATTGCGGGGACCATTGAGACCGGTGGTGTGATGGCCGGCGCTCACGACGAACGCGAGCGTGCGCAGCGGCTGATTCTCGGGTTTGCCAAAGTGTCGGGCGAGCGCCAGCAACACAGCCAGACCGTCCGCGTTGTCACCGGCACCATCGAACCAGGCGTCGGCATGAGCATTGATGACGATCGCCTCGGCACTGGCACGACCTGGGATCACGGCCACGGCGTTGATCGCATTCAGCCCGGAATATTCCCGGCTTTGCAGAGAGAGTCGCATGCGCAATTGCGCAAACGTGCCAGCGGTTGCGGCCGCATCCATCACGTGCTGCAGGAACCAGCTGTCGCGACCACCCACATTGAAACAGGGGCCACCGCAGTTGGAGAAATCCCGTACTCGCTCGTTGCCCGGCTGGTCGACAAGATTCAGCACCGCCACCGCGCCACGAGCCATCAGATCCTGGGCCACCGGTACCGCCGACCGGCGTTCGAACACGAGGTGCGCCTGGGGTGTGACGTGTTGGATCGCGATCTTGCCCTTCACATCGATATGCATCAATTCCGCTGGCGTGCCCTTGCCGACATACACCACCGGTGCCGTTAATTCGCCTCCGGGAATCTCCGAGGGGGCAAGCGCCATGGCCGTCTCCAGCACCACATCCTCACTGCCAACGCCAAACACCGGATTGCCGAGCAAGCGCACTTCCCACTTCTCCGGAATCCACAAGACGGCACCGGGATCCTGTTCGAAACGCTGGAAGCGCACATCGCGAATGCCAGCATCCAGCATGCGCTCGGCGGCCCAACGAATGGTGGTCTCGCCGGAATAGAATCCGCTGACCCGACCCCAGAGCTGGTCTCCACCCAATTCCCGTTGTTCCCGGCTCTGGCGTGAGAACTCCACGATGCGTTCCAGGTCATAGGCGAGTCGACGTCCTTCCAGTTCCACGAAGCCCTTCTCCTCCAGCGGCACCACGGCGGGTGCTGGACCGCGCGCACCGATCGCAGCCGGCGCACTGCCAATTTCGAGTGGCGGCGGCAGGGGCACACCTAACCAGGCTGTGTCCTGAGCCAGGGAATATGCCGGCAGAGCCAGGCTCGCCATCAGCGTCAGCTGCGCGCCGAGTCGGCTCTGCCGGGTGAGGGAAATGCGGTGGGTGGAGGTGTTGTTCATCATGTCGTGCCCCGCTGTTATTGTTGTGCTGAACGGTTCGGGAACTGAATTCTAGTCGCTCTGCCCGAGCAGCGAAACCTCTATTGCCGCCGCTTGTGCTTGTGCAATTAAGCCCGGAGGGTGAGCGGAAGTTTGCTCCATGGTCCGCCACTACTGAATCCAGTCGCACACCGACGCGCGGTTGCCCAACTGGGTCGTTGCCGACAACACCAGACATGCCATGTCAAAACTGTTAGGCAGAAACCGGGTTCTTGCTGTCCGCCTCGAACAGCTTCTCCAGTTCGACGCGCCCCTCGTTGGTGAGACTGTGCAGCTCGTCAAGGTTATCCATATGATCCACAGAGCGCAGCAGCAAGGCTTCGTCGTGCTTGCGAAACATGAGCGCGGTTTCCAGCGCCTGACCTTCCGAGTAACCGAGGTGCTTGAGCGTATCGGTCGCCGCTTCGAGACTGCTTGCGAAAGTCTCGCGAATAACGCTTTTCACCCCCAGTTTATGCAACCGATAGGCGTGGCTGCGATCGATTGCCCGCGCGACGATGCTGATCTGGGGATTTCGGGAGCGCGCCAGGTTGATGATTTCCATCGACTCGGTGACATCATCCACCGCCACCACCAGAATCTTGGCTGAATCCACACCGGCAGACACCAACAGATCCAGACGGGCGAGGTCACCGAAATACAGCTTGTTACCAAACTGCTGCACGAATTCCACGTGTTCCGGATCCTTGTCCATCGCGGTGAATGGCACGTGTCGCGCCTGCAACAGGCGACCGACGATCTGGCCGAAGCGGCCGAAGCCGGCGATGATGACCTCCGGATCATGGGTATCCCAGTGCGCGTCGTTGTCTGGCACGGTCTCGCTGCGACATCCCCACAGCTTGCGATGCAATACCACGATGGGCGAGGTCAACGCCATGGATAGCCCCACGATCAGGGTCAGACGTTCGGAAATAGCGAGTGGGAACAGACCCAGTTGGGCCGCTTGGGAGAGCACCACAAAAGCAAATTCGCCACCCTGTGACAGCATCAGGCCGAGTTGGAAGGCCTCGCGAGAGGGCACCTGGCGCAGGCGCAGGATGGCGGCGATGACCCCTGTCTTGATCAGCACGAGAACCAGCGCGCCACCCACCATGAGCAGTGGAAACTCGACCAGTAGACTCAAATTCAGTGTCATGCCCACGGCGATGAAGAACAGGCCCAGCAGAATGCCCTTGAACGGTTCGATGTCGGACTGCAGTTGATGCCGGAAATTGGAGTTGGCCAGCATGATACCGGCGACGAATGCTCCGAGCCCCATGGAAAGGCCTACTGCTTCCATCAGGGTCGCCACACCAATAACGATCAGCAGGCTGGCGGCCGTCATGATTTCCCGGTTGTTGGTCTGGGCAACAAGCTTCAGCACCTGGTTCAGGCCGAAGCGGTTGAACAGAAACAGCAGCACCACGGCGGCGACGCCGATGTACCAGGGCATGGCGGCAGCTTCACCGGAAGTCTGTGCGAGAATCTCCACCAGAATCAGAATGGGAATCACCGCCAGATCCTGCAACAACAGAATGGCGAATCCCTTCCGGCCGAGTGGTGAAGCCAGGATGTGTTCCTCACTCATGAGTTGAATCGCGAAGGCGGTGGACGACAGCGCCAGCGTAGGCCCCAGCACAAGCGCCTGGGCTCCCTCTAGCTTCAGCAGCCAGAGCCCGCCACCGATGACAAACGCCGATACCAGTAACTGGCTGCCGCCGATGATCGTGACGTTGCTGCGCATCTCCCACAGCTTGTCCGGTGCCAGTTCCAGACCGATGATGAAGAGCAACAGGATTACGCCGTATTCTGCAAAGTGCAGCACTTCTTCCGGCTCATGAATGATGCCGAGCAGATGGGGGCCCAGCACCATGCCGGCCGCCAGATACCCGAGAATCGATCCCAGCCCGAGCTTCTTGAACAGCGGTACGGCAATCACCGCGGCAGTCAGGTAATACAGCGCGTTGATCAGGAGACTTTCGGATTCCATAGGGACCTCAAACTGGCTCGGGAGACGACGCTGCAAGCATATCATCGGTCAGTGCCAGGCGTGGTGATCAAGCCTGACGTCGTCGACCGCTCCCGGCGTGCGCAATTCCGGTGCGTCGTACCCGTTGCAGAAGTCAGTAACTAGAGTTGACGTCGTAGTGAGTGGCTCTGACTACTCCCGGCAGCATACTGATTCTTGCAAAGCCGCGTGGTTCGGGGCTTACATCCGTGTGTGTAAGTTCGTAACAAAAAAGTCAGAAAAGTGCTGCAATCCCTCTTGAAATGAGTACACTTATCGGGTTGCTAATTGTCACATCTTCGCATTACTACTCTTGAGGGGAACCCGTGAAAAATTCCAAACTGGTTGTTTTGACAGCGATTGCTGCGCTCTTCAGCAATCTCGCCGTCGCCGGAGAGCGAGTTGGAGATTTCGCTCTGATTGATAACGCTGGTGCTTTCCAGCACATGGCGTGGTACGACGATCACGGTGCCATCGTGATCCTGCCGCAATCCAATGACGCGTCCGACCCTGCAGCCCTGTCTGGCCTGCAGAATCTGCGTGACATCTACGAGTCGCAAGGGGTCGCCTTCTTCCTCATCAACCCGGGTCTGCAAACCGATCGCGCCGCGGTCACCCAGGCCGTGGCCGGCCAGGATCTGCCTGTGCTGATGGATGACGCCCAACTGGTGTCCGAGATGCTGGGCCTGACACGCCTCGATGAGGCTGTGGTTTACAGCCCGAAGACTTTTGAGGTGTTGTACCGTGGTCCGGTTCAGGCTGCCTCGCTGGAAAAGACCCTGCAACAGGTGCTGAACGGTGAAAGCCCGGCACTGCAGACAGTCGCCGGTTCCGGCCCAGCCATCGAATACCGTACTGTTGCCGCTCACAGCAATCTGTCCTACGAGAAGGACATCGCTCCGATCATCGCCGAGAACTGCGCCCAGTGCCACCGTGAAGGGGGCATCGCACCTTTCGCCATGGACAGCAATCTCGCCGTGCAAGGCTGGTCGCCGATGATTCGCGAAGTCGTCATGACCAAGCGCATGCCGCCCGGTCAGATCGACAACAAGGTCGGCAAGAGGATCAAGAACGAGATGAACCTCAGCGACGAGGAAATGCAAAAACTCGTGCACTGGATCAATACCGGTTCCAAGGTGGACAGCAAGAACGATCCCCTCACAGCGCTGGTCTGGCCCGACACGAAGTGGAGCCTCGGCGAACCGGACCTGATCGTAAAAATTCCGCCGCAATCGATTCCCGCCACTGGCGTTGTCGATTACATGAACATTCCTGTCGACCTGGGTCTGGATAAAGACGTGTGGATTCGCGGCAGCGAAGTGGTACCGGGAGATTCCGCCGTACTGCACCACATCATCACCACCGTAGTTCCGCCGGAAGGCCCGCCCAATTTCCAGAAGATTCTGATGGACATCATGGCGACATTGCCGCCGGAAAAAGCCCAGGCCCTGCGTGCGAAAATTTTCTCCGCGGGTGCCGCTGGCAACCTGAATATCGCCGACATCTTCGCCGAATTGCCCGAAGTTGACCTCGGCGTCTTCATCGGTGGCGGTACTGATCCTGACATGGCGGATGTTGCCGGCTATGCGCCGGGCAATGCTGTCTCCCTCAACCCGCCCGGCGTCGGTGGCCTGTTGAAGGCCGGTTCGTCATTGAACCTGCAGATGCACTACACCACTTCCGGTAAGGAAACCGTGGACGCCACCGAGATTGGCATCTACTTCTATGACGACGGTGTCGTTCCGGAAGAACGTATGTCTGGCGGTGTCGGTAACGACTTCAGCATCCGCATCCCGCCGCAGGCGAAGGATCATGAGATGCAGATCGCGACCACGATTCCGAAAGACGCAGAAATCTACAGCCTGATGCCGCACATGCACTTCCGTGGCAAGCGCATGAGCTTCGTCGCCAAGTACCCCGATGGCAGTGAAGAGATGCTGCTGTCCGTACCGGCGTACTCCTTCAACTGGCAGTTGAAGCACGAGCTGGCCGAGCCGCTGCATGTTCCTGCCGGCACGCAGATCATCGCCACTGGAGCGTATGACAACTCCTCACAGAACCACTTCAGCCCCGATCCGAACTCTGAAGTTCGTTGGGGTGAGCAAAGCTGGGAAGAGATGTTCATGGGCTTCTATCAGTGGAAATACACCGATCAGACTGGCTCTGACTAAGTCCTTATTCGGCGCCATACCCAAAGGGTGAGTTCTTCGGAACTCACCTTTTTTTTTAAACCGTGGGTAGCGGTAATGCGAAGTGTTACTGAGCGCGCGGAGGCGGTGGTGTCCAGTCACAATCCTCGCAATCCGGTGAAATTGCGTTTTGGGCCAACACCTCAAAGATGAAATCGCGCCACACCGGATTGGGTTGCCAGACCGTGTTCATGTCGGCTTTCGCAGTCGCTACCGGAACCCCTTCGTAGATGACGCGGTACAGAAAGCTGAAGGCGGTGGCCCGGGCATTGACCTGGCAATGCAGCAAGGTCTTCTTGTCGGTATCGCGACGCATGGAATCGGCAAACGCATAGAAGTCAGCTGGCAGAGGATTGGCGAAGTCTACCGGTACGTGCATGTATTCCATGCCAAGCCCTTTTACCACCTGATCTTCATCGGCGACCGCATTGGGATTGTTGGTAAAGGCAATATAGACGATGCGTTCGAAGCCATTTTCCTTCAGGGCGGAGAACTGTTCACGCGTGGGTTGGCCGGCGCTGGCAAAGGTGTCGCTGTACTGGCGGAAGTTAACAATCTCGGCCAGTGCCGGATCGGCTTCCTCGACGGCATGACACAGGTTGATGCTGGCGAAAGTCAGTACCGCGGCAATGGTGGACTTGTACATGATGATTCTCTTCTTGAGGGCGAGTGAATTGGTGTCAAAGTTAATTGGCAACTATTGGCAATTAAGGAGTTGGCGGAATCGACTTACTATATCCCAGGCCCCTGCCCCGCGTCATCCGGCGCGACAGCCATCAGGCAGCGGCCTCACTCTGGAGTTGCAGCAGTTCCGCCAGCGCCTGAGCAGCCTGATGGGCAGGCACGAATACGTGGTCATGGTGCGTCGCCGCGATGACGTTGGCGCTGATTCCGGCTTGCGCGAGTCGAGTCGCAACCGCTGCGGTGAGCCCCACCGCCTCGAAACTGGAATGGACCGTCAGCGTGATGCAGCGGTACAGCGAGTCGCAGGCCAGTCCTGCTGCCTCCGCGGCCTGCTGTGTCAGCACCAGACTCAGGCCTTCGGCCTCCTGAAAGCTGGCGAGGGGTTGCAGGGCCGCGGCGCTGGGATAGCTCGCGTTCCTGATGGAGCAAAACACATAGGTGTCTGCCTGCAGCTCAGGTTGTAGCTCAGCGAGCAGGCATATCAGATCAGTCTCACCGGACATGACGGTGTCTCTCGTCAGATTGGTCGTCAGATTGCGTGCACAGGGTTACGCGATTCAAAGTTACTCTTGTTCACCTTTTCACCCATTCACAGATTAACAGATTTACTGATTCACAGGGCGACTGCACCTACTCGACTTCCGCCGCTATCTCGTCATACAAACCCGGAATGCTGCGCGCCATGAACAGGCCCTCCTCGGCCTGGGTCCAACTCAGACTGCTCTCTTTTATTGCGGCGACGGCATCATCGCGGACCAGTCCGCCGCGAATCAATTCGGCCATGCGGGCTCGCACCGATTCCATCTGATTGCGGAAACCGACGACATCGCGGCGACTCATCAGCGCACCATGGCCAGGGATGGCAGTGTCCCAGTCGAGCGCAAGCACCCCGTTCATAGTGCCGACCCAGCCACGACTGCTGCCGCCATTCCCGTAATCGATGTAAGGTGCAGTACCATGCAACAGATCGCCGGTGTGGACAGTTTTCAGATCGGGAAAATACACCACTGCGTCGCCGTTGGTGTGACCCGTGCCCAGATAGAGGGCGCGCACCTCGACACCGCCGAGATAGACCGCCGTCTGATCGGTGAACACGACGCGTGGCGGTGCATCCTGATTGCCACGAATCATATTATCGCGCGCATTCTGGTGCGCGATGATCTCGGCGATCTTGATGTAGCCACCATTGCCGCCGCTGTGATCACCGTGATTGTGGGTGTTGATGACATATTTAACCGGCAGTGGGCTGACACTGGCGACGAGTGACTGAATCTCGTCAAAGTTCTGCGGAAATTTGTCGTCAATCAGAATCGCGCCTTCGCTCGTCACCCGCACACCCACATTGCCGCCGGAGCCGACGATCATGTACAAACCGTCCTTGACGCGCTCCAGGGTAAGCGCATTCTGCGCGGAGCCGACACTCGTGACCACTAACAGCAACACGGCCATCATCCATCGCAAGTGCGCGATTACACGCAGTTGTGTATTTCTTTTCATCACGATCTCTCCTGTGTCAGGGCCAAGGGTTTTCAATAACAGAATCACTCGGGTTTACGGTCATCCATCTCCTGCCGACGTGCGCCAGCGAGAATCCCCTCCATCGCATAATTGCCCTCATGGCAGGCGAATTCATAGACCTTCTCGTCGGTGGCGAGAAAACTCAGCTCACCGCCCCACGGCTGTGAGTAATATTTGGGATCGTCAATGGTGAATTCATAAATGATCTGCTCGTCAGAGACGCGCGTGAATTTCTCGGTGACCTGTGCATTCGTGGACAGACTGATGCTGGCCTGCTCCTGCATCGGACTGAAGTTCGTCGTCTCAACCACAAGCGTGTCACCATCCCAGTGTCCCACCGACTCGCCGAACATCGGCGGTAATGCCTGCAGCTTGTGCTTGGCGTTGAGCGGGACGATGCGGGCGTGACTGATCATCTCGGTACGCAGCACAACGTAGTCTGCCGTTTGCACGATCTCGTAGTTGTTGTTGTACAGGCCGTTGATCATGGGCGGGCCGGTGCGCATATTGGTGCTGATGCAACGCTCGGCGAGCGGTCTGGCCTCCGGGCCATCGAAGCCGGCGTTCAATTTCGCCAGCTGCGCACGCAGCGCCTTGCCCTGTTCGGAATAGGGAATGCGGCCATCGGCAGGATCCACGATCCATGAGGTGCGATACTCGCCATTGATGTAGCCAAACTTGGTACCAGGATCGATCCAGAAGGCGTTGTACCCCCGCCCCTTCGGCAGGTCCGAGCCATCTAGCAGTTCGCCCTGCACCAGGTTGTCATCCGTAGCGAGTCGAATATTCTGCGGGTGGTCGGTAGTGGCACGGATTACTTCGTCATCAGACAGCACGAGACTCTTGTAATTCGGCGAACGCTCCAGAGTCGTGATGGAGGCATTGGACCAGGTGCCCTGCAGGTCCGGCCGGCCGTTTTCGGTACGCGGCGGTTCCCAGTTCTGGGCAGAAGCCTGATTCACAAGCAGCAGTACAGCGAAAGGGAACAGGAAGTTTTTAATCATTATTGTCTCCTCGTTGTGCTCGCCCGGGGGCGAATGCTTACCTTACCATTGCCGGGCGACTTCCTCGAAGGCGGCGAAACGATTTTTTACGATACAGAAACGCTGACCTGTCGGGGCTTCCATCACACACCAGCGTGGCATCTGCTCAACAACCGTGGCGCCGCAGGCCTGCAGGCGCGCTACTTCAGCCGGGATATCATCGGTCTCGATATCCAGATGCACGCGACTGTCATGTTGCACCTTCTGCACCTCGATGTGGAGTTCACTGGCGGGATCCAGCAACCGTACGTACTTCTCCCCTTCCTCCGCCGGCAGCCTGACCAACTCCATGCCGAGTGCCGCCGACCAGAATTCCGCCGCCTGCATCAGGTCCGGTGTCTTGCAATCTATGATGAATCCCGCAAGCTTGCTCTTGTGCATGATGCCCTATCCTATTTTGCCTGGCTGGCGATGCGTTCCTCATTCAACCGGTTCGCATTCAGCGCCGCCGGTCGTGATGTCAGCCGCGACACGTACTGCACGAAAAGATCGCGCTTGTCGATGGTGCCAAATTGCATGCCCCACATCAGCGCCGACCCGAGATAGACGTCTACCGCAGTGAATTGCTCACCGCAGATGTAGGGCCCCTTGGCCAGGGCCAGATCGAGCGCATTGATCGCCTCGACATAATTGCCAAAACCCACCATACCTTCGCGCTCCTTGGCAACTTCCCAGCCCAGCGAACGGGCTGTGGTCGCCATCTCTAATGGCGCGGCCGCAAAGAACATCCAGCGCGTGAAATCCGCCAGGCGCGGATCGCCCTGAGATGGGATCAATTTTTTCTCCGGAAATTGCATCGCCAGATACGTGCAGATCGCCGGGGTCTCGGTAATGACTGCGCCGTTGTGGCGGATCGCTGGCACCTTGCCCATCGGATTAACAGCGCGATACGCCGCCGATTTCATTTCTTCCCCGTAGTTGATCCACTGGGTTTCATAGGGTTCGCCGAGTTCTTCCAGCATCCAGTGCACGATGCGGCCCCGCGATTGTGGATTCGTGTAAAAAATCAGACCACTCATTGCCAACTCCTTGCCCGGTTACGCGGGCTTGTCGCGTTCCATGAAGCGTTTCGCGATGCGTTCGATCTCGGTGCTCTTGACCAATTGCCAGCCGGCGACCGCAAACGCATCAAGCTCTGCCTGTTCCGGAAAGCTGAAATAGTTGCCGCCGACAGCCTGTGGAGTGGCGGCGACGGGCAGGCCCTCGCTCAGTCGTTGCACTGTCTCCGCCATCAGCGCGCAACCTGCCTCGTACAGTGCCAGCACATGCCACAGGTAGGACTTGTCCCGCTGCACCGGAAGCCGGGTGGTGCCGATGATGCGGCCAGTATCGATGCTGCTGTCTTCAATCCAGTGCAGCGTAGTGCCGAGATGGGAATCACCCTGCAGCAAGGCCCGGAACGTCGCCATTACGCCCTTGTAATCGGGCAACAATCCGGAGTGCAGGTTGAGCACACCGTGCGCCGGTAGCGCGAGCACGGGATCACGCAGGATCACGCCATACCGGATAGAGAGTATCAGATCGGGAGACGTGGCCGAAACCTCGGCGAGGCCCTCGGGGGTATTTATGGTATTGAGCATCTGTAATGGCTGCTGCAAGTAGGTCGCTAGGCCGTTGAACGTGAGCAGTGCCGTCGCCCTGCCGCGGTGGGAAACATCGAATAACGGAAACAGGATCTCGTTGAACAGTGTCTGCTCATAGAACCGCAACAGTTCGAGTGCTGGTGGTCGCGCCACGGGCTGGGTGCGCCGACCGACACTGGAAGAAAGAAACAGGCTCAGCTCATGGCCAGTCAAGGCGGGCAACAGGTGGTTGAGGGCCACACAGCTGGCGAGGTCAGCATTACTCAGAATCGTGATGCGCATGTGAGATTCGTGTTCCGGTTGGGTTTCACATTGTGTAGGTCTGGGTCTGACCCGCGACGAGCAGCCGCGTACTGCGCACACCGCGCTCACGCAGGTTCGCGAGTCCCTGCAAGTCGGGATCGCGCCGGTAGCGCGCCAATGCTTCGGCGTCGGGGAACTGCAGCACATGAATCTCATCGACAGGCGGTGTGAAGGCAGTGCTCAAGGCTGGATCCGGCGCGAAGGCACTGAGCAGGATGCCACCATGTCGTTGGGCGATCTCCAGAGCGTGGGACTCGAAATCCCTGAAGGCAGCCGGTTCGGCGATTTCAAGCAGCGCAATCACGTGTAACATGGGCAACCTGTCCCGGCTCAGCGGGCCGCAATTAGTGGATCACGTGCAACCACGGGATCACGGCAGATTTTCGGTAATACGCCGTTTGTTGCCGGCGTGCTGTTCAAACAACATGCTATGCGCGTGGTGAGAAAATTCATCCGCGCGGGTGGTGTACGCCCGGATCCAGTCAATCAGCATTGCAAGATTCGCATCCTGAGCCGCCTTGCTCGCGTACTTGTGGGGTTCCCACGGACGTTGCCGCGCGTTTTCCACACAGACTTCTACCGCCAGATCCATGAAGATGAGCTCGGTCGCCGCGGCAGTGAGCAAGCGCAGCAGATCGGTGTAACAGCCCTCAAAAACCCAGGTGTCGTGCTGCGCCGTGAATTGGTCGATGGCACGGGCCGATGCCGCCAGCGGCTGTCGTCGGGGAGGCATCTCAGGTAACCATGCCAGCGTATCCAGATCGAGGTGAGCGAGCCCACGCTCCCTGCCCAGGCGCTGAGCGAGCGTGGATTTGCCGGAACCGGAATTGCCAAATACCAGGATTCGATCCACGGCACCCTCTTCACTCGTCTCTCAAGCTTGTCTGCGATCGAGGCTGAAGACTAGCGGGAAAGCCGGTCTGCGACAAGTCACCCGCCGCACTCGATCCGGTGGTGCCGCCGCATTGCGGATTGAGCTTGCCTGCTCTCGAGAGTAGACTGACAATCGGTCACACGAAGGCCATTTACTCTGGTTCGAACAAGGAAAGCAGCAATGGTTCGCACACTCAAACTCGGCATCCTCTCTCTCGGTAGCATGTTCCTGCTTACGGCCTGCTCACTCGGCGCCCGACTCGGCCTGAGCGAAACCACGCCCGGTCAGAACCTCGCCCCGGGTGAACAGGTCAATTTTCACTTCTTCACCAAGATTCCCAATTTTGACAGCGGTATCGCGCTGCAGGCCGGCGCACGCTACCAGCTCGATTTCGTGCTGCTCAGCAGTTGGATTGACGGCACGATTCAGCGCAATGAACAGGACCAGAAACTGGACGAGCGCGGCTTCGCCAATTCCCTGATGCCATACGAGTGGATGGGAATGCTGCGACGCGAACGTGATTACCGCTGGTTTGAACTCATGCTCGTGCAACCGAATTGCAAAGCAAGCAGTCTGCAAGGCATTACCGATTTGTCTGTTGATGAGGGTAGTGGTAGTTACAACTTCGTCGCCGCCTGTGACGGCAACCTTACCCTGTTCGTGAACGATAGTTATGGCTTCTACAGTAATAATGCCGGCTACGCCAATATCGCCCTGTCCAGAGTAAACTGATTGTCGTCACTCCAGCGGTCGCACTGCGGCCGCCTTGCCAGAGAGGGAGTGAACGATGCATACCGTGCAGCAAATTCTGAAGTGGAAGCAAGCCAATGAAATCTGGGCTAT
Organism: Pseudomonadales bacterium; assembly: GCA_023257655.1. GTDB lineage: Bacteria > Pseudomonadota > Gammaproteobacteria > Pseudomonadales > Pseudohongiellaceae > UBA9145. The sequence continues at coordinate 21,717 of JALRBQ010000025.1, forward strand.
TACGCCCGACGCCACCGTGTTTGACGCCATCCAGAGTATGGCCGACCGCCGTGCCGGCGCCCTGTTGGTGATGGAGGGTCCGGCGTTGAAGGGCATCATCTCCGAGCGCGACTATGCCCGGGAGGTAATTCTCAAGGGCCGCGCCTCGCGCAGTACGCTCGTCCATGAAATCATGAGCGCAAAAGTGGTGTCAGTGCCATCCTCCTGCGCCGTGCGAGACGCTCTCGCCCTGATGACCGAGAAGCACATCCGCCACCTGCCCGTGGTCGACGACAACCGCGTAATCGGCGTGGTCTCCATCGGCGATCTGGTCAAGGACGTCATCAATTTTCAGCAGTCGACGATTGAACAACTCGAGAGTTATATTCGTGGCGAAACCGGGGCAGTCACCAGCGTATGGCCGCCCTCTGGCGCCGGCGAGAAACGCAGCCACTGATTGATGCAACCGGGTTGCTCGTCTTCAACATGGCTGACATAGATCAACCGCGTCATCGTTCGCGCAGCGATCTTGTCGAGGGTTTGCAGGATCATTGCCCGATGCCGGTCATCCAACCCGACGCAGGGTTCATCGAGAATGAGGATTGCCGGATTCTTCACCATCGCCCGCGCCAGCAGCACGAGGCGCTGCTGGCCGAATGAGAGTTCGTGATAATACTTCGCTTCCAGTTCCGCGATGGCAAACGCCTGTAACCAGTCCCGGGCGACAGATTTCTGCGAACTGCCACTATCATCGTACAGTCCCACAGAATCGAAGAAACCGGAGACGATCACCTCTAGTACCCGCCATCCCTTCACATATTTGTTATGCAGTTCGTTTGAGACCAGTCCGAAGCGGCGCTTGATTTCCCAGACAGCCTCGCCGCTGCCTTTACGGCGACCAAACAAAGTCAGGTCCTGGCCATAACCCTTGTGATTCTCGCCATCGATCAGACTGAGCAATGTCGACTTGCCACAGCCATTGGGTCCCTCGATCAGGACGTGGTGGTGAGCTTCCATGCGCCAGTTGATGTCGCTCAGAATGCGCTTGTCACCATAATTTGCGTTCACCTTGCGCAATTCGATCAGGGGCGCTCCGGGAACGATTTCGTCGGTCATTGCAGCGCTGCTCGCCGGCAGATCAACCTCTGCGGTTGTCGTGGACTGTAGCGCCTGGAACGCCGGCAACTGACGGATCTGGTCGATCCCGCCCTGCTCCCGCAGCTCCAAATTCTGCATCAGGGCGAGATGGGTGGCACTGTCAGGCAGGTCCACCAGTCGCCGGCAGAGTTGCACACTGGCATTGCCGTCGTGCAGAAATCGGGCGATCGTCGCTTCAATGCGACGGCGCGAAGCCTTGTCGATACTCTCCAGAGGATCATCCAGCAGAATCAACTGCGGCACCCCTTCCCGCCATGCATACAGGGCGCGCGCCAGCAAGGCCTTGCGAATCTGTCCCGACGACAGGAACCGGATGCCCTGCGCTCGCAGTGGCAACAGATCCAGTGCAGACAGCAAACTCTCCAGAACGGCCTCGTCCTGGGCGCCGTGACGGGACGAGCGCACCAGAGTCTCCACCTGGGTACCCTGATCCTGCGCGGACTCGCTGTATTCGCTGATGTCGAAACGGTCATCCCGCTGCCACAGGCGTTGCTGTTCCTCGAAGGACACCAGATGCACATCGCGCGCGGGATCGAATCCTGCCGCGAACGTGACATAAAGACGACTTTCGCGCATCTGTCCGGCGAGCAGGCGCGCTAGCGTCGACTTACCGGCGCCGTTCGGCCCGAACAGACACCAGTGTTGCCCACACTGTATTTCGAAGTGATCCGCGCGCAGCATCGCCTTCGACCCGATTCGGCAACGCGCCCCTTCAACTCGCACTATCACTGTCATGAATGTGTTGTCCTTTTTCCTGGCCCCGGATTCTAACGCACTCTGCGCAGAAAGCATGAGTTTGAAAGTCGGGTCCTGGAGCCTCGCGACTATATTGGTCGTAACTAGAAGGGTCGTAACTACTAGATGGGTCGTAACTAGAAGCCTCGCAACTACATGCTCTCAATTCTCTGGCTTCAAATGGAAAGCTTTTTATTGCGATAATTTCACTGCGCCCGCCCTCAAACAGAGAGGCGGTGCGGTGCTGGTGGCGACGGAAAAAGGCCAGCGCCGAGGGAGAGAAAATGACCGCCCTTCTGGGCATTTTCGGGTGTGAAGGTACCGCGGAGCGGAGCCGGCCTGTCGCGACCACTACCAGGCTGCCTCGGGGGATGCCGAAATCATTACAACAATGGGCGTTTGCGGAGCGCATCGCAAAAGAAACTGGAGAGGACAAGAACCAATTCACAGCTTGCTACGACAAACGCAAATCAATTTTTACTCGTTTCAGGTTTTCTAGTAAGCTGCGCCGCATGGAAATTGAGCTCCTCGATATCTTCGCCTTCATCTGGTTCCTCGGCACCTGGGTCGGCTACGCGCTGTTCGCCCGCGCCGCCGCGAAGAAACGCAACAGCCTCTCCAGCGTTCTGTTCCGCTATCGACAGGAATGGGTACGCAAGCTGTGTGTCAGTGGCATGAGCGAAGTGGATTCGGAGTTGCTGGCGAGCCTCGAGCGACAGGTGTCGTTTCTGGCCTCAACCTCATTGATCATCCTGGCGAGTCTCGTGACAGTGCTGGGCACGGCCAGCGAGATGTTCATGAATGTGTCCGTTGGCTTTGTCAGCGAGACTTCAATCGCCGAAGTGCAAATGAAGATGCTGCTGCTCATCTGCATCTTTATCTACAGTTTCTTCACCTTCACCTGGTCGATTCGCCAATATGGCTTCTGCTTCATCATGTTTGGCTCGTCTTTCCAGACCGTGAAGTACTACAAGGAAGACAATCAGCGCGCCCTGCTCCCGAATCGCGACTTCGAGGCGATGGCGAAGGTGCTGGACCGTGCCGCCCACAGTTACAACTATGGCATTCGCGCCTATTACTTTGCGATGGCGGCACTGGCCTGGTTTATCAACGACTGGATCTTCATGGCAGCCTGCGCGGCCACGATGTATGTGCTGTACCGCCGTGAATTCCTGTCCAGTTCGCTGAAGGCGCTGGCCAGCGCCCGGATGTCGGCGAACGTCAATGACGAGGCCAAAGTCAGCTTCACCGACACCAACGGCGCTAACGGCGGCTGAAGAATTCCGGCGGATAGTCATCCACCTGGATCGCCCGACTACGGGCCTGCTCCGCCGCCACCCAGGCAGCTGCTTCTTCCGGGGTACACACACTCGCCGCAACCGCCGCATCAGCGGTTGTCTGCAAGTCTGGCAAATCTTCCAATACCTTGTCCTTGATCGCCTGTCGGATACGCTTGCGCGTGTCCTTGCTGGCGAGCACCTGCCGGAAGGCATCTTCGATGATGAAGGCGGGATCAGACTCATCCTTGCCGATGTAAAACAGCTCGGTAATGCGATCTCTCAGGGCATTGTCGCTGAACATGGTCTGGACCAGTTCGTGTTCCAGTCGGTCATCGGGCAGCCGGTAGCGGGCTCCGAACGGGAAGACCAGCAGCCTCAATACCCAGGCGATGGGCTGGTTCGGCAGGTTCTCGAAAAACTCGCTGAACGCGACCCGGCAATTGTAGAGCGCGAGTTGCAGATTCCATTGCACATAAGGCAGGTCTTCGGGCTGATTGCCCTGGTCCCGATAAAACTTCAAAACGGCACAGCCCAGATAGAGATTGCTGAGCACGTCGCCCAGCCGCGCCGACAGGCGTTCCTTGCGCTTCAGTGCTCCACCCAGCAGCATCATGGAAATGTCCGATACCAGCGCCAGCGCCGAACTCATGCGAGTCAGCTGTCGATAGTAGTGGGCAGTACTGTCACTCACCGGTGCCCGGGTAACCCGTGCCCCGGTAAGGCCCAGGCTCAGTGTGCGAATGACATTGCTGATCGTATAACCGATGTGGCGGAAGATCAGGCTGTCGAATTCCAGCAAGCCGGCAGCCGCATCGGGATTCTTGGCTGCCTGCATCTCGCGCAGAATGAAAGGATGACAGCGGATCGCACCCTGCCCGAAAATGATGAGGTTACGGGTCAGGATGTTGGCCCCTTCGACCGTAATTGCAATCGGCGTGCTGACATAGGCATTTGCCAGGTAATTGCTCGCACCCAGAATCAGACCGCGTCCGCCGTGCACATCCATTGCGTCCTGAATCACCTTGCGGGAATTTTCGGTCATGTGGTACTTCGCAATCGCAGACACAACCGACGGCCGAATGTGCAAATCGACCGCGCCGGCAGTCATAACGCGGGCCGCCTCGAGCTGATAGGTATAGCCGGCAATGCGTGAGAACGCTTCCTCAATGCCTTCGAAATTGCCGATGGCAAGATTGAACTGTCGGCGCAGGCGGGCATACGCGCCAGTGAGGCGATAACACATCTTCGCCGTGGCGGTGCTGAGTGCGGGCAGTGAGATCGCCCGGCCTTCGGACAGGCATTCGACGAGCATCTGCCAGCCCTTGCCGGCATAGTCCACGCCACCGATGATCCAGTCCAGGGGAATGAATACATTCTCGCCCTGCGTCGGACCATTCATGAACGCCATTCCCATCGGGAAGTGTCGTCGACCGTGAACGACACCGGGATGATGAGTAGGCACCAGCGCGACAGTGATTCCCAGATCCTCTTCCTCACCGAGCAGGTGGTCCGGATCACTCATCTTAAACGCAAGCCCGAGCACCGTCGCCACCGGCGCCAGGGTGATATAACGCTTGTTCCATGTCAGTGACAAACCGAGGCATTCCTTGCCCTCAAACTGGCCCTTGCAGACGACACCCTTGTCGATGATCGCGCCGGCATCGCTACCCGCCTCGGGACTCGTAAGCCCGAAACAGGGTATCTCGGTGCCTTTCGCAAGACCCGGCAGGTAACGCTGGCGTTGCGCTTCGGTACCATACTTCATCAACAGTTCCGCTGGACCGAGCGAGTTCGGCACCATCGCGTTTACGGCAGCGCTGCAGCTCTTGGTGGCGAGTTTCGTTACCACACAGGAGTGGGCCAGCGCGCCAAAACCCAGGCCACCGTATTCCTTCGGAATGATCATGCCGAGGAAACCGGCATCTTTCATGTACTGCCAGGCCTCAGCGCTGAGGTCACGGTCGTGTTGCACAATAGTCCAGTCATCGAGCAGGCCACACAAGGTTTCGGTCTCGTTGTCGATGAACGCTTGTTCGGCCTCGGTCAGCGTCGGTTTCGGATAGGCGAAAAACTGTTTCCAGTCGGGATCTCCCTGAAACAATTCCGCCTCCCACCAGACATCACCGGCTTCAAGCGCCTCGGTCTCGGTGCGATTCATCGGTGGCAAGACACGCTGGAAGAATCGATAGACGGGTTGCGTCAAATACTGCAGCCGCAGTCCTCTGGCGAAATAGAAGAAGCCGACGATGATCAGGACCAGCCAGGGTAGCCAGGCGAAGCCATAGAAGTAGCTCATGCCGATGAGCAGTAGCAGCACGGAGCCCAGGATCGTCAGCATGCGGGCACGCTGATAGGCAAAAATCCAGATGAGTAGTAGCGCGATGAGGGATTGCAATAAGGTGTTCACAGTGCTCCTGCTTCGGGAAGCTTAATTAGTCGGTGAGCCTCCACCAGGCCTTGCGTAGACGGCCAAAGCCGCGACGAAAGAATCCCGGAGGCGAGTGCGGCCGATTCGCTACCGGAATCCATTCCGGATCGCGGTAATGCACGTGTCCACTCTTGCTCAGCATGGGGGTGTAATAGCGACACCCGGAGAAGAAATAATGGGTAACCTGTGAATGTCGACTCTGCGTGAGATCACGCTGCTCGGAACCGCCATGCAGCAGGTTGGCATGCCAGATCAGCGCTTCGCCTTTTTTGATGACACCAAAGGCTGGTTGCAAACCGCGTTCTTCGACGAGTTGTCGAATTCTGACTTCATATTCCTTGTAAAAACTCTCACTACTGCCGAGACCGAAGTCCTCCATGGAATACTCCGGCAAGGTATGGCTGCCCGGGTAATAGATCAGGGGTCCATTGTCCATTGTGATGTCTTGCAAGGCGACCCACACGCCTGCCATGAATCCACTCGGCTTCGTGTTGAAGTGAATGGTGTCGGAATGAGGTGATTGTCGCGTGCCAACCGGAAAATTCAAGGTTTGAAAAGGCAGCGGCTTGCGCCCGAAGAGTTGTTCGAGAGCGTTCAGAATATTCGGTCTGGTGGCCAAAACACGCACCTCATCGACGCGCTTCCAGGCGTCCTGCACCCGGGCTGGAGCACTGGGATTATTGTGGTACTCAGCTCCCAGCAAGGGATTTATCTTGTCGATAATTGTGTCCAGAAATTGGTGATCCAGTCCGAAATCGACGACGAGATATCCGTCTTTATGGAATTGTTCAATCTGTTCTGCGGTTAACACATTCGGCATAGGGTTGTTCTTGTGATTATCCGGAATTGACTGTTAAGGCCAGCGTCACTCAGGGCCGGTGTCCCAGTGCACGTTGCATGATCTCATGCTGAATAGTCATCATGTGACCGATGGAACGCCGCCAGTATTCGGAATTATGGCGCCCGTGGCTCTGCATATAATCGAACGGCACGTTGTTTACCATCAATAATTGCGCCAGTTCCCGCGCCTCATTGATGAGCCCGTCTTCCGTGCCGGCATCGATATAGATGTGGGGCATCTGGCTACGCGGCACATTATAAATGATGCTGAACGGATCATAGGCGAGCGCCTGCTCCTCACTCACGAAGTCCCGACCTTTCGGTGTGCGCTCATCCTGGGTACTGAATCCCGGAATATCGACGATCTTCGAGATGAAGGCATCGGCGGCATCAATCTGTGCCTGACGCTGCGGGTCACGCGGTGCCGGCGTACGATCAATGCCGGCCGCGATCGTGGCCGCAGCCGTGCGTGCATAGCTGAGCGCACCGCTGGTGCTGCCGATCGACACGAACTGATCGGCGTGGCGCAAACCCAGAGAAAACGCAGCGAAGCCTCCCATCGACAAACCGGCAATCGCCCTGCCCTCACGTCGCGCCTCGGTTCGATAATGGCTGTCCACATACCCAATCACATCGTTAATGATGTGATCTTCCCAGTTGTTGGTCTGCCCGTCGTCGTTGCGGGCGTAATTGACGAACCAACTATTGCCTCCGTCCGGCAACACCAGAATCAGATCAGACAGTTTCCTGGCGTAAAAGGCCGCCGCCAGATTTCGACCCCAGATCGTGTAGTTCTGCATGAAACCGTGCAGAAGATACAGCACCGGATAGCGCTGCTCACCGTCGGCATAGCCAGGAGGCAACACGATGTCGAACTTCATCTGGCGATTCACCGCAGGACTGAAAAATTCGACAGTTTCCAGACCGGGCGGAATGGGCGCCGGTTCGGGAACCAGCTCCGGCTCCTGCGCCGTTGCGGTGGTGCCCAGCCAGACTGTTATCAGCAACAGCCAGCAGCGGCAGTAACGTGCAGTGTGACTCATAGCGGGTGAATTTCCTTGCGGTTGATCAACAGATTGCGTCCCGCTGGTTTGACCACGGTCGGCACAAGCTGTTCTCTGTCAATTGCGCCAATGCTATAGTCTATCGACCTTAAACTAAAGGGAAGTTAGGCGTTTGCGCGTTATTCCTGCGTTGTCGAGTTGTTTATTGGGTGTATTGGCTGCCTTTGGCTGTGACGACAGCAGGGCTTCGGAGACTCTGTTTCTGGAGAATTGCGCGGTGTGTCATCAGCGCGACGGGATGGGCATTCCCGATGTCTATCCTTCGCTCGTTCGCAGCGAGGTCGTGCGCGGCAGCGCCGTCGATGTGGCGCTGGTGCTGTTGATCGGTCGTGGCGAGATGCCTTCGTTCAAAGGCGTGCTGAGCAGTGACGACATGGCCTCAATCATCAACTATGTGCGCACCACGTTCGGCAAGCAGACTGACACGATCAGCCCCGAGCGCATTGCCGCATTACAGCGCGCGAACTGACGCGCAAGTTATGGCGATATCCCACCAGGCACAACAGCGTGCCGGCCTATTCAGGCGCGTTCACAGGCAGTGCATGAACCTGCGGAGCAGACGCCGCTAACGGGGCAGCATCAGGCAGCAATGAGTGATAAAACGCCAGCATGCGCAAGGCGCATTGATGCGAGTCCCAGGTGCCGGCATAACGGACCGCCGCGTGACTCAGGTTCTGGAGTCGAGCGGGGTCTTGCAACAAGGCACTGACCCTGTCGCTGAAATCCCGCACTGAACCGTCCGTGATACTGGCTCCTTCGCCTTCTTTTAACACGTCAACAGTTCCCATGGCAGCGATCGACACCACCGGCAAACCGGCAGCCATGGCCTCCAAAAGCACCAGGCCCTGGGTTTCGGTTCTCGAAGCAAATACAAACAGATCGGCGGCGTGATAGCAGTCAGCCAGTTCGGCTCGGCGATCGAGATACCCTACGAAGCTGATGTTGTCCTGCAGCCGCAACGCATTCGCCTGTTCCATGCAAGCCTTGCGTGCGGGCCCCTCACCGGCGATGACGAGATGCGTGTCCGGCCATCGCGCGTGCAAGTCGGCGAACATCTCGAGCAATAAACCGATGTTTTTTTCGAAGGCGATGCGACTCACGTTCAACAACACCTTGTGATGCACGGGAATGCCCAGTCGTTCGCGAAAGGCGGTGCCATTGCCCGTGGCGAACAGCGTCGAATCGATGCCGGTTGGCAGGATCTGCATCCTGCGGCGCACACCGTATCCCTTCAGCAAGTTAACGATTACCGAAGAGGGTGCGATCACACCAGACACCTGATTGCACTGGCTCACCGAGAAGCGGCGTGCACACAAGCGCAGGAGGCTCTTCGGTAACCAGGGAATGTAGTGATACAAATATTCCTCGAACAGCGTGTGATAGGTACACACACTCGGTACGCCAAGCGCACGGGCGATGGCCTGACCCGCGTAATGGGCCACGAAAGGGGTATGGATATGGACAATGTCCGGTCGCAGCTGGCGCCAGCGCAGCATGTCGGAGGTGATATCGCGAAAGCGCATCATCCGATCTTCGGGATCGAGGATTACACCGCGAGCCGGTATGCGGAATAACCGGATGTCGTCGACAAACGGCGTCGGGTATTCCGGCGCGATGAGGAAGACCTCATGCCCCAGCGCCTCCAATTCCTGTCGAAACGACTGGATCGATGTGGACACACCATTAATGCGCGGGAAGTAGACATCGGAAATCATCAGGATTCGCATGGGAGTGTCTCTAGGCGGCGCGATGCAGGTCGATCAGTTCTTCGAGTTGGGCCACGGTGGAGTGTTCGAACTCGTTGACCCAGTGCAAGAGCTCCAGCTTGCCATCCTTGTGCTCCACCAGCGCACTGCAACTCTCTACCCAGTCACCGTCGTTACAGTAAAGTGTGTCGCCGATCTGCCGCATCCCGGCGTGGTGAATGTGCCCACACACAACCCCGTCGACTCCCTCTTCTGCCGCCAGGTTCGCCAGCGCTGCCTCATAGCTGCCAATGTAGTCCACGGCATTCTTCACCTTGCCCTTGATGTAGGCCGCCAGCGACCAGTAAGACAAGCCGGCCAGACGACGCAGTGCATTCACACAATGATTCAGGCGCAACAGACTGCCGTAGGCGATGCTGCCGATACTGGCGAGGAACCGACTGTGTTTCACAATCAGGTCAAACTCGTCACCATGCGTGACAAGCAGTCGCTTTCCTTCGACAGTGTTATGAATATAGTCACGACAGATGCGGACATTGCCGAAGGTATAGCCGATATATTCCCGCATGACGTCGTCGTGATTACCGGGAATATAGATTACCTGTGTGTTGTGCTTGGCCTTGCCGAGAATTGAACGAATCACGTTGGTATGCAGCTGGGGCCAGTACGGCGTTCGCTGCAGAGACCAGAAATCAACGATGTCACCGACGAGGAACAGATATTCCGTCTCTACCGAGTGCAGGAAATGCAGGAGCGCCTCTGCCTGGCAGCCTTTGAAACCCAGATGGACATCTGAAATAAATATGCTGCGAAACTTCAGTTTTTTTCCGGCCATGTCACATCACTCTGAAATGTAATTGCTGCGCTGAAATTGCTGCTTTTGAATTACCAAGAGAGTCGGCGCATGTTGGCCAGAATTTATTACAGCGGGATGAAGTGTTAGTGAACTTTTTGTTACAGAACGATGATGCGCGCAACGTAAACCCTTCGCCTCAGAAGACGAGATCGGCAATGATGTTCTTGCCGAAGCTTGCATCGTATGTGTAAGCCAGTCTGGATTCGCTCCAGAGTGTGGCAGCCAGCTCTTCAACCGACTGTGTGCAGCCACGACGGATCCACTGCGCCAGCGCCAGACCCACAGGAGGATAATGAATCGGCGTGTGGGCGGGCAATTGCAGCCACTGCGCGAGTGCTACCTGGTCGAGATCCTCGATCACGGTGGCACGTGAAAGCGCTTGCAACGCCAGGGCATTACTCAGTTGTTCATATTGACCCGCGAGCGGTTTGACCAACAGCTTTTTGCCTAAAGCCAGGCATTCGCTCGCCAGCTCAAAGCCGGCATTGCTGATGACTCCCGTACAATCCTCAAGGTGGCGATGAAATTCCCTATGAGACAGCGGTTGCAGATGAATATGGCCGCGAACCTCGGGTGCCGGGACGCGCGCGAACACGCAGAAATCAGTGTCCGTGAAGGGTTGCAGAAACTGCACGATATGCTCAATCGCTTCGAATCCCATGTACACCACAACCTTGTTCGCCACCGGTGCCAGCAAGTGGTGGGCCTCGATCAACGGAGGCAACACGGGCGCGTTGAAATGATGCCAATGCAAACCCAGCGCCTGATTTACCGGCGCGAAGCAGCGCATCAGCAGGCGTGAGGCTGCATAACCTCGCACTTTAGGCACCGCGTAACAAAAGGCATTCTGGTGACTGATGCCGAGACTCGGCTTGCCTGCCAGTTTCGCAGCCCAGGCCGTCACTGGTTCGAAATCAGAGATCACAAGGTCATAGCCATTGACCTGCAGGTTGCGGACTTCGCGCAGAAAATTAAGCAGGCTGTTGTTGCGAAAGGTCGCGACCGGATTCAGCTTTCCCGCTTCCACCACGAGTGTGAAACCACGCAGACAGCGGTAATCACCGAACAGGCCCATATCGAAAAATTCTTCGCGAGCACGCCCGGAGAAAACACAGTCTACCTCGATGCCCGCGGATAACAGCTCGGGTAGCAATGAGCGTGCGCGCGCAAGATGACCATTACCGGTACCCTGAATTCCATAGAGTATCCGCATCGTCAGAGCATGAACTCCACTGCGAGCAGACTGCTGCCGGTACCGAGCAAGCCTCCGGCAATGATATCGCCGGGATAGTGCACGCCCAACAGAATGCGCGATAGTCCGATCAGTCCGGCCCAGCCGAAGCCAATCACCGCGAATTCACCATAGAAACAGGCCAAGGTTGTTGCCACAAGAAATGCCGCAGCAGTGTGGCCGGATGGCATACTGAATTTGTCACTGGGCTCGATGGCCTTGGCAGCATTAGCGAGACTGACAAAGGGTCGGTCGCGCTTGATCGTGACCTTGAGCAACATGAACAGTGGCAGTTCAATCACGAATCCCATTAACAAGGACTTGATGAACTCGAGATAGTGCAGCGGCTCAAACCAGTAAATACCGGCGGCCAGCAGCAGATAGAGCGGGCCATCGCCGGTATGGGAGACGAGCCGCGAGCAGCGCGTTATTGCTACGCTGCGTTGTAGTCGAATGAATCCTGAGTAAGCGAGCGCGTCTAAACCGTCAATTGTATTTAGCACATCTACTCTCCTGTCCGGCTTTCGATGCCGGTACTATAGGCAGGGTTTGTGTCAGTCCGGCGAAAGTTCTGTGACAGTTTTCTTACAAGGAGCAGGATTTGAAAAAAAGGGGCCCAGGGGCCCCTTTTTCTCCTTCATGGAACGCCACATCAAAAACTGTAGCGCAGCCCCACTCCGTAGGTCGTTCCATATTCATCGTACTGCGACAATCTTCGACGATTACCGAAGTAGTAGTATTCCGGTTCGTCATTGAGATTGATCGCCTCAGCAGTGAGCATCAGATGCTCATTCCATTCATAGCGTGCGGTGAGATCAATTTGCAGATGCGAGTCGGTATAGCGATCATCCAGCGCCCTGCCACCAATCTCGTCGAGGTATTCGCTGCGATAGTTGGCTGCCAACCGTACATCCCAGGCATCTTTGTCATAGCCAAGCGAGAGATTGGCTGAGTGCTTGGCCTGTTTGAAGAAAGGAATGGTGCGCTGGCCATTGGCCGATTCGGTCGGCAGATCAGTCTCGCCATCGGTATACGTGTAGTTGGATACGAAGACGAAACCATTCTGCAGGGCAGTCTGAAACGAGACCTCGAAGCCGTTGATGTTGCTGTCACCCGCATTCAGGAAGGTGCTCGCCGCGCTCCAGGTTTGCCCGCGGAAGACTGTGTTCGTCGTCTCTACAGCAACAATCGGATCCTGAATGTTCTTGAAGAACAGGCCGGCACCGAAGAACGTCTCACGTCCGAGGTAGTATTCATAGGTAACATCGAAGTTCCAGGCAGTGGTGGGGTCGAGATCGGGATTACCGCCTTCGACTTCATTGTCCTCGGTATCGATCAGGGCGCCGGCACGCGACTCCTTGAAGCCGGGACGAACCAGGGATCGGAACAGGCCGAGACGGATGAGTTGATCGTCCGCAATCTCGTACTTGATATTCAGCGAGGGCGCGAGGAACGTATAGTCGTTGTCGAAACTGGTATTCCCTGCGAAGGCATCGCCATCGAAATTCTTGCCACGATAGCGCGTCTTTGTATCCTCATAGCGCAGCCCGTAGACCAGGGTGAGCGCCTCCGTACTGGTTGTGCCCATGATGTACGTTGCCAGAATGTCTTCGTCGGTATACCAGTCTGCGGCGATAGACTCTTCCTCTTCATCGCCGCTGACCTCGTAGAAGCTGCCGCGGTTACGGCAGGTGGTGCCATCGGAAAGTTGGTAACTGCCTGCGCCGAGTTGATCACGGAACGCCTTCACCTGCTCGAAGGTCGCCGTCGGTCCGGAACTGGCGCCGAAGAAATTCTCCGCGACCAGATTGGGGTAATCCGCGAGCGTGGAGTCATTTACGGGTTCATAGCCGCAGAAGTTGTAGTCGTTCAGTTTCTCGCGCTGCCGGTATTTCAGGCCATAGCGTAGCTCGGTTGTGTCGCTGAGCTGGGTGAACAGATCGATCTTCGCCCCCAGATCCTCATCTGTATTAAGGGCAGACTCTGACTCCCATGCCTTGAGCTTGAAATTGGCCGGATCATAGAAGGCGGCCGGATAGGTCACGACCGGCTTTTTCGGGTTCGTGTTGTCATAGGTGATCGGGCTCTTGATGGTGCCGCTGCGGAAGATGACATTGTAACGGCCACGGTCGTCCTGCTCTGCGTCCGAGCTGAATAATTCCACCTCAAGACGGTTTTTGGCGTTCAGTTGCAGACGCGTGCCGAATTGCATCGAGGTGATTTCCCGGGTTTCGGTGCGGTTCCGGCCTTCGGTGTCGATCTTGCTGTCGGCATAGGTAAACACATTGCCGGAGACTGTCGGCACGTTATCTTCCAGCCCGTCGCGCGTTTCCCATTTGGCACGCCATTCCTCGTCGACGTACTCATTGTGAAACAGATGCGCGTAGTAGCTGTTACCGGAATCGGTGAGATAATCCAGGTTCAATACGATACCCCGGCGCTCGCGTTCGAGATCGTAGAAGCGGGTCTCGTAGTCGTCGTTGGGCGCCACATCGCCCCAGCCTCCTACTTCGTTGTTATGGGCCACGATGCGACGCGTCTGGTCGCTCAAAACCAGTGCAGCTCCGAATTCTCCATTCGCCACTTCCCAACGATTGGCAAACGTGGCCGACAACTTCGGATTACTACTGTCAGAGGTGAACTCGTTATAGCTGGTCTCGGCTTTGATGCGATTGAAGCCGGAGTCATAGGAAAACGCGGTAATCGTCTCGAGATCGATGGCACCACCGATGGTGTCCGCGTCGAGATTGGGGGTCAGCGTCTTGTAGACCGTCATCGTCTGCAGCAGTTCCGAGGGCACGCCATCGAGGATGATGCCACGACGATCTTCGGGTGCCGCCGTGCTGACGCCATTGATCGTCATCGCATTGAGATCGGTATTCATGCCACGAACAGAGACATAACGCCCCTCGCCCTGATCATTCTCAACCATGATGCCTGAGATACGCCGCAGTGATTCAGCGACATTGATGTCGGCGAAGTTACCGATCGCATCGGAATCGACAACCCCGGCGACCTTGTCTGAATCACGTTGCTTGCTAATCGCGCTCTGCAAGCTGGCCCGACTACCGACAACGACGATCTCATCGAGATTACCGGATTCCTGACCGAATGCAGGTGCGGTGGCGGCAAGTCCTATGGCCGTCGCCAAAACTGTTTTTGTGAAGCGATTACCTTGAATCACTGTGTTTCCCCTTGTGGATAGTATGCGTGGAGCCAACACAATAGAGGAGATGCGTTACGGTTTGTTGACAATAGCCCGCTTACACGTCAAGCAATAAGGGTCATGTCACCTTTTTCACACTATTTGAAAACAGAGGAAATATTGCAGGACTGCAACATTCAATGGAGGATAGAATTTTTTTCCTACAGTGCGAGGGCGGCTCTTACATCGGCCCAGGACACGTACTTGAAATCCTGCGAACGCGCTGGCAAGGTGTTGTATCCATCCTGGATGACAAGCAATCCTTCCGGGAACTCGTCCGTCACTACGAGGGAACTCGCATCGAGCCCATCGGTCTCATCAGTGCCATCGACATTGGACCCAAGGCTACCCGCAACAATGAAACTTCCGCGATAGCGATGCGGTGGTGATCGTTCGTACACCGCATAACTGTCATTGCCCTGACTCGAGACGATCAGGTATCCGCTGTCACCGCTGACCAGAAGTGTCATGCCCTCCACATCAGCGACCAGTATCTCGCCATCGATGTCGGCGACACTGGTCATCTCGGCAGGCTGCTCCGGGTTGGCAGCCAGCACGCGAATGCCAAGGTCTTCGACGCCGATAAACAACCGACCCATCACATCATCTGCCACACAGCCCTCGGGCTGCAGGGACACGGCAAACTCCCGGAGCAGACGGGAAGTGACAACTGGGAGGTCAGGGTCGAGATTCGGGGTTAGCAGCCATTGTTGATAACGGCCATCGGTATCGTTGACGAAAACCTGCAACCCCGCTTCACCGGCATACATGCAAAGCCCATAGGGTTCGGTGAGACCGGTGGCAATCTCGCTCGACGCGAGCCAGACTGCAGCGCCCATCTGGTCGATGGCGAACAGGCTGATCGAATTCGTGCTGCGATTGCTCGCCGCCGCCAGCGCCGACCACCGCACACTTCCGGCCAGAGGTCGCAGGTCGACATTGTTGACGCGACCCACCGCCAGGGATTGCCGACGCCGGCCCTGAAGATCATAGACCTCCAGCCCGAAATTTTTGTCCGTACCGAACACCAGACTGGCAGCCGGGTCGGCGCTGTTAAACCAGATGGCTGGATCATCAGCGGCGTCTCCGGCACTGCGCACCGGGACAGTCTCTCGCACTGCATGAATGCTGACAGCATGGGGAGGCGGAGGCAGGCGATCATTGACGGCACAAGCCGACAAGATCAGTAACAGGACGAGTTCCAGACTGGTGCGACTGCGGCTCGTCGAAATGGGCAACCCTCTTCCCATTAGCCTCCACGACATTTCCATTGCTTCCCCTGCTTCCCTTGCTTTTATCACAGTCAGTACACCCATCAATTCCGGTTGCCCCAACCTGCTGGCAGTGTCGGCTCAGGCTACGCGCCAGGCGTTGCATTTTTATGACGAGGCGGCGCCGATCACGGGCGGTGCTCCAACTTCACGAAACTGTCATCCACTGGTAACAACTCGGCAACAAAACCCACCTATAATCCCGGCATTATTTCAATAACAAGTTCGTCCACGTGCCCGGTTTCACTGGTTGAGAATGCGGTGATGCCGAACCGGAAAAGAACCACATCGAGCATGAATCTGGATAATTCCTTTCGCAGCAACGCGCCTCGCCTGCTGTTTCCCGGCGCGAAGCGGCAATTGATTGAACCCGAGGTCGCACGCCGCTATGTCTCGCGGTTCGCGGGTATCGCGCCGACATCCCGATACGTGCAGGAGCAACGCCGTTTTCGCGATCACCATTCCGCATTGATCGCGGCGCTGGAATACTTCAATCCGCTGTCCGCGATGGCCGACGCCGGGTTCAGTGGCGTCATCTTCAAAGCCGGCAAGCATTACGCCTTCACAGGGTCAGTGATCTGCTCCGGTGCTCGCAGCATCGAATTCATTCCCGCCATCGCCCGCAATCGGGTAACAGCCTTCTGGCGAACAACCAGTCAACGCCATCCATCGGCGCGGTATTTCGCCGACCACGAGACCAGGCTCGCCACGCTCTATCACCGTCCTTTTTATCTGGCGACGTCGGTAGAGATGCTGAAGGTGTTCAATCCGGGTGATCGCTTGCTGTCACCTGAGCTGACACAGCGGATGCTGGGCTATCCAGCTGAGGGCTATGCCCTCGGGCGGCTGGTACATGACGCGCAGGGCAATCTCCTGCGCATCACGACGCGCCTGCATGCAGAGCATCTGCTGGAACTCGAGGAAGGTGTGCGCGGCGATTTCTGACCGCCGATCACCCATCTGACTATCTTGGTAATTAGCCCCTCGCCGGGCTTCCGTAACTTATCTTTACGGGAGAGGCTTGCTAGAATCGCGCCCGCATTCAGTCGATCCCATTCCTTTACGGTTTGACTCTGTGTCGATCGACTCCAAAAATTCGCTTGCACCTCGCTCGCAGCCCGGCAGGATTCTACTCATGGACAGTCGCAAAGAACTAATCAACGAATACAAACGCACGCCGAAGACGATGGGTGTTTACCAGATTCGTAACAAACTCAATGGCAAATGTTATGTCGCCGCCAGCAAGGATATCGTGGCACGACTCAATCGGCATCGCGCGGATCTGAAGTTTGGGGGCGAAGCCGTCAAATCACTGCTCACAGACTGGCGCGAATTCGGGGAAGAGAATTTTGAGTTTGAGATTCTGGACCAACTCGAGCCTCTGGACACGCCGGATTACAAACCGGCCGACGATCTGAAGGTGTTGGAGGCGATCTGGCTGGACAAACTGCAGCCGTTTGAGCCTGCCGGCTACAATCCGGTCAAGACCGGTTCACGTCAGTGAGTGAGACAAGCTAACTGCGCAGGTAAGAGGCACCGTTCACATCGATGATAGTGCCACTGCAGAATTTGGCATCGGCGCTGGCGAGAAACACCACCGCGGCCGCAACCTCCTCCGGTTCTGCGATGCGATTGAACGGACTCTGGGCTCTGATCTCGACGCCTTCCGGACTCGCAAGCCGATCCGCGGTGAGTTCCGTATTCACAAACCCCGGAGCAACCGCAGCCACGGCAATCCCGTCGGGGGCCAGCGCGATCGCCAAAGACTGAGTGAGAGAATTCAGGCCGGCCTTGCTCGCGCCGTAGGCCGGTTTCGTCGGTTCACCGCGGAAGGCACCACGGGATGTGACGTTGATGATGTGACCGCCACCACTGGCACGCAGGTGCCTGGCCGCACAGAAACAGACGTTGGCAGGCCCCAGCAGATTCGCCGCCAGTGTCTGCTGCCAGGCTTGTTGCCAGTCGGCATAGTTTGTCGTGGCGATGGGGTGATAAATGCCGATGCCGGCGTTGTTGACGACAACATCGAGTCGACCGAGGTGTGCCACGGCTTCATCGATGCAACGACTGACGGCGTCCGGATCGGCAACGTCGCCGGCGATGGCGATATGTCCGGTTCCAGCCAGACTCGCCCGCGTCGCTTCTGCCGCCGCGTGATTACTGCGATAGAGGAATGCGACCCGCGCGCCTCGCGCCGCGAAGGCCACGGCGATCGCGCGACCAATGCCACGGGCACCTCCCGTTATCAGCACCGTCTTGTTAGTGAATTCCACGCTCATCTTCCAGAATTTGTCAGGCGCCGCCGTGCAAACCATCCATCCGCGCCAGGCGCGAGATCAATTCCTCGACTCGCGTGCTATAGCCCCATTCATTGTCATACCAACTCACTACCTTCACCATGCGCTTGCCCATGACCTGAGTCAGTTGCGCATCGAAAATACTGGAGTGGGAATTACCAATGATGTCGCTGCTGACAATGTCTTCGGTGCTGTAGGCGAGAATGCCCTTGAGTGGACCCGAGGCGGCGGCTTGCATCGCGGCATTGACGGCTTCCCGGGTGACATCCTGCTGCAGTTCCACGACGAGATCGACGAGGCTGCCGTCGGGAACCGGTACCCGCATGGCGAGACCGTCGAGTCTGCCAGCCAGTTCGGGCAACACCAGACCAATAGCGCGGGCGGCTCCGGTGGACGTCGGCACGATGTTGGTGGCAGCGTTGCGCGAGCGGCGGTTGTCCTTATACGGCGAATCGATCAATCGCTGGTCCGAGGTATAGGCGTGCACGGTCGTCAGCAGGCCGCGCTCTATCCCGAAACTCTCATGCAGCACTTTCGCCAGCGGTGCAGCGCAATTGGTGGTGCAGCTGGCGTTGCTGATGATGCGGCTGTCTTTGGTGATGACATGATCATTTACCCCGGTGACCAGCGTGGCCTCGAGCGGATCCTTGCAGGGCACCGTTAAAATGAGACGCCTGGCACCAGACTCCAGGTGCTTGGTGAGCATCTCCAAAGTCCGGAATGCCCCTGAGCTCTCGATGACATAGTCGACCTCCAGTTGCTGCCACGGCAGTTTGCCCGGATCACGTTCGCTCAATACGGGAAAGGCATCGCCGTCTATTTCTATCACGTCTCCGTTACAGACAACCTGGCCGGGATAGATGCCGTGAATGCTGTCATATTTGAAGGCATACGCCAGCTGATCGGCGCTTGCGAGATCATTAACTGCAACCACGTCGAAATGTCGACGCAATTTGGCGATGCGCATTATTGATCGGCCAATTCGACCGAAACCATTAATGGCGATCTTGGGTATTCGAGTAGTCATCAGGCCAACATTGCCTCCGTTACCTGCCAAAGTCGTTCGGCGCTCTCTTCGCTGGTGGCCCATGCCGCCACATCACAGAATCGGGGTGATTCTGCGGTCGCGACGTTGGCCACATCACAATCCTCGCAATACTGACCGCCAAGCGAATCGAGCTGTTCACTCGTTGCGGCCCACAGTGTCGTGGTGCAGCCCTGACTCGGTGATTTGAACATCTTGCTCGCCAATTCGGAAAGCTCGCCGTTGGCGTCCAGCCAGCCCATCGCCACCATCTCCTCTTTTGGCAGGTGACGCTGCAGAGGCGTCAGAATGCCACCGGGATGCACAGAGAACGCTTGCAGACCCTGTGCCCCATAGCGCATATCGAGTCCCAGCGCGAACAGAGCATTCGCCGTCTTGGCCTGGCCGTAGGCCGTCCATTTTTCATAGGGCTCATTGAGAAAGTGAATATCTTCCCAGCGAATATCACTGCGTCGGTGCCCGATGGAAGTCAGACACACTACCCGGGCGCGTTCCGCACGTAACAAGTTTGGCAGCAAGGTCGTGGTGAGCACGAAATGACCGAGATGATTGACCGCGAATTGGGATTCCCATTGCTTGCCGAGACGGGTTTCCGGTGGCGCCATGATGCCCGCATTATTGATCAAATAATCCAGTTTGGATTCACGACCGGCAATCGCCTCGCCATAGGCGCGCACGCTGGCAAGATCGCTGAGATCCATGGCATCGGCGACGACATCGCCGTCGATGTCTGCCAGTGCCTGTTGCGCCTTCTCTATACTGCGCACTGGCACATAGACACGCACACCGCGGGCGGCCAGGGCGCGGGTTGTCTCCAGGCCGATGCCGGAATAACCTCCTGTTACAACCGCAACCTTGCCGGTTAAATTCTTGCCAGCCAGAATCTGTTCGGGCTCGGATTTCGCCACGAATCCGGAACCTATTTTTTGTTGTGCGCCTCGAGCCATGCTCAGTACTCCTTATCGATCATACGTTCGGTTTTCCAGTTGCCTACCTTAAAGCAATTTGCGCTGCGAGTCTCCTGTGCGCGTGCGGGTGTCACATGCCTGCCGGCACCGAATCCACTTAACTAGCGCTTGCACTCGAGCTATTGCGCCTGTGTATAATCGGGACAGACTCGCAACTCCGGCCCGCGTGCGGGCGCCTCGAAAACTGACAAGAATCCGGCAAAGGACCTCCCCTATGAAACTCTCAAGACTATTGTTGCCTCTTTTTATGCTACTGATGCCTTTGGGTTTTGCGGCAGACAGTGACAAGGGCTTCGTGATCGTGCAATTGGCCGACATTGAATGGGATGAAACCAGCACGCAGACGCAGCAGAAGATTCTGTATGGCGATCCCTCCAAGGAAGGCTTGTATGTGATTCGCGTTCGGTTCCCGCCGGGCGGCTCCAGCACTCCCCACTACCATACCCAGGACCGCTTCGTGACAGTGATCGAAGGCGTGTGGAATGCCGGCACGGACGCGAGCCACGACATGAGCAAGACCACTCCGATTCCTGCCGGTGGTTTCATGATGCATCCTGCTGGCGCGGTGCACTACGACGGTTCGCGCGGCGAGGCGGTAGTGGTCGAGATTCGCGGCATGGGACCGGTGACAACGGAACAGGTCGAAATCACGCATTAATCCACACAGCACTCCGGAGCGATCAGAGCTATCCGGAACAGGAGGCACGATGAGCAGGGTTCGCGTATTGGCCGGCACCAAGAAAGGCGCCTTTATTCTCACGGCGGATGGCAAGCGCAAACAGTGGCAGGTGGAGGGCCCCTTCTTCGGCGGCTGGGAGATCTATCATCTCACTGGTTCACCGGTGAATCCGGATCGCCTGTATGCCTCTCAATCCTCCGCCTGGTTCGGGCAGATCATTCAACGTTAGGATGACGGTGGCAAGACCTGGCAGCAGCCTGGCACTCCCCCCGGCGCCCCGACCACGACACCTGAAGGCATGCCTCTGGCAGAGAGCAACAAGTTTGTCTATGACACCTCCGATTCCACCGGCGCCCCACTGACGACCCATCAATGGTATGACGGCACACCACATCCCTGGGAATTCAAACGCGTGTGGCATCTCGAGCCCTCCCTCACTGATGCCGAGGCCGTGTACGCCGGCGTCGAGGATGCCGCCCTGTTTCTGAGCACTGACGGTGCGGCTAACTGGAATGAACTGGCGGCCTTGCGCGGCCACGGCACCGGATCGCAGTGGACCCCCGGTGCTGGCGGTATGTGCCTGCACACGATCCTGTTGGACAAGTCCGATCCGCAACGCATCTACGTCGCGATCTCGGCGGCCGGCGCCTTCCGCAGCGATGACGGCGGCAAGAGCTGGCGCTCGATCACGAAAGGCTTGAGCTCACTGTACATTCCGGACCCCACCGCTGAGATCGGCCATTGCGTGCACCGTATCGCGATGCATCCGACACGCCCCGAAGTACTTTATATGCAGAAACATTGGGATGTGATGCGCAGCGACAATCACGGCGACCTGTGGCACGAGGTGAGTGGCAACCTGCCCAGCGACTTCGGCTTCCCGATTGCCGTGCACGCACATGAACCGGAGACCATCTACGTCGTTCCCATCAAGAGTGATTCCGAGCACTATCCACCAGAAGGCAAGCTGCGGGTTTATCGCAGCCGTGCCGGCGGCGATGAATGGGAGGCACTCACTAACGGCCTACCCCAAAAAGACTGTTATGTGAATGTATTGCGCGATGCGATGGCCGTAGACACGCTTGATGAGTGCGGCATTTATTTCGGCACCTCGGGTGGCCAGATCTACTGCTCCCCGGACAGCGGTGACAGCTGGTCAGCTATCGCCCAGAACCTGCCGCCGGTCCTGTCGGTGGAAGTGCAGACACTGGACTAGGCGCAGACCATGATTCGGGTCCTGTTGCCCTTCCACCTGCAGACCTTGGCCGCCTGCGGCCCCGAAGTTCAGATCACCGTGCC
>JALRBQ010000009.1 GCA_023257655.1 Pseudomonadales bacterium
TTGCCGCGAGTTGTTACGCGATGGTGGCCGACTGTTCGTATTTGGGGAATTTCTTCTCGATGATTCCGCCATCCGCGCCTCGACAATCGCCAACCTCAGTTCCTTGCAAGCGCTCGCAGCGCGACTCGGTTATCGCGTACAGGCTGAGCATGATCTGTCTGCTGACGCCCTTCATTCGGTACGACTGTTTCTGCCCTTGTTGCAGCGTCATGTCGAGGCTCTGGACAGGGATGTCGATTGTGGTCCCGAGAGGAGACAGGCGGTAACGGTAATGCTCACAGAAATGCAGAGTGAGCTTGAATCTGGTCGGCGCTGCTACCGCATGCTGGAACTTGAGACGCTTGGCAGCGAACACCTGGTCGATCTGGGTGAGTATGCGCTGGCGGAGTATGCAGACCGCAGTTCATTCGCGATCAGCGAGATCGCCGACTTGTTTGAACAGAGTTTTGAGAAACCCTTCAATGCGGATCTGTGGCAATGGAAGTACGATGGGGGTGACGGCAAGTGTGTCGTGGCACGCATCGGGCAGGGTGGTGATATTGTCGCTCACTATGGAGGAGCGCCGAGAAAAATTCTGTATTTTGGCACGCCGGCGCTCGCTATCCAGGTCTGCGATGTCATGGTGCTGCCCGAAGAGCGGCGTCAATATGGCAGGAGCAGTCTTTTCTTCAAGGTTGCCGCAACCTTCCTCGAACGCGAAATCGGCAACACCGTAGGTCATCTGCTTGGGTTCGGGTTTCCAAACCAGAAGGCGATGAATATCGCCACCCGTCTCGGCCTCTATGAGAAAACCGATGATTTCGTACAACTCGAGTTTCCGCCAGTGCAATCTGACACCGCAATCCCGGTGATCGAGGAACTGGACATCGAGTCGGAGGAACATCGCGAGGCCGTCGATGCGCTGTGGTCACAGATGTCAGGAGCCTTTGCAGGCGGCATCATCGGCTGTCGCGACAGCGACTATATAAGGTACCGGTATTTCACTCACCCCTATGGCCGAGGCGGCAGCTATCGACGGCTGCTGGTCCGTGAGGCCGGCGGTGGCCGGTGTCTGGCTTGCGTCATCCTTAAGCCCCATGAGGGCGCAGCGCTGGTCATGGACCTGATCTGCGCGCCTGAGCACATGTCCTCGGTTCTACAACAGATTCGTGCGTGGCAAATGCTGTCTGATCCGCAGCAACCGCTTCGGATGTGGCTTACCCGGGGCTGGTTACACACCCTTGAAACGCAGGGTGTGATTGTGAATGAATTGGGTATTGAGATACCCTGCAATAGCTGGAATCCCGGTCCCGCCGCCGCCCCGCTTTACGGTAAATGGTGGCTCACAGCAGGTGATATGGATTTCATGTAGTCTGCAGGCCCGGTAGAATCCCGGGGGTTGACCTTGAACACAAGCAACAGGAACGACGATCAGTCATGACGAACAATATCTATGAACAAAATCTGGATCAGAACGCGGCCAATTATGCGGCACTCACCCCGCTGAGCTTTCTCGAACGCTCGGCTCGTGTTTATCCAGATACCGCAGCAATCATCCATGGCGATACCACCTACACCTGGGAGCAGACCTACGCCCGATGCTGCCTGTTAGCGTCTGCCCTGATGAAGATCGGAATCGGCGAGGGCGATACCGTTTCATTTATGGGTGCCAATACGCCGGAGACGTTTGAGGCGCATTTTGGTGTGCCAATGACAGGTGCTGTGCTGAATTGCCTCAATGTGCGTCTCGATGCCAAAGCCATTGCCTTCATTCTCCAGCATGCCGAGACCAAGGTGTTGTTCACCGATCGGGAATACAGCAATACGATTCGCGCCGCTCTGGAGCTATTGCCCAGTAAACCACTGGTAATTGATATAGATGACCCGTACTACACCGGCGGGGAGCTGCTGAGCGATCGCAATTACGAGGATTTCATCGCCACTGGTGACACCGACTATCGTTGTTTCAAGATCGCCGACGAATGGGCGGCGATTTCACTCAACTACACCTCGGGAACCACCGGCGACCCGAAGGGTGTTGTGTTTCACCATCGCGGCGCCTATCTCAATGCCATATCCAATGTGTTATGCTGGAATATGGCCGCCAAACCGGTCTATCTGTGGACGCTGCCGATGTTCCATTGTAATGGTTGGTGCTTTCCGTGGAGTCTTGCTGCAGTCGGGGGCACCAGCGTCTGCCTGCGGCATGTACGCGACACGGAAATATTTGCCGCTATCAAGAAACACAAGGTGTCGCATTTCTGCGGTGCGCCAGTGGTACTCAATACTCTCGTCAATGCTGCCGCTGAGCTGAAAGAGGGCGTCACACACAAGGTCAGTGCGATGACCGCCGGTGCTGCGCCGCCTGCGGCCGTGATCGCCAATATGGAGAAGATGGGCGTCGACGTGACTCATGTCTATGGCCTCACCGAGACCTATGGGCCCTGTGTCGTGTGTGCGCCAAAAGACGAGTGGCAGGAACTGGATGTCTATGCGCGCGCGGAGATGCTCGCGCGTCAAGGTGTGCGAGCTCCCCTGCAGGATGAGTTGATGGTAGCCGACCCGGTAACTCTTGAGCCGGTACCAAAAGACGGTAAGACCATGGGTGAGATATTCATGCGCGGCAACCTGGTAATGAAGGGTTACCTCAAGAACGCGAAGACCACCGAAGCTTCATTCGCTGGTGGCTGGTTCCATTCGGGCGACCTTGCTGTATGGCACGAAGACAGCTACGTCCAGATCAAGGACCGTTCCAAAGACATCATCATTTCTGGCGGCGAGAATATCTCCTCGCTCGAGGTGGAATCGGTATTGTTCAAGCACCCCAAGATTCTGGAGGCGGCTGTAGTCGCGAGTTCTGACGAGAAATGGGGCGAGGTGCCGTGTGCCTTCGTCAGTCTCAAGGCGGGGCAAGAGATGACTGTGCCGGAGCTGATTGCCTATTGTCGTGAGGAATTGGCAGGCTTCAAGATTCCGAAAAAAGTCGTGTTTGGCCCCATCGAGAAGACTTCGACCGGCAAGGTGCAGAAATACCTGCTGCGCGAAAAGGCCGAGACCGTTGAACTCATCCGCAAATAACCGCAATTTGTCCGAATCACATCAGTCCAACCCCGTATTTCCAACACTAAATTAGGAGTCAGTCATGCATCGAATTACACCTCTCTCTGGCATCAAGCGCGTCGTACTGAGCGTCGCTGCCTTGCTGGTTTCTGCGCAACTGTTCGCGCAGGACATCCCCGAAACGATCACGGTGACAAGCTCAGCCTTCGCCCATCACGGCACGATTCCGCTGGCAAACACCGCGTACGGTGACAACGCCTCGATCGACCTGAGCTGGTCCAATCTACCCGCTGGCACGGTGCAACTGGCCCTGATCTGCGATGACCCGATCGTGCCGATGCCCCAGCCTTTCGTGCACTGGGTCGCCTACAATATTCCGGCATCCGCGTCTGGCCTGCCCGGCAATCTGACCAAGGAAGCGATGGTTCAGGGTGTGCCTGGTCTGGATGGCATGATTAATGGGCTGAATGGCATTCGTCAGACCGGTTATTTCGGAGCCCGCCCTCCGGTCGATGGCAAGCTGCATGCCTATCACTTTCGCGTCTACGCCATTGACGCCGATCTGGGTCTCGAAGCCGGCCTCAACAAGGAGCAATTGTTAGAGGCTATCAATGGGCACGTTCTGGCGACTGGTATGTTGATGGGCCATTATCAGCGCGAAGAGCAATAAAACCGTAATCGGTTAATTGCAGCCAATTGCAAGCCACCGGGGATTGTCTCCGGTGGCTTTTTTATTGCCTGGCAAATGCGGGTGCCGAAGTGCGTCTGGCAAAAGAAAGCGCCGCTGCAGGGGAAGCTGAAGCGGCGCGAGGGTAGGGTGAGTCGATCTCGAGTCCCCTGGGGTGTGATTTCAGAAATGTTCGATGACTTTGCCTACCTCGGCGCCATCGGCAATGCGCAGATCCACCTCGCGGTAGAGATGAATATCGCCATGCACTGCGGAGCTGGAATCGATCACGATCGAATTGCGGTGCCGATTGAAGGAGAAGAAGCGATTGAACCAGTTGTGGTTGCGCTTAACGATGACATCGCCTTCGATCACGGTCCCGTTTCGCAGCTCGATATCGCCGTTGCTGGTTTCGATGTCTTCGCCGACAAACTTGTCCTTAAGCCGGATCTTACCGTTCACCGTGCTGATGCCCCGCTCGATGACGCTACCGTCTTCACTGCTGATACCGCCATTGACCGATTCCAGGGATCCATTCACTTTCACCGATCGTCCCAGTCGAATCCCACCGTTTACAGTTTCGGCGCGGGTGATTTCGACATCATCTTCGATGTCGATGCCGCCATTGACGGTTTCGACATCGTAGGCAGAGGCGCCACGACGGATGTCGATGCCTCCATTAACCGAGGAGACATTGCCAACAGTATCGTTGGCGTCGACACGAATGCCGCCATTGACCTTGGAAATATCGCGCAGGTCATCGGCGTGTGCCGAGGCTGAATACAGATAGCTGCTGAGGCAAAGCGCGAGCAGAGTGGCTGCCGTCAGACGGATGTTGTGATTAAAGACTCGCATGTTGTTTTCCCCTTGCTGGTTGATCGTCACGGATCGGCTTGTACCCACAACCGGGTCGCTTTGCTGCGCCTGGTCTGTGTTTGTAGTGACAGGGAGCAATTACCTTGCCAGTTTCCATAAGCTAAATATTATCAATCACTTACGGATCTATTGCCGGATAGCCGGGCGGTGGATTTGGCGGGATTCACTACTACATTTAGCCATTTTCACCACTGCTGTCACTTGCTTTACAGCCTCAAACTGATGGGTTACTGTGCCCTCACTCGCGGCCGTTGTGCTGCACTTCATAAGCCTTTGACGATGGAATCCATGAATAGGTTACTGACTTCACTCGCATTCGGTCTGAGTCTGCTTTTTGCTACCCCGCTGCTGGCGAGCGAGGTGGTGCATCAGGGATTCCCCTCGGCCACTCTGCACCGGGAATATGTCTTCAATATCTATCTGCCCGAAGGTTACGCAAGTTCTGGCCTGCGCTATCCGGTTACTTACCTGCTGCACGGCAATCTGGGTACGGAAGAAAGTTGGGTGCGCAACGGCCATATCGCCGAGACAGCGGATGCGCTGATCGCCGCCGGCAAAATTCCGGCACAGTTGATTGTGGTGCCGGCCGATCCGAAATTCTGGTGGGCTGACGGCGCCGAAGAGAAGGCGCTGACGGCTTTCATCAGGGATCTGGTGCCTTATGTTGACAGCCATTATCGAACCCTCGCCCAACGCGATGGACGCGCAATCGCTGGCTACTCCGCGGGTGGTTTCGGGACTGCCAATATAGCCCTGCAGTATCCGGAAATGTTCGCCGCCGCCGCGCCGTTGAGCCCGGCAGTGTATGCAACGGTGCCGCCAGCAGATTCCTCGGCGACGCAGCAGGACACCTTTCTCACCGATGGCAAGTTCGATGAGGCGCTGTGGAGACGCAATAACTGGGTATCTTTTGTCGATAGCTATCGCGAGAAGGGCATCGTAGTGCCGTTCTACATTAACACTGGTGACCATGATCGCTTTGATATCGCTTACCACGCCACCGTGTTCTACATGGCGCTGCGCAAGTTTCAACCGGAGTTCACCGAACTGCGTATCTTCGATGGCGACCATAATTTTGCGGCCTGGGGCGGGTCGATAGGGGATGCCATGCAGTACATGGCACGCTACCTGTCGGCGCCGCAGTAACGGACGCGGTCGCCAACCGGATTCCACTCAATAATAACGACAACGCACTAGCAGGAAAAAATATGAAGAATCTCGTAAAAACCCTTGGCTCTGTGTTTCTGATGTCAGGCGCATGCGCACTGCTCCCTGGTTTAGTTCTGGCCCAGGAACGTGTCGTTGAATCCGCCTCGCACCGCTTCGTCGAGGTCGCTGACGGCGTCTGGTTTGCCACTGGCAGTGGCTCGGTGTACACAATGAGTAACGCGCTCGTGCTGGTCGGCGAATTCGATACGCTGGTGGTTGATTCGCATGTGACCCCGGCCGCCTCCAGAGCCTTGTTAGACTCGCTGTCCGTGCTTACTGACAAGCCGGTACGCTATCTGGTCAACAGTCACTATCATTTCGACCATGCGCACGGCAATCAATCCTTTCCGCCGGGTGTAGAGATCATCGGGCACGAATATACGCGCATGAAACTGAGCGGTGCAGACGGCAGTAACGTACTGGACGAAGCGACCTTTCACAGCTTTTCCGACGGCGTGCCGGCAACTGTAGAGCGGCTCGAGCAGCGAGCTGCCGCCGAGACTGATCCGGCGCGCAAGGCTGAGTTGCAGGAGAACGCACGGGTACAGCGCGATTACATGAATGCGATTCAGGAGATACGCCCGACGCCTCCCAATATTACTCTCGACCGCAAGATGACCCTGTTTCAGGTCGTTGCCAATGGCAGCCGCGAAATCCAGCTATTGCATTTCGGACGCGCACATACCGGGGGAGATGTCGTGATCTTCCTGCCCAAGGAGAAGGTAGTCTTTACCGGAGACATGATGCTGCCGAGCCTGTCTTATATGGGAGACGCCTTCGTCGACGAATGGCCGGTTACTCTGGAGGGCCTGAAGACACTGGACTTCGAAACCTGGTTGCCGGGACATGGGCCTGTGATGCACTCACGTGATCCGATCAGCAACTTTCAGGCGTATTTGCGCGATCTCTGGACGAAGACTGTTGCGATGCATGATCGTGGAGTCAGTGTCGAGCAGGCGTCTGAGCAGATCGACATGACGAATCATTCTGCCAATTTCACGCAGATTCGCGAACCCGGTGTAGATCCGCGAGCGATTCGTCGCATCTATCAATTGCTGGATGCGCGCTGAGTAGGAACAGCAATGAAACAGGGGACTTCGGTCCCCTTTTTCATGCCTGCATTCTGTCAGTCATGCGCGGATATACCCATACTCAATGTGATGGCCAGGATTCCAGCACCGTCGTGAACGCCTGGAGAAATTCGGGCCGGGCGCGCTCTTCATGCATGTACTCGCCAGGGCTCACGCGATGGATGCGACTGATAGTGCCTGCCCACACCACTTTGCGGGTCTGCGCTTCAGAAATCTCGATTTCGATCTCGGCGACATAATTCAGTTCGACAGTGAGCGCCTCAATGCGCACGAGCGGATCGATGCTCTGCTGTTCCGGATTCAGGTTGATATGGTTGTAGCGCAGCAGGACGTGGAGGTCCTGGCCGCCAGCATCCCGCCGCAAGCCCTTTTGCATGAATACGGTATCGAAGGTGTCGACGACATATCGCTGCAGAAATCCGGGCATGTTTTCGGTTTCAACCCTGTAGGTGTGGTAGCGGGCATAGTCTCCCGGACAACAGAGTCTCGGTGCAGTGCCGATTTGCGAACCGCTCTGCGTGCAGGCAGTCAGCAATAGCGCGATTGCAAGTGCAATGAAGACTTTAGGCATGGTCCAGCCTCCGTCGGCAGATGAGGACACACGCTCAGCATAGACCGGGCTGCGCCCCCTCAATCTTGATCCAGCGTAACAAAACCCGCCCGCTTGCCGCGAGCAGGCAGGCGCGAAGAGGGGAAAGGTGGAGGCGGGCGGGAGCGTAGCACGCAGGAGGCAGCAGATTGCCTCCTGCGTGCAGCAAAGCTTATTTCAGGATGTGATAGGGACTCACGGCGTAGGGCTTGTTGCTGTAACTGTCGATGATCGACTGCATCGCCGTAACCGTGATGTCCTGACGCGCATTGATATGGCTGTAATTCGTGATCTGGGTCATCATGATCGCAAGCATGTTCTCCACTGGATCTACCCAGAAAATCGTGCCCCAGGCTCCACCCCAAGTAAAAGTCCCGGGCGTAGCCGGATCCCGCGCCTTGCCGACATCGGTGAGAATGCCGAAGCCAAGGCCGAAGCCGTAGCCAGGGCCTCGCACGTAGACATCGAGATCTCCTGTGTGGTTAGAGATCATGAGATTCAGGGTCTTGGGGCTGAGGATTCGCACACCGTCAAGCTCGCCACCGTTTAACAGCATCTGGCTGAAGCGCCAGTAGTCTGAAATGGTGGAGGAGAGACCGGCGACACCGCCGAAGTAGCTCGTTTCGCGATATTCGGGTGTGCGTGACAATTCGATGGTCTTGCCGGGGCCGGTCGGACTGTAGACGGCAGCTACCCGATTGATCTTGTCACGAGGGACGTTATAGAACGTGTCATGCATCTGCAGCGGGTCGAAGATGCGTTCCTGCAGGAATTCGACGAGTGGCTGTCCGGAAATGCGCTCGACCAACAAGGCCACATAATCGGTAGAACTGCCGTATTGCCAGCTGTCACCAGGCTGAAACGCCAGGGGCAAGGGAGCACGCTTGACGAGGGTGGCTTCCAGGGTCTCTTCGCGGCCCAACAGTTCGATCTCGGCGGCAGTAAGGTCTTCGCGATCGGGATCGAGTCCGCTGGTATGCGACAAGATATGACGCACCGTAATCGGACGCACCGCAGGAACCCGATGGGAGCCGCTGGCATCTTTCACGATGACTTCTTTGGCAGCCAGTTCAGGTATCCAATTCGAGATCGGGTCGGTCAGCAGAAAACGGCCTTCTTCATAGAGCATCATCAAGGCTGTGGAGACTATGGGCTTCGTCATGGACATAATCACAAAGATCGAGTCGGCGGTCATGGGCTCGCCGGTTTCCTTGTTCTTCCAGCCCCGGGATTCCAACTGGATAACCTTGCCATTGCGGGCCACCAGAGACACGGTGCCTGCCAGCAGATTAGCGTCGATATAACGCTGCATCGTCGCAGGCAAACGTTCGAGACGTTCCGAAGAGACTCCGACGCTCTCCGGGCTCGCCATGGGCAGGCCATCGGCGAAGGCCAGACTGGTCGTGGCGAGCAGGACACACAGGGTGAGTAGCGGGCGCAGAATGGTGAAGGTAAAGCGCAGTGCTAGCATGCTGGACTCCTTGTTTTTGTTGGATGTTTGGTGGGGTCAGACGGACAGTATAGGGGAGCCTGGCAAGATTTGACCAGCACCGGGAATTCCTGCATTCTCTGGCCCTTTCGAGCGGCTTCCCGGAAAACCCGCACCCACAGGAGATGTCATGAGTGCAAAGCCAGGTCCAGATACGCGACCCCCTTTTCTCAAGCCCGGACACAATGCCGGCGATCTGGTGGAATCCAGCCAGTGGCGGATATTGCGGGAGGAACGAGGGCTGGTTGAGGTCGATGTTCACTTGCCGGCACATCTGCTGAATCCCCGCAACCAGCTCTTTGGGGGTTTCACCGGGACTTATGTTGACATGATTTCGATCATGACTGCCCGCACGCTGTTCGAGGATCGTAGTCAATTTCAGTGGTCAGCTACGGTGAATATGCGCATCGACTACCTCGCCCCGGTGATGGGCCCGCGCTTCTGTATGCGGGGCGAAGTAATCAATGAAGGACGATCGACGATACTGGTCGCTAGCTACTTTACCGACAGCGAGGGCAACCGGCTGGTGTTTGCCGTTACCACGCTGCGCATGAACCCCTGACAAAAAAAAGCCGGGGCAGTGTCACCGTCCCGGCTCTGTTTATTTTCCCCTTACCTTAATAGATGCCGCGGGGGTTATTCATCGACTGGTATCCACTTCAGGTAATTCACTTCTGAGTCGATGCGGCATCAGATGGCGTAGCCTTTCTCATCATGATCGGTGATATCCAATCCGACTTGTTCCTCGTCTTCAGTCACCCGCAGTCCGGAGGTCAGGATTCCGACGAGCTTCAGCAAGCCAAACGTCAGGATGCCCGCATAGATACCGGTGACGACGATACCGAGCAGCTGCACACCGACCTGGGAGCCGATCGTCATGCCGTCGGCCAATCCATTACCACTGAAGATACCGAGGTTGGCTGAGACCAGGATGCCGGCGAGGAAGGTGCCCACCATACCGCCTACACCATGGACAGGGAACACATCGAGGGAATCGTCGATCTTCAGCTTCTGCTTCATCGTGGTCGTGGCCCAGTAGCACACCAGTCCACCGCACAAGCCAACGACCAGCGCGCCCGCCGGGCCCACCGAGCCGGAAGCGGGTGTGATCGTCGCGAGTCCGGCGACCATGCCAGTGATGGCACCCAGCCCGCTGGGCTTGCCAAACTTGAACCACTCGATGGCCATCCAGGTCAGAGCACCGGTGGCTGCCGAAATATGCGTGACGAACATCGCCATGCCGGCGCTGCCGTTTGCGGCCAGCGCACTACCAGCATTGAAACCGAACCAGCCCACCCAGAGCATCGCGGCACCGGTGAAGCTCATGGTCATGTTATGTGGTAGTAGATTGCCACCTGGAAAGCCCTTGCGCGGACCGATCACGAGTGCCACAACCAACGCACCGACACCGGCAGTGACGTGCACAACAGTGCCGCCGGCGAAGTCGATCAAGCCGCGTTCCATCAGCCAACCGCCACCCCAGACCCAGTGCGCCACCGGGAAATAGACCACGAGAGTCCACAATACGCTGAAGAGCAGCATCGCAGAAAACTTCAGTCGCTCTACGAACGCACCTACGATCAACGCCGGGGTAATGATCGCGAAGGTCATCTGGAACGAGGCGAAGACGGTCTCGGGGATGTCACCAGAGAGGGAATCGACAACCACGCCATTAAACAGCGCCTTGCCCAGACCGCCCCAGAATGCGGATTCAGCCGGACCAAAAGCAATGCTGTAGCCGACTAGCAACCACAGTATCGAAATGACCACGGCAATGGCGAAACACTGCATCAGTACCGACAGTACATTCTTCGTGCGGACGAGCCCTGCATAAAACAGGGACAGACCGGGCAAGGTCATGAACAGCACCAGCGCGGTCGAAGTGAGTATCCAGGAGGTGTTACCGGTGTCCAGACCGGCGTCCTGCGCGAGTGCAGCTGATGGCAGGAGCAGAAGCAATAGTGAAGACCAAAGAAGTTTTGTTATTGGTTTTTTTGCTCGCATTGAATTGGATTCCCCTAGAGCGCGTCGTTGCCGGATTCTCCGGTTCTGATGCGAATGGTTTGTTCGAGGTTGCTGACGAAGATCTTGCCATCGCCAATCTGTCCGGTGTTTGCCGCCTTGCAGATGGCTTCGATGACTTGCTCCGTCAGTTCGTCCGCGACGGCAATCTCCAGTTTTGCCTTGGGCAAAAAGTCGATTACATATTCGGCGCCGCGGTAGAGTTCGGTGTGTCCTTTCTGGCGCCCGAACCCTTTAACTTCAGTGAGCGTCATCCCGCTAACGCCTAATTCGGAGAGGGCCTCACGGACGGCATCCGATTTGAATGGTTTAACAATGGCGGTAATCAATTTCATCAGTGTTCTCCTGCTTCATTATGAGTCGCTTTTCCGTGCCACCACTGCGAAATTGCACAGATATGGTTCCCATCCGGGGCTGCGACGGGTGTGGACGAATTTGTCCGGCAAGGGTTATTGGAAAAGCCTGAAAACTTTACCACGACGCCTCTGAAAGCACCAACCTAGTGCGGTCTCAGGGAGTGGGAATTCCTGATGTTGCGCTAAGTCGGTGCCCTGGGACTGGTCGATCAGACCAATAACGCGGCTCTGACAGGGAAGGTGGCTCGACTTGGTGCGCGGGGCAAAAAAATGGGGACAGCACTCATGGGGGGATTTATGAGTGACTGTCCCCTAGTGGGGAGGGTCGGATCAGGCAACGATGCGTCAGGCGACGACGCGTTGCTGAATGGATTTCACCGATTGCATCAGTGGCAGCATGACCACGATCAGTAACACGAACGACGACAGACCCAATGCCACCAATGTCGCCTGCAACCCCTTGGTTTCAGCCAAATAGCCGACCAGGGGTCCGGTGATGATGAACGACAGGCGGAACAGGAAACTCGTGAACGAGTTGGCTGTCGCCCGAAACTCGCTGGGCACACGCCGGTTCAACGCGTTAACCAGAATGACCTGGTTCAGCCCTCTGCAGATAAAGAGCAGCAAGCCGATGGCAATGCCGGCCCAGCCCTGCAGCCACGCCATCCCGAAGTGGCCGAGTATCGGTATGACGCCGATGATAGCCAGCGCCGCGATCGCACCGTAACGTCGCTCGATTTCAAAGCCGAATTTGTTCGCCAAGGCGACAGTCAGGCTCTGGGTGCACCAGAGCACTCCGAAGATCGCCAGCGAAACGCCCTGCACCTCCCAGTAGGGCTGCATTAACCAGGCGACGTGAAACGTCGCCAGTACGACATGGCGCAGTATCGGATCAGTCCGGAACAGATGGCGCAGGATCGCGCCAATCTGGATGCGGCCCTGAACGCTACCGGATTCGCCCTTGTATGGTGGTTCGACTACGAGTACCGCAGCCAACAGGCAGACCCAGGCGGCAATTGACTGGATCAGCACCATCAACTCGAATGACCACAGGGCCAGCACTCCACCGACCAGCGCACCGAGACCCTCGGCACTGCTGCGAATGAAGCCGAGATGGGCAATGCCATTGCTGTGTTCGCTTGATTGACCGGCCTCCGTCTCCAGGGCTTTCTGAGAGTCATACAGCAGGGCAATGTCGGCTCCGGACAGCAAGCTCGCCGCCGCGCCTGCCATTATTTCGAATACGATAAGCGTGGCCAGGTCGCTCGCGAAATTCAGGCACAGATAAGCGAGTCCGTGCGCGATGCTGCCGAGTATCAGCGCGTTGCGCCGACCGAAGATGTCCGCGAAATATCCCGAAGGTGCCTCCAGCAACACGATGCTTGTGGCGAACACGGCCTGCAGATAAAAAATATCAGCGAGACTCAGTCCCTTCGGCACGAAGAAGGGCACAATGACCGGCACGATCACCATGAAACTGTGAAAGAAAGCCAGTCCATAGATCAGGCGTATATTTCTAATTAATTTTTTACGCACAATAGTTCCCCGGTACATGCGGAATTCCGCATGCATTACAAAAAATTCAGTGCAAAAAAAAGACCTCTAGGCTTTTCGACTTAGAGGTCTTTTCTTAAATACGGTTTTTAATCGTGTTTTAGGCAGAAATTCACTCCAAGCGGGTCTCCCAGTTCTTGAGCACGCGCGAACAGAACTGATGACCGACTGC
This sequence comes from Pseudomonadales bacterium, assembly GCA_023257655.1. Classification (GTDB taxonomy): domain Bacteria; phylum Pseudomonadota; class Gammaproteobacteria; order Pseudomonadales; family Pseudohongiellaceae; genus UBA9145. The sequence goes on from JALRBQ010000009.1 coordinate 13,065, forward strand.
GGTCATAGTTGTGTCCATCGTGTTGACTAGAATGGCTGGTGTGTACATGGTGTTCACTAAAATTTTTTACAGAGTTTGCTGAAAATGGTTTTCGATGCGCGCATTTTAATTGCATCCGCATTGAAGTCAATACCGGATATGATTTATTTCCGACTTTTTTAACAGTTGATATAAAACCGGGTTCACTTAGGCGAAATATCGGAGCGATCGGAGTCTTGCAGAAGATACTCGAGCGAGTCTCGCCTTCTGCCCCAGTAAGTGGCGAGTAGAGAGCCGCTGATATTATGCCAGACACTGAAGATGGCGCCGGGTAATGCGGCTGTGGCTGAGAAAAATTGCAAGGCGAGAGCGACGCCGAGCCCCGAATTTTGCATGCCAACCTCAATGGCGATGGTCTGGCTCTGCCGCAAATCAAATCCCATCAGTCGACTGCAGAAATAGCCCCCTGCCAGACCTGACAGGTTGTGCAACATCACTGCCAGCAGTGTTAACAGACCAACTTCGAGCAGGCTGCTGGCATTGAGTGCAACGATGATGGTGATGATGCTGAGAATCACCAGCATGGACAGGAAGGCAAGCCAGGGCTCGATGCGTTGTGTGACGGAGCTGAAGAAATAGTTGGCGGCGGATCCCAGCAAAACAGGCACGCAGACAATCTGCAGAATGCTGATCAATAATCCCCAGGAGTCCACAGCCACCGTCTCCGAAAGATACAGACTGCACAGCAAGGGAGTGGCGACGATGCCAATCAGGGTGGAGCAGACTGTCATGCTGATCGAGAGTGCGACATCGCCCCTGGCGAGGTAGCAGATCACATTGGAGGCAGTGCCGCCGGCACAGCTGCCGACAAGTACCATGCCGGCAGTGAGTTGGCTCGACAGATCCAGCAGGGCCGAGAGCGTGATGGCGAGTAGCGGCATCAGCAGAAATTGCAGCAGCACGCCGACGAAGACGGGTTTTGGCTGACGCACGATGCGCAAAAAATCTGCCTGACTCAATGTCAGACCCATCATGAACATCACACAGCTCAGTAAGGGCACGATTGCACTCTGCAGGGAGCTGAACACGTTATTAAAGAAGAAGGCGATAATGGACAGCAGGATTGCCCAGAGCGGAAACAGGCGGGTCAGGCGCGACAGCATTGTGAGTATCCTGCGGTTGGCGGTGCATTGGAGCCACGCATTATCACTGCAATTGCGGATGTGATGCCAGCCCGGGAAAGTCGCGCTGTTCAGCAACGATTCAGGCTGGCCACTTATGATGACAGGGTCGATTCTGTAACCTTTTGCCGCAACGTGCGTCATAGAGAGAATCTGGCCAGATTGCAAAATCTGACGGGGTAGCTATCACCAACACTGCGAACAATGGGGAAATAATAATGATTAGATTAACAGGCCTGCTGGTCATGAGCGTCCTGCTCACCGGCTGTTTGTTCACTGTAGACTCTGATTCACGGCACCTGCAGACGGTCTGGAGCGAGGCCGATGTAGCGCGGGTTCGGCTCGGAAGCACCGACCAGGACTGGGTAAGGGCGACCTTTGGGGACCCAATCACCAAGCTGACTTATGCTGACGGCACCGAAATCTGGAAATACCGGAACCGATCCGAGAAAGACACCGAGGTAGGCCTTTTCCTGCTGTTCTCGGTGGATGTCGAGGAAGAACGTACCGAGACCTTGTCGATCGAGTTTGCAGACAGCATCGTCACCAATTACTGGATCGAAGAAGACCGCTTCTAGGTCTGATCACTCCCTGGTCGGCAATTGTCCGGATTGGCTACAGTCCGGGCTGTTGCAGGCTGGCCAGCCAACTCTCCAGATTGTCCCAATCCAGCTGAAAGACGTGTCGGGCATCCGGCACGATAGCCGCGTCGACCTTGCCTCCCGCATCCAGCAGGGTTGCCTTCATATCATCCAGTTGCCGGTTCCAGCGAAAGTCATCCCGTTCACCGATTCGCAGATAGACCGGCAAGCCGGCCAAGGCCTGCGGTCGCGCCTCTTCTTGCAGACGTCCGGGGGTCGCCACGACGCCGCTGAAGGCGCTGGGGTATTTGAGGGCGATGGTGAGGGCATCGCTGCCACCGCTGGAAATGCCTACCAATAGCGGCTTCTGCTGGCTGAGGCTGTGAGTCGTCAGTAGCTGCGCAGACAATTGGGGCAACAGGCCTGCGTTGTCACCGGCAAATCCCGTGCGATCAGGTGAAATCGGGACCGCAATCGCCCAGCCCCGTTCCACGAACTCTTTTCCGAGCCAGAATTGTGCCCGCGCCATGAAGGTATTGCTGCCGCCGCCCGGGATCAGGATAGCGAGGTGGGTCGACTCTCTTTTGGTCTTGGGTTCGAAAAACAGCACCTTGACGTCGGTTCCGCCGTCGACCGTCACGGTTTCTTCGGCGGCGCCCGCCTGAGCCGGCACCAGAGCGAGCCAGAGTAGAAGCAGGAGAGGCGAGACTGATTTCATGCAATTGCCAGAGTTAGCGGGAGATTCAATAGAGGCGCAGTATAGCCTTTCTGGTCCGGAGACGTGGCCATATGAGACAAAATACCTCATTAAGCCGTTGATTTTCGCCGTCACCGCCTTCGGCTACCATGCTACTGTAACCTTTTTGCACACCCTCCGTCTTTATAGCCAATGTTACGACAATACCAGCAAGCCATAGCCCAGCACCGACAGCGCATCTACTCGTTTGCGCACTATAGTCTGCGGGCGGCCGAAGACGCCGAAGACATCACACAGGAGGTCTTCATCAAACTCTGGCAACACTTGCGCAAGGTGGATCACGAGAAGTTAGGAGCCTGGCTGATGCGGGTGGCACATAACGCGGTAATCGACCACGTGCGGAAACACCGCAACTCGAACGCGCACCTGGATACATTCGTCGACGTAGAACAGCAGTGTGGAGATGACGAGTCCGATGCCAGGCTGGATCAGAAAAAATTTCAGAGTTGTCTGCAGGAAGAGATCAAGTCTCTGGCTGAAGCTTTTCGCAGCATCATCATCATGCGCGATATTCAGGATATGAGTTATGGCGAAATACAGGAATGTCTGCAGATGAGTGAGAGTCAGGTAAAGGTGTATCTGCACCGTGGCAGACGCAAACTGCGTGAGAGCGAAGTACTGAGACAATTGTTTGACACCGTGGCTGGTCGAGGCAAACCGATGCAGGCTGCAGCCCGGGAAACGACTACGAATTCAGATGAAGGTACCCGACATGGCTAGTAACAACGATTCTCAATGCTATTTCGTGCAATTGCAGATCGATAGCTTTCTCGATGGCGAGATGGACTCTGCCCAGCAGGCGGAATTTCATGCGCATGTCGGTCAGTGCGCGGTCTGTGCACAAGAGCTGAAATTCGCCCACATGCTCCACGAGAGCATAGTCAGCTTGCCACAGCTTGATTGTGAGGATGCTGTGCTGGAACCGATTCACCGACTCGGTGCAGCCGAGCCTGAGCATCGGTCCTGGTGGCGCGACACACTGGCCTGGTTGGACTCAATGCCGGTTTTCGCCCGCTATGCCTTACCAGCGCTGCTGGTCGCCCTCATCATGCTGCCGTTTGTCTTTGCCGAATCGAGTGAGGTGCCGGGTCAGATGGCTCCGCCACTGCTGGCAGGCCAAGGGACCGGCCCCGAATCCACCGAATACAGCACCGCGGATGTGCAGAAGGCTCTGGCCGACTTGAATCTGGCGATGCAGTACCTGAATCAGGTTGGCTTGCGTACCGAGGTCATGATTGGTGATCGGTTCCTCGTCACCCCGGTTCGGGACTCTGTCAGGGCTTCTTTCGAAAAAGGCCGAGATCGCACCGATGTTCCGCCGCGGTCCGATCCGATTTTCTGAGAGTCAATGAATAAATCTGGATAACGAATCTTTGCGAGGTAAATGTATGAAGATGTTAAAACGACTGTTGGTACCCCTGTGTGTAATTGCTGTCTTCCCGCTTGCCATGGCGGCCGAGCGAGACATTGAGCGACATCCCGGATATGTCGATTTCTCGGCACTCACCAGTATCGCCAATATCGAACCCAACGTGGAAGTCAGTCTGAAAGCGCCGCTGCTGAACATGATTACGAATCTGATTCGTAATTGAGGATGAGGAGGCCGCGGACTTTATCTCCAAATTACTGCGCGTCACTGTCAATGTATTCGAGAGTGATGCGATTGATGTCGACGAGATGGCCGGCTCCATGGCAGAAATTGCCGATGACCTCGATCGCCAGGGTTGGGAACGGGTAGTGCGTGTGCGTGAGGATAGAGAGCACGTGGATATCTATTTCCGGCTTTCTGACGATGCAATGATTATTCATGGCATTGCCATCATGGTTGCTGAGCCGGATGAGACAGTGCTTGTCAACATCGTCGGTGATATCAGTACCGATGATCTGAGCGCCCTTGGTCGACGCTTCGATATCGATGAGCTCATCGACATCGACGTCAACGCGAATTAATAAACCTTTGCGACAGGCCTGTAGCGATGAAAAAACTACTCATTCTGTTAGGTCTGGTTGGGCTTTCGAGCTGTATGTCATTCAGCGATCGCTCCATGCGACCTGTGCGTGACTCCATCGCCAGGCAGCTGCCCGAGATTCGTCTCGAAAAAGAATTTGCGGTCAGCCTCGGCAGTGGCATGCTCAATTTCATCGATCTGGCAACCTTGAACCAGGCGGATGTCTCCAGTCTGGATCATGTGCAGGTAGCGGTATACAAGGTGTTCGGACATGGTGCTGCCGTAGATTTCAATCGCCTCAACTTCGAAGCTACGCTGATGGCAAAGGACCGCAGGCTCACCTGGTAAACCATTGTGAAGGTGCGCGAGCCCGACGAGCAGGTCTGGGTTTTGGTGGGGATGAATCTGGAGCGGGAGACGCTGGAAGCCGTCGCCGTCTTCTCGGTGGGGCGGGATGAGCTGGTGCTCATCAATGTCGATGGCGACATCGATGAGATGCTGGATTTTGCCATGAAGCCGGCAGAGCGCCGGCACGGTGCCATCAGAAGCTAGGCGGCCGGGCGTACACTGACACCCACGGCTTTGAACGCAGGCGTACGACTGCGTTCATCCGTAGATTGCGGGACGAGGACATTCGCCTCCGGAAAATACGCCATCACATTGCCCGGTTTAATCGGGTAGTCTGCCAACTCCAGATTCTGCATAGTGCCCGTGGCGTTGCTCACGTCGACTCGATCTCCCGCCTGCATTCCCAGGCGTGCGATGTCATCACCGTGCATAAACAGCACTTGCCGGTGTGTCACGCGACGGTACACATCCTCCTCGTTGTAAATGATGGTATTGAACTGGCCCTCACTGCGTACCGAAGTCAGCGTGAAGCCATCGTGTACTGCTTCATGGGCCAGGCGAGGCATCCGCACTTTGCGAAATCGCGCCTTGCTATCAGGAGTGGGAAACCGCGGGGCAGTGAGGTGTCTGCCGCCGATATGAAATTCCTGGCGATCAGTGTCAATCGCAGCGAGTTGTTCGAATCCTGGCACGAGGCGGGCGATCATCTGGCGAATGCTGTCGTGGCCTCGCAGTTGATTGAAATCGAAGGTCCCGGGATTAATGACCCGGGTCGCCAGCCCGCACACGAGTTCCACCTCCGAGCGCAGAGCCGCTATCCGCTCGAAGCCACCGTCGCTCAGACGCACAAAGTTAAACATGGATTCCTGGGTAGTCGCCTGCTGCTCTTCATCACGCACACGAATCGGCAACACCAGATTCTCGCCGGCCACGCCATTGAGGTGGGTCTCGTTCAAGGAAGAGTTGATCATTACCTTAAAGGGAATGTTGTCGAGGGCGCGGGTCGAGAACGCGGAATCCGGATTGGCAGCATACAGGTTGCCACCCAGCAGTAGGGCGAAATCGATAGTTCCGCATTCTGCGGCCTGTACGCAGGTGAGTGTATCCATGCCTGCCGTAACAGGCAGTTTAATCCCGAGTTCCCGTTCCATGGCAGTGATCACCGCGTCTTTCAGTTTCGGTGTGAGGCCCATGGAGCCTACGCCCTGAACATTGCTGTGGCCGCGCAGGGGCAACAGGCCCCGACCCACGCCGCCGATCATGCCGCGCAACAAGGCGAGATTGGCTACTGCCTGAATATTATCGGTGCCATTGAGATGGTGAGTGAGCCCCATGCCCCAGGCGAACACCACGTTTTGTGCGGCACCATAGACCTGACCGATGCGTGCGATTTCCTCGGCACTGACTCCGGATGCGGCCTGAAGTTGCTGCCATTCCAGAGCCGCGATCGATTCGCGCCAGGAGTCAAAATCCGTGCAATGCCGGGCGATGTAATCGTCGTCCTGCAAGCGTTGTTCGAGGACGTATTTCGCCACGCCTTGCAGAAAGGCCACATCACCACCCACATGGGGCTGCACATAGTGCGTTGCGACTTCCCCGCCCCCGGTGATCATCGAGCGGAAGTTGCTCGGAGAGGCGAAGCGCACGAGACCGGCTTCCCTGGCGGGATTGACGACAATGACGGTGCCTCCGCGTTGGCGACACTCAAGCAGAACCTTGACGAAACGGGGATGATTCGAAGCCGGGTTTGCGCCGAGTACGAAGATCAGATCTGCCTTGTGCAGATCGCTGTACTGGATCGTCGCCGTGCCGGTGCCGATGCTGTCTGTCAGGCCGACGCCGGATGCCTGATGGCAGTAATAGGAGCAGTTGTTAACGTGGTTGCAGCCGATCATTCGGGCCAGCAACTGCAAGAGGAAGGCAGCCTCGTTGGACGAGCGGCCCGAACCGTAGAAGAAACTGCGCTGCGGATCGACCCTTGCCATGTGTGCGGCAATGCGGTCCAGAGCCGCGTCATAACCGATAGGTTGGTAGGACGTCGCACCGGCAGGTTTATACAGCGGCGTCTCGAGTCGACCCAGCGCCTCGAGCTGTCTGCCAGTCAGTGTGCGGAGCTCGTCAATGGTGTTGTCTGCGAAGATGGCGGCAGGGATCGGCGGTCGCAAATCACTCGATTGGGCCTGGATATTCTTGTTGCAGATCTCGATGCGCGAGCTGTATTCGTTGTGCAGACCGCCTCGTTGACCGCCGGTACCAAAGGCGCAGGCCTTGCACGTGTTTCTGGAGCGTACTGCTGCAGCCAGTCGACGTGTGCCTGCCTGTTTTGCCATCGACATCACATAGTGGACGGCCTTGAGGCCGCCACCGGTGACGGGTTTGGAATCGTTGTTGCTGATAGTCAGTTCCTGCCGAAAGTCGGAGTGGTTTCAGGGATCAAGACCGAGTATTTCCATGCGCTCATTACTGGCTACGGTGACGCTGGTGCCCTCGATCGTGACGAAAGAATGATCCTGTAACTGGTACTTATAGACCTGATAGCTGATCGGTGTCGCGGCACTCTCGCGATGCAGTGTGACAGTCAGGATGGTGTGATCATCCTGCCAACGAAAATAGTACAACGTGGCACCGAGTCCGACCATGAGCACTACGGTCATGTAGGCCGCAAAGCGCATGTCACTGCTGAATTCATCGCGGGCATGCTCGCTCGAGGAGGGCGGCTGTTTGCTGTTTTCGCGCTCATCCAGTGTGCGTTGGCGCAGCACAAAAAATGCGCCGAGAATGACGGCGACAGTGACGAGCAGTTTTCCGAACATTGGCGCGCCATTTCCTTGCGAATGAGTCACAGGTATCGATAATAACAGCGGCCTCCTGTCATTGACCAGTTGCACGGAGGCCAGGCCGGATTGTGACGACGAGCAGCCAGTGCAATAATTCAGATTCACAGAGGGTCTGTAGCCGGACTTAAGCCGTTTCCCGGTCGCACGCACAGGATGCAACGTGGACAACAAGAAAAGCACACAGAGCCCGTACGTCCCGCCCGGCATGCCGGCTCTGGACCTCAGTGGACCGGCAACCTCCTTCTTCGAATTCTGGCCGACCTGGTTGATGTATATCCCGGTCGGGCTGTTATGGCTGGCGCTTTCAATACGTTATCGCAGCCTGAGTCTGCCACTCATCGCGAATCCGGCTATTCCCCTGTCCGGCATGGTTGGAGTCCAGAAGTCCGCCGTGTTTACGGTTGCCGGACCGATCGCGAAGACATTTATTCTGCCGTGGGCTCTCACTCGCATCGGCAAGGATTCCGTCGACAACCTCGCCCGGGCTGAACAGGCCATGGCCGACGCCGGGCTCGTCTATCCGATTGTCGGCAAACCTGATTTCGGTTGCCGCGGCGCCGGCGTCAAGCTGCTGCTGGATCGTGAGCAACTCGAGGCCTATCTGCGCGCGTTTCCGATCGATACGCCAGTGCAATTGCAACAACTGAGTGAGTGGGATGCCGAAGCTGGGGTGTTCTATGTGCGCCATCCCGCTGCACGCGGTGGCGAGGTGACGTCGCTAACACTGAAATACACACCCTATGTCGTTGGCGACGGGCTTCGGACCCTCGGCGAGCTCGTGGCGGCCGATCCCCGCGCGGGTGAGCTTCTGCATCTGTACCAGACTCGACACGCCTCGCAGTGGGAGCAAGTTATCGCTGCAGGACAACCCTATCGACTCGTGTTCTCTGCCAGCCATTGTCGCGGCGCCGTTTTTCGTGATGCCGGTGAGCTGATCAACACAAAACTGACACAAACGCTGGATACAATCTTCGCCGATATTCCGGATTTCTATTATGGTCGACTCGACATCAAATTCAGGGACATCGACAGTCTGTGCGAAGGCAGTAATTTTGCCATCATTGAAATTAATGGTGCGAGTTCGGAGTCTATTAATATTTGGGATCGCAAGACCGGATTCGGCACTGCGATGAAGACACTATTGCAGCAGTACCTGACCCTGTTCAGACTCGGGGCCGCGAATCGCGAGCGTGGACATCGCCCGCCGGGCATGCTGGCCCTGATCAGGGCCTGGCGTTATGAGGCTGATCTCGTCACACACTATCCAATGAATGATTGACATGAGTAATCCCTGCCGACTGCCTTTTAAACCACGCCTGGTATCTGCCGTACTGGAGAAGGCGTTGGGACTTGACCGGCTCGGGGCGATCTACGACGCGCGACCTGAGACGAAAAATCCATCCGAATTCCTTCAGTACACCCTCGATGCACTTGGCGTGACGATAGCTGTCGAAAATGCAGAGGCGCTGGCGGCGATTCCACGCACCGGACCACTGCTGATTGTGGCCAATCATCCGCTCGGCGGGCTCGAAGGGGTAGCGCTCGCCCATGTCATCGCCGCCATCCGCCCCGACCTGCAGGTGTTGACGAATCAGCTGTTGCGGCGCATACCCGAATTACGCGAACTCTTCATCGGCGTCGATGTGTTATCGAGCAATGCCGCTATCGCGAATATCGCCGGTATCAAGCAGGTGCATCGTCATCTGCAACAGGATGGCGCGCTGCTGATCTTCCCGGCCGGGATGGTTTCCACTTTCGACAGGACTTCGCGACGAATTCAGGATCGAGGCTGGAATCGCCTCGTAGGGCAACTGGTCAAACGCTATCAGTGCGCGTGTCTGCCCGTGCATGTCGGTGGACGCAACAGCGCCTACTTCTATGCCGCCGGCATGCTCCATCCGCGCTTGCGTACCGTGCTGTTACCACGGCAGCTTGCCAACAAGACCGGTTTCTCCCTGCTCCTTAAGTTCGGCTACCCGGTGCCAGCTGCGGAATTGCGACTTCTGCAGAGTGCGGAAGCGATCACCGATTACCTGCGGGTCAGTACCGATGCGCTGCGGCCCGTGTCTCAGCCTAGGCGTTCACAGGTAGTACAGGCGCTGACAGGAACGCCCCTCCGCAGTCCTATGATCACTGCTGCGATTGAAGGGCTCGCCGAATTTCGGCTCGTCGAGCATGAAGAATTTGATGTCTATTGCGCCCCGTATCACCGACTTGGCGTCATCATGGAGCAGATCGCGATCGCACGAGAGGTGAGCTTTCGTGCCGTAGGAGAGGGCACGGGCCTGTCAAGGGACTCCGATGAGTTCGATCCCCATTACCTGCATCTGTTTCTGTGGGACAAGCTGCAACAGCGGATCGCCGGTGCCTACCGCGTCGGCCTCGTGGACGAGATCGTGGCGACGCATGGTGTGAAGGGCTTGTACAGCCGCTCACTGTACAAATACGACGACACGTTTATCCGTCAGCTGGGCTCCGCAATTGAAATGGGGCGATCTTTCATCCACCCCGATTACCAGCGACGACCCGTGTCGCTGAATCTCCTGTGGCGAGGAATCGGCAGCCTGCTCGTGCAGTGTCCTGCCTATCACACATTATTTGGTTCTGTGAGTATATCGCGTGAATACAGCGATTTGGCGCGCTCCCTGATCGCCGACACTATGCTGACAAACTACCGGGCAGCCGATTATGACCAGCTCGTGAAGCCAATTCGGCCACACCGTATCTTCAATCGGGTCTGGACCCAGACCATGTTGGGTGAACTCGCGAACATCAAGATGCTTGGCAAGCTGATCGGTCGCTGCGACCCAGGCAAGGCCGTGCCGGTGTTATTGCGCCACTACCTGTCACTCAACGGCAAGATTGTCTGTTTCAATATTCATGCCGGTTTCAATGATTCGCTGGAAGGCCTGATTATCGTCGATGTGAGAAAGACCGACAGCAAGACCCTCGCCCGCTTCCTTGGTAATGACGGGCTGCAGCACTTTATGTCATTCCATAAATTGCAAGATTCCGCCTAGCGCCCCTATAATTCGGTCCATGAAAAAATTTGTCGCATTCCTGCAACTGGGCCTGGCCTTGTTGCTCTACCTTATTGTCATCGCCACCCTCATCAATCTGGCCTTCATCAGCACTCGCCCGGAGACCATTTCGGTCGTTAACACTCTGATCGGGCAGGGAGTTATCTCGATTTGCCTCGTCGCCCTGGGTCGCATCCTGTGGCGCAAGGGCCGGGCCGGATTGCGCGCTGCCGACGCCGCCATGGACCCCGGCCCGACCGGGCGCTAGGGGAGGTTCGCTGGCGGATTTCAGACCCCGGCTGGCTCCGGCCGATTGGCGGCATCATTCCTGCACAGTGCCCCGAGAAAAGAGTATAATCCTGCGCTTTTACTGGCCCGCACCACACCCACGATGATCATCATCCAGGACACCGATCAGTTCTCCCACTTGCAGCAGAGCTGTGTCGCCACGATAGGCAAGTTCGACGGGGTGCACCTTGGGCACCAGCTGATCCTGGACCAGTTGAAACGCAAGGCCGAGCAATTCAAACAACCCAGTCTCGTCATTCTGATCGAGCCACACCCGGAAGAGTTTTTCGCGCCGACCCCCGACGCCTGTCCCGCGCGACTCACCGGTCTGCGGGAAAAGCTGGAGTTACTGGAGAGCTTCGGTATCGACTACGTGTTCCAGCTGACGTTCGACAAGGCGCTCAGCGAACTCAGTGCCGAACGCTACATTCAGGAGATTTTGGTCGATGGCCTTGGCATTCTGTGCTTCATCGTCGGCAATGATTTCCGGTTTGGCTACCAGCGCCAGGGCGATTTCGCCATGTTGCAGGCCAAGGGCAGGGAATTCGGCTTCGAGGTCGTCGAGACGGCGGCCTATGAATACAACGGGGTGCGCATCAGCAGCACGGTTATTCGCGAACAGCTGGAAAAGGCAGATTTCGCCCTGGTCGAACAGCTGTTGGGTCGGCCCTATTCAATCAAGGGTGAGGTGGTGCGTGGCAGGCAGTTAGGCACAGATCTCGGCTATCCGACTTGCAACATCAATCCGCAGCGTCGCAAGATTCCCCTGCACGGGGTCTATGCGAGCGAAGTTCGCCTCGGTGACCGATTTCGACCTGCGGCCGTCAATATCGGCTACCGTCCCACAGTCACGGAGACAGGAGACGCCTTGCTCGAAGCCCATATTCTGGATTTCGATGAGAATTTGTACGGCAAGACCATCGAAGTGATATTTCGTGAGAAGATTCGCGACGAGGTGAAGTTTGCCGACCTTGATGCCCTCAAACGACAGATAGGCGCCGATGTAGACAGAGTCCGGGAATTGTTCGCCAGAGCGAACGCTTAACCGGAGTCTCCCCATTCAAGCAACGAAGAAGCAGTACTGAGATGAGCGATTACAAAGACACCCTGAATTTGCCCCATACCGATTTTCCGATGAAGGCGAATCTGGCTCAACGTGAACCGGCTATGCTGGAGACCTGGCAGCGCCTGAACCTTTATCACCGCATCGCGGAAAAGAACAAGGGCAAGCCACGTTTCATTTTGCACGATGGGCCGCCCTACGCGAATGGGGACCTGCACCTCGGGCATGCGATCAACAAGACGCTGAAAGATATCGTGGTCAAGTCCAGAGCTCTCAATGGCTTTGATGCTCCGTATGTACCGGGCTGGGATTGTCATGGCCTGCCGATCGAACACAACGTGGAAAAGAAACTCGGCAAGGCAGGAGTTAAAGTCAGCCACGCGGAGTTCCGCAAGGCCTGCCGTGAATATGCGGTGAAGCAGGTGGAGAACCAGAAGCAGGGGTTTATCCGGCTCGGTGTGCTTGGTGACTGGGACAATCCTTACCTCACGATGAATTTTGCGACTGAGGCAAATATCGTGCGAGCACTCGGCAAGATCGCCGAAAATGGTCATCTCGTGAAGGGCTACAAGCCGGTGTACTGGAGCGTGGTCGGAGCCTCGGCTCTGGCCGAAGCCGAGGTGGAGTATCAGGACAAGGTCTCGTTCGCGATCGATGTGCGTTTCGTTGTCGAACAGCCGGAAACATTTCTCGCCGCCTTCGGCCTAACGCCGACTACCGCCAACGTCTCGGTCGTGATCTGGACGACGACGCCGTGGACCCTGCCGTCCAATCAGGCCGTCAGCTTGCACGCGGAACTCGAATACGCTCTCGTTGAGTGTGACCTCGGGCTGGGTGTCGAGCGGCTCGTCATCGCCGAAGCCCTGGTGCCGTCGGTGATGGCGCGCTACAACTGCGAACAGTTTACGGTGGTCGCTCGCGCCAAGGGTGCCGCACTCGAACACATGCCACTTCGGCATCCTTTCGTCGCGCGCACAGTGCCGATTATTCTCGGCGATCATGTGACGACGGAAGCCGGTACGGGTGCGGTGCACACGGCTCCGGATCATGGCGTCGATGACTTCAACGTGGGGCGTGTCTACGGCCTCGGTACTCTCAATCTGGTGGATGAAAACGGGGTGTTCGTCGAATCTGCCGGTGAGTTCGCCGGTGCGCATGTTTACAAGGTCGATGAGGAAGTTATCGCCGTGTTGGAGCGAACCAGGACGCTCGTTCATGTGGCGAAAATTACGCACAGCTATGCGCATTGCTGGCGCACCAAGACTCCACTGATCTATCGTGCCACTCCGCAGTGGTTCATCAGCATGACCGAGAGAGATCTACTTGGTTCGGCGCTGAAGGCGGTGCAGGGGGTGAAGTGGATTCCGGATTGGGGTCAAGCCCGTATCGAGTTGATGCTGAAGGGAAGCCCCGACTGGTGTGTGTCGAGACAACGCACGTGGGGCGTGCCAATCACCTTATTCGTGAACAAACAGACGCAACAGTTGCATCCGGAGACGCCGGCACTGATCGAACAGGTTGCAAAACGCATCGAGAAAGAAGGCATTGAAGCCTGGTTCCAGCTCGACCCGAAAGAGTTGTTAGGAGCAGGCGCCGACAATTACGAGAAGGTCTCCGATACACTGGATGTATGGTTCGATTCCGGTGTCACGCATTATTCGGTACTCGGCAAGCGGGAAGAACTCGGCTATCCGGCCGATTTGTATCTGGAAGGCTCAGACCAGCACCGCGGTTGGTTCCAGTCCTCGTTGAAGACTGCCATCGCGATGCAAGGTACAGCGCCCTACAAGCAAGTGCTGACCCATGGCTTCTTCGTCGATGCCGATGGCAAGAAGATGTCCAAATCGCTCGGTAACACTGTCGCTCCCGAGCAAATTTTCAAGCAATATGGCGCCGACATCCTGCGTCTGTGGGTGGCGGCGACCGATTACCGGGGCGAGATGACGGTTTCTGATGAGATCTTCAAGCGCGTCGCCGATGCGTATCGACGCATCCGCAATACGGCACGCTTCATGTTGTCGAACCTCAATGGTTTCGATCCTCAAACAGACGTGATGAGCCCCGACAAGATGATGGAGCTCGATGTCTGGATCGTGCGGCAGTGCCAGCTCCTGCAGCAGGAAGTGATTACGCACTACACTGCCTACAACTTCCTGAACATCTACCAGAAGCTGCACAATTTTTGCGTCATCGAGCTCGGCGGCTTCTATCTGGACGTGATCAAGGATCGACAGTACACCACGCGTGCCGACAGCGATGCTCGCCGGTCCACGCAAACGGCAATGTATCACATTCTGGAGATGTTCAGCCGTATGATCGCTCCTATCCTCAGCTTCACAGCCGATGAGATCTGGCAATATATACCCGGCGAGCGCGCCGAGAGTGTATTCCTGTCCAGCTTCGATGAGGCAGTAGCGCAATTCCCCGAATCTGCCGAGTTTACGGATGCGTTCTGGCGTCAGGTAATGGCAGTGAAGACAGCCGTGAACAAGGAACTGGAAGCGAAACGGGCTGCGAAACTGATTGGCTCAGGTCTGAGTGCGGAGGTCGATTTGTATTGCAGTGAGGCGCTCGCCGCCAACCTCAATCGCCTCGGTGCTGAATTGCGTTTCGTGCTGATTGTCTCTAGAGCTACGGTGAAGCCGATGTCAGATGCAGGGGAAGCGGCAATCGCCACTGAACTAAAAGATCTGAAATTGTCCGTTTCTGCGTCGCCTCATGCCAAGTGCGAACGCTGCTGGCATCATCGTGACGACATCGGTCAGGAACCGACTCACCCGGGCTTGTGTGTTCGCTGTGTGGAGAACATCAGTGGCGAAGGCGAGCAGCGAGCCTTCGCCTGATATGGTTGAGGCATACGGTGATGACTGAGTCAGCGACACGGATACAGCCCGGTTCACGAGTGAGCCTGCATTTCTCGCTGGCATTGGACACCGGGGCGATTATCGACTCCAACTTCGAGGGCAAGCCAGCCAGCTTTCGACTCGGCGACGGCAGCATGCTGCCGGGTTTCGAGGCTGTATTATTGGGGCTCGCTGCCGGCGAGACGATTGAGAGGCGGTTGTTGCCCGAGTCGGCATTCGGGGATGTGAACCCGGCCAATCGCCACCAGTTTCCAATTGCGAAGTTCAGCAATTTACTGGAAGATGATCTGGTCCCAACCGAGGTCGGTAGTGTCGTTTCCTTCAAGGATGCCGGCGGATTTGATTTGCCCGGTGTCGTCGCCGCGATGTCGGACACCACGGTAACGATCGATTTCAATCACCCGCTTGCCGGCAAACCCATCGTGTTCAGGGCAGCGATTCTCGCGGTGATGGCACCGGAAGTCGAGACGCTGGAAGTTCGGCTCTAGACCCAACGGGAAACGAACGAGAAATTTATGAGCGCACCCGCCAATACAGTCGGCAAATCCCCGGCGAATCTGAGAGTAGAGCCAGCTATCCGTCTCGCCAATCCCCGGGGTTTCTGCGCCGGCGTCGATCGCGCGATCGACATTGTTAATCGGGCGCTGGATATATTCGGTGCACCAATCTATGTGAGACACGAAGTCGTGCACAACAAGTTCGTAGTCGACAGCCTGCGCAAGCGCGGGGCTGTGTTCGTGGACGAACTCGTGGACATTCCCCTGCTGGATTCCCGCGGCCGTTCGTCAATCGTCGTCTTCTCCGCGCATGGAGTCTCGCAGACGGTAAAGGAAGAAGCCCGACAGAAAGGGTTCAGGGTATTCGATGCCACCTGCCCCCTGGTGACCAAGGTGCATCTGGAAGTCACAAAGTTCAGTCAGGCCGGACGCGAGTGCGTGCTGATTGGACATCAGTTCCATCCCGAAGTGGAAGGCACGATGGGGCAGTACGACCAGACGGCCGGCGGCAAGATCTATCTGGTGGAATCGGTCGAAGACGTGGCGAAGCTCGTTGTGAAGAATCCCGCTAAACTGTCGTATGTCACCCAGACGACGCTGTCGATGGATGATACGTCGAAGATAATCGATGCCTTGCGTGCACGATTTCCCTCAATCAAGGGGCCACGCAAGAAGGACATCTGTTATGCAACGCAGAATCGGCAGGATGCCGTAAAGCAACTGGCACTGGAATGCGACCTGCTGCTTGTTGTGGGTTCGCCTAACAGTTCCAACTCCAACCGTCTGAAAGAACTCGCTGAACGGCTGGGTTGCGAGTCTTACCTGATTGACAGTGTCGACAACATCGATCCAGAGTGGTTCGTAGACAAGTCGCGCTTCGGCGTCACGGCCGGTGCCTCAGCTCCCGAGGTGCTGGTGCAACAAGTGGTGAAACGGTTGCGGGAGATCTGCCATCAAGAGCCGGAGGAATTGCCCGGCGTCGAGGAAAATATCGTCTTCAGTATGCCCCGCGACCTGCGACCCTGAGTCGGGCCTGGCAGCCAGGGACTAGATCTTCCCGAGCTGCTCCAGCTTCGTCTTCAGCGCCGTCACCGCCGCCGTCAGTTGCTGTTGTTTCTCCCGCTCCTTCTCAACCACATCCGCCGGCGCATTGTCGACGAACTTGCTGTTCGCCAGCTTGGCGGAAACTGCCTTGAGTCCACCATCCAGTTTTGCGATTTCTTTCTGCAGGCGAGCCTGCTCGGCGGCAACATCGATCAGACCCGCCAGCGGCACCAGAATCTCGGCTTCACCATGCAGTTGGGTCGCCGAAGCCGGTGCGGTGGCGTCCTTGTCCAGCCATTCAATGCTGTTGAGCTTGGCCAGCTTTTCCAGGTAAGGACGATAAGCATCCAGGCGCTGCCTGTCGGACTCGTTACCACTGCGCAGGAACACCGGAATCGCCTTGCCGAGCGAAATGTCCATCTCCCCGCGAATATTACGTATCGCGACAATAACGCCCTTGATCCATTCAATATTCGCCTCGGCCTCGACATCAATCGCACTTGCATCGTGCAGCGGGTAGGGCTGGAGCATGATGCTGTCACCCTCGATACCCAACAATCCAGCGACGCGTTGCCAGATTTCTTCTGTGATGAAGGGCATGAAGGGGTGGAGCAGGCGCAGGCTCTTTTCGAGCACACTCAATGCCGTCCAGCGCGTGGCCTGGGCGGCTTCCGGATTTTTCTCGGCATCCCACAGCACAGGCTTTGTAAGTTCGACATACCAATCACAGTATTCGTTCCAGATAAACTCGTGCAGTATCTGCGAGGCGATATCGAACCGGTAGTTCGTCATCGCCTGCTCGATATCGGCGGCGACATGCTGGACGCGACTGCTGATCCATCTGTCGGCGACCGACAAATGCTGGGGTGCCGGCGCTGATCCGATCGTCTTGTCTTCGCAATTCATCAACACATAGCGTGCCGCATTCCAGATCTTGTTGCAGAAATTGCGGAAGCCCTCTGTGCGGTTCAGATCGAACTTGATGTCACGACCGGTGGAGGCGAGTGAATAGAATGTAAAGCGCACGGCGTCGGTGCCATAGCCGGTCATGCCTTGCGGAAAGGTCTCACGAGTAAATTTTTCGATCGCCTGCTTCAGCTGTGGCTGCATCAGGTCCGCGGTACGCTTGGCCGACAGTTCGTCGAGGCTGATGCCATCGATGAGATCGATGGGGTCG
Source organism: Pseudomonadales bacterium (assembly GCA_023257655.1). Taxonomy (GTDB): domain Bacteria; phylum Pseudomonadota; class Gammaproteobacteria; order Pseudomonadales; family Pseudohongiellaceae; genus UBA9145. The sequence continues at coordinate 30,650 of JALRBQ010000009.1, forward strand.
AGAATGTTGCCCTTGGACTTTGACATCTTCTGGCCATGCTCGTCCCGCACGAGCCCGGTGATATAGACCTGCCGGAACGGAATCTCACCGGTGAATTTCAGGGTCATCATGATCATGCGAGCGACCCAGAAGAAGATGATATCGAAACCGGTAACGAGCACATTGGTGGGGTGAAACCGATCGAAGAATTCTCGGTCGTCGGGCCAGCCCAGTGTCGAGAAGGTCCACAGTGCAGAGGAGAACCAGGTATCCAGAACATCCTCATCCTGGCGCAGTGCGATGGCATCCCCCAGCGCATATTTGCGGCGGACCTCGGCCTCATCGGTGCCGACGAAGACTTCGCCCGCCTCGTTATACCAGGCCGGAATCCGGTGTCCCCACCAGAGCTGGCGCGAGATACACCAGTCCTGGATGTTGCGCATCCAGGCGAAATAGGTGTTCTCCCAGTTCTTGGGCACGAACTCAATGTCGCCGTTCTCGACGGCGGCGATCGCCGGCTCGGCCAGCGATTGCACGGCGACGTACCACTGGTGGGTGAGATAGGGCTCGATCACGACACCGCTGCGATCACCGCGCGGAACTTTTAACTGGTGTGGTTCGATCTTCTCCAGCAAGCTCAGATTGTCGATATCGGCAACGACTCGCTTGCGGGCCTCGAAACGGTCCAGGCCCCGATAGGCAGCAGGGGCTTCGTCATTGATGGCGGCGCTGCTGGTGAGAATGTTGATGATCTCGAGGTTGTGTCGTTTGCCGACTTCGTAGTCGTTGAAATCGTGTGCAGGGGTGATCTTGACGCAGCCCGTGCCGAATTCCTGGTCGACATAGTCGTCGGCGATGATTGGAATCCGACGATTGCAAAGGGGCAGATCGACAAACTTGCCCACCAGATCTTTATAACGTATGTCATCCGGATGAACGGCTACAGCGGTATCACCCAGCAGAGTCTCCGGCCGGGTGGTCGCGATGACGATATAGTTGTTGCCCTCGGCAGTGACGGCGCCATAAGCAAGCGGATAGCGGAAATGCCACAGCGAGCCGCTTTCTTCCTCGGAAATAACTTCGAGATCGGAGACGGCCGTATGCAATTGCGGATCCCAGTTCACGAGCCGGTTGCCGCGATAGATCAGGCCCTCGTCGTACAGATCGATGAATACCTTCTCCACGACCTTTGACAATTGCTCGTCCATCGTGAAACGTTCACGCGACCAGTCGAGGGACGATCCCATGCGACGTAATTGCTGGGTGATGATATCGCCAGACTCTGCCTTCCAATCCCACACCTTCTCAACGAAGGCGTCACGGCCGATTGCCTGGCGACTGGTGCCGGCGGCATTGAGCTGGCGTTCCACTACCATCTGCGTGGCGATACCGGCATGGTCGGTGCCTACCTGCCACAGTGTCTGACAGCCACGCATCCGGTGATAGCGGGTGAGGGCATCCATCAAGGCATGCTGGAAACCGTGGCCCATGTGCAGCCGACCAGTCACATTCGGTGGTGGGATGACGATGCAGTAGGGTTCGCCCTCGCCCTGTGGTGCGAAATAGCCGCGGGATTCCCAAGTCTGGTACCAGCGTTCCTCAAGTTGCTGCGGTTGGTAGGTCTTGTCCATGTTCGGTGAGTTACGTGCCGTTAAAAAGGCGCAAGTATACATGAAGGCGGACGGCTTTGCCGTTGTTGACGGCGAAATGCTGAGGACCCGCCGCAGGTAGCTAGTGGACTACTTACAGCTTGAAGGTTTCCAGCGTGGCGCCTGCTTCCCGGTAGAAGCGATAGCGCTCACGGCCTTCATGAATACTCTGTGCATCTGCAGCAACGATCTCGTTGATGCGGCTGAACTGGGCGTGATTGCTGTACGGGGCGGCGCTCAGATTGATGAGGACCTCATTGAAGCCTGCCGGTGCCGGTAGGGCAGCGATTGTCACCGGCTCTGTCAGCGTTGCGGCGGACTCGGTGCGTTGCCCGTGGGGGATGAAGCTGGAGGGGCGCAGGGTCCACAGCAGGTCATCCAGGGCCTGGGCCTGGGCAGCCGTGGCAGTGTGGATATAGACGCGGTGACCCAGTTCCCTGGCCTTCTCCGTCAGACGGCAGACGAATTGCAGGTTGGCGCCGGGTTCGGCGCTACCGAGCGTGTAGAAATTGACCTTGCCCACGCGCCGGGCTTCAGGCGCGCTGCCGGCTCAGGTATTCCACGAGCAAACCGACCGGGCGGCCGGTGGCCCCCTTCTGCGCACCGCTGTTCCAGGCGCTACCGGCAATATCCAGATGCGCCCATTTGAATTTCTCGGTGAAACGCGACAGGAAGCAGGCCGCGGTAATCGTGCCGGCCCGGGGGCCGCCAATGTTGGCGATATCTGCGAAATTGCTGTCAAGCAGGCCCTGATACTCGTCCCACAGGGGCAATTGCCAGGCTGGATCGAGACTCTGCTGCCCGCATTCCAGCAGCGCCGCCGCAAGCTTGTCGTTATTGCTCAACATGGCGGTCGCATAGCTGCCAAAGGTGGCGACTGCCGCGCCAGTGAGCGTCGCAATGTCGATGACGCTGCGCGGTTTGAAGCGCTCGGCGTAAGTGAGCGCATCACACAGCACGAGTCGACCCTCGGCATCCGTATTGAGAATCTCGATTGTCTTGCCGGACATGCTGGTGACAATATCGCCGGGTTTCGTTGCCTGGCTACCCGGCATATTCTCCGAAGCCGCAACGATGCCGACGACGTTGATCGGCAGCTTGAGCGCGGCCACACAGCCCATCGTGGCGATGACACTGGCGGCGCCGCACATATCGAATTTCATCTCGTCCATGGCCAGGCCCGGTTTCAGGCTGATGCCACCGGTGTCAAAGGTAATGCCCTTGCCGACCAGCACATGCGGCTTGCTGCTCGCGGCAGCGCCCTTGTATTGCATCACGATGAGCTTGGCCTCTTGCACTGAACCGGCAGAGACGGAGAGCAGGGAGCCCATGCCCAGGCGCTGCATCTGTTTTTCGGAGAGCACACTTGTCGTCACGGCGGCGTGGCGTTTGTCCAACTGCTGGGCTTCTTTCGCGAGATAAGTGGGTGTGCAAATATTGGCCGGCAGATTGCCCAGCTGCTTGGCATGGTTGATGGCTTTGCCGGTCTCCTGACCCAGCTTCAGGGCGCGCTCCAGACTCTTGCGCTGATTGCCCGCCGCCGACAGGCTGATGGTTTTGATGGCAACCGGTTTGCTCTTCTGGCTCTTCGTCGTGTCGTAGCGGTAGCTGCTGTCTTCGGCTTCCAGCGCCACCCTTGTCGCCAGCCACGCCGGATCGCGATCGATCACCGTGACGCTGGCGATGGCCAGATGCAGGCTGGCGGCATTCAGTTTGAACGCGGCCTGCAGGGCACTGCGCAGGGTCTTGGCAGCGTTTTTGGCGGTGAATTTCCTGGCGTCACCGCCGCCCACGAGCAGCAGGCGCTTGGCACGCACACCCGCGGGATTGTGGATGACGAGCGAGTCGCCCAGCTTGCCGTCGAAATCACCCGCGCGCAGGAGTTTGCTGAGGCTTTTTGCGCTCGCCCCATCCACGGCCCGGGCCTCGTTGTTCAGGTCGCCCTTGTTCCAGATCACAAGAACGAGACAATCGGCTGTGACGGTGTGTGCGGAGCCAACGCGAATCGAATACTTCATGCAAATGTCCTAAATCGGGGTCTGAAAAGGTGAGGCAATAATCCTAAAGATATTCAGTAGCTTAAGCAAGGGTGCGACAGACCGACACCGGAATCACTGGCAAGTCGGATTTTATTTTTGCTAGTATGCGCGCAATCCGCTTCGCTCCAGGCATCAATTCGCATGCGAATCCACTCATGCGATGAAACCAATGCGATGAAAAAGTGTCTGAGAGTATGGATTGGCTGTCGTATTGGAATCTGGAGCTGTCATGCCACGAGTTAGAGTTTCCCCGCCCGAACAATTTCTGTTTAGTATGGAGCGCGCTGTCGGTATCAGCGACGTCAATTTTGCAAGACACCTCAACAGCGTCGCCATGGTCAATATCCTGCATGAGGCGCGCCTGCAGTTTCTCGCCAGCATGGGCTTCACCGAAGGCAATATTTATGGTCTGGGCATGGTCGTGACGGATCTGGCTGTTGAATACCGCGCCGAATCCTTTGCCAATGATTTACTGATCATCGATGTCGGGGTCAGCGGCCTCAATCGCTATGGCTTCGACATTGGCATGCAGGTCACCAACTCGGCGCTGGAGACAAATGTGTGTAATGCCAAGATGGGCATTGTCTTCTTCGATTTCGACAAGCATCAGATTGCTCAGGTGCCCGGTGCCTTCAAGGCCCGTCTCGGGCTAAGCGAAGCCAAGGTCGCCTGATTCCGCACTAGCTGACCCCCGGCCCGTATTCCAGTACACTGCCCGCACACTCTCTGACAGGACATCGGGCCGGTTTGATAATCTTCCGCTATCTCAGCAAGCAGATCCTGCAGGTGATGCTCTCGGTCTCCCTCATTCTGCTGGTCGTCGGATTGACGAGCCGTTTTATTCAGTATCTGGGGGCGGCCGTGGCCGGCGATTTCTCCTCGGATGCCCTGTTTTTCCTCGTAATTAACCGCCTGCCGGATTTCCTGATGGTGATCCTGCCGCTGGCTCTGTTCCTCGGCATCCTGCTCGCCTATGGGCGCATGTACGCCGACAATGAAATGATTATTCTGCTCAGCAGTGGGTTCAGTGAATTCCAGCTCCTGCTGAGCTCGCTCGGCAGCGCAGCCTTCGCCATGGTCTCGGTGGCGCTGCTGAGTCTGGTACTGGCGCCCTGGGGAGCTCGGAATATTGAAGAAATCAAGCTGGCCCAGAGTCAGCTGACGGAAATCGATTTGATCGTACCGGGACAGTTCCAGGATTTCGATGATGGCAAGCGCGTGACTTACGTGGAGCAATCCCTGAATGGCAATCGCGCAGGGCGCGAATTACAGAATGTGTTCGTTGTAGTGAGTGATACCATTGGTGAGCGTCCGCCGCGAGTCTTTTTGGCGGATACCGCCCAGGCGGAGATCGATCCCACCACGGGTGCTCGCTTCATGCGCCTGGAAAATGTCGTGCAATACGAGGGCGAGCCCGGCACGGCCGAGTTCAGCATCGGTCAGTTTGACACCCAGGCCTTGCTGCTGCCGGAACCGACGACCTATGACGTAGACCTTGAAGACAAATCGCTGCGTACCGCGGAGTTGATCGGATCTGTGCAAGCTTCCCATATCGCGGAACTGCAATGGCGCCTCTCGATGATTCTCCTGATCCCTGTCATCGTGCTGATTGCCGTGCCACTCAGTCGTGTCAATCCACGGCAGGGCCAATACAGCAAACTGATGTCGGCGGCCCTGCTGTATGCCATCTATTTTATTCTGCTGCAGTTTGCCAAGGAGCAAGTGGCTGACGGCAAGCTGGCGGCAAGCTTCGGTTTGTGGGGCGTGCATCTTTTCTTCATCGGCTTCGGAGCGCTGATCTACCGCTATCCCCAAGTTGGCGAATATCTGGCCGTCGGTGGACGCAAGTGAGCGCGGCGCCATGACCAAAATCGATCGTCATATTCGCAATTCCGTGCTGTTTTCCGTGTTGGTGCTGGCCTCGCTGATCAGTGTTGTCGACCTGGTCTTTGCCGTTGCCGAGGAAATCGGCAATACCACAGAGACCTATACCACGCTCAATGCCTTCAGTCTGGTGATGCTCACTACGCCGACGCGGGTCTATGAGCTCCTGCCGTTTGCAGTGCTGGGCGGCGCCCTCATCGGGCTAGGTGTGCTTGCGTCCAACAACGAAATCATCGTGATTCAGTCGGCTGGCGTGCGCACCCGACGCATCGTGTGGGCGGTGCTGAAGCCGGTAATCGTGATCATGGTGCTTAATCTGGTTGTGGGTGAGTACATCGCACCCCCGCTGGAGCAACTGGGACAAAGCAACAAGGCCTTGCAGCGTATCGGCAACAACGCCAGCAATTCCCTGCTGGGCACCTGGCAGAAGATCGGAAATGAGTTCGTGCACATCAATGCCATCGCACCTGGCGGGGAGCAGCTGTTCGGGGTGACCCGTTATCGGGTCGATGACAGGCGTCGGGTTATCGCCAGTAGCTACGCCGATTCGGCGGACTACCTGCGCGAAGGCGAGCGGGGTTTCTGGCGCCTGAACAATGTGAAGGAAACACTGTTCGAAACCAGCCATGTCGCTACCAATAACTATCTGGAGGAAGAGTGGCAGGTCGAATTGTCACCGAACCTCTTGAGTGTTCTGATCATTGTGCCAGACCGGCAATCGATCAGTGGGCTCTACCGGTTCGCGCGCTATTTCGAATCCGAAGGACTCGATCCCGATGAATATCTGCTGGCGTTCTGGAAGAAACTGCTGCAACCCGTGGCGACGCTGGCGCTCGTAGTGTTGGCAATCTCCTTCGTCTTCGGCTCACTGCGAGAGACAACGATGGGAGTGCGTGTCTTCGTTGCGATCGGAATCGGTCTTGGTTACACGATTCTGCAGCGACTGCTGGAACCGGTGAGCCTGCTTTATGGATTTTCCCCACTGCTTGCCGTGCTCACGCCGATCGCGCTTGCTCTGGCTTTGGGGCTGCTCATGCTCCGGCGCGTTCGCTAAGCTCCCTCATCTACTCCGATTGAATAAATTTGCGCGAGTTCGCTATGACGGTCGCGATTTCCGGCTGCAACTGGCGCGTCAGTTCTCCCAAGTCCATCGGTACGTCGTCGCGTGTCGTCGCCAGATGGCGGTGTTGGGTCGTGCTGCGGAAGGGAATGACCAATTTGCCACGTTCCGACACGATCCCCAGATCCGCCCAGGAGGCAACAATGGCCATGGTTTCGACCGGCGTTTCCATGATATTCGTGCCCAGGCTGTAATCGTCGATCGGGTTTTTCACGCCCAGTGCGGTCATCAACATCGCAGGAATGTCGAGATGACTCGTCATGGTGTTGACTTCCCGCGGTCCGTAGTCAGGGTGACTGATGATCAGCGGTATCCGAATCTGCTCATCGACAAAACTCGAATTATGACCCCAGCGCTCCTTCTCCATGAATTCTTCGCCGTGATCGCCGGTGACGACAACAATGGTATTTTCCAGCAGTTTGTTCTTCTCCAGATACTCGAAAACCCGTTCAAATTGCATATCGACTGCATGCACGGCATTTTTGTAACGCGCAAACATGCCGTCCATCAGAGGCTGCATCTCGCTCGCCTTCAACTCGGCGTAGTCCAGTTTGCGGGCATAGTTGGGCTCAATGGCAGTGCGCTCGGGAAACGAATAGCGGGCATGAGTGCCTTCAAAGAAGATGAAGCTCATGAACGGTCTGCTCAGATCCCGCTGGCTAATTTTAGCCAGCATCTTCTCAACGTTTCGGTCATCCCGGGTCCAGGCTTCGCCATCCGAAGTTTCTACGAGACTGCTGGCAGGCACGGAACCGAAAATTGTCTTGTTAAATTCAGGATAGGTGAAATACGAACTGGTGTAGAGAAAATACTGGTATTCGTATTGATTCAGAACATCAAAAACAGCAGGTGACCGCCGTGCCCGCAGAAAGGCATCCCAATAGGTGCCATACAAACCATAGAACATCGCAAAAAGCGCCTGACGCGTTCCGTTGCCGCCCGAAACATGCTGCGTGAAGGTGGTACCGTGATCGCGTGCGAAAGCATGGGTATTGGGCATCACTCGTTCGTTATAGATGTCGGGATAGCGCAGTGATTCAGCCACTAGAAACACAATGTTATAAGGTTGTGAGACAGGATCTACGGACAGCTCGTGGAGGGGATAATTGACCTGACCCGGTGCGCTGGAGTCGAGGCTGGCTGATTCATCCTGCAATTTCACGTTATGTCCGATGCTCTCCAGAAAGGAATTCATCGTCAGTGGCTGATACAACAGCATGTGGTCCGCCTGCGTCATGATCGGACCGTACAATTCGGAATAGGCAATACTGTAGATGATCCGTTCGGATAGCGTGATGCCGAGGAAGGCCGTCACAATCCACATTCCGCGAAGATAGCCATTGGCAAACAGGCGATTCAGAAACAGGCAGATTCCGAGCCCCGCGATCAGTTGCAAAACGTATTTCAGCAGGGTGAATTGACTGACCTGGTCGGCACCCATGGAGGCATAGCCACCCGGTGTCGTCAGGAGATTCCAGACGAAGCCATTGAAGTGGAAGCCATACAGCCCGAACAGCCGACCGTCGACGAATAAAAAGCTGACCGTAATAGCTGACAGTATCAGCACCAGCGGCAGTCGCCAGCGCCGGTTGTGGCGCAGCAGCCAACCGATGCACAGCGAAGGAAGCAGGTACATGAAACTGTAGCTTGCAATAAGCAACAGGTTGTAAATCGTGTCGGTGATGGAGGAACTGATGATGTAGGGCAGGTTTCCCGCGCAGACCACCATGATTAGACACCACAGGCCGACGAAGTAGACGTCGAGTGAATGCGTTGGATTACGGGCGTTCATAACATGTCCTTCGGGTCGATCGCAGCACCACTCCACACAGAATCGTGGCGATGGGTTGTGGCGGAGGGCTCTGCCGGTTTGATACGCCCGAGTTGGGCGACGGCCCGTGGATCTACTGCCCGGGCAATCGACAGGATGAGCAGCCAGGCCAGAAACATCGTTACTAGTGTATGGCTGAGGAAATGATCTCCGATGATCATCTTGTAGAGGCCTGCGGTCCAGGCCACGACCATCGCGGTAATGACAGCCCGGCGGCGCGCGCGCGGGGTCCTGAACAGGAAAAACAGGGACAGCAATGCGAAGCCGCCACTGGCGTGGCCAGCCGGGTAACAGCGAATGTTGTATTCCTGCACGAACCCTTCCGGGTAAGCGGTGAACAGGGTAACGTGGGGATAGTCACCCCCATAGAGTTCCAGATCTCCCGGGCACGGCACGTTCGATACCGCCTTGATCAGATTGATGATCAGAGGAACGAGAATAAGGGACAGGCACACGATAAGCAGTCCGTGCCAGTTTTCGCGAATGCGCGGGATCTTGCGAAAAAAAACCAGAGTGCCGATCAGACAGAGCGCTGCCAGCCCATATACGTTGCGAATGCCACTGTAAAACAGCAGGCGGCTGATGGGTTCTTCCTTGTCGAGCAACCATAGGCCTGTGTCAAAGTTGAACAACAGATCCTGCACCAACAGGTCAGCGTCAGTGAGCTCAAAGAAGGCAATCGTACCGAGCAACAAGGCAAGGGTAGTCGCAAATTGTCGAGTAAACCAGGTCACTTGCTAGCAAAGATGTCCAGCGAGGCGTCATACACGCTGGTCGACACATCGGTCAGCCCCAGCAAAGTGTGAAAGACGTTGTCATGGGTGTAATGCTGGTCGCGCGTGCGTTCCAGACTGGCAATCTCCAGATTGCCGGCTTTGTAGTCCGCGTCGAACCACATGATCATCGGCACGTGTTTCTGGCTATCCGGAGCCAGCACATACGGCAGGCCGTGCAGATAGACACCGTATTCGCCGAGGGACTCACCATGATCGCCGATGTACACCATGCCGGTGTCAAACTCATCGGCGTTGCTTTTCAGCAACTGGATCGTCTGGTACAGGAAATAATCGGTATAGGTGAGCGCATTGTCATAACTGTTGATGATCTCTTCGGTACTGCAATCATCCAGTATGTTGGTCTGGCAGGTGGGCGAGAAAATCTCGAATTCCTGCGGATAACGCTTGTAGTACGCAGGCCCATGATTGCCCATCTGATGTAACACCACCAGGATATCGCCCTCGGGATGATCGGCTATAAAGTCCCTCAGATAGTCGAGCATGCCGACATCCCGGCATTCTGCGTCGCAGGTGCTGTTTGTGGATTCAGACTTGAAGCTCTCGAAGGGGATGCGCAGTGCGACACCTTTGGAGTCGGAGTTGTTGTCCAGCCAGGTGACGTTGATGCCGGCGCGTGACAGCACATCCAACACATTCTCGGTGCTCAGAGCCTCGGCGGCGTCATAATTCTCACGGGTCAGATTGGAAAACATGCAAGGCAAGGAAACAGCAGTAGACGTGCCGCAGGACCAGACGTTGCTGAAACTGATAACATCTTCTTGCGCCAGCAACGGATTGGTATTGCGTTCGTAACCATTCAGCGACAGATGGTCGGCGCGCACCGTTTCACCGACGACCACTACGAGCAATTTGCGCTCGCTTCCGGGGCTGTCCAGCACTGCGTCGAGCGCAATGGGAGTAACCGTATCCGCAGATCCGGCGGGCGAAAGCTGTGCAAGGTAGTTGCCGGCAGCCCAACTCGGGTAAGTCGGGTTGGCATAGAACCGCAGCAATTTGTGTTCCCGAAAGAACGACGCATAGGCGCTGCCGAACGACAAGAGCAGCAATACGGTTGCGACCAGTGTGAATCCGCCCAGTTTCAGGCGAGCCAAC
>JALRBQ010000015.1 GCA_023257655.1 Pseudomonadales bacterium
AGGCTGCCAAGAAATCTGCTGCCAAGACAGCGGCACCGAAACAGGGCGCCAAGAAGAAAGTCGACAAGAAAAAGGTAGCGAAGAAGAAAGCCGCTCCCAAGAAGGCTGCAAAGAAAAAGGTAGCGAAGAAGAAAGCTGCTCCTAAAAAGGCCGCCAAGAAGAAAGTCGCGAAGAAAAAGGCGGCCAAGAAGAAAGTTGTGAAGAAAGCGGCAGCCAAGAAAGCGGCACCCAAAAAAGTTGCCAAGAAGAAGGCTGCCAAGAAAAAGGTCGTAAAGAAGAAAGCCGCACCTAAAAAGGCTGCCAAGAAAAAAGTTGTGAAGAAGGCGGCTGCCAAGAAGGCGGCAAAGAAGAAAGTAGCGAAGAAGGCCGCCCCTAAAAAGGCAGCCAAGAATAAGGTTGCGAAAAAGAAAGCCGCCCCTAAAAAGGCCGCAAAGAAAAAAGTAGTCAAGAAAAAAGCAGCCAAGAAGAAGGTCGCGAAGAAGTCAGCTGCCAAGAAAGCAGCGCCCAAGAAGGTCGCGAAGAAGAAAGTCGCTAAGAAGAAGGTAGCGAAGAAGAAAGTCGCCAAGAAAAAAGCTGCCAAGAAGGCTCCGAAGAAGGCTGCGAAGAAGAAGGTAGCCCGCAAGAAGGCGGCACCCAAAAAGGCGGCCAAGAAGAAGGTAGCGAAGAAAAAAGCTGCGAAGCGTAAGGCGCCGGCAAAGAAGAAGCCTGCGGCGCGTAAGAAAAAGTAATTCCTGTTATCCAGGGAATGACTTTAGCCAGGCATCCACCATCTGTTGTCCGCTTACAGGTGGTGGATGTTTACTCCCCGAAACTTGTGAATCCCCTTTGATCTGGTCAAGGGGGATTTTTACTTAATGTGACTGTAATCCTCAGATCTGGTGCCTGGTGACGATGCCGAATCTTCTCGCTATTGATACCGCGTCAGCCAACTGTGCAGTCGCCCTCGCGGCCGCCGACAAGGTATTGTTCCGCTCTACATCCACTGCCAGACACGCCGCTCAATCTGTGCTCCCCATGATCGAAGATTTGCTTACTGAGGCGGCAATTGGCTTGCCGCAATTGGAGGCAATAGCAGTTCTGGCGGGTCCTGGATCATTCACTGGAATCCGCATCGGTATCGGTATCGCCCAGGGCCTTGGTTTGGCGAACGGGACGCCGGTACTGCCCCTTTCTACACTGGCTGTGATGGCGTACAGCGCCCTGCAAGCGATGGATGCACAGGAGGCGCTCGTGAGTGTCAAAGCGAGAGACGAGGAAGTGTATTTTGCCCGCTACCGGCGTTCCAGCAGGCAAGGCGTCGAATTGTCAGGCCAGGAACAAGTAGCCGAGCCCGCTGCGCTGGTGCTGGATTCGCAAAGTGGCACAGCAACGAATTTCGTGCTGGTTGGGGATGGTTGGGAGCGACGAGACGAGATGGCTACAGCGCTCAGGTTGGATATTGCGGACGCAGCAGCAGTCGATCCTGAGTTGAATTTGTCCGAATTTGTGCAATTCGCCTTGTTGCGACTCGCACTGGGTGAGGCTGTTGTCGCGGAACTGGCTACTCCCAACTATGTGAAAGAAAACATGCTGTACGCGAGCTGATCGGTGGCAATCGACACAATACAAATCACTGTCCTCGCCATCATTCAGGGTTTGACAGAATTCCTGCCGGTGTCTTCGTCGGGCCATCTGCTATTACCCAGCTTGCTGCTGGATTGGCCGGATCAAGGACTGAACTTCGATGTCGCTGTCCATATGGGCAGCCTCAGTGCGATCATCTTCTACTTTCGACGGGATCTGCTGAGGTTGTTGCTGGCATGGTGTTTCAGTCTGCTACGCCGCAAGGGTGGTGATGATGCCCGGCTCGCCTGGCTCATCATTCTGGGAACTATTCCGGCTGGTCTCGCCGGCCTGTTATTGAATGATTACGTCGAAGCCTATGCGCGCTCGCTACCTGTTATTGCCACGACGTCAATTCTGTTTGCCTTGCTGCTTTACGCCAGTGAGCGCCAGGGCACGCAATCGTCGCCAATTACGAGCCTGAACTGGCGTACGGCCTTACTCATTGGCTTGGCGCAGGTGTTGGCGTTGATTCCAGGAACTTCCCGCTCCGGTGTCACGATGACTGCAGGCCTGTTTTGTAACCTCACCCGCGCTGCGGCGGCGCGTTTCTCATTTCTCTTGAGCATCCCGATAATTTTCGCGACGGGTTTGCTGAAAACGACTGAATTAATGGGTGCAGAATCCGAACTGGCGTGGGCAGGCTTGCTGTACGCTACGTTGCTGTCCGGGGTTGTGGCGTTCTGCTGCATCCATGTGTTTCTGCGACTGATCGACCGGATCGGATTTCTGCCCTTCGTGATTTACCGAATAGCCCTGGGCGTGGCTCTGTTCGGCATTTATCTCGTGTAAGGTCCGATGGCATGGGTCACGCCTCTCGAATTGTAATCTGGATGTCAGGCACCGAGCCTGAGCAGAGAGAACGACGTGGTGCGGACCAGCTCCAGATTCCGCTCATCGCAGCGACTGATCCGCTACCAGATACGGCAGCCTTTTTCCTGCGCTATGAGGCGGCAGGGCTCACCCTGTATCAGCACGCGGCAAAAGCACCTGGCGGCTTGCGGATTGATTTCGACCAGCCGCAGTTATTGCGCCGCACCGGAGACAATCTGCTACAGCAGAATTTGTGTCGTGCCGCTGGCCTCAAGCGTGGTGCCAGGGTGACGGTACTCGACACGACAGCCGGACTGGGAAAAGACGCTTGGCTACTCGCGCAGGCTGGTGCTGACATCTGCATGGTAGAGCGCGATCCGATCGTTCATGCACTGCTACAGGATGCGCTGCAGCGGCGTTTTGGCAGTGACGACGGGAGCGGTATGCGATTGTATTTGGGGGCCTTCGAAGCACTGTCTCAGAACTTGCCACAATTCGATGTCGTCTATGTTGATCCTATGTTCCCTGCCACCTCCAAGCAGGCGCGGGCCAAGAAAGACATGTTTTTGTTACAGCAGCTGCTCGAAGAGTCGGCGGGGGATGAAGGGCGACTGTTAACGCTGGCTCGACAGCATGCGCGGAGAAGAGTTGTCGTCAAGCGGGCGAAGTTATCGCCCTGGCTCGCTCAACAGAAGCCTGACATTGAATTCAAGGGCAGCAGCAATCGCTATGATGTTTACCTGACGCAGGGATGAGTCGTTACAGCCGCTGCAGCAGCACCTGTTCCAGCAGGCGTTGGTAGATTTCTGCCAGTCGCTCCAGATCCGCAATCCGCACGCACTCGTCGATCTTGTGAATGGTCGCATTGCAAGGGCCCAGCTCGACGACTTCGGCGCCGGTGGGAGCGATGAAGCGGCCATCCGAGGTGCCGCCGGCGGTAGAGCGTTCCGGGGCACTGCCCGTGACGGCAGCGATGGCATGTTCTACCGCCTTGATCAAGGTGCCGTCTTCGGTCAGGAAAGGCTCTCCTGACAGATGCCAATCGATCGTGTAATCGAGTGCGAAGTTTTTCAGGATCGCAACCACACGGGACTTGATGGTCTCGGCATCCAATTCGGTGGAATACCGGAGATTGAAATCCAGGGTAAGGGTTTCGGGTATCACATTGTTGGCACCGGTACCGGCGTTGATATTGGAGATCTGAAAGCTGGTAGCCGGAAATGCAGCATTGCCGTTGTCCCAGACTTCGGTACTGAGTGCTGCAAGGGCCGGTAGGGCCTTGTGGATGGGATTATCCGCAAGGTGCGGATAGGCGACATGACCCTGGATGCCTTTTACACGCATGCGACCGCTGAGCGAACCACGCCGCCCGATCTTGATGGTGTCACCAACAGCCTGCGAACTGCTGGGCTCACCCACGAGGCAATAGTCGATCTGTTCGCCACGACGCTGTAATTCAGCCATCACCCGTCGCGTACCATCCACAGCACTGCCTTCCTCATCGCTCGTAATAAGAAAGCCGATGCGCGCATGGGGTTGATGGGCGCCTAGGAACGCGGAAGTGGCGGTCAGCATGGCGGCGAGGCTGCCTTTCATATCTGCCGCCCCGCGTCCAAATAAATAACCATCGCGTTCGCATGGCTCGAACGGATCGCTGCGCCAATCGGCGGTATTGCCTGGGGGAACTACATCGGTGTGGCCGGCAAAAACGAAAAGTGGCCCACGCTCACCCCAGACAGCCCACAGATTCGTAACCTCGCCGAATTGCAGTGTCTCGACTCTGAATCCCAATTCAGACAAGGTGGCGCCGAGCAACGCCTGGCATCCTGCGTCCTCGGGTGTAATCGAGGGCAGGGCGATGAGGCGTCGTGTGAGTTCGAGTGTAGCGCTCATAGCAAATCCCGGATTGGTGGTAAGCGGTGGCTAGTTGTGGCTGTGCAGTTCTTCGTTCAGGCTGATATTGTGTTTGAGCGGCACACACTCGACGGCACCGGTCATCGAGTTGCGGCGAAAGAGTATGTTCTCGGTTTTCGAAAGTTCCTTTGCTTTCACGGCCTTCACTGTCTGACCTGACTGATTGAGCACGCTGACCTTGGTCCCTGCGGTCACATAGAGTCCGGCTTCGACAATGCAGCCATCAGCCAGCGGGAATCCGATTCCGGCATTGGCACCAATCAGGCAATTCTTTCCAACCGAGATGATTTCGGTGCCGCCCCCAGACAATGTTCCCATAGTGCTGCAACCACCACCGAGATCACTGTTTTCACCCACTACTACGCCGGCAGAGATGCGACCCTCGATCATCGCCGCACCCAGGGTGCCGGCATTAAAATTCACGAAGCCTTCGTGCATGATGGTGGTGCCAGCACCGAGGTAGGCCCCGAGGCGGACGCGCGCGGTATGTGCGATGCGTACACCGGCAGGGACGACGTAGTTACTCATTTTCGGGAACTTGTCTACTGACATGACTTCAAGTACGCGTCCTTGAGAGCGCGCTTGCAGTTGTCGTCCGGGCAGATCGGGCAAGTCGATGGCACCTTCGTTGGTCCACGCCACATTGCGCAAAACGCCAAACATGCCGGTCAGGTTCAGTGAGTGGGGCAGTGTCAATCGATGGGAGAGCAGATGCAGCTTGAGATAAGCCTCTGGAATGGAGCGCAAAGGCGCATCTTTGCCGATGAGGCACAGCACGACCAGCCGTTTGCTGGCGAGGAGAGCCTTCAACTCTTCCGCGAGTGCAGACTGTCCCACTGTAGCCAATGACTGCGCCAGCGTTGCAGCGAGCTCAGCTGAGACCGTGACATCGGCGTTGGTGCCGGCTTGCACGTTACAAGCTTTGAGCAGCCCGGATGCGAGAGCAGGGTCCGGATGCAGGCAAGGTGAGGGATAGTAGACTTCGATAATTTCCCCGGCAGAATTTGTGGTTGCAAGCCCGAAAGCAAAGCTGTGGAGACCGGTATCGCTCATGCGCATGTTTCCTCTGGTGTATTCAATTGCGGTGCAGCACACCGCGCAATTCTGCTTCGTTAAACCCGGCGAGCCAGACGCCGTCGGCATCAATGATCGGGCGGCGAATCAGCGACGGGTGTTCGCTCATCAGGTTGGCTGCGGTTGCGGGAGAAACGGTATTGCGTACCGATTCCGGCAAGTTGCGCCAAGTAGTGCCACGGGTATTGATGAGTTGCTCGCTGCCCAATGCTTGCAGAAACCGACGAGCCAACGCGGGCGGACAGCCTGCCTTCTTGTAATCGTGAAACGCATACTCAACGCCGTTTGCTTCGAGCCAGCGACGCGTTTTCTTGATCGTGTCGCAATTTGGTATGCCGTAGATTGTGAGCATGAGTCCCTTGCTGTGAATCAGGCTGCCAGTCGTTCCTGGAGCTGCGACTTGATCTCGGATTGCAGTTTTTCGATGCGCGCCGGGTCGTTGATGACTTGTCCGCGACGATCGGTGACGAAGAACAGGTCTTCTACACGCTCACCCAGCGTTGTGATGCGGGCATCGCGTAGACTGATGTCATTATCAGCAAATATCTTGCCGACACAAGCCAGAATTCCGGGCTGGTCTGGGCAATTGATTTCCAGCGTCGAATAGGGCTTGCCTGGTGTATTCACCCAGTTGGTTTCGACGCGGTGGGCGAAGTACTTTTCCTTGCGACTCTGTCGGAAGTGCAACGGTGCGACAGGTTTATTGCCCTGGCTCAGGTACTCGGTGACTACCTTGCAGATCTCATTCAGACGCCGCGGGTTGTTGCCGACAGGTCGCCCGGAGTCTTCCAGCAATGTATAGGTGTCCATGCAGTAGTCATTGGCCGAGGTAAAGATGCGAGCACCCTGGATGTTGAGATTCAATTTCTCGAACGCAGCGGTGCTATTGGCAAACAAGAAATCAGTGTTCGTCGTGTAGATGAAAACCTGGGTTGCCGCGGCGGTGTGTTTGTCGGCGTACTCATTAATCGAAACGAGAGGTCCCTCGCCGGTGAAGGTGGCGATTGCTTCCGTGTGCCAGACGATATTTGCCGCCGACTCACGCAGAAAATATTCGTCTGCCGCCGTTTCCCAGACTCTGCGAATCTGGCTCTCGGAGAGGCCGCGATCCAACAGTTTCGTCAGGGCATTCTGTTTCTTGTCGGCGATACGCTCCTCGCGATCCACCGGATTTTCCAGACCGAGTCGCAGGGCACGTTTCGTATTCAGATAGAGTTGTTTCATGAGCGCAGCGCGCCAGGTATTCCATAATTCAGGATTTGTCGCACGGATATCGGCAACCGTCATCGCATACAGATAATCCAGATGCAGCTTGTCGCCCATCGCCGTGGCGAATTCATGAATGACATCGGGATCGCTGATGTCCTTGCGCTGGGCGGTCATCGACATGAACAGGTGCTTGTCGACGAGCCAGGCTACCAGATTGGCATCCCAGGTGCTGAGGCGATGGCGCTGACAAAAATTTATGGCGTCAATTTTACCAAGACTGGAGTGATCGCCGCCGCGACCCTTGGCGATGTCATGATAGAGGCCGGCGATGTACAGCAATTCGACCTTTGGCAAATTGTGGGCGATGTGCGCCGCCACCGGATAATCTGCTTCGGCACCCGGGTAGAGAAATTTGCGCATATTCTCCACCACCTGCAGCGTATGTGCATCCACGGTATAGATATGGAACAGATCGTGCTGCATCTGACCCATGATCTGCCCAAACTCGGGCAGGTAGCGTCCAAGTATGCCGTAGCGTGCCATGCGTCGAAGTTGCAGCGTCATCTTGTGGGGCGAGCGCAGCAGTTCCATGAACAGTGTGACGTTACGGATATCGAATCGGAATTCTTCGTCAATCAGGCGACGGTTCTCACGCAGCAATCGAATCGTGGCAGCGCGTATTCCCTCAATTTGCGGGTTCTGCGCCATCAGCACAAACAATTCGAGGAGGGCAGAGGGATAACGCTTGAAAACGTCGGCAGAAATAACCTCGATATACCCGTTATGAATCTGGAAACGGTTATTCAGTGGTGTAATGCGGGTACGTTCGTCCGCGCGCAGAATAGCCTCATCGAGATGTTGCAGCAGCATATCATTCAGCTCCCGCAGGTTGGCGACGACACGGTAATACTGCTTCATCAATTTCTCGACGCCGAGACTCTTCGGGTCATCCTCATAACCGAACAACTTTGCGAGTTCCCGTTGCTTGTCGAACAGCAGCCGGTCTTCGCGCCGCCCTTCGAGCAGATGCAGGCCATAGCGTAATTTCCAGAGGAATTGCAGGCCCTTGTTGATCATTATCTCTTCGGAGTCTTTCAGAAAGCCGAGCTTGACGAGATCCTTGAAAGTGCTGGCGCCGTAATGCCGCTTAGCTACCCAGGCGATCGTCTGGATGTCCCGCAAGCCACCGGGGGAGGTCTTGACATTGGGTTCCAGGGCGTAATCGATGTCGTGATACTTGTTATGCCGGGCCTGTTGCTCCTCAACTTTCGCGCTGAGGAATTTCTTCATTGGCCACACACGCTTGCCGTTGGTGAGCGCCAGCATCTCTGCCTGCAGTTCTGGCGGACCGATCAGGGTACGTGACTCCATGAGCGCCGTAGCGACTGTGATATCGTTACTGGCTTCCTGTTTGCACTGCTTGATCGAGCGCACACTCTGGCCGATCTCGAGGCCGATGTCCCACAGAAACGTCAGGAACCGGCTGATGACATCTTTATATTGCCGGTTTCGGTTCTTGCGCGTCAGGATCAGGATGTCGATGTCAGAATGCGGGAGCAACTCCCCCCGGCCGTAACCACCAACAGCCACAAGACTGATGTCCTTGCTGTCGGGCCAGTTTTGTTGCTGCCAGGCCAGACGCAGAATCTGGTCGATAACCCAGGCGCGACCAGTGACGATGTCAGTGATGTTCTGATTGGCCTTGTAGCGAGCGTCGAGAAGGGCGCTGCTGTCCGCGATGGCTTTCTTCACCAGGGGAATCTTGAAAGTGGCCGTCGCGAGCGAGGCCTCCAGAGCGGCAACGTCGAGCAGGGTACTGTCAGGCTTGATCTCGGCAGTAGAGTAGGTGCCTTCTATAGAGAGGGTATCTTCGATCACAAGGCTTCGTCGGAGCGCTTCGTCAATACTTCACAGCCATCTTCGGTCACCGCCAGCGTATGCTCCCACTGTGCGGAGAGGCGATGGTCTTTCGTAGTTACCGTCCAGCCGTCCTTTTTCGACAGTTTGGTCAAGCGCGAGCCGGCATTGAGCATGGGCTCGATCGTGAAGGTCATGCCTGCCACCAGGCGTAATCCCATGCCGGGCTGCCCATAGTGCAGAACCTGGGGCTCTTCATGGAAGATACGGCCAATTCCATGACCGCAATATTCGCGTACGATCGAATAATTTTGAGCCTCGCCATGTTGCTGAATGACGTGGCCGATATCACCCAAGGTTGTGCCGGGTTTTACAATCGCGATCGCCTTGTACAGGCATTCCTGGCTGGTGCGTATCAAGCGCTTGGCGTGATCGGCTACCTCGCCGACACAAAACATCTTGCTGGTATCGCCATGGAAGCCGTCCTTCAGCACAGTAACATCGACGTTGATGATGTCACCGGACTTCAGGATTTTGCCGTCACTCGGAATACCGTGGCAGATAACGTGATTCACCGACGTGCAGATGGACTTGGGGAAGCCGTTGTAGTTCAGAGGCGCCGGAATCGCCTTTTGAGTGTTGACGATATAGTCATGGCAGATACGGTCGAGCTCGCCGGTGCTGATACCCGGCTGAACGTGGGGTCCGATCATCTCCAGGACTTCGGCGGCAAGTCTGCCGACCACGCGCATTTTGTCGATGTCGGCGGCTGATTTCAGGTGAATCGTCATAGTTAAATCTGGCTGCTACCGCAGGAATTTCGGGGTGTGGCAAAAGCAGGGTATTGTAAAGCAGGACCCGGCTCAGGAACAGGGTCGGGCAGTGAGCTCAGGGGATTCAGGGAGATTCAGGGAGAGTTGGGGAGGGATCGGAGTGTCAATGCCCGCTATTCCTGGGGAGAAGCAGGGGCTTGGGGGCGCGAAGCGGGGTAAAACCGGGGAATTGCAGGGATTTTGGTGGCGAGTTCTTTCAGTGGCGCCCGGATTGTGGTATAAAGCGGCGCGCTCTGGAAGCGGAAGATTTGCGCAGCCCGGAGCCACTTAAACTTAACACTTAACCGTCACACATACACCGGCACATGTGGTCTGGGTGCCCTCGCCTCAACTTCTCACGAAGGTGTCGCCAGGGTTGATCCATGGGGTGTATGGAGGCCTAACCCGCACTGAAGGATTGAACATGAACGTAAGCATGAAAGAAATGCTCCGCGCAGGAGTGCATTTCGGGCACCAGTGTCGCTACTGGAATCCAAAAATGGAGCCTTATATTTTCGGGGCTCGCAACAAAATCCACATTATCAACCTCGAACACACTGTTCCGGCCATGAATTCCGCACTGGAAGAAGTGGCGAGTCTCGCGGACAGGAAAAAGAAAATTCTGTTCGTTGGCACCAAGCGAGCGGCGTCGAAGATCATTCGCCAGGAAGCTGAGCGTGCCGGCATGCCTTTCGTCAACCACCGCTGGCTCGGCGGAATGCTGACCAACTACAAGACCATCCGTGGTTCGATCAAGCGTCTGAAAGAACTTGAAACGAAAGAAGCAGATGGCACCTTCAAGCGTCTGACCAAGAAAGAAGCGCTCATGTTGACGCGGCAGAAAGAGAAGCTCGAGCGCAGCATCGGTGGTATCAAGGAAATGGGTGGTCTGCCCGATGCGCTGTTTGTCATCGACGTCGATCACGAACGTATTGCAGTCAGTGAAGCGAACAACCTGAAGATTCCGGTTATCGGTGTCGTCGACACTAACAGTGATCCCGATGGCGTGAACTACATCATTCCGGGCAATGACGACGCGATTCGTGCAATTCAGTTGTACGCTGCTGCTGTTGCCGATGCCTGTCTGGAAGGCCGTGCTCGCAGTGGTCCCGCTGGTGGCAGCAATGAATTCATCGAGATCGAAGACACCGATGAAGTCGTGGCTGAAGTTAAAGCACCCGCCGCCAAAGCCGCCGCACCGAAGGCTCCTGCTCCGGTAGCAGAAGCATCAGCTGACTCTGCTGAAGCGGAAGCAAAACCCGCTGCCAAGGCAGCGCCGGCTGCTCCGGCCAAGGCCAAGGTAGCTGCCAAGAAGGCTCCGGCGAAGAAGAAAGTTGCCGTGAAGAAAGCGCCTGCCAAGAAAAAGGCGGACGCTGAATCCTGAGCAACTGGCGAGCGACTTTACGCCAAACCCCTTTCTATTGGGCTAAATAGGACTTAATCAAAAAGGGGGCGAGTAGCCCCCTTTTTTTAAAATGAATTAGTCGAAGTGCAGCGCGCTTCGTAATGTATGGTACAGAGGCAATTCAGATGGCAAATATTACTGCAAACATGGTCAAGGAATTACGCGAAAGAACCGGCCTTGGCATGATGGACTGCAAGAAAGCGTTGGCGGGTGCCGACGGTGACATGGAGAAGGCAATCGATGATCTTCGCAAGGCCAGCGGTCTGAAAGCCGAGAAGAAGGCTAGCCGGGTTGCGCGTGAAGGAGTCGTAATGACTCGCATCGCCGAAGAAGGTAACTACGGTGTATTGATCGAAGTGAACAGCGAAACCGATTTTGCGGCACGCGATGAGAATTTCCTGAATTTTGCCAAGCTCGTGCTGGATCAGGCCTACGCCAATAAAGATGCCGATGTTGAAGCGTTGCTATCCGCAGGCATGGAAGACGCCCGCCAGGCTCTCGTGCAGAAGATCGGAGAGAACATCAATCTGCGCCGCGTCAGCCGCCTGCAGGTGGATAATGCCAGCAACGGCATCATCGACGGCTATGTCCACAGCAACAACAAGATTGCCGTGCTGGTCTCACTGAAAGGTGGTGATGAATCACTGGCTCGTGATATCGCCATGCATATCGCCGCCGTCAATCCGATGGTGGTTCGTGCCGAGGATGTGCCGGAAGAAGTGCTCGCGAAGGAATCCGAGATTTATTCAGCCCAGGCACGCGAGAGTGGCAAACCGGAAGAGATCATCGAGAAAATGATCAGCGGTCGTCTGCGCAAGTTTGTCGCCGAAGTCAGCCTGCTGGATCAGGAGTTCGTCAAGAATCCTGAGCAGAAGATTTCTGAGCTGCTGAAAGACGCCGGCGCCGATGTTGTCAGCTTTGTGCGTTTTGAAGTTGGCGAAGGCATTGAGAAGGAAGAGGTAGACTTCGCAGCCGAAGTCGCCGCGCAAGCACGAGGCTAAACTTCAACCAGAGATCTCAACATGCCGAAACAGGAACGCAAGTACAATCGGATTCTGCTTAAACTCAGTGGTGAAGCTCTCACTGGCGATGCGGATTTCGGGATTGACCCCAAGGTGCTGGATCGTATGGCGGTCGAGGTCGGTCAGTTGATTGGGCTTGGTGTTCAGGTAGGTATGGTCATCGGCGGTGGCAATCTGTTCCGTGGTGCGGCTCTGCATGAAGCAGGCATGGAACGTGTCACCGGCGATCACATGGGAATGCTCGCCACCGTGATGAACGCGCTCGCGATGCGAGATGCGCTCGAACGTGCTAATATCTCGACGCGGGTGATGTCCGCAATCCCCATGAGCGGTGTTGTGGAGCACTACGATCGCCGCACCGCGATTCGCCATCTGAAATCAAACGATGTCGTTATTTTTTCAGCCGGAACCGGAAATCCGTTTTTCACAACGGATTCGGCGGCTTGTCTGCGCGGCATTGAGATCGATGCCGATCTGATTCTGAAGGCAACCAAGGTAGATGGTGTCTACTCGGCTGACCCGAACAAGGATCCGACCGCGGTAAAATTCGACACACTCACATACGATGAGGTGATTGAGAAGAAGCTGGGGGTAATGGATTTAACGGCCATCTGCCTGAGTCGGGATCACGAGATACCCATCAAGGTATTTAATATGAACAGACCCGGTGCGCTGCTGGACAATGTGCTGGGCAAGCAGGATGGCACTCTGATTCAATAAGCTATCGCAGTGCCGGTCCGACTTCATACTGAGGGAATAGATTATGATGAAAGAAATCATTGCTGACGCGGATGAGCGCATGCAAAAGAGTGTCGCGTCACTGGACGAGGCATTCAAGCGGATCCGGACCGGTCGCGCCCATCCCAGTATCCTCGACAGTGTCATGGTGCCTTATTACGGCTCGGATACTCCCCTGAATCAGTTGGCTAACATCAATGTCGAGGAAGGCCGCTCGTTGCTGATCTCCCCCTGGGAAAAGAAATTGATCTCCGACATCGAGAAAGCAATTATGCGCTCAGACCTCGGTCTGAACCCTTCCAATAACGGCGATACCATCCGCGTACCGATGCCCGCCCTCACCGAGGAAACGCGCAAGGAATACACGAAACAGGCGAAGAACGAGGCTGAAAATGCCCGCGTTGCCATTCGCAATATTCGTCGCGACGCGAATTCTGATCTGAAAGAACTGGAAAAAGCCAAGGAAATCAGTGAGGACGATCACCGTCGGGCGGAGGACCAAATTCAGAAGCTGACGGATAAATACATTGCTGCTGTCGAAGCGGCGTATCAGGTCAAAGAATCCGATTTGCTCTCCATCTAGCCTGTGCCCCCTGAGAGCTACAGGTAGTCCCGGCGATGCGGATACAATAAGTCATGACCTCTGAATCCAGCGCACAACTTCCGCGGCATGTCGCGATCATCATGGATGGCAATAATCGCTGGGCGAAGGCGCGGAATTTGCCATCCAAATCCGGACATCGCTACGGGGCGCAAGTCGCGCGCGAAATTGTCAATTCTTGTGTCAGCCGCAACATCAAATACCTCACCCTGTTTGCCTTCAGCAGCGAGAACTGGCTGCGTCCGGCCAAAGAAGTGAAGGGCCTCATGGCGCTCTTTCTATCAGTCTTAAAGCGCAATGAAATCAATCAGTTACACAGAAATAATGTGCGCCTGCGCTTCATTGGCAATCGCCACAGTTTCTCCCAGAAACTGCAGGACAATATGCGCGAGGTGGAACTGTTGACTGAAGCCAATACCGGCACCACGGTGATCGTGGCCGCGGACTACGGCGGGCGCTGGGATATCACCAATGCGGCGCGTAGCCTCGCCGGAGCTGTCGAGAAGGGCGAACTGAAGAGCGCCGAAATCGACACCGAATTACTCCACCGTTACACCAGTCTCAGCGGCTACCCTGACCCCGATCTCTGCATCCGCACCGGCGGCGAACATCGCATCAGCAACTTCCTGTTATGGCAATTTGCCTATACCGAATTGTACTTTACCGATTGTTACTGGCCGGATTTCGACGATCGCGAATTCGCGCTTGCCCTGGAGGATTTCGCTTCACGCCAACGCCGCTTTGGCGGTCACGAAGCTGACAATCATTCGGATGAATCGCGTGCTTAAGCAGCGCATCATTACTGCAATCCTGTTGGCGCTCGCCCTCATTGCTGCCACTACGCTCCTGCAGCCTTTTTATTTTGCGCTGGTCCTGATGCCTGTTGTATTGCTTGCCGCTTGGGAATGGGGCGGGCTCATCGGGCTGGTCGGCTGGCGATCCAGACTCACTTATTGCGCCACGATCGCGATGATGTTGGCGGGCCTGTTTCCCTTGCTTGGGATCAGCCGCGATGCCGTAACGCTGGATACGCTGCGTGTATCGATGATTCTGATTTTGGGGCTGGTGTTCTGGTGTCTGTCGCTGTTCGTATTGCGTGGCTATCCCGGAAACAAGAGTCTGTGGAATGATGCATCCAGAATCGCGAGCATGGGTATTTTTTCGTTGATCCCGACCTGGGTTGGGCTTGTGCAACTGAAATACATGCAGACTGAAGGATATTTTCTATTGGCGCTGGTCGTGCTCGTCGCCGCCGTGGATATTGGTGCTTTTTTCGCCGGCACCAATTTCGGACGGCACAAGCTCGCTCCAGCGCTCAGTCCCAAGAAATCCTGGGAAGGTGTGTGGGGTGGGCTGATCGCCTGTGCCATCGTTGGTAGCGGCCTCATCTGGTTATTGCACTCGCAACTGAAAGCGCTGCTGATGCTGCAAATTCTGGCTTTGTTGTTGATGACGACGCTCGTCACCGTACTCAGTGTCGTCGGTGATTTGTTGGAGAGCATGCTCAAGCGTAATCAATCCATCAAGGACAGCGGCAAAATGCTACCAGGTCATGGCGGTATTCTCGATCGCATCGATGGTTTGATGGCGGCCACTCCCATCTACGTGCTACTGCTGATGCTGCTATTGGCACAGGGTTGGACGCAATGACGAAGACCGCAATCACAATTCTGGGCTCCACCGGTTCGATAGGGCGGAGCACTCTGGCGGTACTCGATCTGAATCCGCATCTGCACGTCTTTGCACTGAGTGCGCAGCGCAATATCGATTTGCTGTTCGATCAATGTCTGCGCTATCAGCCACGTTATGTCGTCGTGACTGATGCCCAGGCTGCCGAGGCGATGTCGCTCAAACTCGCCGACGCCGATACCGATACCCAACTGCTGAGTGGTGCCGATGCGTTATGTACTGTTGCCAGTGACGATCGGGTGCAAATTGTCATGGCGGCGATCGTCGGTGCAGCCGGACTGGAATCAACGCTCGCCGCCGTGCGAGCGGGCAAGCGATTACTGCTGGCGAACAAGGAAGCCCTCGTTATGACAGGTGAGTTGCTTATGCAGGCTGCGACTGAATCCGGTGCTCCCATTATTCCCATCGACAGCGAACACAATGCCATCTTCCAGTGTCTGCCGCTCGCCACCGCGGGACTTGATGCGGCGCAGATGCGCAGCGTCACCAAGCTGGTGCTCACCGCTTCGGGAGGGCCGTTTCTGCATCGAGACAGTACTGACTTCGAAGCCATCACCCCGGCCGAGGCCTGCCAGCACCCTAAATGGAGCATGGGGCGCAAGATATCGGTGGATTCGGCGACACTCATGAATAAGGGGCTCGAATTCATCGAAGCCTGTTATCTGTTCGGGCTACAGCCGCAGCAAATCGAGGTCGTGGTGCATCCGCAGAGTGTTATTCACTCCATGGTGCATTTTAACGACGGGTCAGTGTTGGCTCAGCTCGGTAATCCCGATATGCGAATTCCGATCTCTTTCGGCCTCGGCTGGCCGGAACGGCTACCCTCCGGAGCGCCGCCGCTGGATCTGGTGCAGGTGCAGAAACTCGAGTTTGTGGCGCCGGATACGGCGAAGTTTCCGTGTCTGTCATTGGGGATGGAGGCGGCACACCAGAAGGGCACGGCACCGGCGGTATTGAATGCCGCAAACGAGGAGGCGGTTGCCGCCTTCCTCGACGGCAAAATCGGCTTTCCCCAGATTCCACGGCTTATTGCCGCCGTCATGGCGAAAATACCTTGTGAATCAACGCCAAGTCTGGCTATTATTCGGGACATCGACACGCACGCAAGAAATATAGCTAACGAACTGATAACAAAGGAATTTTGCCGCTAAACCCCGCTAGACTGGGGGCAGCGGTGCACTCGCCATGATCCTTGAAATTCTAACCAGTGTTCTGGCTCTTGTTGTTACCCTCGGCATTCTGGTGACGATTCACGAATTCGGCCATTTCTGGGTGGCACGGCGTTGTGGTGTCAAAGTCCTGCGCTTCTCGATTGGCTTCGGCAAGGCAGCTAAGACCTGGATTGGCAGGGACGGTGTGGAATACGTGATAGCCCCGATTCCGCTCGGTGGCTATGTCAAGATGCTGGGCCAGGAAGACACGAGCGTTGCCGATAGTGGCGATATCGATCCCGGGCAGCGTCATCTTTCTTTCGCCTACAAGCCCTTGTGGCAGCGCATGGCCATCGTCGCCGCTGGCCCCATCGCCAATTTCCTGCTCGCTATACTCGTCTTCTGGATAATCAATATCGGGTACGGCGTCAGCGGTATTGCGCCTGTGATAAACAGTGTCGTGGAAGATTCGCCGGCCTGGCAGGCGGGTCTGCGGTCGGGTGATGAGATACTCGCCGTGGATAATGAGCCGACCATCATCTGGCAACAGGTCACGCTGCAGATGCTGGGGCGTCTTGGAGAAACCGGCAACGTGCAGTTGAGCGTCAAACCGGCAAACCGCGCCGGGACACGTGACGTGATGATTCCAATCGTCGACTGGATGGGCGATTCCACAGAGCCGAATCCCGTAGCTGATCTCGGCATTATCCAGTTTGAAATTCCCGCGTTGATCGCCGGTGTCACCTCCGATGGACGTGCCGAGGCCGGAGGGCTGCAGGCAGGGGATCGCGTAGTGTCCGTGAAAGGAAAAACAATTCGTGGCTGGAGCCATTGGGTTGAAGTGATTCGCGCAAATCCGGAACTCCCGCTGGATGTCGCTGTCGAACGGGGAGGATTGATTGTCAATCTCGTGCTCCAACCCGCGCGGACCGAAGCCGAAGATGGCTCATCCATCGGATCCATAGGGGCCTATGTCGCGGAAACCAGTCTGGCAGATATCATTCCTGCGGAGATGCGCCGGGAGATACGCTACAATCCGCTGACAGCGATTCAGCCAGCCTTGCTGGAGACGTGGAACAAGTCGGTATTCGTTCTAGACTCCGTCAAGAAGATGGTGATTGGCCTGATTTCGGTCAAGAACATCAATGGCCCGATTACAATTGCGCAGGTAGCCGGAGAGACAGCCACTTACGGCTTGGATGTCTATCTCGGGTTTCTGGCTCTGCTGAGCATCTCGCTAGGGGTTCTCAATCTGTTGCCGATACCTGTACTCGATGGAGGGCACCTGTTGTATTACGCGATAGAAGCCGTTATTCGACGCCCTGTCCCGGAACGCATACAGGCCTGGGGACTGCAACTCGGTTTACTGTTGATCTCGGGCATCATGGTGCTGGCGATCTTCAACGATGTAACACGCATTTTATAAAAATAGAATTCATTCCAAGCCCGCCGCCAAAGCAGAAAAAATTAGAGATACCGTGACAAAATGAAGAAAGCAGTTTTTTGTTTGCTGGTTGGCATCGTATTTTCCAGCTCAGTCAATGCGCAGAATTTCACAATTGCCGACATAATCATCGACGGCTATCAGCGCATTTCGCCTGGCATAATCTATAACCTCCTGCCTGTCGGCATCGGCGATGAAGTCACACGCGAAACGCCGGCCCTCATAATTCGGGAATTGTCTGCGTCAGAATATTTTGACGAAATTGAAGTTTCTCGCGATGGCAATGTATTGGTGGTCACCGTGCTGGAGCGGCCATCGGTCGCAGAAATTACGATCGAGGGTAACAAGGTCCTCAAGACGGAAGATATCATCGAGAATATGGGCAAGGCAGACATTGCCGAAGGCCAGATTTTCACTCGAGCCGCGCTGGAAGCTATCCGGCAGGGCATTCAGGATGTGTATTCATCACGTGGACGCTATGGTGCGTCAGTGGAAATCGATGTAGAGGAGCTACCGCGTAATCGCGTCGCTATCAGTCTCGATATCAACGAGGGTGAAGAATCGAGAATTCGCAATATCAACATCGTTGGTAATAACGCCTTCTCCGACGAAGAGCTGCTCGACCTGTTCGAACTGGGCACCAAGCCCTGGTATCTGTTTCTTAGCCGACGCGATCGCTATTCCCGGGAGCAGTTTTCAGGCGACCTCGAGCGCCTCGAGTCATATTACCTCGATAATGGCTATGTGCAATTCAATGTTGATTCCACTCCGATTTCCATTACCCCGGATCGCAAGGACGTTTACATCACCATCAATGTCAATGAGGGAGCGCTATACACTGTCGAGAACGTCGATCTGGCCGGTGATCTCGTCGATGCCGAGGCCTTGCTGCGTGCCGCGATCTTTGTGCGGCCGGGTCAAATCTATTCCCAGGGGCTGGTCACGGGTACCGAAGAGGTCATGGTGCAATTTCTCGGCAATCTCGGCTATGCCTTTGCGGAAGCCACCGGGGTTCCCGAAGTCAATGAAGATGACCAGACAGTCGATGTGACGTTCTTCATCGAACCGGGTAATCGCACCTACGTTAACCGCATTAATTTCAACGGCAATCTTTCCACCGCAGACGATGTACTTCGACGCGAGATGCGACAATTGGAGGCGGCGCCGGCTTCGAGCCTGCAGATCGAACAATCGAAAGTGCGCCTCGAGCGTCTGGGTTATTTCGAAACGGTTGAAGTCGAGACCGAAGAGGTGCCCGGTACCGAAGACCAGATTGACGTGAATTACGATGTCACGGAACAGAATTTCGGAGCGGTCAGTTTTCAGGTGGGCACAGGCGGTGGAGGGGACTTCTTTATCAGTTCGAGCTTGCAGGCTCAGAACTTCCTCGGAACCGGTCGTACAGTGGCTGTCGGGATAAACAAGAGTCTGTTTCAGAAGGGCCTGAATTTCCAGTACATCGATCCCTTCTTCACTCCGGACGGAGTGAGTCGTGGCTTTAACCTGTTCGCCCAGGAAATTGACTCACCGTTCAACGTATCAAGCTTCAATACCACCTCTTATGGCGGCTCGCTGAGCTTCAGCTATCCCTTGAGTGAAATTCAGGTCTTGGGTTTCGATCTCGGATTCACCCACACTGAATTGAGCGCGGGGATTGGTTCGGTACAGGAAATCCTGGGCAGTCCCACCCTGTTCGACATCGTGGACAGCTACATCATCGAACCGGCAAACCCGAATGCCTTTGATGGTCCGGTGCGCGATGCGGTGCTTGGCAGTGTCTTCGATTTACCTATCGAGCGATTGAATGGACCCACAGAACCGGGGTTCGTCGACAGGTTTGGCGACACGTTTGATAATTTCACGATTTCCACCAACTGGTATCGCAGCACGCTGAATCGAGGTCAGTTGGCAAATGCCGGTAATCTCAACAGCATCGGCGTCGAGATCACCCTACCGGGCAGTGATCTGCAATACGCCCGGTTGAGCTATACCGGTCAATTCTTCTGGCCAATCAGCGCCAGCCGGGAATGGGTCGTCGCCTTGCGCACGAACCTCGGTTACGGCATCGGTTATGGAGATACCGATGAGTTGCCGTTCTTCAATAATTTCTTCGCCGGTGGATTGAGCGCGGCCGGTATTGTGCGCGGTTTCGAGGAGAACAGTCTGGGGCCGCAGAGCACACCGGGATCCCGGTATCTGACGACCGGTGGGGTGACACTCCAGAAGGATGAGAACGGCGAAATACTGCGGCGCGAAGACGGTTCCGCAGTCGGTTATAACAATGATTTCGGTTACCAGACCACCCCGGTGCTGGATGCCAACGGTGATCCGGTGCTGGACGTAAATGGCAATCCCGCGGTGCAGCTGGCGGTAGAAAATTTCTACTTGGATAAGGATTATGACAGTTTTGGTGGTAACATATTGACCACGGCGACGCTGGAACTGCTATTTCCCCTGCCTTTCGTCACGGATCGAAGTCGAATCAGATCGGCGCTTTTTGTCGACGCCGGCAACGTATTTTCGTCACATTGCACAGCGCGGCAGGAGCTGCTGAAGAACTGCACAAACTTCGATTTGGGTGAAATTCGGTATTCGGCGGGTGTGAGCGTCACGTATCTGTCACCCTTTGGTCCGTTGACGTTCTACGTGGCCAAGCCGTTCGGTAAAGACGGTGACGACACCAAGACCTTCGACTTTACAGTCGGAACTGGATTTTAAGCCGCCGATACTTCGAGTCGGCGCGAATGAATTGGCAAATTACGGCACTGCGATTGTCGTGGTTTATTTTGATCGTTTTGGAGATTACACGTGAAAACAATGAAGATTCTGGTTGCTTGCGTTATTTTGCTGCTGTTCTCACAAGCCACCCTTGCTCAGGACACGAAGATTGGAGTGTTGAATGCGCTGCAGGCACTGTTTAATTCCGATGCGGCGAAAGTCGTTCAGGAAGAGTTGGAGCAAGAGTTTGCCGGCGATGAAGCCCGTGCCGGTGAGTTGACAGCGCAACTCACAAAGCTGCGTGAAGACTACCAACAGAATTCCGCGGTTATGACGCAGGAACAAATCCGTCGCATGAACTCCAATGCCCAGGATTTGCAGGTGCAGTTACAACTGATCAACGAACGTGTGCAAAAGGCATTGCAGGAAAAGAACCAGCAATTCCTCGAAAGCATGCAGCAGCAGCTCGCCGCGGCCGTCACTGATGTCGTTGCCGAAGGCGGATACGATCTGATTCTGAATTCAGACGCGACACCGTACTTCGCACCTGTCCTCGACATTACTGCCAAAGTGACTGCCAAACTGAACGAAAAGGCGCAAGCCGCCAATTAATACCATCTAATCGCATCAGGTTAGTGCCAAGTGCCACAGAATAAAAGCTATACGCTAGACGAGCTGGCCGGCTTACTGGATGCTAAACTGATTGGCGATGGTCAATGTGAGATTCACGGACTGGGGACTCTGGCAAATGCCGGAGTCGGTCAGCTCAGTTTTCTAAGTAATCCTGCCTATATCGATCAGCTCGCCGGCACCCAGGCCTCGGCAGTTATCATCGAAGAAAAATTTGCCTCATCTTGCCCGGCTAACAAGCTTATTGCTCACGATCCCTACGTCTGTTTCGCTCGTGCGACGCGATTGTTCGATACCACGCCCAGCGCAGCACCGGGTGTTCATCACTCAGCAGTCATCGATCCCAGTGCCCGCTTGGCTGCTTCTGTTTCTGTGGGTGCGAATGCGGTAATCGAGGCGAATGTCTCGATTGGGGAAGGTTCGCAGATCGGCGCCGGCGCGGTCATCGGCCAGCATTGCGTGCTAGGCGCAAACTGCAAACTCTATAGCAGTGTGACGCTCTATCATGGTGTGAAGCTGGGCGCCAATGTGATCATACATTCCGGCGCGGTTATCGGTGCCGACGGTTTCGGTTTCGCTTTTGACGGCACGCGTTCCATCAAGATTCACCAACTAGGCGGCGTGACAATAGGCGACGACGTCGATATTGGCGCAGGCACGACAATCGACCGCGGCGCAATCGATGACACTGTCATCGGTAATGGTGTCAAAATCGATAATCAGGTGCAGATAGGTCATAACTGCACGATAGGGGAACACACGATTATCTGTGGCTGTGCTGCAATTGCGGGCAGTGTCACGATAGGAAAATACTGTATTATGGGCGGAGCCTCGGGTGCGGTTGGCCATATCACGATAGCCGACAAGGTCCAGGTCAGCGCCATGTCTCTGGTAAGCAAGTCGATCACAGAGCCAGGCATGTATTCCTCCGGCACCGGTCATATGAAGACTTCGGAGTGGAAACGCAATATTGTCAGATTCCAGCAGTTGGACAGCATCGTCCGCCGCCTGAAAGAAATCGAAAAATCAAACGATAAAAACTAACAACCAAGCCAGCGCGATCCGAGCACTCGTACACAAGGGATTAGAGAACCATCATGCTAATGAATGTAGAAGAGATAAAAGATTACCTGCCCCAGCGTTATCCTTTTCTGCTCGTCGATCGCATCGTCGAAATGGAGTTGGGAAAATCGATTGTGGCCTATAAGAACGTCACAGTTAACGAACCCTTTTTCCAGGGGCACTTCCCCAATCAACCTATCATGCCCGGCGTATTGATTATTGAGGCGCTCGCTCAGGCGGCGGGGGTGCTTGGATTCAAGAGTCAGGAGAAAAAGCCGAAAGATGGCTATCTGTATTATTTTGTCGGTGCCGATGATGTGCGTCTGCGCCGCCCAGTGGTTCCTGGTGATCAGTTGCAACTGGAAGCTGAAATCGTTACGAACAAGCGCGGCATTTACAAGTTTGCGTGCAAGGCTTCGGTGGGTGGAGAATTGGTGGGAACGATGACGATCATGTGTGCCGAGAGGAAAGTGGATGTCAATTGATGCCACAGCCAGAATTGATCCGAGTGCCCAGATAGAAAACGGGGTAAGTATCGGTCCCTGGTCGATCATCGGGCCCAATGTCAGTATTGGGGCTGGTACAGTCATCGAGTCAAGCGTTGTCATCCGCTGCAATACCCGCATCGGCAAGAACAATCACATTTACCAGTTCAGCAGTGTGGGCGAAGACCCCGCGGACAAGAAGTTTGCGGGTGAAGAGACCTGGCTGGAGATCGGGGACAACAATATTCTTCGGGAAGGCGTAAATCTGCACCGGGGTACCGGCGTCAGTGGAGGGCTCACAACCCTTGGCGATGGCAACCTGCTCATGCCCTATGTACACATCGCCCACGATTGCCGGGTTGGCAGCAATACCGTATTCGCCAATAACACCGGAATCTCGGGTCACGTCGAAGTAGGCGATTGGGCAATTCTGGGCGGGCTCACTGGTGTGAACCAGTTTCTCAAGATCGGTGCTCACGCCATGGTGGGCGGAATGACGCATATCACCAATGATGTGCCAGCCTACACGATCGTCAGCGGCTCCCCGGCAGCGGTGCGTGCGGTTAATGTCATCGGACTTGAGCGCCGTGGCTTTGACAAGCAAACGATTTTGAAAATTCGGGAAGCGTTCAAGATCATCTTCTTGCGCAATAACTCCTTGCAAGAGGCGATCGAGCAGATTCGGGTATTGCGCCAGGAATGCGACGCATTGCAGATTCTGATTGATTCACTGGAAGCATCCGAGAAAGGGATTCACCGCTAGATCCCCGATTCCCACGGTTTTAAGGTTCCTGCATGAGCGAGCGTCCAACCATCGGTATTGTCGTCGGGGAAAAGTCCGGTGACATGCTCGGTGCGGGCCTGATGCAGGCGCTGCTGAAACACTTTCCTGACGCCGAGTTTGTCGGCATCGGTGGTCCTCTCATGCTCGCCCGAGGCTTCCGTACCCTTGCGCCGATGGAGCGGCTGTCAGTCATGGGGTTTGTCGAACCCCTAGGGCGCTTGCCGGAATTGCTGGCGATCAAACGTCGGGTGCAGGATTACTTCCTGCAACATCCACCCCTGGTCTTCATTGGCATCGACGCTCCGGATTTCACCCTCCGCATCGAGCGTGTTCTACGCGCTGCGCACATCAGAACAGTGCACTATGTGAGCCCCAGCGTGTGGGCGTACCGCGAAAAGCGCATTCACAAGATCATGCAAGCGGTGGACCTGATGCTGACCCTGTTTCCTTTCGAGACTGCGATCTACGAGCAACACGGTATCGCAGCGCAGTGCGTCGGACATCCCCTGGCTGACACTATCGGCTTTGAAGACAGACGACGCGAGTATCGAGAACAGTTTGGCTTGCCTGACGACGGTGAAATCGTCGCATTGTTGCCGGGCAGTCGCGCCGGTGAGATCAAACGACTCGGTCCGGTTTTCTTCTCTGCAGCGGTGGAGACCCTGCAATCCTGTCCGCAACTCAAATTCCTCATTCCCTGCAGTTCCGCTGATGCACGATTTCAGATCAGCGCCCAGCTAAAACAACTGCGGATCTTCGAAGGTGATCCGTTCTTTCTGGTCGATGATTCTCACGCGGCGATCGGTGCCGCCAATCTGGTCGTGCTGGCATCGGGAACGGCAACACTGGAAACACTACTGCTGCGCAGGCCAATGATTGTTTGTTATAAACTGGCGGCGATCACGTATGCGATCGCCTCGAGAATGGTGAAGATCCCTTATGTGGCGCTGCCGAATTTGCTGGCAGGAAAACAATTGGTTCCCGAGTATATCCAGCAGCGCGTGACGGTTCCGCGGGTGCGTGACGAGATTATCAGCTGTTTGCAGCACCCGGAAGGACAGGCTACCGTGCTGGCGCAGTTCGATACCATTCATCACATGTTACGCCGCGATGCCTCCCGGGAGGCAGCCAAGGCCATTGCGGGCCTGCTTGCCACCGGAGCGAGGCGCTAGATGCCGGCGGAGGCCGTCTATAGCCATTTTGCCCTGCATGCTGAGGCGGCAAGTCATCTCAGTGCCGGTGCGGATGAAGTGGGGCGGGGGCCGCTCGCTGGCGATGTAGTGGCGGCCGCCGTCATCCTCGATCCCGAACGGCCCATTGCCGGGTTGGCGGATTCCAAGGCACTCAGTGAGCGGCAACGGGAACGATGCTATGAGCTGATTCTGAGCCACACGCTCGCGTGTGCCGTCGGTCGTGCCACCGCCCCAGAAATCGATGCGCTCAATATCCTGCAGGCGAGCCTGCTGGCTATGCAGCGAGCAGTCATGGCCCTGCAGGTACAGCCCCAGTTCGTCTATGTCGATGGCAATCGCTGCCCGCGTTGGGCGTACCCTTCCCGGGCAGTCGTAAAAGGGGATTCGCTGGTCCCCGCTATAGCCGCCGCCTCCATCCTCGCCAAAGTCACCCGCGACCGGGAGATGATCGCCCTGGACGCTGCCTACCCCGGTTATGGATTCGCGCAGCACAAGGGCTATCCCACGTCGCAGCATGTGGCGGCGCTCTCCGCGCTGGGCCCCAGTCCCATCCATCGTCGTTCCTTTGCGCCGGTGGCACGTGCCTTGCGTGATGGCAAGCTCGACTAAAAATTTTCGCTGAAACAGGGTATAGTGTGACACCGCTTTCCAACCGGCCCCTATTCGACGCATGACTGAAGCCAGCCCATCTCAAGCCAGCCCACCTCAAGCGTTCGCCCACCTTCGACTCCACACCGAATTTTCAATCAGCGATGGCCTGATCACCATCGGTCCCTTGTGCGAACGATTGCGGGAGTTGCAGATGCCGGCCGTCGCCATTACCGATCAGGCGAATCTGTTCGCCCTTATCAAGTTCTATAAGGCTGCCTTAAAGACAGGGATTAAACCGGTGGTCGGTTGCGACGTCCTGGTGCGTGACGACGACAGCGGCAGCGAAACCCATCTGGTGTTGTTGGTTAAGAATCAATTGGGCTATCTGAACCTGACCCAATTGATCTCGGAACTGTATACCGACAATCCCAGTCATGGTGCCCCGGTGCTGCACAAGGCCAAGCTGCAGGGGCGCACCGACGGCTTGATAGCCCTGTCCGGCGCCCAGCGCAGCGATATCGGGGCGGCCCTGCTCGCCAATGAGATGGAGCAGGCAAGACAATTACTCGCCGATTGGCAGCGACTGTTTCCTGACAGCTTCTACCTGGAACTTCAGCGGGTGGGCAAGCCCGACGAAGAGGATTACATCGACGCCGCCGTTACCCTGGCACTCGCTGCAGGATGTCCCGTGGTGGCGACGAATGATGTACGTTTTCTGCATCAGGACGATTTCGATGCCCATGAAGTTCGCGTCTGTATCAACGAGCGCCGCACCCTGGATGATTCCCGCCGACCGCATAATTACACCGAGCAACAGTACCTGAAGCGCAGCGAAGAGATGGCCGCCTTGTTCGTCGACATCCCGGAGGCTATCGCGAATGCCTGGGAAATCGTCAAACGATGCAACCTCGCCCTGGTCCTGGACAACCCCAGGTTGCCGAACTACCCGGTTCCCGATGGGTCCGCGCTGGAAGACTATCTGTCCCGACTGAGTGTGGAAGGCCTGCAGCAGCGGCTGTCCCATTTGTATGCCGAAGAAGCCGATCCGGCCTTGCTGCGGCCCTATACCGAGCGTCTCGAATTCGAACTGGGGATCATCAACCAGATGGGATTCGCGGGCTACTTCCTGATCGTAATGGAGTTCATTCAGTGGTCGAAGGCGAATGGTATACCCGTGGGCCCTGGGCGGGGTTCCGGTGCTGGCTCCATCGTCGCCTATGCTCTCGGCATCACCGACCTGGATCCCCTCAAGTACGACCTGCTGTTCGAGCGTTTCCTCAATCCGGAACGGGTGTCGATGCCTGACTTCGACGTGGATTTCTGCATGGAGGGTCGCGATCGGGTCATCCAGCACGTGGCAGAACTGTATGGCAAAGATGCCGTCTCCCAGATTATTACCTTCGGCACCATGGCGGCAAAGGCCGTGGTGAGAGACGTCGCGCGTGTGCAGGGCAAGCCCTATGCCCTCGCGGACAAGCTTTCCAAGTTGATTCCGTTTGTACCGGGCATGACCCTGAAGCAGGCGTTCGAGGACGAGCCTCTGCTGGGTGAGTTCGTGGCTGGTGACGAAGATGCCCAGGAAATCATGGAGATGGCCTACAAGCTGGAGGGCATCACCCGCAATGTCGGCAAGCACGCCGGCGGAGTGGTCATTGCTCCAACCCGTCTCACTGATTTCACACCGCTCTATTGCGACGAATCGGGCGAGGGTGTCGTAACCCAGTTCGACAAGAATGACGTGGAGACTGCCGGACTCGTCAAATTTGACTTTCTCGGCTTGCGCACGCTGACGATAATCGATTGGGCGGTGAAGATGATCAACGATCGCCAGACTGATGCGGCGCAGAAGATCGACATTCAGACCCTGCCTCTGAACGACGAGGCCGTATTCCGTCTGATGCAGAAGGGCGAGACAACCGCGGTATTCCAGCTCGAATCGCGCGGCATGAAGGATCTGATCAAGCGTCTGCTGCCGAACTGCTTCGAAGACATCATTGCTCTGGTCGCGCTGTTCCGGCCCGGACCTCTGCAGTCGGGCATGGTCGATGACTTCATCGATCGCAAGCACGGACGCA
>JALRBQ010000061.1 GCA_023257655.1 Pseudomonadales bacterium
TCCAGGAAGGCAACGTGGGTCTGATGAAGGCCGTCAAGCGCTTCAATCCGGAAGTGGGTGTACGCCTTGTGTCGTTCGCCGTGCACTGGATCAAGGCCGAGATGCATGAGTATATTCTGCGCAACTGGCGTATCGTGAAAATCGCCACGACCAAGGCGCAACGCAAATTGTTCTTCAACTTGCGCAGCTCCAAGAAGCGGCTCGGCTGGCTGAATAACGATGAAGCCGAAGCACTCGCTCAGGATCTGGGTGTGGACGCCTCTGTCGTGCGGCAGATGGAAGGACGCATGAGTAACTACGATGCCTCCTTTGACGGCGATTTGGATGCCGATGACGACACCACCTATCGCGCCCCGGCTTATTATCTGGAAGATCAGAGTTCCGATCTGGCCGGTAATATCGAAGAGGCGGAATGGGAAGAAGTCACCAACACCAATCTGCAACTGGCCATGGCTGATCTGGATGAGCGCAGCAAGGACATTCTGAATGCCCGCTGGCTCAGCGACGACAAATCCACATTGCATGATCTTGCCGACAAGTACGGTATCTCTGCCGAGCGGGTACGACAGCTTGAGAAGAATGCAATGAACAAGATCAGGAGCCACATGGAAGCCTGATCGACGTCCACCTAAAAAGCCGCGAATCATCGCGGCTTTTTTTTGTGCCACACTTTCATCCCGGACAGGTTAAAATTCCACCTCATCGAGCCAGTCACAAGACTGGATTAAAATGGCAACAATGCCCCTGCTGAATTGAGCAAACCATGACCCAACTCTTCCTCGTGCTGGCCAGCCTCAATGGCTTCTTGTCAGTCGCGCTCGGCGCCTTCGCCGCACATGGCCTGCGCGGGCGGCTCAGCGCCGAACTGCTAAGTACCTTTCAAACGGGTGTGCAGTACCACATGTACCACGCGCTGGCCCTGTTCGGGGTTGGCCTGTTAACCCTGAATTACCCGGCAGCGAGCCTGCCAAAGGTCAGCGGTTACCTGTTTCTTGCCGGTATTCTGCTTTTCTCCGGCAGTCTGTATTTACTCAGTCTCACCGGCGTGCGCTGGCTGGGCGCAATCACTCCACTCGGTGGGCTGGCTTTTCTCGCGGGCTGGGGCACACTCGCCTGGTTTGCACTGAATCCACGCTAGACGACGAGGACGAGACAGGGCATGCGGTTACAGGTCAATGGCGAAACGGTGCAACTGAGTACAGGGAGCTCGGTTCAGCACTTGCTTGAACAACTCGAACGCAGTACCGGGCGACTCGCCGTGGAGCTGAATGGCGAGATCGTACCGCGCAGCCAGTTCTCCGCCCAACTCTTGCAGGACGGCGACACAGTCGAGATCGTACAGGCCATCGGTGGTGGTTAGACAAACAGGAATAGCGTAACCATGACAACAACAGACACACTCACGATTGCCGGCATCGACTATCGGTCCCGCTTGATCATCGGCAGTGGCAAATACAAAGATTTTGCGGAGAATCTCGCTGCATTGGAGGCGAGTGCCGCCCAGATCGTCACCGTCGCCATTCGGCGCGTAAATCTCGGACAGAACCGCGACGAACCCAACTTGCTCGATGTCATCTCTCCCAAAAAGTACACGATACTTCCGAACACCGCCGGTTGCTACAACGCCACGGATGCGGTGCGCACCTGCCGCATGGCGCGCGAGCTGCTGGATGGGCACAAGCTCGTGAAACTCGAAGTGCTCGGTGACCAGAAGACGCTGTATCCCAACGTCACTGAAACGCTGGCGGCCGCCGAGATCCTTGTGAAGGATGGCTTCGATGTCATGGTGTACACCAGCGACGATCCACTCATCGCTCAACGCCTTGAGGAGATTGGTTGCGTCGCCGTAATGCCGCTTGGCGCCCCGATCGGGTCCGGACTCGGTATCCGCAATCCCTATAACATCCGTATGATTCTTGAGAATGCCAAAGTGCCGATCATCGTCGACGCCGGCGTTGGCACCGCCTCCGATGCCAGCATCGCCATGGAGCTCGGCTGCGACGGTGTGCTCATGAACACTGCTATTGCTGAGGCCAGGCAGCCGGTGTTGATGGCTTCGGCTATGAAGAAGGCGGTGGAAGCGGGTCGTGAAGCCTTTCTCGCCGGACGCATGCCCCGTCGTCTGTATGCGAGCGCCTCTTCGCCAATCGATGGCACCTTCTTCTAAGCCAGAGCGACAACTATGAGCGAGCCCGATTCAACCGGTCAACGCCGACCGATTCGCAGCTATGTGATTCGAGCCGGACGCCTGACCGACTGCCAGCGCAAGGCTCTCGATGAGCACTGGGACGCCTTCGTGTTGCCCTTCAGCGGCGAGGCATTACCGTTGTCCTCCGTATTTCCGACTCAGAGCAAACTCATCGTGGAGATCGGTTTCGGAATGGGGGATTCACTACTGGAGATGGCGCGCAACAATCCCGGGGTGAACTATCTTGGTATCGAGGTGCATCGCCCGGGTGTCGGTAAATTACTGCATGGCATCGTCGAGCACGGACTGACGAACCTCAGGATCGTGTGTCATGACGCGACGGAGGTGTTGGCGCAGGGACTTGGCCCAGAGACAATCGATCGGGTGCAGATCTTCTTTCCAGATCCCTGGCCCAAGAAGAAGCACCAGAAGCGACGCATCGTGCAGCCGGCCTTTATGGAACTGATTCGCACCCGGCTCAAACCTGGTGGCGAGATACATCTGGCCACGGATTGGCAGCATTACGCGGAATACATGATGGAAGTCCTGCAGTGTGCGCCGGGTCTTGAGAACGGCTTGGGAGTCGACCAGTACTGGGCTGACCCGCAACGCCCCGGCACAAATTTCGAACGACGCGGCAAACGGCTGGGACATGGCGTGTGGGATTTGCTGTTCCGCAGAAGTGAATTGCACCGGGACTGAAAATACGGGCGTCGAGAGTTCGATTCGGACAACCTAGCTGCCTTTACACGTCCTTCGAAGACGTTACAGGGCTGTCAGCGTTCCACTCGGAACGCGTTGCTAATTGATTCCGCCTTGTCTGTCAGTTGCGCAAGCATTGGGCCCAAACACGACAAATCCAGAGTCGGTGAATTTTCCTCTGGTTGCCATTTCTCCTGACTTCGCCTCCCACCCGTTTACATACTAAAATGCTTGTTTTAGAATTCGCCCATGCCCAGATCAAAAGTCTATGACAGAGAGGAAGTTCTCAGAAACGCGGTCGACGTTTTCTGGCAGAAGGGGTACAAGGCCTGCTCTGTCGCCGATCTCGTTCACTCCACGGGTCTTAACACGGCGAGCATGTACAAGGAATTTGGCGATAAGGATGGACTGTTTGTCGCCTCTCTCGAATACTACCGACAGCACATCCTTGCTAATCGATTGGACGCACTCGCAGAAAATCCCAATTTGCAGGGAATAGAGAGTTTTCTGCAATTGGTCATCAACGGCGCTGTCAAAAAGACATACAGGGGCTGTCTGATGATGAATCATCTTTCCCAGATACACACGATTGCGCCCGAAGCGGCAAAGAAGCTGGATCAGTTCCGCCAATCCCTGGAGCGTCTTCTCGCTCGGGCGATAGCCAATGCCCAGAAAGCAGGGGACATTCAGTCGCAAAAGGATCCGGAAGAGCTCGCGAGTTATCTGGCTTGTTTTGTCCATGGCCTTGTATTGTACGGCCGTCATCCGAAAGGGAAAAAAGCCATCCCGGCACTGAGAGATTCCATTCTTCGCGCTCTGAACTGATTCCAAGCAAATAAAATAATCATTTTATTATTTCTTGATATATTAAAATGTACGTTTTAATATAGGCGCTCTGCTGGATAGCGGAACTACGTTGTTTTCAATCCTACTGAGTATCGACTATTGGGGAAATGAGGATAAAAACTATGAATATCACCGAGATTGCTCTGAATTTTTTCAATGACCTTGAAGGAGGAAAGCCTTGGGAGATTTGCAGTAATTATTGCAGTGAAGGAGCTACTTTCTCTTGTCAGGCCGACCTGCTTGCTGACGTAAAGAGTATCGAAGCCTATGCACAGTGGTTAAATGGACTGTTCACACCGGTGCCTGACATGCATCCAGAAATCAAGGCACTGGCCACAGATAGTCAGCGCAATTCCGTTTCTGTGGTAGCAGTAGTGCATGGCACACAATCGGGCGAAGGGGGTCCGGTTCCCCCTACGAACAACAAGGTCGCCGCCGATTATGTTTATGTCATGGAATTCGATGGTGCCAAAATTCGGCACATGACAAAAATCTGGAATGATGGTCACACTCTAAAGCAGCTTGGGTGGGCTTAAGATCTAATTGTTGTCAAATGCGCATTCCAGCAGGAATGCGCTTGCCAGCCTGCTTGCGCCTGCTGCAAAGAGGTGAAAGAAAGCCAGTCACTGGGGTTTAGCGACGCGTCCTTCCCAAAAAGTCATTGCTGAAATTCTACGGGACGCCTCAGCCATATTCGATTTCAACGAACCTGTTCTGGCCATTGCCTGTTCACAACGCGCGGGACATACTGCGGGCAATGAAACTCACTATGACTACCCTGCTGTTTTGCCTCTGTGTTGCCGCGTACGGCGCGGAGAGCGACCCACGTATCCTGTCCATCTACCATGGCCTCGATCCACTACCGCCCCTCGCAACGCGATTATGCGGTCTGGCACCGGAGGCCGGCCAAGACGGGATGCCAGTTACATTCTCGGTACAACTCAATAGTGAGTCCGTTGCCGCGACCGGCTTTTCGGTGGCGCTCAGTTCGGGTGCCCGCGTCACGCCGCTGTGTGCGACCTTGCGGCCTGCAGTAGAACCGTTGGAGCAGCGAACGGTCCTGCTCATTGGGCGTTTCAGTCCGGGCGACGCACTACCCATCGGCGTTACTATCGTGGATCGACTCGAGAGCATCGATGGTCGCTCACTGGTTGGCCTGAGCAGCGAAACCGTCACCGCCCTGGAGTCCGGTCCCAGTCTGGTATTGGCCGAGCGTTTTGCTCCAGACACGGCAGGGCTCGAAAGCAAGTGCCCTGCGGAAACCCGACAGGCAGTTCAGTTAACGTGGGAGGGCGGCGTTACCGGCCACCTGGGGGCGGCACTCGGCGAGTCACAGCGACTCGCGGTGACCCTGCGGCTTGAAAATGGAGAGTCGGTACATCCCGTGTCTCTCGGCGATGATGATCCTGACAATCATGTAATTGCCTGCATCGCAGAGGCGAGTCCTGCGCTGGAGGTAAGTATTGCTGCCGGCTATTTCCATGACCCCGGCGATGACGCAAATCCTGCGACGAGCGTCCCTGTTACTGACTAGGGAAGAATGGGCGGAGGCGTCACTCGTAATTCCAAGTCCCCTAATACTGCGCCAAGTTGCGTTGATATACCCGCCAGTAATACCACTTGGCCACAACTTCCTCTGTTCCGTCCGCATTGACAGTCCTGGTCACCGGGTCTCTGCCGAGAATGCCAGCGAGTTCCACCGGATCGCTAACCAGCACAGCCGTCATCTCATAAAGTTTGCCATCAATCTTTATGCGCACCCGCGGGTCGCGTTCAACATTGGACCACCATTGCTTGTAATGGGGAAACGCTCTCGCCAACCTTTCGCCTCTGGCACTGCCGCCAATATAGAGTTTGTCACCTCGTGGAGTCGGCAGGATCGTCACCGAGTACGGGATGCCATACCAGGTGCGTGTCTCGACCATGATTGTGTTACCGCGCACCGGATGGTCGACCGCGCTGACCCAATCCCAGTTGGACACTGGTTCGCGAACCAACTCGCCCTTGAGCCACAATCCGGGCCATGTCATGCGGCCACGTTCGTTGTAGGCTTCTGTGGTGTAGTCCATGTATTCTGGTTCGAGCCCGGTGACGCGAAGGATCAGCAGGATTCCCAGCACGACGATGACAATTCCCAGCAGCACCCTTCCCGGTTTGCGCATGAGTGCAGGTCTCCTGTGTAGTGGGGGTGGAATCCGCCAAGCTGGCTCGGCGACGGCCTGGCTGAAATCCTCTAGATCCAGAAGCGGTGTTCGTGTTCCTTGAGCCAGAGCATGTAGTGCTCTGAGTTCGGGCACAGGGAGTCCACCAGGTTCCAGAAGCGCTGGGAGTGGTCCATGTGCAGCATGTGGCAGACTTCATGGGTGATCATGTAGTCAATAATGCTGTAAGGCGCAAGCATGATCAGATAGTTGTACTGGATGATGCCTGTCGAGGTGCAATGCCCCCACTTGGATTTCGTCTTGCGCAGCTTGATCTCTTTCAGCTTGTGGTCCACGCCGAGATAGCGGGCCAGACCGCGAGCGCGTGGGATGATGTAGTCCTGCGCCTTGGCAATGAGGAAGTTCTCGACCTGCACCCGAGCCTTGGCAGGTGTCAGTTTGTGACCCTGCACGATGAACTTGTCGCCCAGAACCATGACCCTTTCCTTCCGACCTTCCTTGAACACGATCCTTAGCTCCCTGGCCCGGTAGAAGATCTTGGCGCCGCGTTCAATCCGCAGCTGTTGTTTCTGCTTCAGTGATTCCTCGGCGAGTCGCTCCTCGATCCATTCGCGGTTGTCGTTCAGAAACGTGGTAATTTGCCCGCTTGAGGCCCGCATCGGGCAGCGCACGACGACCTTGCCCTGGATGATATAGATCGCCAGCGTCTTGCGCCGGCTGCGCTGTACTTCGCAACCGAACGGGAGGCTCGAGCGCTTGCGGCCGAGACCAAAATTCAATGGGGCGATTTTCAACTGACGCAAGGGTGTGGTCTCATTTCCTAATTGGGCTTCCTGGCGATGATCTGCGCCACAGCGCGCGTGGGATCCTGCCGTATGCCTTCAAAGCTGAACAGGGTTTGCCAATCGTCAAACAGGTTTTCCAGCTCGCCCGGGAGTAGCAGAAAATCCGGATTCGTCGGCCTGCCGAACTCCCGTTGGGCGATC
The DNA here is from genome assembly GCA_023257655.1 of Pseudomonadales bacterium. Classification (GTDB taxonomy): domain Bacteria; phylum Pseudomonadota; class Gammaproteobacteria; order Pseudomonadales; family Pseudohongiellaceae; genus UBA9145. The sequence goes on from JALRBQ010000061.1 coordinate 6,885, forward strand.
GTAAACGTCTCATAAACCAGCACACCGCCCGGCCGCACTGCTCGCTTCAATCCTGCCATCAAGGGACGATGCAGGTAATTGAAAACCAGGATGCCGGCGAAGCTGCGGTTGCCCAGCACCGTCTCCGGCGTTTGTTCCAGATCTACCGGCCAACACTCTCCCGGCAGATTTTCCTGTTCCAGGGTTTGGGCGAGGCTGGCGAGTGCAGCCTTATTATTATCTGCAAAAGTCACCGAAAATTTACGACGCGCCAGCACCAGGCCATTACGTCCGGAACCACAGGCCAGGTCCAGAAAATCGGTCCCGGTGGGCAGGTTTTCCAGCACTGCCAAATGGTCCGTCAGTAATCGTGCCGCAGTGGCAATTGAATGTGACATGGATTAACGGATAATACACTGCGCACGCGTAAATTCAGCATGCAATAATCTAAGGTATCGGCGATAGCTACACAATGACTGCCTGTCGTTTTCGTCGAATAAATGCGTAATTCGCCGCAGGAGCTGGGACCGATTTGCATGAGTGATTCCGATAACCAAAGGGACAATTTGTTCGCCGAGAAAATGCTGCCCGGTGACTTCGTATTCGATGCCCGGGTGGCACGCGTCTTTGACGACATGATCAACCGGTCCGTACCCGGCTATAGCACGATCATCGCCATGATTGGCGTCATGGCTGAGCGCTATTGCCGGGACAACTCGGCGATCTACGACCTGGGTTGCAGTTTGGGCGGGGCGACCCTGGCGGTAGCTCACCGGGTAAGCTGCAACAATTACAGCCTCGTGGCTATCGACAATTCCCCGGCCATGATCGCTTCGCTGCAGAACAAGCTGCTGGATCAAGACTTTCCCAATACCCGGATCGAGTGTCGCTGCGAGGATATTCGGCAGAGCTCTATCAGCAATGCCTCCATGGTGATTCTCAACTTTACACTGCAGTTCATTGCTGTCGAGCAGCGTACCGAACTCCTGCGCCGGATCTACGAGGGCATGAATCCGGGGGGGATACTTGTGATTTCCGAAAAGATTCTGTTCCCGGACCCTGACCTGAATGCCCTCATGGTCGATCTGTATCACAGCTTCAAGGAAAACATGGGTTACAGCAAACTCGAGATCAGTCAGAAACGCGCCGCGCTTGAAAAGGTACTGCTGCCGGAGACGCTCTCGCAGCATCGCGCCCGGCTGGAGTCCGTGGGTTTCCATACGCTGGATGTCTGGTTCCAGTGCTTCAACTTCGCCTCCATGGTGGCATTCAAGTAAACAATGTCGGATTACGTCTCCCTACAGCAATTGCTCGACGGTACTGAACTCGCGCCCTTGTCCCGCTTTCTCGAGCCGGCATTCCTGGAACAAATCCGGCATGGGGATTACCCCCGCTGGCGTGAACGGTTGGCTGCGCTTCCAGCCTACACAGCGGCAACACGTGATTTCGGGCCCGAACTCATTCTCGGTGAGGCGGAAGAGCTCAGTGACGGACAGCGGGAGGCGCTCGCCCGAGGTTTGCGCGACTTCATCCCGTGGCGTAAAGGGCCCTTCCGGGTATTTGGCATTCCCATCGACACCGAATGGCAATGTCAGGTCAAATGGCAACGGGTCCTGCCTGCTCTTAGCTCGCTGGCGGGGCGCAGGGTACTGGATGTGGGGTGTGGCAATGGCTACTACGGTTTCCGCATGCTCCAGGCCGGTGCCGACCTGGTAATCGGCATCGATCCTCATGTCGCCTATGTTGCCCAATTCCAGGCACTCAAGCGCTTCGTACCGGATTTGCCCCTGTTTGTGCTACCGGCCACACTCGAACAACTTCCTCTGCCGTTACCGCATTTCGACACCGTATTCTCGATGGGGGTGCTCTACCATCGACGCTCACCAATCGATCATTTGTTGCAATTACGCGACTGCTTGCGCAGCGGTGGTGAGCTGGTGCTGGAAACACTCTATGTGGCTGGAGAGGAGGGTTACGCCTTGACTCCCGAGAACCGCTATGCCCGCATGTCGAATGTGTGGTTCGTCCCTACTATCAAAACACTCGTCCGATGGTTAGAGAGATGTCGTTTTGAAGACATCCGGATTGTCGATGAGTCCATTACGACGCTGGCTGAACAACGCAGTACTGACTGGATGCCCTTCGACTCTCTCGAGCAGGCACTCGATTCCGATAATCCTTCATTGACAATAGAGGGTTACCAGGCCCCCAGACGCGTTATAGTCACCGCGCAGGTTGCCTGATTCACACAGTCATTCAGCGCAACAGCGTGATGAAACTGTTGGAATAATGGGTTAAAAATCCTGTGATTGCAGTGACACAGCGTTCCTGTTCGTCAAGCGTTTTAGCATCGCGAGCAATTTGACCAACATCAATCCCATAGTTATTGACGGGGCTTGGCAATTGCGATAACACTACGCACTGATCCAGATAGGGTCAGCTCTAATTCTATCAACTAACAATAATAGAGAATGAAAGATGGCCAGACCGCTGCGCATAGAATTTCCTAACGCCGTTTACCATGTTTCCAACTACGGCCTCGACAAGCAACGCATATTCCCCTCAGCGAAGTATTTCGACGCCTTTCTGGATGCACTCGCAGATACCTGTTCACGGCTCAATGTCGAGGTTCATTCCTATTGTTTGCTAAAAGACCAGTATCACCTCGTCATCAAGACACCGGAAGCCAATCTGAGCCGGTTCATGCGCCAGGTCGACGGCCTTTACACTCAGCAATACCAACGACTGAAAGGCACAGATGGGTCGCTGTTCAAGGGTCGTTACAAAGCCGTACTGGTCCATGCAGAGAAATATCTGCTGCCTCTTTCGCGCTACCTGCACTGCCAGATCAAGGCGAGCGAGCTCGCCAGCTATCCTTGGACCAGCTATAGCCTGTTCACGCGCAAGGCGAAGCCACCGGGTTGGTTCAATCGCGATGAGACACTGAAGCAGCTCAATGTGACGGCAGCAAAGCAGGCGCTCGCCTTCAAAAAATATGTGGCCGAGGGAGTCGACGCCGAACTCAGCCATTTTTATGGCAAGAAGAACCTGTCTTCCCTGATGGGCGACAGCAGTTTCCTGAAATCAGCCCAAAAGCAACGCTCCGCCACGTCAGCGCGAGGAGTGTCGCGCGGCGCGCATGCGAAGTGGCGTCCCTCTTGCAAGCAGATCATCAGCGCGGTAGCGAAACAGTTCAAAGTGAGCGAGTCGAGCATCTATAAGGCGGCGCGGGGTCCCGGTTCGAAGAATGTACCCCGCTGGGTGGCGATGTATCTGTGTCAGGAATTGTCGGCTGTCACCTTGCAATCCATTGCCAAGCTGTTCCGCCTCAAGCGGTACGGCACCGTGTCCACCACCGTCGGCAAGCTAAAGCAGGAATTCAGGGATGAGCCAAAGGTGCGTGTTATCACCGAACGACTGGCGGCGCAGCTCAGCAAGAAAAAATAATCGGTTCGGCTAAAGGTCGGCCAATAAAAAAGCCGGTATTTCTCTCGAAATACCGGCTTTTGTCTGTGCGTGGAAAGCCGAGTTACTTGATCTTGGCTTCCTTATACACCACGTGCTTGCGGACGACTGGATCAAATTTCTTGATTTCCATCTTGTCCGGCATATTGCGCTTGTTCTTGTCGGTTGTGTAGAAATGCCCTGTTCCGGCACTGGACACCAATTTGATTTTATCTCTCATATCAATTCCTGCCCGTGTCGGGACTAGATGCGGACACCATTGTTGCGAATAGCAGCCAGAACCGTGTCGATGCCCTGTTTGTCGATGATGCGCATCCCCTTGGTGGAAACGCGTAATTTGACAAACCGCTTTTCAGATTCAACCCAGAAACGGTGGGTATGAAGGTTAGGTGAAAACCGACGTCTGGTCTTGTTGTGTGCGTGAGAAACGTTGTTTCCCGTAACCGGTTTCTTGCCAGTTACAATACAAACCCTGGACATGTTGCTGCCTCGTAATTCCAAAAATTCAAGATTTTCTGAGTATCCCGGCCAAGACTGGCAGCAGGGTCAAAAAAGAGCTGCGTTTTATACCAGAACGTCCTGCCAATAGCAAGATAAGGCGAATCCGGGTGCCTATTTTACCGAATGCGCAGCTCGGAAGCCTGCTTCCCTGGGTCCCGCGGTTCTGGCGGGATTTAGAGCAGGTTACGCTCGGCCAGTGAAACCACATCGGAATCACCGATCACCAGATGGTCCAGCACCCGAACCTCGATCGTTTGCAGCGCGGACTTCAGCTTGCGAGTGATGGCGATATCCGCCTGGCTGGGCTCGGCCACTCCGGAAGGGTGATTGTGAGCAAAGATCACGGCCGCCGCATTGTGGTACAGACAGCGCTTGACGACCTCTCGGGGATACACCGCTGCCCCGTCGATCGTACCCTGAAACAGCTCTTCGAGCTTGACGACATGGTGCTGATTGTTGAGGAACAGGCAGCTGAAGATCTCGCTCTGCCGCGCCCGAAACCGGGCTCGGAGGTAGTTGCGGGTCGCAGAAGAGCAGGTGAGGATGTCCCTGTCCTGAACCCGCGCCAGCAGCTGGCGCTGAGACATTTCCTGCATCGCTGCAAACCGAGCGGCTTTGGCCGTGCCTATGCCCGGCTGGGCACACAGTGTGGGAAAATCCGCATCCAGCATCCCCCGTAGACCCCCGAATCCCTGCAGCAGTTCCCGGGCCAAGTCGAGGGCATCTTTGCCCCTGACACCGGTCTGCAACATCACGGCCAGCAATTCGGCATCTGACAGGCTTGCTACTCCTCCATTCATCAGCTTCTCTACAGGGCGCTCGGCCCGCGGCCATTCTGCAATACTCATCGGCGTGAGATCCTGTAACCCGCTGATAGCCGGCTTGATATTCAGGTGGTGTCTGGCCAGCCCCAGGCTGCTACCCGGAGTTGGCGCGTGTCTTCAGGATAGACAGAAATGGGGAGAAATCTTAACTTGTCCCCAAATTGCGTCGGATCGGACTAGCTGCTAGTCTAGCTCTCCCTGACAATGTGCCCATATTTCCTGCGCCCTCATGTTAAGCCTCACTAACAAACGCATTCTTCTAGGCATTACTGGCGGCATCGCCGCTTACAAATGTGCCGAACTTACGCGTCTGCTTATCAAGGCTGGAGCCGAGGTTCGCGTCGCCATGACACGCGCCGCCACCGAATTCATCACCCCTTTGACCATGCAGGCCTTGTCAGGCAATCGCGTGAGCCTGGACCTGCTGGATCCCGAAGCCGAGGCTGCCATGGGCCACATCGAGTTGGCACGCTGGGCCGATCTGGTGCTGATTGCGCCAGCCACAGCCGACTTCATGGCGCGCATTACTCACGGTGAAGCCGGCGACATCCTGACTACACTCGTGCTGGCGACGTCTGCGCCAGTGGCACTCGCACCTGCGATGAATCAGGGCATGTGGGCCGATGCCGGCACCCAGGCCAACCTGGCGATACTCCGGGAACGGGGCTTCGCGATATTTGGACCGGCCAGCGGAGAACAAGCCTGTGGTGACGTGGGGCTGGGCCGGATGCTGGAACCGGTTGAACTCGCCGAACACGCCGCGGCCCTGTTTGAAGCAGGCTATCTGGCTGGCAAGCACTTACTCCTGACAGGTGGCCCTACCCGGGAGGCGTTGGACCCGGTGCGCTTCATCAGCAACCACAGCTCTGGCAAGATGGCGTACGCGCTCGCTGCCGAAGCCGCTGCGGCCGGCGCACGCGTAACACTCGTCAGTGGCCCGGTCAATCTCGACACACCGCGTGGCGTGAAACGCATCGATGTGGAGAGTGCCGAACAGATGTTAGCAGCCGTGATGGAGGAGGTCGCGAACTGCGATATCTTCATCGGCGTCGCGGCCGTGGCCGATTATCGACCTGCCGAGGTTGTGACCGACAAGATCAAGAAGTCCGCCGATGAGCTGCAACTGCGACTGGTAAAGAATCCCGACATCATCCAACAGGTGGCGCAGCTTCAGCGGCGACCCTTCGTCGTCGGCTTCGCCGCCGAGACCACGGACATTATTGCCAATGGTCGCGAGAAACGCGCGCGCAAAGGTCTGGATCTGCTGTTTGCCAATGACGCGACCGCCACCTTTAACAGTGATTCGATTGCCGTCACCGCGTTGTCGGCACAGCAGGAAACCGAGTTTGCACCGGCGAACAAACAGGTCGTCGCTCGCAAGATGTTGCAACTGATTGCGAACCTCGTGGCGTGACACGCACGTCGCACTAACAGCAAGACCACCGTGCGTGGTCAGGTAACGGCAATGACACTGACATCCGCATCCCTGCCAGAGACAAATCCTGCCATCGTCCCGGCATCGATTTTCCGGGCATACGACATTCGCGGCATCTTCCCTGACCAGCTCAATAGCCAAAGCATGAGCTTGCTGAGTCGGGCACTGGGCAGCGAAGCGCTGGCACAGGGGATAGACACCTTGCTCGTCGGTTACGACGGCCGGCGCAGCAGTCCCGAACTTTCCCATTGCCTGATCGAAGGACTGCTTGGCACGGGTTGCAATGTTGTCGATCTTGGTCAGATCCCGACACCGATGTTGTATTTCGCGGCACACACCACTGCGAATACGTCTGGCGTCATGCTTACAGCCAGTCATAATCCGGCACATTACAATGGACTGAAGATCCTGTTTAAACGCACCGCCTTGGCTGCCAATCAGATTCAGCAAATTCACGACCGCGTTCAGTGTCGAGATTTCGATAAGGGAACTGGGAATTATTCGAAATATTCCGTGGCACAAAAGTATGTGCAGAACATCCAGTCCAGAATCCACCTGAAAAAACCCCTGAAGATTGTCATCGATTGCGCTAACGCCATTGCCGGTCAATTCGCGCCTACGCTCTTCAGAGCACTCGGGTGTGAGGTGGATCCGCTGTTCTGCCAGCTCGATGGCAACTTCCCGAATCACAGCCCGGATCCCACCGTTCCGGCCAACCTGGCCAGCCTTGCAGCCAGAGTCGTCTCCACGGGTGCCGATCTGGGCCTGGCGTTTGACGGCGATGCTGACCGCCTCGGCCTGGTGACAAACACCGGCGAAGTCATCGCCGCCGATCGCTTATTGATGCTGCTGGTGCACCACATTGCGCCGGCCTACCCAGGGTCATCGATAGTGTTCGATGTGAAGTGCAGCAAGCGCCTCGCAGCCTTGATCGAAGACGCGGGATGTATCCCCGTCATGCACAACAGTGGTCATTCGTTAATGAAGCAGATGATGCAGAGAAGCGGAGCTCCTGTCGGTGGCGAATTCGCCGCCCACTTCTTCTTCAAGGATCGCTGGTTCGGATTCGATGACGGCATGTACGCGGGCGCTCGACTCCTGGAGATACTCAGTGCCTGTGACGAGCCGGCGAGCGCTGTCTTCGCCCGCTTTTCCACGGATGTGAGTACACCTGAGATCAGTGTACCGGTTCCTGAGGAACACAAGTTTGCACTGATGGAAGAGATTCTCGCACGCGCTGATTTTGGCAACGCGACGCAGATTACTATCGATGGCCTGCGGGTGGAGTTTGCAAACGGATGGGGCCTGGTGCGTGCATCCAATACCAGCCCGGCACTGCTGCTGCGTTTCGAGGCGGAGGATGCGGCGACCTTGGTCTCCATTCAGGAGCGCTTTAAAGCTTTAATTCGCAGCGCAGATACACACATTAAACTCGACTTCTAGCCGCAGACCTACTGATTCGAGCGAAGAGATCACCCAAGAAACAGCTAACTGGAATTGCTACATGTCCCTATCACTGAACAATGCGAAAAATATCGCCAAAGTACTCACCGAATCGCTGCCCTATATTCAGAAATTCACCGGCCGCACAGTTGTCGTCAAATACGGTGGCAATGCGATGGTGGACGAGACGCTGAAACACAGCTTTGCGCGCGATATTGTGTTGATGAAGCTCGTCGGCATCAATCCCATCGTTGTGCACGGCGGCGGTCCACAGATTGGCAATCTGCTGAAACAACTCAACATCGAGTCAACCTTCGTTGAAGGCCTGCGCGTGACCGACGGCCAGACGATGGATGTGGTGGAAATGGTGCTCGGGGGTCTTGTAAACAAGCAGATCGTGAACCTGCTCAACCAGAATGGGGGCAAGGCGATCGGGGTCACCGGCAAGGACGGCAATCTGATCACCGCGAAGCGCCTCAAGCTCAAGAATCGGGACGCAGCCGGCGGCAATGACATCGACATAGGCCAGGTCGGCGAAGTCGATCACATCAACACCGATGTGCTGGATCTGATCACGCGCAGCAACTTTATTCCTGTTATCGCGCCGATCGGCACGGGCTTCGATGGTGCCAGCTACAATATCAATGCAGACTCTGTCGCGGGGGAAATCGCCAAGGTATTGAAGGCAGAGAAGCTTATCCTGCTGACAAATGTCGCCGGGGTGCAGGATGGCAATTGCAATGTATTAACTGGCCTCAGCATCAAACAGGTCGACAGCCTGATAGCCGACAAGACCATTCACGGTGGCATGCTGCCAAAAGTCGAATGTGCGCTCAGCGCCGTCAAAAACGGCGTGAAGAGTGCCCATATCATCGATGGTCGTGTCGAACACGCCGTACTCCTCGAGATCTTTACCGACGAGGGGGTCGGCACTTTGATCAATAGCAGCGGATTGGACAGCGACCAGTAATAGTCCGGTAGCGGAGAATTTCAAGCCCATGGAAACGAATCCGAAGATTTCACGCAAAGACCAGATATTGCAGGCTTTGGCCCGCATGCTGGAGACGGAGCCTGGCAAACGTATCACGACAGCCGCGCTCGCTCAGGAAGTCGGCGTGTCCGAGGCGGCTCTCTATCGCCATTTCCCAAGCAAGGCGAAGATGTTTGAAGGGCTTATCCGTTTTATCGAGGATACCCTGTTTCAACGCATCACCCGCATCCTCAACGAGGAACCACTGTCGGCTGCCCGCTGCGAGAAGATTTTGCTTCTGCTGCTGACATTCTGCGTACGCAATCCAGGGCTGACACGCTTGCTGGTCGGCGATGCACTGGCCGGAGAGACAGACCGGCTGCGTGAACGCATCGCCCAATTCTTCGCTCGAATCGAGGCCCAGCTCAAACAGATTTTGCGCGAAGCCCAAATTCGGGAGAACCTGGCAACGACACTTCCGCCGGGACAACTCGCGAATCTGCTGCTGGCTGCGGCGGAAGGGCGGCTAGTGCAATTTGTACGATCCGAATTCAGGGAATCGCCATTAGATAACTGGGAGGCCCAATGGCAGTTCCTCAGCCGAAATCTGTTCGAACCCTATACGGCTCCAGCCGACGATTCCGGTACCACTCCGGCGTCCAACTGATCGCCACAATCAGACACCAACGCCGTATTCCATTCGATAGCGTTCCACGGCTTCGAGGTGGGGCTGTAGTTTCGCATCATTGCTTTCTTTCAGGTAGCCGATGATGCTGCCAAGATCGATGATACTAACAATCTTTATTTGGTAGTGTTGCTCGATTTCCTGGATTGCCGACAGACTGCCGGTACCTCGCTCCTGCCGATCCATCGCAATGGCTATACCACTAAGGAAAGCCCCGTTGTCATCAAGAATTGACACGGCCTCGCGAATTGCAGTGCCCGCAGTGATGACGTCGTCAATAATCAGGGCTTTGCCTTGTAATTTTGCGCCCACGATGGTGCCACCCTCACCATGATCCTTGGCTTCCTTGCGATTGAAACAGAAGCCTTTGTCTATGCCGTGATTTGCTGACAACGCCAACGCCGTCGCGGCCGCTAACGGAATGCCCTTGTACGCGGGCCCAAAGATCACATCGTAGTCGAGTCCGGAAGCCGTAATGGCGTCCGCGTAGCAGCGTGCGAGGAAGGCCAGCTTGTGGCCGGTGTTGAACAGGCCTGCATTGAAGAAGTATGGGCTTACTCGTCCGGACTTGAGCGTAAACTCACCGAAACGCAGAATTTCGTGTTCGATGACGAACTCGAGGAAATCAGTCTGAAATGGTTGCATCTACTCTCCGTGGATCTCTTCGTCCGACTGTCAGGTGAGACTGGCGCGCTGTCGTTCCAGCAAGCAATTAATGCCCTGCTCGGCGAGAGTCAGCATGTCCTGCAGTTGCGCCTTGCTGAAATCACCATCCTCTCCGGTGCCCTGTACTTCGATGAAGCCACCCCGGTCCGTCATCACCACGTTCATGTCCGTTTCGGCGCTGGAGTCCTCGGCATAATCGAGATCGAGTACGGCCTGTCCCTTGTAGATGCCAACGGACACCGACGCCACCATCTGCTTGATCGGATTGGTCTTGATGAGTTTGTTCGCCAGCATGTGGTTAACGGCTTCGACGAGTGCAACACACCCACCCGTAATCGATGCCGTGCGGGTACCGCCGTCGGCCTGAATAACATCACAGTCCACCTTGATGGTGTATTCACCGAGCGCCTTCAGATCGACAGCCGCGCGCAGTGCCCGACCAATGAGGCGCTGAATTTCAAGGCTTCGCCCCGACTGTTTGCCGCGTGCCGCCTCACGGTCCATGCGGCTACCGGTGGAGCGGGGTAACATGCCGTATTCGGCGGTTATCCATCCCTGACCGGTACCTTTCAGAAATCGCGGTACCGCGTCTTCAACACTGGCGTTGCAGATTACCTTGGTGTCGCCAAACTCGACGAGCACAGAGCCTTCGGCATGTTTCGTGTATTTGGTGGTGAGTGTGATCTGCCGCAGCTCATCATGCTGGCGCTGGCTGGGTCGAATTGTAGTAGTCATCTTTTTCCAGAGGTTGCGTTGATTGACGAGGAATTATCCTTGAAATTCACGTGCATGGCGAGCCGCCAAACTTCACTATGAATCACTCGCGTTTACGTTAAAATGGACGTTCATTGAGAAAGGACACGTGGCATGATGTTGAGCATGACTGCCTTTTCCCGGCAGCAACTGGATGAAGTTTGGGGTTCGCTTACCTGGGAGATTCGCTCGGTTAACCACCGTTATCTGGAGACCAGCGTCCGCCTACCGGAACTCTTTCGCAGCCTCGAAAACCCGGTTCGGGAAGAATTACGCAAACAATTGAACCGCGGCAAGGTGGAATGCCAGTTGCGTTATCAATCAGCCGATCATGTCGACTCCAGCCTGGAGCTCGATCACGCACTCATCCGCAAGCTGGTCGGAGCGAATCTCGAAATAGAATCGATAGCCTCGGTCAAGTCCGGACTGAGCACACTGGAGATTCTACGTTGGCCAGGTGTCATCAAGGAACGGGAACTTGATACGACTGCCATAGAACAACATGCCCTGACGCTCTTTAAAACCGCGCTCGCCGATCTCATCGCCAGCCGTCGTCGCGAAGGCGAGGAATTGCGCGTCATGGTGCAGCAGCGCATCGACGCCATCCGCAGCATCGTGGCCTCTGTCAGGGCCCGTATGCCCGATATCATCGCCCGGCAGAAACAGAACCTGCTCGATCGAATTGCCGAGCTCGGCACCGAACTGGACCCAACCCGACTGGAGCTGGAGGTAAGCTTGCTGGCCCAGAAGGCTGACGTTGCAGAGGAACTGGACCGGCTTGACTCGCATCTCAAAGAGGTAGAGCGGGTACTCGCCACCGACGACCAGAAAGGACGTCGGCTGGATTTCCTGATGCAGGAGCTGAATCGGGAGGCGAATACCCTGTCATCGAAGTCTGCCGTGGTGGAGACAACGCTTAACGCCGTCGAACTGAAAGTGTTGATCGAACAGATGCGTGAGCAGATCCAGAATATCGAGTAGGTGACCCAGGTAGCCAAGCATGCAGCACGGTACATTATTTATCATTATGGCTCCCTCCGGTGCCGGCAAGACCAGCCTCGTCAATGCTCTGGTGGAATCGGAGCCACGTCTGCGGGTCTCCATCTCGCACACAACCCGCAAGGCGCGCCCAGGTGAAGTGGACGGTGTCGATTACCATTTCGTGGATTTCGAGAACTTCATGGCCATGCTGGGCCGGGCCGAATTCCTCGAGAGTGCCGAGGTTTACGGCAATCATTACGGCACTTCCCAGGCGTGGGTAGAGGAGCAGCTCGCCAACGACATCGACGTCATACTCGAGATTGATTGGCAGGGCGCGGCCCAGATTCGCAAGCTGATTCCGGACGTCTGTTCCATCTTTATCCTGCCTCCCTCGCTGGAGAGTCTCGGCAAGCGCCTGCGGGAACGGGCCCAGGACGATGCCAGCACCATCGAACGCCGCATGCGGCAAGCCCGCGATGAGATAAGCCATGTAGCCGAGGCCGATTTCGTCGTGGTCAATGATGACTTCGCGACCGCACTTGAGGACATTCGCGCCATCGTCCGCTCCCGGGGCCTCACCGTCCGTGCCCAGGAGGCAAACCTCGCCGCCCTGTTGAGAAGCCTGACAAACTGAAACCGGGTCAGCCACCGGGGCGGTTCAGGCCAGAAATAACTGCTTTTTTACGCAGAATTCAGTAAAATCCCCGGTCCTCATAGTATGCCCTCGGCAACCAGCGGCAAAGTTCGCCGGCCCAGGGGATATCCAGACAGAATCACACGCTGTGGAATAGGGTTTAAGTATGGCTAGAATTACCGTAGAAGACTGTTTAGACAAGGTAGACAACCGCTTTGAACTGGTGATGGTATCCAGCAAGCGCGCGCGACAGATCCAGACTGGTGGTCGCGACCCCATGGTTTCACCTGATAATGACAAACCCACCGTAATCGCCCTGCGGGAGATCGCGGACGGCCACATCGACGCCAGCATCCTGACTGAACGTCAGCATGTTGAGATGACGGCGGAATCTGCCACTGAACAGTTGGAAGAAGCTGTCGCCCAGCAGGCGGCAGAGCAGCAAGAGAAACTCGCGGACGAGGAATAGACCAACTGGTGAGTCATGCAGGCTGAAGTCTTCGACAGTATCGACTCGCTCTCTTCTAACCTGGCCGGCTATCTCGGCACGGAACAGGTCAATCACGTACGTCGCGCTTATTACTATGCGGAACAGGCCCATGAGGGTCAGTTCCGTCGTAGTGGCGAACCTTATGTAACCCACCCGCTCGCCGTCGCCGGCATACTCGGCGACATGCATATGGACCATCAGAGTCTGATGGCGGCCATGTTGCACGATGTAATCGAAGACACCGGTATCACCAAGACTGCCATCAAATCGCAGTTTGGCAACACCGTTGCCGATCTCGTCGATGGGGTCAGCAAGCTCAACAAGATCACTTTCAGCAGCCGTGCCGAAGCCCAGGCCGAAAATTTCCAGAAGATGGCCATGGCCATGGCCAAAGATCTGCGAGTTATTCTCGTCAAGATTGCGGATCGTCTTCATAACATGCGCACCTTGGATGTGCTAACTCCAGACAAGCGCCGACGCATCTCCCGTGAAACTCTCGATATCTACGCGCCTATCGCCAACCGACTGGGCATGAACAATGTGCGGGTTGAATTTGAAGAGCTCGGTTTCGCTGCACTGTACCCCATGCGCGCCCGTCGCATTAGCGCCGCGGTCAAGCGTGTACGAGGCAACCGCAAGGAAATCGTGTCGCAGATTCAGACTGCCCTTGAGGCCTGTCTGGAGCGGGAAGGATTGCCGGGACGTACAATCGGCCGCGAAAAGCACCTGTACAGCATCTATGAGAAGATGCGCAGTAAACGCCGCTCCTTCTCTGAGATCATGGATGTCTATGCCTTCCGCATCATCGTCGACAAGGTGGACACCTGTTATCGTGTGTTAGGCGCTGTACACAGTCTTTACAAACCGGTGCCGGGTCGATTCAAGGACTATATCGCTATTCCCAAGGCCAATGGATACCAATCGCTGCATACCACCTTGTTCGGCATGCACGGCGTGCCAATTGAGATTCAGATTCGTACCGAAGAAATGGAGGCGATGGCCAATAACGGCATCGCTGCACACTGGCTTTATAAATCCAACGAGGATCTGCCCAGCAATGCGCACATGCGAGCCCGCGAGTGGGTGAATGGCTTGCTGGAAATGCAAAAACACGCAGGCAATTCCCTGGAGTTTATCGAACACGTCAAGATCGACCTGTTCCCTGACGAGATCTATGTATTCACACCGAAGGGAACGATCTTCGAGCTGCCCATGGGGTCGACCGCTGTCGATTTCGCCTATGCGATTCACACTGACGTCGGCAATTCCTGCGTTGCCTGTCGTATCAGTCGTCGCCTCGCGCCCCTAAGCGAGCCGCTGCAGAGCGGCCAGACGGTGGAAATCATCACGGCGCCCGGCACCCAACCCAACCCCGCCTGGCTCAGCTTCGTCGTCACCGGCAAGGCCCGCAGCAATATCCGCCACTACCTGAAGAACCAGAAGCAATCCGAGTCCGTGGCACTGGGTCGACGCCTGCTGAACAAGGCGCTGTCGAATTTCGACACCCAGATCGAAACCATCGATCCACAGAATCTCGAGGCGGTGCTGTCCCAGAACAACATCAACTCACTGGATCAGTTGCTGGAAGAAATCGGACTCGGCAACCGCATGTCGCATCTCGTCGCGCAGAAACTCGTGTCGCAACACAAGGCTGCCACCGTCGTTGAAGCCACCGAGCGTGAGCAGGAGGGATACCTGGCAATTCGCGGCTCAGAAGGCATGGTGATGAACTACGCGAAATGCTGTCACCCGATTCCTGGTGATCCGATTGTCGGTCACATCAGCTCCGGACGCGGCATGGTGATCCATACGGACGATTGCAACAACATCGCTGACATTCGCGACAACCCCGAGAAATGCGTCTCCGTACGCTGGGATCCCGATGTCATCGGTGAATTCTCGGTAGAGTTGCGCGTCGAGCTCGAAAACCAGCGCGGCATCATTGCCACATTGGCGACGACGATCACTGGCACCGAGGCCAACATCGAGAAAATCAGCACACTGGAGCGGGACGCCCGCTTCAGCATCGTCAACCTGTCGCTCAACGTACGTAACCGTGTGCATCTGGCCCGGGTGATGAAACGTGTGCGTCTCATCAAGCCGGTGGTGCGTGTCACCCGCGTCAAGAGCCGCAAGGTACGGAAGACGATCAAGAGCATCATAGGCAGCAACTAGGAGTCCATTGGATGAGCGAATTTGAAAAGGTATTCAGCGCGGCGGCTCCGGCAGCGATCGGTCCGTATTCCCAGGCGATAAAGTCTGGCAATCTGGTGTTTCTGTCAGGACAGATTCCTCTCGATCCGGAGACAATGGAGTTGGTCGGTAATGATGCAGCGTCCCAGGCACACCAGGTCTTTCGTAACCTGCGCGCGGTTGCCAATGCCGCTGGCGGCGACCTGGCCAATGCCGTGAAACTCACGATCTACCTGATCGACCTGGGCCAGTTTGTACAGGTGAATCAGGTGATGTCCGAATATTTTTCCGATCCCTATCCGGCACGGGCTACGATTCAGGTCAGCGCGCTGCCGAAGGGCGCTCAGGTCGAGATCGACGCGATACTCGCGTTGTAGATGCCCGGCCCGGCACTGGATCAAATCTCTCTCACACGTCTCAAAGGCGTAGGTCCTTCTCTCGCACAAAAGCTCAGCGTGCTGGGAATTCACTCCGTGCAGGATCTGCTGTTTCACCTGCCTCTGCGCTATGAGGATCGTACTCGGATCGTACCGATGCGTTCCGTACGTCTCGGCGAAACTGTGCAGCTTGAAGGAGAGGTCGTGGAGAGTCGCGTCACCTTCGGACGTCGGCGCAGTCTGCAATGCACGGTCACCGACCAGAGCGCCTTCATCTGTCTGCGCTTCTTCCATTTCAGCGCCTCGCAAAAGAACGCCCTGGCACCTGGAACCCGTATTCGCTGTTATGGGGAAGTCCGCCGCGGACGCGCCGGATTCGAGTTGTATCATCCCGAGTACAAGGTATTAAAAGACGGTGAGGTCGAAGCCCTCACCGACGCGCTGACGCCGATTTATCCGACCACTGAAGGCCTCCAGCAAGGGCGCCTGCGCAGCATTATCTCGCAGGCACTGGAACTGCTTGATACTGCCGGTGGCGTGCAGGATTTCCTGCCCACGGCCCTGAGCAGGCAACTGGGGCTGAGTGGCCTGACCGAGGCGATCCGGTTAATCCACCGGCCACCACTTGACGCACCGCTGGATTGGAGTGCAGCCGGTATGAATCCCGGACAGAAGCGACTCGCCTTCGAGGAATTGCTCGCGCATCGACTCTGCATGCGTCGATTCAGGAATGACTCCAACCAGCAGCAGGCGCCGCAGCTAGCTGCAGAACCACCGCTGCTGCGGCAGTTTCTGCAACAATTGCCCTTCTCCCTGACCGCTGCACAGCGCCGTGTGTCAGGCGAGATCGCATCTGACCTGGCTGCCAGCCATCCCATGCTCCGTTTGTTGCAGGGCGACGTGGGCTCGGGAAAGACGGTTATTGCCGCCTTGTCTGCACTGCAGGCCATAGCCGCGGGATATCAGGTCGCACTTATGGCACCCACCGAGATACTGGCCGAGCAACACCTGAACAATTTTCAGCACTGGTTTGCTCCGCTTGGGCTTCGCGTTGGCTGGCTTAGCGGCAAGATCAAAGGCACAACACGCAAGACGCAACTGGCATCCCTTGCCAGCGGTGAATGCCAGTTACTGATTGGTACCCACGCCCTGTTTCAGGATGACGTCAGTTATGCAAAGCTGGGCCTGATCATCATTGATGAGCAGCATCGATTCGGGGTGCATCAGCGCCTGGCTCTCAGGGACAAGGCTGCGCTCGGCAGGCTTAATCCTCACCAACTGGTCATGACGGCCACACCAATACCAAGAACGCTTGCTATGAGCGCCTATGCCGACCTCGACAACTCCATTATTGATGAACTGCCACCGGGACGCACTCCAGTCAATACGGCAATTATCTCCAGCGAACGTCGAAGCCAGGTAATCGACAGTATTGAGCAGGCCTGTGCCGCCAACAGTCAGGCATACTGGGTGTGCACGCTCATCGAAGAGTCAGAGGTGCTGCAGTGTCAGGCGGCTGAGGTGACCGCCGAACAATTGACCAGCGCCTTGCCGCGGGTGCGCGTCGGTTTGATCCACGGTCGCATGAAACCTGCGGAGAAGCAGTCTGTAATGGATCAGTTCAAGCGCGGTGAGATTCAGCTCCTCGTTGCTACTACCGTAATCGAAGTGGGCGTCGATGTGCCGAACGCGAGCCTCATGGTCATCGAGAATCCGGAACGGCTGGGCCTCGCTCAATTGCATCAACTGCGTGGCCGCGTGGGACGTGGCGCAAAACAGAGTCACTGTCTGCTGCTGTACCAGAGCCCTCTGTCGGAGGCGGGGAAACAGCGCTTAAGTGTGATGCGCGAGAGCAACGACGGCTTCTATATCGCCGAGAAAGATCTTGAGCTGCGCGGTCCGGGCCAGGTTTTGGGAACCCAGCAAACCGGACTCATGACCTTTCGCATAGCCGATATCGCCCGCGATGCCGGGCTGCTGGATGAGGTGAAGGACGCCAGCGAGCTCGTGCTGCGCCAGCATGCGGAGATTATCGACCCTTTGATAGATCGCTGGTTGGGTGCGCGCACTTCCTACGTCAATGTGTGAACCGACAGTGCGCCACAGTTCAAACTATTCACTGTGTGTTTTTACTCTCGGGGTAAAGTCTTTTATGCTACGCCGTCTCTCACTCCACCGAACTGCCTATTACACATGAGCTGGCTGCACTCCTTGATAAACCGACTGGGACAGACTGTTCAGGCACGCTATCCGTCATTCTATGCGAAGCTGCCTGCCTTCGCGGAATTGATCCGGTTAAACAAGCCTATCGGAGTCTACCTTTTACTGTGGCCAACACTGAGCGCCCTGTGGCTGGCCGCAGGTGGTATTCCGGACCTGGATCTACTGATTATCTTTACCCTCGGTACGGCTGTCATGCGAGCTGCTGGCTGCTGCGTTAACGACTTCGCTGACTACAACATCGACGGCAAGGTGCTACGCACGAAAGATCGGCCGCTGGCACGGGGCGTGTTGACTCGCCGGGATGCCATCGCCTGCTTCATCTTACTCTCGCTGCTGGGTTTTCTGCTGGTGCTGTTGACCAATCCGAAGACAATCCTGTTGTCTTTCGGGGCAATTGCCGTGGTCATCATTTATCCATTCATGAAGCGAGTCACGAATCTGCCGCAGGTGGTACTTGGCATCGCCTATTCCTGGGGAATTCTAATGGCCTTCACCGCCCAGACGAACTCATTACCCCAGCCGGCGTATCTGCTGTTCTTCGCAAACTGGATCTGGACGGTGGCCTACGACACGGAGTACGCCATGGTCGATCGCGAGTTTGACCTCGAGATCGGCGTCAAGTCGACGGCTATTCTGTTCGGTGAAATGGACCGGATGATGATCGGGGCCCTGCAATGCCTGTTCGTGCTGGCACTGTGGCTCGCTGGTCGCCAATTCGAGTTGGGCGGCTTCTACTTCGGTTCACTGCTATTGGCGAGCTGCCTGCTTATCTATCAACAGATACTGATCAAGGACCGGCTACCCGGTCCTGCGTTCAAGGCCTTCCTCAACAATCACTGGGTCGGGGCAATCGTCTTCCTGGGCGTGGTGCTCGACTCGCTGTTTGCCGGCTAGTCCTTCGCGACTCCCGCTCAAGCGCCTGTAAACGACTGGATGCCAGTCTGGGCGCGACCAAGTATCAGCGCGTGAATGTCCTGCGTGCCTTCGTACGTGTTCACAACTTCAAGGTTCTGGGCATGTCGCATCACCGGATACTCATCGGAGATGCCATTGCCTCCCAGCATGTCCCGTGCTTCCCGTGCCGCATCCAGCGCCTTCAGGCAGGAGTTGCGTTTCAGCAAGGATATCAATGGTGCCGCCAACTTGCCTTCATCGCGCAGACGACAGGCCTGAAGACAGCCCAGCAGCGCCAGGGAGATATCGGTTTGCATGATTGCCAGCTTCTTCTGAATCAGCTGGTTTGCGGCCAGGGGGCGACCGAACTGTTTGCGGTCGAGAGTGTACTGCAGGGCAGTGTGCCAGCAGGTCTCGGCCGCACCGAGCGCACCCCAGGCAATGCCGAGACGGGCCGAGTTGAGACAGCTGAACGGCCCCGCCAGGCCTTTGGCAAGTGGCAGCTTGTTCGCTTCCGGAACGAACACTTCGTCCATGACGATCTCGCCGGTGATGGATGCTCGCAGTGCGAGCTTACCTTCGATCTTCGGGGCGCTGAGACCCTTCATGCCCTTCTCCAGGATGAAGCCGCGGATGACGCCATCATCGTCCTTGGCCCAGACAATGAAGACGTCTGCAAAGGGTGAATTGCTGATCCAGTTCTTGGCTCCGGACAGAGAATAGCCGCCATCGACGGTGCGGGCGCGAGTAATCATGCTGCCAGGGTCGGAGCCGTGATCGGGTTCGGTAAGGCCGAAGCAGCCGATATACTCGCCCGTGGCCAACTTGGGCAGGTACTTCTGCTTCTGTTCCTCACTGCCGAAGACATTGATCGGGTGCATCACGAGGCTGGACTGTACGCTCATCATGGAGCGATACCCCGAATCCACCGCTTCGATTTCCCGGGCGATCAGCCCGTAGCAGACATAGTTGACACCGGCACAGCCATAGCCTTCGATTGTGGGCCCAAGCAGGCCCAGCGCGCCCATCTCGCGGAAGATCGCCGGATCGGATGACTCATTCTGGTAAGCCTCGCGTACGCGAGGGAGCAACTTCTCCTGGGCGTATTGCCGGGCAGTATCTCTTACCAGCCGTTCTTCTTCGGACAGCATCTCTTCCATCAGGAAGGGATCCTTCCAGTCGAATGGCACATTGTCTGATCTAACCGACATAACAGTCTCCTAAACGTATCTCTTCGATTGCCTCTAGGGCATTTCGGGTCATCAAGCGGGAGCAATTAATCGGCAGAATGCCTGTGCATCAAACCGAGAACCGCATGCCAATCGCCGGCGCGCTAGTTTAGCAAATTAGCCCCGATTCGCTAAGCTGAATCGGCACATCCGCCGACTGGTTTCGCTCCTGTGTGCGGAATCCTTCAATACGCCGGCGACCACGCCAACAGATTGCACGCAGGGGGCGAATAAGCCGCGATTGTCGGTGACATTTTGGTAGAATACCGCGCCATGGACGTATCCCACATACTCGACTCCCTGAATGATGCCCAGCGCAATGCCGTCGCAAGCCCGGCACAGAACCTGCTGGTGCTCGCCGGCGCCGGCAGCGGCAAGACCCGTGTCCTCGTACATCGGGTCGGTTGGTTGGTGCAGGCGGAACAGGTGTCCCCTTTTGCAATTCTCGCGGTGACTTTCACGAACAAGGCTGCACGGGAGATGCGTGGCCGAATCGAGGCATTGTTGGCCCAGCCCGTTGGCGGTATGTGGGTCGGCACCTTCCATGGTTTGGCACATCGCTTGTTGCGGGCACACTGGCAGGAAGCAGGCTTGGCTGAGGATTTCCAGATTCTCGATAGCGACGATCAGCTGCGACTTGTTAAGCGAATACTGCGATCGCTGCAGATCGATGAAGACAAATGGTCGCCCAAGCAATGCCAGTGGTATATCAATAGCCAAAAAGACGAAGGGCTTCGATCCCGGCATATCGAACACTTCGAAGACGACTATACGAAGACGATGCTGCAAATCTACAAGGCCTACGAAGAGGCCTGCGAACGCGGCGGCATGATCGACTTCGGCGAGATTCTGCTGCGGGCTCACGAGTTGTGGCTCAATAATCCACAGTTGCTGGAACACTACCGACGTCGCTTCCAGCATATTCTCGTCGACGAGTTCCAGGATACAAACGCGATTCAATACGCGTGGTTGAGAGTTCTGGCGGGACACGACAATCATCTTATGGTGGTCGGCGATGACGATCAGTCGATCTATGGCTGGCGCGGAGCGCGGATCGAGAATATCCAGCAATTCAGCATCGACTTTCCAGGCGCCGAGACCGTGCGCCTTGAACAGAATTATCGCTCTACTTCCACGATATTGAATGCGGCCAACAAACTGATTGCGAACAATCATGGCCGGCTGGGCAAGACCTTGTGGACTGATGGCGGCGAGGGAGAACAGATCAGCCTCTATGAAGCCTTTAACGAGCAGGACGAGGCGCGCTTCATCGTGGATCGCATCCAGGACTGGTTCAATGCCGGTAATCGCCGGATTGATGCCGCCATTCTCTACCGCTCAAATGCTCAGTCACGTGAGCTTGAAGACGCATTATTGCGTGTCGGCATGCCGTATCGCATTTATGGCGGACAACGATTCTATGAGCGACTGGAAATCAAAAATGCAATTTCCTATCTGCGGCTGATCGTTAATCGCAATGATGATACGGCGGTTGAGCGGGTCATCAATGTCCCGGTGCGCGGCATCGGGGGGCGTACGATAGATACCATTCGCAGTATGGCTCGAAGCGAGAACCTGTCACTGTGGCAGGCCTGCGCAAAATGCATTAACGAGACTATCCTGAGCTCACGAGCGGCGAACGCGGTGCTGGGCTTTCTGGAATTGATCGATAGGTTGCAGCTCGAATGCGAGAATCTGGAATTGCATGAAAAAGCCGATCTGGTCATCAAACGTACAGGTCTCGTCCAGCATCACGAGAAAGAAGGCGGCGAGAAGGGCCGGGCGCGCGTTGAAAACCTCGAGGAACTGGTGAATGCGGCGAGCTCGTTTGACACACCGGATATCGAGGGCGAGATCGATTTGAAATCGAACGCGTACCTCGCGGCGTTCCTCGATCAGGCGGCACTCGATGCCGGCGAGACCCAGGCCGACGCCAACGAGGATGCCGTGCAACTGATGACACTGCACTCGGCCAAGGGCCTGGAATTTCAACTGGTTTTCCTGGCCGGTCTCGAGGAAGGATTGTTTCCTCACAAGATGTCTATGGACAATATCAGCGGTCTCGAGGAAGAGCGCCGCTTGTGTTACGTCGGTATTACCCGCGCCAAGAGCAAGCTGTACCTCAGCCATGCAGAGTCCCGTCGCCTGCACGGAGATGTCAATCTGTGCCGACCTTCACGATTTATCAAGGAAATACCATCCGATCTCATCAATCCGATCCGCCTCAAATCCACCGTGAGCCGCAACCCGATCGCGCCACCGATGCGCACAGGCGCGTTCAACAACGGTGTTAAAGGCAGAATCGATGTGCCCCAGACAAATCTGTCGCTGGGTCAGCGCGTCGTCCACGGCAAATTCGGAGAGGGCGTGGTGTTGAATTACGAGGGGCAGGGGACCAATGCCAGGGTGCAGGTCAATTTTGACGCCGTTGGCAGCAAGTGGCTTGTGCTCTCATACGCCAAGCTGGAAGTGCTCGGCGGATGATCTGTGCGTTCTGATGGAATGGACCAGGGCAGGAACATGCTCATTACAGTCAAACAGGCCGACTTGGCCGATCGCGACGCCAGCGCCGGACTAATCGAACGTTACATCCGCGAAATGGTGACTTATATCGGGGTTGAGGATTTGAGCGCTGAGCAGTTGGCGGCTTACTGTGACATGCTGAATGCCTACTGGGAGCTTCCCGGTCACTATCCGTTGCTCATCTGCTGCGATCAACAGCTCAGCGGATTTTCACTCGTCAGACGTTATCCTCCGGACCCCGACGTGTATGATATGGGGCAGTTTTACGTCGCAGACGAGCATAAGGGACAGGGTATCGGACGCAGGGCTTTCCAGCAGACGCTGGTGCGGTTCCCCGGCCGCTGGCTGGTTCGGGTTCTGCCACAGAATACCCGGGCGTTCGCCTTCTGGAACAGGGTCATCGACGAATTGACGGAAGGAAATTTCACGCTCACAACAGAGAGCAATAATCGTGAGCTCGACAATCATCAGGAAATGCATTGCTTCAGATTCAGTGTCTGAATGGACCATCTAGGTCCATCTGGTACGGCTTGATCCGTCGCTCCGGCCATAACAACGTTGGGATATCACCACCTATGAAACAAAGGACATACCGGAAACTACCCCTAGCAGGATTCGGACTCGGACTGATGCTGAGCCTGCTGAGCGCGTGCGGCGACGCACCGGCTACCTCACAGGGTGTCGCGGCAGCCGATACCGACCAGACGGTGTACCAATGGAAGATGATAACTTCGTGGCCACGCAACCTGCCCGCGCTGGGCACGTCGCCGGTGCATTTTGCCGAGATCGTCGACAAGATGAGCAACGGCCGCATGAAGATTCGTGTCTACGGAGCAAATGAACTCGTCGGCGGACTCGAAGTGTTCGATGCGGTGTCCCAGGGTGTCGCCGAGATCGGGCATACCGGGGCATATTACTGGCAGGGCAAGATACCCGGCACGCCCTTCTTCTCCTCGATACCATTCGGGATGACCGGCACAGAGATGAATGCCTGGTTAACCTATGGAGGCGGCAATGAGCTTTGGCGCGAAATCTATGCGCCCTTCAATCTGATTCCGGCGCGCGGTGGCAACTCCGGTACTCAGATGTTTGGCTGGTTCAATAAGGAGATCAACTCCCTCGCGGATTTGCAGGGCTTGAAGATGCGCATACCGGGGCTTGGTGGCGAAGTATTCAGCCGCGCCGGTGGAACCCCGGTCACCATGCAGGTCAGCGATGTCTTCACCGCCTTACAGACGGGGGCACTGGATGCAACCGAATTCGTAAGCCCCTACAACGATCTTGCCGCTGGCTATCACACCGTGGCCAAGTACTATTATTACCCGGGCTGGCATGAGCCTGGTTCCACCCTGGAAACCATCTTCAACAAGAGCAAATTCGAAGCCCTGCCGGAAGACTTGCAAGCAATCCTGATGGCCGCAACGGAAGTCATGAACCAGTTACTGCTGGATGAGCTGACGGCAAAGAACAACGAGGCGTTGCGCGTACTTGTCGATGAGCATCACGTCGAACTGCGTAAACTGCCCGATGACGTATTAAGCGAGTTGCACCGCATCTCGAATGAAGTTGTCGCCGAGTTGGCAGAGTCCGACGCCACAACCAAACGAATCTATGATTCCTGGACCCGTTTCCAGAAAGGCGTCGCGGATTATCACGTGATCGCGGAAGATGCGTTTGTCGAGGCTCGCAAACTGCCGTTGAATTAAGTAGCTAGTGCGGGATCGGCTGCGGCTTGCCCTGCTCATCCAGCGCGACAAAGACGAAGAGCCCCTCGGCGGCTTTCTGTCGGCCCTTGCTATTGCGGGTATTATTAATCCACACCTCTACCGCAATCTGCAGCGACGTGTTGCCGATTTTGACGATGTCGGTGTAACAGCTCACGATCGCTCCCACACTCACCGGTAACAGGAACACCACATCCTTGATTGCGACGGTGGCGGAACGGCCCTGCACGACCCGTTTCGTCATGATGCCTGCCGCGAGGTCCATCTGGCTCACGAGCCAGCCACCGAAAATATCACCGTTGGCATTCGTATCTTTGGGCATGGTCAACGTCTGCAAGGCGAGTTCGCCGCGAGGTGTCGTTGATGTCTCGGTCGTGTTTGTCACGGATGCTCCTTATCGATTCAACAATGCCGGTAACCAGGTTGCCAGTTGCGGTTGCCAGGCGAGTAATAACATCAGTCCGATCTGCAGGAGCACGAAGGGAATCACTCCGCGGTAAATATCCGCGGTGCTCACGCTGACCGGCGCCACGCTGCGCAGATAGAACAGGGAGAAACCAAAGGGTGGAGTCAGGAACGAGGTCTGCAGGTTGACGGCGATCATGATGCCGAGCCAGATCGGATCCACGCCCATACCGAGCAGGATCGGCCCCACCAGCGGCACCACCATGAAGGTAATCTCGATAAAATCGAGAATAAAGCCCAGCAGAAAAATGAGCAGCATGACGATGAGTGTGGCTGTGAAAACGCCACCTGGCATAGCGGTGAGCCACTCCTCAATCAGGATATCGCCCCCGAATCCACGGAACACGGACGAGAAAATCGCAGCTCCCACCAGAATCAGATAGACCATCGATGTTACCCGCATCGTCTCGATGGCCACCGCATGTGCGACCTTGCCCGTCAATTCCCGACGCAGCAGGGCGAGCAGGGCGGCGCCAACGGCTCCGACGCTCGCTGCCTCGGTCGGCGTGGCAATTCCCAGTAATATGGAACCAAGCACAGCGACCATGAGCAGCACTGGCGGCAGCAGCCCCTTCGACAGCGCCAATAACAGACCTGCCAGATTGAGCGGGGCCCCGCTTCGCTCCAGCGCGGGGGCCTGGTCCGGCTTCAGCAGGGCAATCGCAAACACGTAGATGCCATAGGCAAGCACGAGCAGCAGGCCCGGCACGATGGCGCCGGCAAACAGATCACCTATGGAGACAAAATTGGGTGCAAACACGCCGCTGTTAAGTTGCGACTGTTGATAGGCGTTAGAGATGACCTCGCCCAACAAGACCAGACAGATGGACGGCGGGATGATCTGACCGAGGGTTCCCGTCGCACACAAGGTTCCGCAGGCAAGAGACGGCTTGTATCCGGTCTTGAGCATCGTCGGCAGGGAAAGAATACCCATCGTCACTACGGTGGCCCCGACGATTCCCGTGCTTGCTGCGAGCAGCATGCCGACGACGATGACCGAGAGTCCGAGGCCCCCCGGAAAGCGTCCGAATGCGAGCGCCATGTTGCTCAACAGATCTTCGGCGATGCGGGACTTCTCCAGCATGACACCCATGAAGACGAACAGCGGCACAGCGAACAGATTCTGGTTAACGAGAATGCCGTAGATACGGTTGGGAATCAGACCCAGATAGGCGACATCAAACAGGTTGAGCAACACTCCGAGCCCGGCAAACGCCAGCGAGACACCGGCCAGTGACAGGGCCACAGGAAATCCCGCCATCAATACCAGGCAGACAAGTGCGAAGAACACCAAAGGCAACAATTCTGCCACTACGGCTTCCCCGCCAGTAACCTGCCCACTGCCTTGCAAAATTCTGCCACACCCTGCAGAAGCAACAGACCGGCAAGCACGGGAATCGTCGACTTCAACAGGTACACGAAAGGCAGTCCGCTGGTTTCTGCCGATCCTTCGCGAATGCGCCAGGACACCGCGACATAATCCCAGCTACTGAAGATGATGAAGAGCGCCATCGGCAGCAGAAACAGGGCATAGCCCAACACATCGATGAGTGCCTGCTGGCGTTCTCCCAGTTTGCGATAGAAGATGTCGACCCGCACGTGACCCTGCTCTTTCAGGGTATAGGCCGCCCCGATCATGAAGATAAGCGCGTTGATATAAATGACGGACTCCTGCAGGGCGACAGAGCCAAATCGGAACAGATATCGCAGGATCACGATGAGTGCCATGAGAATCACCATGACCAGAGTGAACCAGGCGCCACCGCGCCCGAGGCGATCAACCCCCTTGTCGATTGCTGCTGCCAGTTTTTGCATTACCATCACGCGAAGTCTCGGTCCCAACAGGTCGGCTGCACATTATCACACTGGGCCCTGCGGGTCAGCTTGCGAGCCAGGTACGCAATAATTGCCAGGTTAGCAGCAACAGGGCCAGACCCACTCCCAGCATAACGAGTCCCAAACACCATAAGGCCGTGCGGCGCAGCCGAAACAGGCTACGCTCGTGCCAGCGGGCACCAGGCCCCGGATGTTCGACTGGCGCTGAAAACAGGCGCGCGAGGCTAAAGGCGGTGAGAGACCAGCTGAATAACAATAGCGCAGGAATCGTCACAGCGTCGGCCTGGGTCCAGCCAGTGCGCAGAAGACTGCTTCCCGCCAGCACACAGGCCAGCCCGGCAAGCAGCAGCATCAATCCGCGAAACGGATGTAAAAGAGTGGCAATTCGTTGCAGTCGCTCTATCATTGGCACATGATCACAGACACACCTGAAGCGGACGATCAGCTTACCCTCTCAGTCTTCTTTCAGCCATAAGATCCCCGTTGTGACGACAGCCATCAACAAGACCGAAGTGCCCTTTCTCGCTGGCATCGACCCCGGTGGCGAGCCTGTTTTCGAGAGTCTGGAAGTCGAGATACTCGATGCCGGTGAGCGTTCAGTCCAGCTTCTCAAGTCACCTCTGCTCGCTCGCAATCTGGCTGCGGGTGACAAGATTCGATTGCTCGACCCCACCGCAGCCCGGTTCGAACTGATTCAACGCAGTGGTAATCTGGCGATCCGTGTTTTTCGTAGATATCAACTGGGCGCGGTTGAGGAGTTTCTGACTCCGGCGCTGGAGAAACTGGATGGCGTGCTGGACATCGCCACAGAGCGCGCGCTGGTTTACAGCATTCACTACTCGATCGGTTTCAGTTTGATTGAAGAAGTTTTGAACCGCGCCTGCACCACCTTTCCGGACACAGTTTGGTATTATGGCAATGTTTACGACCCGGACGATGGCACCACCCCACTGTTGTGGTGGCTCGAGTTCGATCAACAGGAATAAGCCGCGGCTCTGCCGACGCAGTGAGGAATCCCGCTAACAAGATGCTAATTGTTGTCTCCCCAGCCAAGACGCTCGATTATGAGTCTCCACTCGCCACGCGCAAGCACACCGAGCCTGCCTTTCTCACCGAGGCTTCCACGCTCGTCGCGCAATTGCAGAAACTGGGTCCCGATGACCTGTCCGAGCTCATGCATATTTCGGACAAACTGGGCGAGTTAAATCATGCCCGCTTCGCCAACTGGCACACCCCTTTCACGCTCAAGAATGCCCGCCAGGCACTCTTCGCCTTCAAGGGTGATGTGTATCTCGGTCTGAAGGCAGAGCAGTTTTCAGCGGCTGATCTGAATTTCGCCCAGAAGCATCTTCGCATTCTGTCAGGGCTCTATGGTGTGCTGCGGCCACTGGATCTCATGCAAGCCTATCGTCTGGAAATGGGTTCCAGTTTCAAAAATTCCGGTGGCAGAAACCTGTACGATTTCTGGGGCTCGAAGCTTACAGACTCTCTCAATACCGAGCTCTCCGCGCAATCAGCAAAGCGCAGGGTAATTGTGAATCTCGCTTCCAATGAATATTTTAGCGCCATCAAGACTCAACAGCTCGATGCCGAAGTGATCAGTCCAGTGTTCAAGGATTTCGCAAGCGGCCAATATCGAGTGTTAAGTTTCTTTGCAAAGAAAGCCCGCGGCGAGATGGCTGCCTACATCATCCGCAATCGCATCAAAACGCCCGATAGATTGCGCGATTTCGATGTCGAAGGCTATCGCTACAGTGAGACAGACTCCTCTCCGACTCGACCCGTATTCCTGCGCAAACAGGCTTAACTCCCAATGACGAGCGAGTTGCCCTTCAGCCAGGCTTGTGAAAACAACAAGGACCCCATTCTCTCTGTGCTGCAAGACACTATTGCGAACAAAGAGAGCCTGCTCGAAATCGCTGGTGGTACAGGCCAGCACGCGGTGTACTTCGCCGGGCATTTTCCGGAACTCCACTGGCAAAGTTCGGACATTCCGGACAATGTCGACACCCTGAATCTGCGCCTCATCGATGCAGGCTTACACAATCTGCCGCGAGCCCTGTCTCTCGATGTCAATCAGTCCGACTGGGCGTGTGATCGTGTCGATGCAATATTCAGCGCCAATAGCCTGCATATCATGTCCACCGCTTCGGTCGAGAATTTCTTTCGTGGAGTGGGTCGCACATTGCATAAGGGCGGCCTGCTCCTCGTCTACGGCCCTTTCAAATACGGCAATCGATTCACGACTGAGAGCAATGCACAATTTGATCGTTGGCTAAAAGCGCGTGATCCGGCCAGTGGTGTGAGGGATTTTGAGTGGATAGACAGTCTCGCCAGAGCGCAGAATCTGCAACTACTGAAAGACCACGCGATGCCTGCTAACAATCAGCTTCTGGTCTGGAAAGAAATCGGCTAACCCGTCTCTTGTTGTTCTCGATAACGCTGTATTTGCGGTAACACCTGCTCCAGACGCTGCAGGCTCTCAGCTGACCAGTGCTGCTTTCGATCGTAAAATTCCGGCATGGCCACGGCTTCTGGCGGGAGTACCACCCAGGGTTGCTTGGTAGAGGTGAAGATGTGAATGTCAGGGGGAAGTTGTGACGGCGTGTCGAGGGTTCCGACCCGAATGAAGCGAAATATCGGGCCAGCTCCGGCGTAGTTGCTCCACACCGCAAGGTGGCAGTTTGGGCAGCGGGCAATTGACAGTGAGTATAGCGAGCGCAAGGCAAAACGTGACGCAGCCGACGCTTCCAACAAGTCACGCAGAGAGACTCGCGAGAGGCGCTGTAGTTTCGCGGGGAAAACTTCCTAGTCTGCAGTCAGCCAGGCGATGGCATCGGCTTGATCAGGGAAATATTTCACTTCTCCCGCAATGAACCAACTGCCAATTTTTGCCGCGATCTCCAGCCAATTGCGGTTGCCATAGATCGCAATTTTACCGAAGGCACTGCCGTGCCTGAGCCCCAGTTTGAAGTCATCCCACGCCGCCCTGGCCTCCCAGCCTTGCATCTCGGTGCCATCAATCAAGACATTGACGTGTTTGGCACTGATCCCTTGCAGGGCGGAGTCCAGCAAGGGTGTGATGACTTGATAATCCTGGTGCGTGAGTTTGCCTACCGCTTTGAGTGCGAGAAATACCTTGTCGTCTACGCGCTCAATGCCAATGGACACGCCGTGTCGTTCCACCGTCATCGCATCCTCCGATCAAATCAGATTTACAGCTTGAGTATGCGTGAATAGGCGGAGTTGGCCTTGCCCTGGATCAAACCCGCCAGTGCTCATCACAGGCGGGTTGTCACCACCGCGCACTAATCCAGCGCGTACACTACGAGAGCCGGACCGCTATTTTGCAGCCCCCCCAGAGGCCCGGCGTCTCCACCAGTGAATGCGCGGATGATCCCGGTGTAGGTGCCCGCATGGATGGCCGGCTGACCAGTCACCACCGCGATGTACTGTTTGCCATCCACGGCGTAGCTGATTGGGAAGGACGCAGGGATGTCGCCTGTGTCGGTCTCCCACAATACTGCGCCGGTAGCATCGTCGAAGGCCTTGAACGTGTGGTCGAGGGTGCCCATAAACACGAGACCACCTGCAGTCGAGAGTGCGGCAGATGCAGCCGGCACTGGCTCACGGAAGGCCCAGCTCAGTTCCCGGGTTTCCAGATTTACTGCTTGCAGACGGCCATAATTGCCATTCGCAATACCACCCGGAATCGGGTTAAGCGCGGCGCCAGTGGTGAGAATGCTGTTGCCACCAGTGGGCCCACCATTCATGCAAACGTCCGATAATGGCACGAACAACATCTTGCTGATCGGATTGTAGGATGTTGCGAGCCAGTTGCGACCCCCCAGTGCGAACGGACACACAAGCTGCGCCTTGTCCGCGCTCGGCACGGCATTCGGGTTCAGCGTCTTCGCCCCGGTCACCGGATCGATTGAGGAAACGATGTTCTGGATGCCCATATCCACGGAAAACACATACTCACCAGTCGCGGCATCGATGGCATCGAACAATGCCATCTTGCCAGCAGTGAGAATGACCTTGCGGGGAGTGCCAGCCACCGACAGGTTGATAACCTGACGCTCGAACGCCCAATCCAGGTCCCACTGATCGTTTGCCATGTGTTGGTAGTACCACACCAATTCGCCAGTTCGGGGACGCAGAGCGACCGTGGCGTTCGTGTAGAGAGCGTCATTGCTGACACCTTCTTTGCCCAATTCCGGAAGCAAGGGCGCTGTGTCGTAAGTCGGGCCGGATCCAAAGTAGATCAGATCGAGCTCCGGATCATAGCTGCCAGAAACCCATACCGAACCGCCGCTGCGCTTGTTCAGCTGCAACTCGTTCCAGGTATCGCCGGTCGGTTCCGGGCGTGCAACAGTGTGGAAGCGCCAGGATTCTTTCCCGGTTTCCAGATCGATTGCAATGATGAACCCACCTTCTGGCACCAGCGTCGCGGTGACGCCCTGAATAACCTGTCCGTTCGCAATCATGGGTGCGGCACGCAGGGAATACGGTAATGGACCTGTGCTCACCGCATCGATGGCGTGATCCCATACCACCTCACCGGTCTTGGCCGAGAGCGCGAGGATGTGCAGATCTGAGGTCGGGACGATGACTAGATCACCGTGGAGCGCCAGACCGATCTTGGTTGCCGGCGGTGCCTTGTTCTCATGTTTGTGACTCCACAGCGGTGCGCCTGTGGTTGCATCCATCGCGATCACGGTGTCTGCTGTGCTGAGCAAATACAACACGCCATCGTGAACCAGCGGCGTCGCCATATTGGCGCCACCTTGCAAGGGAGTGCGCCAGGCTTCCTGTAAAGAAGAGACATTTTGCTTATTGATCTGATCAAGCTGCGAAAATCCAAAACTGTCGAATGTGCGGCGCCAGATCAGCCAGTCTTCAGCAGGGGGGTTGGCCAGCATCGCCTCTGTTACGGGAGTCAACGCAGCGAGTCTGGCTTCTCCTGACTGGGCTACGGCGACAGGAGTACTCAAGACGGCAAGACTGCATAATAGCAGGAGCGATCTGCGGGGATTGGACATTAGCATTTACTTCTCCTCGACCAGGGCGATGGCATCAATTTATTTTGGGTCCGGCATTCCAGTTTTCTGCAGCCGGATGGATTGGCAGCGGCGCGTATCAGGTGGAGTGAATTCTGCAGAAAAGATCATGGGAATGCGCTCACATTAGATCGGTAACTGACACGATTAGACAGGGGCACTTTAACGCAAAGCGAGCCTTGTTGTGAATGCGCTAGGTCATTCTGCCGCGAAACACGAAATAGGCTGCCCCCATCAGACACAAACCTGCCCACAGATAATCCAGTTTCAGCGGTTCCTTCAGGTACATGACTGAGAACGGCACAAAAACGGAAAGGGTAATGACTTCCTGAATGATCTTCAGTTGCCCGATGCTGACCGCCGTGTAGCCAATGCGATTGGCAGGGACCTGGAACAGGTATTCCAGCAGCGCAATGCTCCAGCTCACCAGCGCGGCGATCAGCCAGGGCTTGTTGTTCAATTCCTTGAGGTGGGCGTACCAGGCAAATGTCATGAACACATTGCTGCAGACCAGCAGCAGTATCGAAACAACGAGGGGTGGCAGCATGCAAAGGGGTGGTGAAAAATGGCGACGAGCCAGATTGCCGCAAACTCCATCGCTTTGCAATCCAGGGGTGTAGATGCTCCTACACGATCAATCGCAGGGATAACGGCGGCGCAATCCGTCGAGTATCAACTCCTGCACCAGGGTCTCCGCCGTCGCCTGCTGGTGTCGAGCTTCCGCCCGCACCAGCGAGACCATCTCGTCCAGTGTCACCGGAGTGTCGGGCGCAGGGCAGAACAGCTGGGTGCCGGGGGACAGCTGTTGCTGGGCCTTTGTAGAAACCACCAGCATCTGCACAATGTCGCTGAAGCGCTGAATAAGGGCGATATTGCCTGGATTTCCGCCTCCAGCTCGGACCAGGTCATGGCCTGCAAGGACGTGGTGACGAGACAGGCAAGCAGGGCGAACAGGACTCGGGACATCGGTTTGCTTTAAAATTATTGTTTTACGATAATAGATTATTGTTTTACAATGTCAACCTTCTTCCTTTGGAGCCCGCCCCATGGATAACAAGAACAAAATCCGCCGAGTGAGTGCCGCCCTGCGCTTCGCCTGTCTGGTCTATCTGATTTCCAGCCCGCTGCTGACGATCGCCGTGTGGCTCAACTTCGAGCAATTCGCTGCTGCCTCTGAACCGTTTTCGAATCTGCCACTGCACATGGAACTGATTGGTCCGCTTAATTTGTTCCTGGGTTTCCTCGTCAGCTGCGTACCGGCAGGCATACTGATGTACGGTGTCTGGCGTTTGCTGCTCTTGTTTGGCCTGTATCGGAACGGAGCCCTGTTTTCACCGGCAATAGCAAATCATATTCAGGTTTTTGCCGCGATGTTAATGCTCAAGGTTGTTACGTCACCGCTTGTCGATATTCTCCTGGGCCTGGTCCTCACAATGAATAATCCTGTGGGCGAACGCGGAATTAGCATCAGCATCGGCAGCAATGACTTGTCGGTGCTGTTTCTGAGCGGCGTGATGTTCGCGATCGCGTGGATCATGCGAGAAGGGCAACGACTGGCCGAAGAAAATGCGGAGTTCATCTGATCATGGCTATCGCCGTTAACCTCGACAGCATGCTCGTTCTACGGAAGAAGCGTTCAAAAGAGCTGGCGGAATACGTCGGAATCACCGAACAGAATATCTCGTTGCTCAAGACTGGTCGGGTGAAGGGGATTCGCTTCAATACGCTGGAACGAATCTGCGAATTCCTGGAGTGTCAGCCGGGCGACATTCTTGCGCATGCACCTGACGAATCCGGATCCTGAACTCTGGTGGCTTCCTTCAATACAGGGAGACGCGAAGCGGTGCAGCAAAAAGAACAGAGGCAGCCCATGGCTGGATACTGCCCCTGTTTAACGAGGAAGGGATTGGATCATTCTACGATAAAGCGCAGTGGTTCCGAGTTGTAGCGCAGTGCCGTGGAGCCTGACTGGTAGCCGAAAAACACTTCGAACTCACCCCGCATCTGCCCAATTCCACCGGCGATGGCAAAGTTTTCAACCAAACCAAGCATGGCGATCGATTTCAGACGTGGCAACGTCGCCGTATCACCATTCCAGGGTTGATAAATGCCATCGGCGGTAAGTGCAAAATAGCGTCCGTTGCGAACGATGACGCAGAACACATCGGCTTGCTGTCCGACATCCACGGGATCCACTTCGATCCGGGCATTGAGCGCCAACGCTTCAGAAGCGAAGAACGACTCTGTCTCTGCAGTCGGGGTAGCACCAACAACGGCACCACTGAAGACGGCTGCTGTCGGTGTGCCGTCGCTATTAATGCCCGCAATCGTGGTTGCTACTGGTGATGACACCGCGACTTCTTCATTTGCAAGCGTAGGCCGGTCGAAGGGAAAACGCTCCTGGGCTACACGCGCGTCAGTCAGGCCGTTCACAAGAAAATCGATGAGTTGACCACGCCTGACTGGATCATCACCAAAGACATTAATTTCATTAATCTCAAGATTGCTGTTCGGAATGCCGGACTGATCATCAGTAAATTGCACATGACCTGTTGCATTGGTGCCGGCGTTATAGAAATCGATGGCATCACTGACATCGGTAATCCAGCCCACATGCATCAGCGCCCGTCGCAAACCCACATTTCGCAGCGACGGTGTCTTGAAATCCCCGCGGTCGTTGTTACGACCGGTCACTTCGAACTCACCGAGATCTTCAGCTGACGGTCGCAGACCGATATTCCTGAAATTGTTGTCGCTGAACAGTGGCGGTCGATGGCAGTTGCCACAGGGCGTCTGCGTTCTGAACAAATCCCAGCCCGCAATCTGATCCGAAGTCATCGCATTGGCATCGCCAGCGACGAATTGATCCCAGGGAGTGTCGTTGGGTACCAGCGTGCGCTCGTATGTAGCGATGGCCATCGCAATGCGCGCCGGTGTGATCTCCCCATCGGCGAAGGCTGCAGCGAACAATTGCGGATAGGTGGATCCTCCCTGTAAGGCGTCTTGCATG
This sequence comes from Pseudomonadales bacterium, assembly GCA_023257655.1. Classification (GTDB taxonomy): domain Bacteria; phylum Pseudomonadota; class Gammaproteobacteria; order Pseudomonadales; family Pseudohongiellaceae; genus UBA9145. The sequence goes on from JALRBQ010000061.1 coordinate 41,248, forward strand.
TCTGCTGGAATATTGCTGGCGAGTGCAAGTGGCGTCACGTCGGCGAGCTTGTCGACGACGTCTTGCCAGGTTCTTCCTGCCTGCGCCATCTCCACACTGCTCAGCAACGGGCCCAGTGCCTGATTTTCCAGTGCGCCCCCCGTGGCAATCACCACCGTGCTGGCATCGAGCGGATCTACAAACTCGTCCTCCGCGCGACCATCCCAGAATAGGCGATCGGCGAACATCGCCGTCAAAAACGACGGCGTGGCCCGACCAGTAACCTGAGGCGTGTGACCGAACAGCGGATCATTCACAGGGCTGCCATCTGCATCCAGTGCCCTGATACCCGGCGAACCGGTAATGTCATCAGCTGTTCCGAAGATCCGGTCAAATCCTGGGTTCAGCGCGAGGCGGGTATCGGCTCCGCCTGCCGCCGGTTTGTGACAGGTGCCACATGCCACCGTGTCATCACTGGATAACTGTTCGTCCCAGAATAAAATTTTGCCCAGGACCCGTTTGGCTTCCGTAATCGGGTTTTCTTCCGGTTCTGGTGCCGCTCCCAGAGCGCGGGCAGGAGGCGGATTTTTATTACCGCCATTCGGAGGCGGTGGGGGTGGGGGATTCTGTCCGTCCGCGCCGGGTGGTGGCGGATTCTGTCCCGCGCCATTCGGCGGCGGCGGATTGCGGCCTCCGTTCTGGGCGAACAGGGCGGAACTGACTCAACACAGGGTAATTGCGGCCGCGACTTTCAGTATTGTTCTACGCATTTCGTTGTCCTGATTTCTCTCTTGGTCGTTGGTAGCAGTAACGCATCCCCAGCGAATCGGTTTACTGGTCGCAGCACATTGGTTAGCTGGAGAAAATTGTGCAGAGGCTGGAACCGCAGTTCCCTGCAGTAGAAGTGAGAAATTGCAGTGCCCGGCAACGCGGGCAGCAGCGCAGGGCGCAGGACCCTAACAGTTAGGACAGGAATGCGTCTTTAATAGTGTGTGCAGGTTAATCAGAACCGGTCGAAATTGAAATCCTGCCCGCTGGCTTTGCAGCGTGGCGCGCATATTCCATCTGACGATTGATAGGCAGAGACTCGAACGGCGGGCTGACTGTCCAGAAATTCCCGGCTTAGCCCTGCCTTTACGATCCCGCTGCCGGCACCCCCTTCAATTTCCCAGACGGTCAGTGTGCCGTCAGCATTCATTCCCTCGACAACCAGCAAGGAATGCGGATCCCTGAGTCGGTACTCGATGACCTTGCCTTCGATCGCGATCAGGTGGGAAGTGTCGAAGCCTGTCAGCCCATGATGTGCGAAGACGGCAGAGTTGCCAGTTGCGATAACAAGCACCAAAACCACCATCAGCATGAAAAGCACAAGCTGACCGAGCGTCTTTAGAAGCGATGATCGATGTGCAGCGAAAAAGCGCTGTTTCTCGTCATGTCTCGCGTTGATAAACATCGCCCAGGCTGCGGGGTCGCGTCGGTGCATAAGCAAGAATCGGCAGGCTTCGATTCGATGGCGCCACAATGTAGTAATCCATTCGCTCGACGCTAGCAATATCAGCATGGTCACCGCAATCAGGACAATGAATAGAATTCCGGATACCATGTGAGTCTCCCCTTGTTCAGTGTTCCTTGCAATAGTCCACAGGCGCGGCACTATTTGCGAGAATTTCAGTTACTGGTCTTGCCTTACTCGTGACTTGATGTCGAGATATGCCTCCAGGACAAGGCGTTCTATGCCTGGTGCTGTTGAGACTTCATCCGGCTTTATCTTTATGTGCCGCATCCATTTACCGGAGCCTTGCAGCAGGTGCTCGGGATCTCGCAACGACGAGCCCATGTAAAATCCCAAATTGACATGTGATCTAAACACATTCACGTAGGCGAATGCAGCACCACCGACACAGGCCACAGGACAACCGTCATGAAGTATCTCGGTGACGTCGTCGCCGCAGTCGCGCAAGCGCCTGAAGCACTGTCGCGCGATCGCGTACAGGGCTGCTGGTTCGCCGTGTAACCATTCTTCAACCTGCGGATTGTGGGGCAGGGCTCCTGTCAGGGTAAAGAGTCGCGTCATGAGATATGTGACTCCCACGGTTGCCCAATCCGCAAGCGATTACCATCGGGATCTGTCAGCTGAATTTCGCGCGCCCAGGGCTGTTCGATCACCTGGGCATTGAACTCGGCGGCAATCGTATCGACATCATCCACATAATAGTAAAGCAGAGTATCGGGTCGGGCGTCGCCCCTATGCTCTGACAGATGCAGCGTAACATTACCTTTGCGCAGAAAGGCATAGAGCGGTAACTCCGGTGCAAATCGATGTTGGCCGACGAGCTCGAAACCGAGTCGCGCATACCAACGCGCGGTTTGCAGACCATCCGCCACATGTAGCACCGGAACGAGGCTTTCTGTCATTGTTATTTTCACCTTCTGTATCCCGGCGCTGGAACAACGGATCTGCGCCGACTCAGTATTATCTGTCTGATAGGCCTTTGCCGGCGAGAATACGCTCACGGCATTTTGCGATCCTCGACTCCCGGGTCTGTGCCTGTTTGGCGGCGGCAAAATGCAGGAGATAGCCGCGTTGCCGACCCGGTGTCAGTGCGGCGAAGGCCTGCTTGAGCTGGGAGTCGTGTTTGCAGGCCCGTTCCAACTCTACCGGAAACTCGAATTCCGACGTCGATTTGAACTGCACTTTCAGACCACCCTTCTCTACGTCGATAGCCGACTTCACACAGCGCTTCAGGTCGGCTTCCCGCCCGCGGACCTCTTCAAGGCTCGTGAAAACCGCCCGGCGTGCAGACTGGGAATTAACGCCAGGCGACTTCAGCAGGTGCTTCGGGTCCTTCACGAGCACATCCTTGGGAAACAGGACAGCGCAAAATTCCTTGAAGTCCTGCAGGATGACAATATTGTTCCCCTGCCACGTGTAACAAGGCTTGCACCACTTCAATTCTTCCGTGAGTTCGCTGTCGAGCAGGAGGCCACGCAGGTGTTCGAATTCTGCGCGCCAGCTTGTCGCTCGCTTGATAAAGGCGTCGACTTTGGGGTTCATCGGCTGCACTCGGGATCATCTCGACGCGCATTTACGGGAACTCAAGTGTAGCGCCCTTGGATTTGCGGGTTCAACCGGCACTGAAGGCTTTCGTATCGTGTGGTTCAGTTTTGGCGAAATGGCAGGTAACTCGCTGCACTCTCCTTGTACTGCTCGATGTGCGTTGCTTCTTCCTCGAGAAACCTGGCAATCGCCGCGCTGAAGCCGGGATCTTTGATCCAATGGTTAGAGTAGGTCGGGATGGGCTCAAATCCTCGCTGGATCTTGTGCTCGCCCTGGGCGCCGGAGTCGAACTGCCAAAGTCCGTGTTCAATCGAATACTCCTGTCCCTGATAATAACAAGTCTCAAAGTGCAGGAACCGGTAGTCCTGTTGGCTGCCCCAATAGCGGCCGTAGAGCGTTGTGGAATTCTTGAAGAACAGCGCTGCCGCAATATCCCTGCCATCGCGCTGCGCCACATTCATGAACACCTGTTCCGGCATGTTTGCGGAAAGGAATTCGAAAAAGTCTGCGTGCAAATAGCCCTGCATGCCTCGCATCATGTACGTGCTTTGATAGAACTCGTAGAAGCGGTGCCAGCGCGCAGGTTCAATCGCGGCGCCTTCGACGCGTTCAAAAGTAATACCGGCCTCAGCAACTTGCTGGCGCTCCTTGCGAATGTTCTTGCGCTTGCGGGAATTGAGTCCGCTCAGGAAGTGTTCGAAATCCCGATAATCCCTGTTATACCAATGAAACTGGCAGCCACGGCGAGGCAGCAGACCGATGGACGACAGGGACTCGTGCTGCTCCAGCGGTGGGAAGAGTACATGCCACGAGGAACCTTGCAAGCGCCTTGCCTCAGCCTCGATGCGCTCCTGGATCAAGGCGATGACCGCGACGGTATCGGTGCCGGGCTTGATGAAATAGCGGCTGCCGACGCTGGGCGTAAACGGGATCGCGGTGACAAACTTCGGATAGTACCTATGGCCATGGGTCTGGTACGCATTGGCCCAGGACCAGTCGAAAACGTATTCCCCGTAGGAATTTGTTTTCAGGTAGAGCGGCATGACCGCAACCGGTTCGGTCTCGCCATTCCGGTTCGAGTGCACCAGCACATGATAGGGCTGCCACCCAGTACCTTGAGTGGTGCAGCCCGTACTCTCCAGTCCCCACAGAAACTCATAACGGGTGAAGGGATTCTCCGTCCCTGTCAGTCCGTTCCAGGTGTCTGCGCCAATCGTGGCGATGGAATCAGTGAAGCTGAGGTCGAATGTCTGCATGATGGTGTTGATAGTGCTGACTACGTGGACGGTACCTGATTGGATTTGTGACAGGCTGCTTCCGTGTGTAAAGCGGATGCAAGCCTCTGCCAAATTCAGTAGTATCGTGCCTACTTTTCCTTTCAGCTCACCAATTTAGCAGGTGCCTGGTGGATTCACCTAATCTCATTCGCCGAATCGCAGACAACCTGACCCGCTTGCGCAAGTCCGAGGCCAAGGTGGGCAGCTATGTGCTCGAACACGCCAATGACGTGATCAACATGCGCATCGTAGATCTCGCCAAGAATGCCGGGGTCAGCGAACCCACCGTGATCCGGTTCTGCCGGGCAGTGGGCCATGACGGTTTTCAGGCGTTCAAGATGCAGCTCGCTCAACAGGTGAGCCTTGGCGGGGTCTACACCCAGTTCGCCGTGGATGACAAGGATACCGTCGAGGACCTGCGCAATAAGGTTTTTGATACCACTGTCGGTTCATTGCTCACTGTGCGGGATGAGCTGGACCCTGTCGTGCTGGAGACGGCCATCAAGATCATCAGCAACGCCAACCGGGTGGAATTCTATGGTTTCGGCGCGTCGGGTTCAGTGGCAGCCGACGCCCAGCACAAATTTTTCCGGCTGCAATTGTCCACGGCCGCGTACACCGATCCTCATATCCAGAACATGTCGGCCATTTCATTGGGCAAGGATGATGTGGTGGTGGCGATCTCGCAATCCGGCCAGACCCGGGCATTGCTGCAGAGTGTCAGCCTCGCCATGGAGGCAGGGGCCACTGTGATCGGACTGGCTCCCCAGGGTACCCCGCTCAGCGAACAGTGCAGCATTCCGATCTATGTCAACATGGAAGAGGATCATCAGGCTTTCACACCAGTGTCGTCCCGCATCGCCCATCTGGTGGTGATCGACGTATTGGCCACTGGTGTTGCCCGCAACCGCAAGCCGCTGCTGAAAGAACATCTCAAGCGACTCAACAAGAGCCAGAAAGCGCTGCGCACTCCCGGCTCGAACTAAATCTGTTCGATTTACTCGACTGTCACTGACTTCGCGAGATTACGCGGGTGATCTACGTCCGTCCCCTTGGTAATCGCAACATGGTAGGACAATAACTGCAGCGGGATCGTGAAAACCATAGGATCGAGAATTTCCGGGCAGTGAGGCACATTTATTACCCTGCAACTCTTGTCACTCTGGAATTTGATGCTGACATCGGCGAACACGAACAGCTTTCCGCCTCGCGCACTCACTTCGGAGAGATTTGCCTTCAGTTTTCCTAACAGATCATTGTTGGGAGCAACCGCAATTACCGGCATATTGCTATCGACAAGTGCGAGTGGCCCGTGCTTCAACTCTCCTGCAGGATAGGCTTCGGCATGAATATAGGAGATTTCTTTCAGCTTCAGTGCTCCTTCCTTCGCGACCGGATAGTGAATGCCCCGGCCCAGATACAGGCTGTGATTCTTGTCGGCGAATTGCTTCGAGACCTCCTCGATTTCTGTGTCGAGCTTCAGAGTGTTCGCGATACACGCCGGGAGCTTGCCGAGGTCCTTTACCAGCTTCGCTTCCTGAGCGGGTGTCAGTCCGGTACGCCGAGCGATGGCGATTGAGAGGATCAACAACAGGCTGAGCTGTGTCGTAAATGCCTTCGTCGACGCCACACCGATCTCGCGACCGGCCTGGGTTAACAGACAGAAATCCGACTCGCGGACCAATGAGCTGGTGGCGACATTGCAGATGGACAGGCTGGCGATGTATTCGCGTTGCTTGGCGTAACGCAACGCCGCCAGTGTGTCGGCCGTTTCTCCGGACTGAGACACTGTTACAAATAAGGTATTCGGCTGCACAATGATATCGCGGTAGCGGTAATCGCTGGCGATGTCCACAGAGCATGGGATACGGGCAATGGATTCGAGCCAGTACTTTGCCACCTGCCCGGCATGGAAACTGGTGCCACAGGCAACTATCTGGACCGCCTTGACCTTGTCGAAGATACCCTTGGCCTTTACGCCGAACGCTTCCTCAAGTACGCGAGTATCACTGATACGCCCGGCGAGCGTATCGCGCAGCACCTTGGGCTGCTCGTAGATCTCCTTCAGCATGAAGTGCTTGAATTCGCCTTTCTCTGCGGTGGCGTTATCGCCGCGTACGGTTGTGACAGGGCGATTGACTTTCTTGTCTCCGTGCCAGATCTCGTAGGTGGTCAATGTGACCTTGGCGATATCGCCCTCTTCCAGATAGACAAAGCGGTCGGTGACGGGACCCAGTGCCAGGGGATCGGAGGCGACAAAGTTTTCGCCAATGCCGATGCCGATTACCAGCGGGCTGCCACTACGAGCTGCGATGATCTGGTCGGGTTGCGAGTTATCGATTACGCAGAGGCCATACGCACCGTGGAGTGTTTTGACAGTTTTCCTCACAGCGTCGAGCAGGCTAACCTTTCCGCCGTTGTGCGTCTGATGAATGAGATGGGCAATGACTTCCGTATCCGTATCACTCTTGAACACGTAGCCAGCCTTCTTCAGCTTTTCGCGCAAGGGTTCAAAGTTTTCGATGATGCCGTTATGGACGATCGCTATGTCATCAGATTTATGCGGGTGCGCGTTTGCCACGGTGGGCTTGCCATGCGTCGCCCAGCGCGTGTGGGCGATACCGAGACTACCTGAGGCCCTGGATTTTCCACAGGCGTCAACCAGCTTCTGCACTTTTCCCACCGCCTTGATGAAGGCCAATTTATGGCTGCCGGTGTTGATTAGTGCCAGGCCCGCCGAGTCGTAGCCACGATATTCCAGACGCTTGAGTCCCTCCAGCAAGATACCTGAGGCCTCACGTTCTGCGATAACTCCTACAATTCCACACATGCTTGATTTCCTGCCTGGCCCAGCCAGTTCAAAGCTATTGACTGATAACGACTATTTCGCGGGTTTCACCGGTCTTTTCCAGCCCGCAATATTGCGTTGCTTGCCTCGTCCAACGGCGAGATTGCTTTCCGGGACGTCGGTGTTGATTGCCGACCCCGCAGCGATGAACGCATTTTCGGCCAGTGTAACCGGCGCGATGAGTACGCTGTTGGAGCCGACAAACACATTATTGCCGATGAAAGTCTTGTGCTTGTTGACCCCGTCGTAATTGCAAATGATCGTTCCAGCACCGATGTTGACGCCCTCACCAATCTGGGCGTCGCCGAGATAGGCAAGATGACTGGCTTTTGAGCCTTTGCCCAGCACGGCGTTTTTGGTTTCAACGAAATTACCAATCTTCACGTCATCCTTGAGCACAGTACCCGGACGCAGTCGTGCATAGGGGCCGACACTGGCACCGGCGCCGATTTCGGCCCCATCGATATTTGACCCGAACAGGATCTTCGCCTTGTTGCCGATTACTGCATTCCTGATGACTGTATTGGCTTCAATCTGCACGTCATTGCCGAGCACGACCTTGCCCTCGAAGATAACATTGGCGTCGATAACGACATCGACACCACACGTGAGTTCGCCGCGAATATCGAGTCTGGCCGGATCACGCAGTGTAACTCCCGTCTTCAATAATTCCTGTGCCCTGTTCATTTGATAATGTCGCTCCAGTGAGGCGAGTTGTGACTTGTCGTTAACGCCCTGCAACTCCATGGCATCGGTGCTCACGAGTGGTGTCACTTCGCACCCATCCGCACAGGCCATTGCAATGATGTCAGTGAGATAGTACTCGCCCTGCTTGTTGTTGTTGCCGAGCCGTCCCAACCAATGCGCCAGGCGCGCGGAAGGAATCGCCATAATACCGCTGTTGATTTCGGTTATTGCGCGCTCGTCTTCCGAGGCATCCTTCTCTTCCACAATCGCCCGAACCTTGCCGTCCGCGTCACGGATTATGCGTCCCAATCCGGCAGGAGTCGGTGTTTCCAGTGTCAGCAGGGCGATGCTGCTGGCATGCGCATTCTGCAACAACTCTTTCAGTGTTGCTGTCTTGATGAGCGGCACATCGCCATAGAGTACAAGTGTGAGATTGTCCGTCTGGGAGGTATCGATGCCTGGTAGTGCCTGCTGAACGGCATGCCCGGTCCCAAGCTGTTGTTCCTGTAACGCCCAGTGCAACGCCGGGGTATCGGATTGCGCCGTAAAATGCTGCTTGATGGCATCCGCGCCATAACCAATGACGACATGTAGCGCGGGGTTGTCGAGCGCGGCCGCAGCCGCAATTACGTGCGCCAGCATCGCCTGACCACCGATTTCATGCAAGACCTTGGGCTTCTGCGAGTACATGCGCGTGCCCTTGCCAGCTGCAAGGATTACTACATCGAGAGTCATAGCCTGGCCATTCTTGATAGCGGGATTTCCGGAAGATCGGGGGCGTACTGTTCTGTTAGAGAATAGCAAAAAAAAAGGTAGCCAGTGCTACCTTTTCTTCCGAGATGTGCGCCGTTACGGCTTACTTCTTGATTTGTCTGAGAGCACGCAACTGGGCAGCGGCTTCGGCCAGCTGGGCAGCGGCGGCAGAGTACTCGAACTCAGCGCCCTGATTGGCTATCGCGCGTTCGGCTTCTTCCATCGCTTGCAGCGCAGCGGCTTCATCCACGTCGTCTGCGCGCAATGCGGTATCGGCGAGCAGGGTGACGACGCCTCGTTGTACTTCAAGAAAGCCGCCGGAAACGTAGAAAATCTCTTCTTCTCCACCGGCCTTGACGAGTCGTACTGGACCCGGAATCAGGGCTGTCAGCAAGGGTGCGTGACCGGGTGTCACACCCAAATCACCTATCGCGCCCGCCGCCACAACCATCTCCACCAGGCCGGAAAAGATGCTGCGCTCGGCACTTACTATGTCGCAATGCATTGTCATGGACATGTTGGTTACCTGTATTCCCGTTGCTCCGCTACTTAGCCTTTCTTCAGTTTCGCTGCTTTCTCGACTGCTTCTTCAATGGTACCGACCATGCTGAATGCCTGTTCTGGCAGATGATCGTAGTCGCCGTTCAGAATGCCTTTGAATCCAGCAATGGTGTCTTTCAGTGACACGTATTTGCCAGGCGCATTCGTGAACACTTCTGCAACAGTAAAGGGTTGTGACAGGAACTGGGAAATACGACGCGCGCGGCCCACTGTTTGTTTGTCATCATCTGACAATTCGTCCATACCCAGAATCGCGATGATGTCTTTCAATTCCTTGTAGCGTTGGAGTACGGTCTGCACACCATTGGCTACATCGTAGTGCTCTTGACCAATCACGAGCGGGTCGAGTTGACGTGATGAGGAATCGAGCGGATCCACCGCAGGGTAGATACCGAGTGAGGCGATATCACGTGACAATACCACCTTCGCGTCAAGGTGAGCGAATGTCGTTGCTGGAGACGGGTCAGTCAAGTCGTCCGCCGGTACGTATACGGCCTGGATTGAAGTGATTGAGCCGGTCTTTGTGGAAGTGATGCGCTCCTGCAGGGCACCCATCTCTTCTGCCAGTGTCGGCTGGTAACCT
>JALRBQ010000083.1 GCA_023257655.1 Pseudomonadales bacterium
CCATCGGCTTGCCACATCGCGGGCACTGAATGTCGCGGACGGTGTTGTAGGTTTTGCCAACCTGAGGATCGCCACTATCGGCGAAGTCAGCCATCCAGTCACCCTTTAACTGCTCGGCCTCACCGTTATCGAACCACAGCCCCTTGCAATTATTGCACTTATCAATAACGACCTGACCATGCAGAGTCTCGATCTTCATTTCCTGCATTTCGGAATTGCACTTCGGACAGTCCATCTTGTTCTCCTCAAATACGGCTTTTTATTAGGCGGGACTATAAGCTTTTGCAGTCATTTGTCAGCTATGAGCCAGCTGGTGTCAATCGACACTCAAGAAATGACTGTCACACAAGGGACGAACGCGAGTTAAGTAGATAACGGGCTCGCTGCACCCGAATCCGCAACCGAGTTATTTTATCGGATAAACCTGCCCAAGACCAAGCCCAAATTCCGGCTTGTCACGGATTTACCCACTGCAATTGCCATTAAGTCGCGGTTCACATTGCGTTGCCTACACTCTCTTCACAGTCCTGGATTACCGCCAGAGAGTCTATGGCCATGGAGGAGAAATGCACCCTATCCGAATACTTGCCCTGCTGGGCCTGCTCGCTACTGCCACGACAGCACAGGCGTTGACCGGTTCCGGCAATGTCAGCAGTGCCTGCGCAACGCTCGAATTTATGGCAAAGATGGTGGCCCTTAACAGCATGCTGCCTGCCGATTATGACGACGTCGGGGAGTTGAATGCGACCTTGGCCGCTCTGGCTGAGCTGAATCAGCTCGTTTGCCAGCCTGTCATTCTTACCGAGACTACCCGCGGCGGCAGTCTGTATGCCAATGGCCGACGAGTCTCGACAGATCTGTACCATGGCGCATGGTATTTCCCGAATGGCCAGCTATTCCTGGCCGGGCCAGGCGAAGACACGACCATCTATTACCCCAATGGTCGCGTTATGGCCCATCACTGGATGCATGGAGATCAGGCGCTCTTCTGGCCCAATGGCAATCTTGCCACCAATGACTTCAGGGCATTTGATGAGACCTGGTACTACCCCGATGGCAAAATCATCACTTATGAAGCTGGTTATGCCGGAGGTCGATGGTTCTATCCGTTCGCACGACTCGATGGGGGCGTGGGACAGGAAGTCATTTCCAGCGAATGGGGTATCGAGGACGAGAGTTTTACCTTCCTGAATTTTCGCGATGACGGCAGCCTGTACACGTCGCGGGAGCGCATCCGGCGCAAGCTTATCTTTGATGACGTGGAATTGCTCGACGTACCAGGCGTCTTGCTGCTGGTGACCCGCCTCTACCAGGTGAGCGACATAGTCAAACAATTCACGCCGGCCGACATCAATATTACCGGCGCACCGTTTTAGGTCAGAACAGCGGCGTTGTGCTCAGTAACTGTAGTGGGCGGCGCGTTGTTCCAACATGGCAGCATCAATTTCGCCGCTCTGGCACTCCACTAGATCAGCCTTGCGAAACACGTGCACCTTGTCTGCGCGTCGCGAGCTGCCAGTGTCATCCCCAAGGCCGGAGAGAATCACAGAAACATTTTCGGTGATTGGCAATTCACGGAGCATGGAGCCGTAATCGCACATCGCTTCAAACAGCTTGACTTCGAGCTCACTTACTTGCTGGCGCCAGCTGGTGGCATATTCCGCTTCAGCCACCTGGCTGCGTGCTCGCAATTCCTCGGCCTTGGCCAGTGCGCGATCGCGTAAGGGTTCGAGATTGTCCAGCACAGAATCCAGCGCGGTCTTCAGAGAGTCCTGCTCAGCGTCGGCGGGCATAGTATCGCTATCCAGTTGGGTTTCGAGTTCACGTAATCGTGCAAACTGCTGCTGGATTTCTCCTCGCAGGGCATCGATATCGCTGCGCAAGGCCTCATAGGATTTGTCGTCGACGTTATCGAGCAGCCGCAGGGAACGAGCGTATTCCGAGGCTTGCTGAATCGCTGTGTTGATGGTGAGCGAGTAATCAACATTCGCAATCCGGTCCATCATCTCGCGATAAAAATCATTAGCCTGACTCTCCGCCGTAGCGAGGGAGAGTACGCGGGGAGCCGCCGGATCGATGCTCCGAGACTGGGTCAGTGCGGCGAATGGGTTACCCCTTGCCTGCAAGTTTTGCAGCGTGGAACTCAGAGAGGCAAGGTTGACATAATTGCGCCGACTGGAGAGCGGAGTGCGCACCTCCAACACAACGCCCTGCCCCCATAAATACGTGCTATCGATGTTGCCCAGGCTAATCCCGAACAAGCCAGTCTCCTGCTCCAGATCGAGTGCACCCGCCAGCACACCAGAGAACAGGTCGATATTCTTCTGCAAATCGGCGACGGTGGGCTCGCGATCGCCTGGTTGTGCAGCGACAATCGTGGTAGTCATCGCGAATGCAACGGCCACTACCGCCCTGCTTTCCGACATCACTCTCATCGGCTGCTGCCCTCGTAGCTGACAAAATTCGCCAACTGCTGTAATGATCGAATGGTTTCGTAGTCGCTGTTTACGAGCTGCTCATAACCGACCCGCATATCCTGCAGATCCAGCAGACGCTGCTGTTCGAAATAGGAATACATCTGCTCGAAGTTTTCAGAAGTAGTTTGCTGGGTTTGCTCCATAACTGCCTGCAACAGGCGTACGTTGTTGCTGTCCAGACGATCCTCAACACGAGCGATCAGTGCTTGCATCTCGGATTGCTGCTGCGATTGCAGGGCAGCCAATTCCGCCTGCAGATTGAGGCTGTTTTTTGCCGCCGCGCCGAAGGCGATCGAGAAGCCCTGGTCGCCGGATACGACCGACACATTCAGCAACAGGATGGCCAGCATGGCAAACGATGCCGCGGTCGGAACCCATTGCAAACCGGAGAAGAAACGGGCAATCACCGATTGGGGTTTGCCTTCCGCCGGGAACAGATTCATGCGGCGATCCCAGTGCGGCACGCGTTGTTCCTGCCATTGCCGCAGACTTGACTGTGTCTGCATTAATGCTCCTAACTCCTCACTGCAGTGTGCACAGGTAGCCAGATGTTTCTCGATCTCCTCACGCGCGAACGGCGCCAGATCATCGGCAAAATATTCCTGCAACAAATGGTCAGTCTTAGGACAGGACATGGTGTTCCTCCGCAATGTCTTTAAGCTTCTTTAATGCTGTGTAAAAACGGGTTTTGGCAGTGTTCTCCGAAATTTCCTGCATCACCGCAATCTCATCAAACGTCAGTGACTGAAATACTTTCAATTCGACGACGAGTCTTTGATCCATCGGCAGACGGGTCAACATGCCGAGAATTTGTCGATTGAGCTGCACTTCACCCAACCGGTTTTCGGGTTCGTCCCGGGGCACGCCCGGAATCGTCTCAAACACATCGCCTTCTTCGAGCGTTGCCGATTTGGATTTGCTCATCAGCAGACGCTTGCGGCGATTCATGTCCACCGCTTTGTTATGTGCGATTCGAAACAACCAACTACTGAACTTCGCATCACCTCGAAATCGGTGCAAATTGCGATAGACGCCGATGAATACTTCCTGCATGAGATCCATGGCGTCCGTGGGATTCCCGGTAAGTCGCAGGCCGAGGTTATAGACTCTGCCTTCGAAACGCTTGACGAGTTTTTCCCACGCGAACGCCGAGCCATTAAGCGCTGCCGCTATTAATGCGTCGTCGTCTTCAATAGGACTCATGTCATCTTGATCCTGTGATGCCTGTTTCGGGCGAGCCTGCCAGTCTGTGTCGGTCAGACGCCGGTAAGGTGGAAATCGCAGGATACTGGGTTTGCAGAATAAGTCGCAAGGTGACGGCAAATAGTTTGCAGCCGGCGAGTTACCGATCGCGGGACTATGGCAAGGGACTGTGGCAAGGGACTGTGGCGATGGACTATGGCGAAGGACTAAGGCGTGTAGCTGCGCAGCTCCGGGGCTACCAGCGATCCCCAGGCACGATTGAAGGGATGGACCTGGGAGGTCGTGCCCTCGGCGTTGACCATGGGGTAGCCGGCGTTGGCCCAGCCAAACAGGGAATGTTGCAGATTACGGACATTGCGGTAGCCCAGTTGACGGAGCTCCTGTGCCACGCCTGCTGAGCGGTAGCCCACCGAACAATACACCACAATGGGGGCTGATTTGTCGGTAACGAGACTGCTGATTGCGGCGGCACTCGACAGATTCTGCGCACTGGACAGATGGCTGACCGCATATTCCTCCGGGTCTCTCACATCGATGAGGTATACGTCGGTAGCACTCGCGCCAGCTCCAGGGCCACTCAAGGTGTCGAGTAATTGCGCGGCACTGACGAAAGGGACCTCCGGGTATTCGGTGGCGATCTTCTCATCCACCTTGTCCCAGGTGACCCCGAACAGGCCGAACAGGAACGAGGTGAAGGAGGCGCTGATAATGAGCTTAAACATGTCAGAACAGACCGCCAGGCGAAGATTTCGTTACAGGTGATGCGGAGGGTGCAGTCAGCGAGCTGGCAGACTTCAGTCCAATCGGTTGGACCCCACCTTGTGAGTGAGATACTGAGGTCTGCCAGCTCGCCGCTGGACCAATTCTTGCGCCTTGGCTCAGGCGGCTGCTCGCTGCTCGCTCAGCATCTGGCCAGCGGCTCCCATAAGGGCATTGAGTGATGAAGCAATAATGTCCTTGCTGATGGCAACGCCGCTGTAACGGCGACCGTCACATTTGAGCTGGATATACGTCACAGCCTCTGCATCGGCACCCTGACCCAGGGCGTGCTCGCCGTATTCCAGAATTTCGAAATCGATGTTGATGGCTTTGCGGAGCGCTTCCACAAAAGCATCCAGCACACCGTCTCCCTCGCCACTGATTGCCAGTTCCTCACCGAAGTAGTCGATCTTGGCACTGAAAGTCTCACGACCCGCCTGCTTCTCGATGGAGAAATTCTCCAGGCTGAGCGACTTCGTATTCGTCAGGTAGTGGGAATTGAACAGACTCCAGATTTCGTCGGAATGAATCTCCTGCCCACTCGCCTCGGTGACACTCTGTACGACGCGACTGAATTCGATTTGCAACCAACGCGGCAACTCGAAGCCAAACTTGTTAGCGAGAACATAGGCAACACCGCCCTTGCCCGATTGACTGTTGACGCGGATTACGTCCTGATAGGTACGCCCCAGGTCTCTGGGATCGATCGGCAAATAGGCAATCTCCCACGGTGAACCCTCTTCATAGAGATCCAGGCACTTCTTGATGGCATCCTGATGCGAACCGGAGAAGGCTGTAAAAACGAGATCTCCCGAGTACGGTTGACGGGGATGCACATCAATCTGGGTGCATTCGCGTACAACCGAGACGATCTTGTCCATATCGCGCAAATCGAGTTCAGGATCGATGCCCTGGCTGTACATATTCATCGCCATGACAACGATGTCCATATTGCCAGTGCGCTCGCCATTGCCGAGCAAGGTTCCTTCGACGCGCTGTGCGCCGGCCATGACTGCGAGCTCGGCAGCGGCAACAGCACATCCACGATCGTTATGGGTATGCAGGCTCACGATTACCGAGTCACGATGCTTGATATGACGGCAGAACCATTCAATCTGATCAGCGTAGATATTCGGCGTCGCCATCTCTACCGTAGAAGGCAAGTTATAGATGACGGGCTTCTCGGGGGTCGGGTTCCAGACGGCCGACACGGCATCGCAAACCTCGACAGCGAAATCGACTTCGGTGCCGGTAAAACTCTCGGGAGAATACTGGAAAGTCCACTCGGTCTCGGGTGCGAGTTCTGCGCAGCGTTTGACTTCCTGCGCCCCGGCGACGGCAATCTTGATGATGCCGGCCTTGTCCGTCTTGAACACCTTTTGGCGCTGCACGATCGAAGTTGAGTTGTAGACGTGCAGGATCGCCTTGCGGGCACCCTTCAGCGACTCGAACGTACGCTGGATCAACTCTGGACGGGCCTGGGTGAGCACCTGGATAGTGACGTCATCGGGAACCCGGTTTTCCTCAATCAGGCTACGCACGAAATCGAAGTCAGGCTGCGACGCGGCCGGAAACCCGACTTCGATCTCCTTGAAGCCAACTTCGACCAGCAGGGAAAACAATTTCTTCTTTTGGGCGACCGACATGGGTTCAATCAGCGCCTGATTGCCGTCCCGCAGGTCGACGCTACACCAGGTGGGTGCGGCGGTAATGACCTGATCGGGCCAGGTACGGTCCTTGATGTCGATTGCCGGAAAGGGCTTGTATTTGCGATGGTCAAACATGGGCTCACCTGCCAGGGGTACGGGTTGTTGTTGTGCCGTGGGCGATCCGGGTAATCACGCCTGTCTGCTGGCCGGCGAGGATCACCCGCGGGCCGTATTCGCGAGTGCCTAGAATAGTGGAATTGAAGGGGTGAATCTACACATAAAAACCAGTGATACCCCGTAATTATGGATTATTTAACTATTTATTATTGTATTTTTGGCGATAAACACTAATATCCGACAAAACCCTTGAATAAGTAACTCATGGCAATCAGCAGGAACCCACATGATCAAGCTCGACAAACTGGACATCCGCATACTGCGTGCCCTTCAAAAAAATGGCCGCATCAGCAACCTCGAACTGGCCGAGAGCGTCGGCCTGTCGCCCTCTCCCTGCGCCCGGCGCGTCAAACATCTGGAGGACAGCGGCATCATCGCCGGACAGGTAACGCTGCTGAATGCCTCGAAACTGGACCTGAAGCTGACGGCGCTGATTCAGATCAGCATGGATCGGCATACGCCGGATCGGTTTGAGATTTTCGAGAACAAGGTGAGGAGCTTTCCCGAAGTGGTCGAGTGCCTGTTAATTACTGGCCAGTCCGCCGATTACCAGCTGAAAGTGATCGTACCGGATATGGAGTACTATCAGGAGTTTCTGTTGAACAAGATCACCCGTATCGAAGGAGTGACGGACGTACACTCCAGTTTCATGCTACGCGAAGTGCTCAACACGACGGAATTGCCGTTACAGCATATTCTGCAGTCCTGAACCGCAGTGCCGAGACTCAGAAGAAATGCTTGATCTTCTCTTTGTAGGAGCGGCTCATCTTCAACGATGAGCCACAGCTAAGAGTCAGATGAAACTCGCCGTTGATGTGCGACGAGACCTTCTCCACCCGCTCCAGATTGACAATAGTAGAGCGATGCACACGCTGAAAGATTGTAGGATCCAGCTTCGCCTCCAACTCCTTCATGGTTGTGCGCATGATGTGGGTCTCACCATTGGCGTGCACACACATATAGTCGCCTGCGGCATCGACCCAGTCGATGTCTCGCACCGGCACAAAGGTGATGGATGAGCCATCCTTGATGGCAAGTCGGTCCGCGTGTGTCGCTGGCGCCTCATCATCGAGCAATTCGCCGATTGCCTGTGGCGACTTGCCAGTCAGGCTGACAACCAGATTCATCAGCCGCTGCTTCTCATTTACAGCGGACTGTTGAGCCTTGTGTTCAATTGCCATCTCGATCGCTTCGCCTAGTCGCGCATCTTCAACCGGCTTCAACAAATAATCGATGGCGTGAATCTTGAACGCGTCCAGCGCGAACGCATCATAGGCAGTGATGAAGATGATCATAGGCAGGATGTCGGACTGGATCTCGCGAATCATTTCGAATCCGGTCATGCCTGGCATCTGGATATCGAGAAACAGAATATCGGGTTCGAGCTCGATGATGGCGTCGATGGCCTCCTTGGCATTCGCACAACTGCGCAATACTTCGACTTGCTCAAATTTCTGCAGTCGCATCTCCATGCCCTGACGCGCCAGATCCTCATCGTCGACGATGAGCGCGCGCAGCCGTTCCTGATTATTCTGTGTCATAAGGAATCTCTACAGTTACCATTAATCCGCCGGTTGCCACATTGGAGAATACCAGTTTGTGGCGGTCTCCATAAATCTCACGCAGGCGATTCCGGATATTACTCACACCGACTCCCGGAGACAAAGTATAGCCTTCCCTGCTTGCGCCATTCTGCGGCAGACCGGGGCCGTCGTCGCTCACTTCCAGGCGGAGGAAGGAGCCTGCGCGCCGGGCCCCGATGCGAATCGTGCCACCGCTTTCAGACTTGGAAACGGCATGCTTGATCGAGTTTTCTACGATAGGCTGCAGCAACATCGTGGGCACCAGTGCATTCTCCACCTCCCGATCCAGATCGAACTCCAGTTTCAGGCGTTCGCCGAAACGGACCTTCTCGATATCGAGATACAGGCGCGAGGAATCCACCTCATGAGCAAGACTTACCCGGTCCAGCGGTGAATGATCGAGCGAATAACGCAGAAATTTGCTGAGCTTTGTCAGCATCTCATTGGCCTGTTCGGTCGCCTGCGCGAGCACGAGCGTGGAGATCGCATTCAGGGTGTTAAACAGGAAGTGGGGGTTAAGCTGATAGCGCAGCATCAGCAGCTGCGCCTGATGTGCCAACGCCTCCGAACGCAGACTCTTTTCCTTTTCAGCCTGGAACAACTGATAGTACTTGATAATAAAATACAGACCACTCCAGACCAGCATCAGCGGAAATGAAGCGCGGAAGACGCCATCGAACAGGTCTTCTGTGTTCGTGATACTGAAATCGGCGACCTCACCGAAGGGCAGCAGGGCAATGAAATTCTGGAACGGCTGCCAGATCAGGGCGGCTGCGAAGGAGCCAAACCATGCGACGAGAAAGCGTATGACAAAACCGCGTTCCCACACCCAGCGATAAGTGAAACGAAGCCCTGCGGTAACAATAATGCCCGCTGCCGCGCTCAACGAGAAGATGAGCGCGCGCGAGAGGATATATTCGGAAGGAACGAAGAACAGGTCGCGCAATACGAGCATGAACGCCCACAGCGCCCAGCCCAGAAGCTGAAAAATCCAGAATTGCTTGCTACGCGTCAATCCGAGCGAGTTCGTGCTCATGGACACTCTCTCGCGGCAAGCAACGCTTACCGCGACCATTCCCGTTGCGTTAGTACCGCGTGCCTAGGGCAGCAGATCAGCGACGCCGTCTCTTTCTTGTTTCAGTTCTTTTTCGGTGGCCTGCATCAGCTTGCGACTGAACTCGTTGATCTCCAGGCCCTGCACTATCGTGTATTTACCGTTTTCACAGGTGACGGGAAAGGAATAGATCAGACCCGGCTCGATGCCATAACTGCCATCGCTGTGAATACCCATGCTGACAGTCTTGCCGCCGGTGCCTAAGGCCCAGTCGCGCATATGTTCGATGGCGGCATTGGCGGCGGAGGCAGCACTGGACAGGCCGCGAGCCTTGATGATGGCTGCACCGCGCTGCTGCACGGTTGGAATGAAGTCCTTTTCGACCCAGTCCTGCTCAACCAGTGAGGTCGCAGCTTTGCCGGCGATCGTACAGTGATGTACGTCAGGGTATTGGGTCGCGGAATGGTTGCCCCAGATGATGACACCGTCGACTTCAGTGCTGTGCTTGCCAGTCTTGCCAGCGAGTTGAGCCACGGCACGATTGTGGTCGAGGCGGGTCATGGCGGTGAATTGTCCCGGCTTCAGATCCGGCGCGTTGTGATAGGCGATCAGTGCATTGGTGTTGGCAGGATTGCCGACAACCAGGACCTTGACGTCCCGACTCGCGTTTTTATTGATCGCGGCGCCCTGAACCGAGAAGATTGCCGCATTGGCGGCGAGCAGGTCTTTGCGTTCCATACCGGGTCCGCGGGGTCGGGCACCGACGAGCAGGCAATAATCGGCATCCTTGAAGGCAACATTCGGATCATCGGTCTGGACGATCCCCGCCACCAGCGGAAACGCGCAGTCCTCTATCTCCATCACCGTCCCCTTCAGGGCTTCCAACGCAGGGGTGATTTCCAGCAACTGCAGAATCACGGGCTGATCCTTGCCCAGCATGTCGCCGGCGGCAACCCGGAACAAGAGTGAATAGCTGATTTGTCCCGCTGCTCCGGTTATCGCAACTCGCACAGGTGCTTTCATAATTTCTACCAATCCTTCAAAGTCAGAGATGATTTTCGGCGATGGATCACGCCCTTTCGGGCCGCGCAGTATAGCAGATAAAACCACAATTGGTGAGGCTCTTGAGGCGCCCTCGAGGGGCTTACGAGGGGCTCACGAGAGGCTGTTCAGGGGCTTCTGAGACAGGCACTTAAGCCACGGCAATCCGGAACTCAGTACTGCCCGGACCGCGAAGAGTAGAGCAGCATGGCGTCTCCGTAACTGAAGAACCGATAGCGCATTTCAATTGCCGTCTGATAAGCGCCAAGTAGCATTTCTTTGGTCGCGAAAGCGCTGACAAGCAGCAAGAGGGTTGACTCGGAGAGGTGGAAATTTGTGATCATCGCATCGACTATCTGAAACTCATAACCTGGGTAGATGAAAATATCTGTCGCCCCGTGCATCGGCTGCAGTCTTCCCTCATACGCCGCGCTCTCCAGACTGCGGACTGAGGTCGTCCCGACCGCGATCACGCGCCCTCCTCGCGCCTTGCACGCATTGACCTGTTCCGCCACAGCGGCGCTGATCTCCACTTGCTCGGAGTGCATCTTGTGCTCTAGTACATTCTCCACTCGCACAGGTTGAAATGTTCCAGCTCCGACGTGCAGCGTCACGAATGCCATTTCTATCCCAGCTTCACGCAAACGCGCCAGCAGCCCCTCGTCGAAGTGCAGCCCTGCTGTTGGCGCTGCGACGGCGCCCTTCTTGCTGGCGTAAACTGTCTGGTAGCGTTCCTGATCCGCGAGTTCGTCCTCGCGCTTGATGTAAGGCGGCAAGGGCACATGGCCGATCTCTTCGAGTATGGCATCGAGATCCAGCTCAGGCGCAAATTGGAGGACAAAGAAATCCGTTTCGCGACCCAGCATCTGTGCCGTTATCGGCGGCAAGGTGCTATCCGACTTTGCGTGGGGAAAACTCAGGGTGGTGCCAGGTTTGAGCGGTTTGTTGCTGCGCAACTGACACAACACCTTGTTTGCGCCCAGCAGCCGCTCGATCAACACCTCGACGGCACCCCCGGTGGGTTTATGTCCGAAAAGACGGGCCGGAATGACCCGGGTATCGTTGAACACGAGCAAGTCGCCTGCGCGCAGATAGTCAGGCAGATCAGCGAAGTGCTGATGGGCGATGGCACCGGTGGCAATATCCAGACTTAACAGACGGCTCTGACTGCGCTGCGCTGTCGGGTGCGTCGCGATCAGTTCATCGGGCAAATTGTAGCGATAGTCACTCAGGCGCATGAGTCGGGGCTTTCCGGCACTGGTTGGGAGTGCAAAGCCTATAGAAATTCACCACGATGTCAAAGCGCACCGCGCCGGGCTGGTCTGCACCAGTCCGCCGTGCCTGCGATTGCGCGTGCAGGGTCAACTGGTATACTATCCGCGCTCCCTGCGACCGGTCTCACTGCTAGTGAAAACCGGATTCGGGGTGACGACAGTCGATATTTCTCGACTCTTGTCAAAGCGCCATGCTTTCGGTAGCTCACAATCACCCCGGAAACCATGACGCCACAACATCAGGCCAGCGTGGTGGAATTGGTAGACACGATGGATTCAAAATCCATTGCCTTCACGGGCGTGGCGGTTCGAGTCCGCCCGCTGGTACCACTGTTGAATAACATCGAATAACTCCGGCTCTTAAAAGTCGCCCACATCCCGCATTCTACCTGCAACTTCTTGCGATACTGAACTACGACCCGCTACAATGAATAACTTTTCTATTGGTGGGTAAATTGGTGGGTATATGCCAAGGCAGGCTCCAGAATTATCTGAGGTTTCAATCCGAAGGCTAACACACAAAATCGACAAGAATGGCAATCCAGTCAAGGATGCCCACGCCGTTGGAGGCGTTTCAGGCCTATATTTACAGTGCTTTCCACCTAGCGGGAACAACAAGCGAGGTTCGAGGCAGTGGATCCTACGCGCCACAGTGGGCACTAGGCGCAGAGAGATCGGTGTAGGCTCCTATCCTTCTGTACCCACCAAAAAAGCCAGAGAGCTTGCCAGAGAGGCCCGAGAAAAGATTAAGAAAGGCGTCGACCCAATTGCTGAAAAAGCAGAAGCCAAAGCCAAGCTTAAGGCTCTTCAATCAAAAGACATCCGCTTCGAGCGATACGCCAGAGAAGTCTACATCCCGTTCAAATCAAAAGAATTCAAGTCAGCTGTATCAATCCGAAAGCTGCATAACTGCGGAAACCAGTGCTATCCGATCATTGGCAAGCTCAACTTTGAAGACATCACTGTTGATCATTGTCTACAAATACTCGAACCGATCTGGGAGACGAAGCACGAGCTTGCGCTACAAACTAGGCGGTTTCTTGAAGCGGTTATCGCCAGAGCAATAGTTCAAGGCTTGCGAGAGAAACCGAATCCCGCACTCTGGGTGAACAATCTCAAGATATTACTACCGGATCCAAAGAAGGTTCACACCGTAAAACACCACCCGAGGATCGAGCCTAGTGAACTACCCGCGTTCTGGGCTGCACTTTGGAAATTGGACAATCCCAGACGCAGTAGAGATGACATCTACGCATTTGCAGTGATGGTGCTAACGATTGGTCGCAAAGAGGAAGTGGCGCGAGGCGACTGGCAGGAGATAGACCTCGAAAAGAAAATTTGGGTTCAGCCAGCGGGAAAATATAAGAGTGAAAATGAATGGACCGTTCCGCTCACACCAACCGTCGTGAGACTGTTCGAGGCAATGGGCCCAAAGCGCAAAGGACGGATTTTTTCGAGCATACAAGGCGAAGAACTTGGAAATCAGTTGACAGAACTTCCTCGTAGCATTGGCTTTGATGCTGTCGCCCACGGATTCAGAGCAACGTTCTCACGCTGGGCCAAGGATGAGCAAAAATACTCTGTCGAAGTCAAAGACCTATGCATGAAGCATCTTGAACAATCATCCACTCGCGCAATGTACGAAAGAGATCAAGGCGACACACTGCTCGAAGTGCGACGCGACATGCTATGTGATTACGAAAAGTGGGTGACCAAGGGAAAATGACGATATTTCTAAACTGGAAGGCTCCGATAGAAACACTAGAGCATGAACTCTGAACTGTTACAGAGGGCCTGCATGTCATTCTTGGCTATGTACTAATGCAGAAGAGCAATGTAGTAGATCTTACCGAAGAGCTATCTGCGGAAAAAGCCGCGAGGTTCCGTAAAAAATATCCAGAGATCAACACTACTCACATTGGGTTTAAGCAATATGTAATCGATATATCAACAGGTGAACACAAGAAGCACGCTTTCGACCTCCTTCCGCTGATCGACGAACCTTTGGAAGATGAGATTCCTGCACGAACCGAAGAACTGTTCAGAATTTTAAGACTCTGGCGATATTCGATGCATGACAAGTCTCAATGTGAAAACCCATCGAATCACGATCCTCGGAAGCAGAGATGGCGCAAGGAATATTTCGTCTATTGGGGCACTAAAAACGGCTACGAATTGGACTGGCTTTCGGAGATCAGAAGCGCGGGATATATGCCCGAATACCAGCCACCACTCTCAAATCACTGGCTACCACAAACTGACACCGCTGATGAACCTCAGTGGCACATAATCCCACCAATGCGGAACAACCGCGATGGGGCCACTCAGATCCACAGATGCCTCCAGATGATGCGGGCAGAAAGAAATGGACTGACCTTTACCTACCTTGAAAAGCCGATATATCGAGACCTTCTCGGGTATGTCTTGTCTGGAAAATTTAAAGGCAATTTGCGCGTGGAAGGCGACATTCTGCAGTGGGAACATGCAAAAAAATGGTATGACCTAACCCGAGAAAGCGTCAACAAGATGCTCAAACGGAGAATCGGCAACGGCCCGCGATTCAATCCATAAAAAACGTCCTCTTAAACGTCTTCTTAAGCGGCTTCTTAAGCGGCTTATTAGCTCCTTAACCTGCACTTAGTCTGAAACGCATTGAATCCGCTGGGTTCCTCTCGCAGATAGGTTTACAACGGGATTGCACTTCGTCGAATTACGAAGGCACTCAACGAACCTATTTGCATATAGAGGATCCCCAAATGACTGCAAATATCCCACTTACGGACGAAGACCGGGCAAGAGAAATCGCTCGAGCTAAGCGTAATGAGTCCAGATCTAAGTTCCGCCAAGAGCAAGAAGAACAGGCTCTGCTCAATATAGATCGAGGCATCGGCTTGTCTTCAGCAAAGACACTCGCCAAACACGAAGACGTCAGCCCCAAAACCATCTGGATCTGGGCTGCGGATCCAGAAAACCCTTTCCCAAAAGGCAAGCGAATTTCAGCGAATACAACCCGCTGGGACAACGCAGAAATCAAACGCTGGAAGGAAAGGCTTTTTGTGGAGAAGCTATATGATTGACAGCCTAGCGTTAATTCCGATCCGCGCCGGCACGAAAAAGCCTGTACTGCCAAGTTGGAACTTGGAAGAGAACTGCGTAATCAATCACATAGATTACTGCAACCTGACAGGCCACGATGTAGCAATCGCTCATGCTTACTGTAAGCCGCCTACGTGCTGCTTAGACATAGACAATGTCCGGGCATCACTGCCATTTCTAAAAGCGCTCGGATTCGATCCTGAAACGGCTGAGACAACCACTTACAGGTCTGGCAGACCAAATAGCGTAAAACTGCTGTTTTTGCTTGATGAGCCTCTGGAGACCCATCAGGAGATGGCATTTGGGTCAGTGATTCATGAGCTGAGATGCAGCAATGCAAACGGTACCACCGCCGCCGATGTAATACCTCCCAGCCTGCATCCAAGCGGGACCGTTTATGCGTACGACAACGACCTCGACCTGACGGCGATCAAGCCACTTCCTAGAGTCTTGCTCCAATACTGGCGAGAGCGGATAGCAGACAAAAAAACAGCAAAACAGGCGACCACGCTGACGAGCAAGTCCAGATATGTGATGGATTCACCACGAGAAGTAGCGCTTATTCGTGGGAAATTGGACTACATTAGCCCAGATTGCGACAGAGAGACTTGGCTAAAGGTCGTCTTCTCAATATTAGCTCATGATATCAACGATTCAATCGTAATCGCTGAAGAATGGTCTTGCGCTTCCAGCAAATTCAACCGGCGTGATTTCGACGCGGCAGTCTCGTCCTACAGACCGAACGGCGGCATCGGTATCGGTACTCTGCACTATTACGCTGTACAAGGAGGATATCTTGGCTAGTCTCGAAGAAATCCCAAAAGAGCAATTAGATCAAGCTCTCAGCCTGCTCTGCGAGAAATTCTCATTGCTTAGTATTAGCGGTCGGATTTACGGTCTCGACAACGAGAATGTGGAGACGATTCTTCACGGCGATGTCGATACGACGATGATCGGGCTGGACTTCTACTCTAGGACAGACGCAACAATATTGATGGAGAGGCTCTTGGAACGATCGGACATCCCTATTCATGAGAAATATATCAGAGTAGTGATCAAAAACTGGCTGAAATCGCCAAAAACTAAGATGTATAAAAGAATCGCCTTCTCCCCGATCGAGCAGCCCGCAGACGTGTTGAATCTGTATCGTGGTCCCATCGAAGCGATAGAAGGCGACTGGACGATTATCAGAAACTTTTTATACGAAGTGATTTGCGGCGAAGACGAAGAAAGAACTGAGTACCTGCTCAACTACCTCGCTCACGCAATTCAGAAGCCCGAAGAAAAGCCAGAAATCATGATTAGTTTACAGAGTGAACAAGGCGACGGCAAAGGTACTTTCTTTGAACTCATCAAAGCGATGTGGCCTCACACTACTGTGTTTGTACAGAAAACCGACCAAATCACTGGGAGGTTTAACGAAGCACTGAGCCATTCGTTTTTTGTGCTTTCTGACGAGGCTTGGTTCTCAGGTGACAAGAAGACCAACGCCGCACTGAAGTCGGTAATCACAGAGAGACACATAGTTGTGGAGCAGAAGAATAAGCCATCTCGAGTGATCAATTCTCACCATCGTTTCATTGCCGCTTCAAATGAAGACAAGATTGCTAACGTCAGCCCAAAGGACCGCCGATTCGCAATGTATCCAGTAAGCTCCAAGTACCGACAAAATCATGACTATTTTGGGGCATTACGCCAAGCCATTATTCAAAAGAAACATAAGACTGAAGTTCACGCTTTCGTTCATCATCTTGCTAAACGCGATCTAACGAACTTCAATATCCGCAAGCGTCCGCTAACGCAGCTCCACGCAGAGCAAAAGCTCGACTCTCTAGATTCACCGCAATCTTGGCTCGTCAACATCATCGAAACTAGGCAGGTCAATGATCTTTTCAACCTGAGTGAGACAGATCCGTTATGGGTCCCGACCAAGGTCTTACTGAACGCCTATCTTGATTACGATAGCAACGCGGAACGGTATGGCAAGAAAAGTAACCATTGGCTTATTCGCCAAATTAAAAAGGTATATCCAAACTTGAGTGATAAGCGACCAGCCTCAACCGATCGTTCACGAGGGTTATGGCTCCCTCCACTGCCTGAAATGCGCCTATTGTTCAATCAATGGATCGGTTATGCGTTCGACTGGGATGGCACGAATGAAAGTCAAAAAATAAGCGGGCAAAACGGGTCAAGTGGGTTAAGCCCGCTCCCGAACAATTATGAAGAAGCTAAGTGGGGCGCCTGAGGTAAGAGAATATCAGTAGTTTCCCACTTCACCCGCTTTACCCACTTTTTTAACTTGGTGAAATATTATGAGTGACATATCCAGAAAGAGGGAATCAAAGTGTAGGCTTCTACAGCATAGAGCGGGTCCTTCTGACCCTCTTAGCCGTGACGGATACTTGATACACCTATGATTTTCAGTAGCGGCAAGTGTTTACAAGTTTGTTTACAACGACCCCGTCTCTCTAAATAAATCTTACCCCCCCCCTTTCTGGCACAAGATTTTGCTGAAGCCCGGTTTCATCGATGGGTAGCAGATCAGTGCAACTCCAACCAGGCTTTCATCATATTACTGACCTTGTCAGGCACCGCTTGGTGCGGCCAGTGGCTGACACCGGGAATGGTGACTAGGGTCCAGTCTGATGCCAGGAACTCCCAGGTGTTGTTCAACCCTTCGGGCAATAGCGCCGTGTCTGTCAGGCCATGAAACTGCAGGACCGGGGCCTGCACCTGCGGCAATTCCAGGAACGCGCCGGCCGTGTAGGGGTCACGGGGATAATTGGCGCGGTAGTAATTCATCATTGCCTCGAAGCTGGAGCGGCCGAACGCCTCAAGGTAGCGTGCGTGCAGCGCCGGATCGCCACGGGACAGCGAGGTTGCCAGCACTTCGGCGCTCAGGTTTTCATGGGAGTTAGGCTGCTGAAACCTGCGCGCATAGGCGGAGTTTTCGTGTTGTTGCCCAAACCTGGCTAACTCCCTGACCAGGCTACGGGGGTGCGGCAGGTTCATGATGATCAGGCGCTCAGTCATCTCGGGTTTTAGCGCCGCGAAGCTCCAGGCGATGCCACCACCCCAATCATGCCCGACCACCGTGGCGCTGCTTTGGCCTTCGGCGCGAATCACCGCCGCCACGTCTTCCACCAGTATGTCCAGCGTGTAATTCTCCACTCCTTGCGGCTGGTCACTCAGGTTGTAGCCGCGCGTGTCCATGGCGGCGACGGTATAGTCGCCGGCCAGGGCCTGCATCTGGTGACGCCAGGTATACCAGTAATCGGGAAAGCCATGCACCATGACGATAAGGGGGCCACTGCCCATCACGGCATAGTGTATGCGCACGCCATTGTTATCCGCATAGCGGTGCTCCACTTGTTCGGTCACGTCCTGGGCCAGGACCGGGTTGCCGAGGATTACGCGGAGGGCCAGTAGCACGCCAAACACGGATTGGCGAAATTGAATTGTCATCGTTTGTTCCTGAATAAATCGACTGAAGAGAAAGCCTGATCAGATAGCCTGAATAGTCTCACTTGGATGTGCGGCGAACTGAAGACGCGGGGACCAGTGCTACAGTTCCAGGTTCGGTACCGACCACGGCGAGTTCGGGTCCTCCCACTGGCGCAGTGCGAACACATTTCCATCGATGTCATGGGCATAAACTTGCCAGTAGTCACCGAGCAATACCGGCTCGCTGACGAACTCCACACCCAGGTCGCTCATGCGCTGGTACTCTGCCTGAATGTCGCCGACTTCCAGCGAATAGGAATAGCCAGGGGCGGTGACAGCTCGCTTGCCGGCAGGCGCGGGTGTTGCGGGGTTCACGTATTCCCAGAACTCCATGGACTTCCTTGTCTGCGCCATGCGGAAGAACATGACCCGCAGCGACACGTTGTCGATGTCGGTCGCGTCATCGAAGGTTGGCCGACCCTCGATGTCCGCCGTGCGATAGGGATTAAAACCCATGATAGTGGAGTAGTAGTCGGTCAGGCGCTCGATGTCATGGGTGACTAGGGCCACCTGGGTCATCCAAATGTCGAATCCCTGTGCTATCCACTCGGGGCTGCGTGTGTCGCCGCCCAATCGCGCAAAATCCAGTTGCTCCAGCTCCAGCATGTTGCCTTCCGGGTCATAACCGTAGGCATAGGTTACGCCCTGCCCCAACAGGTCGACCGGGCCGTCGCCGCGGCTGAGCATCTGCGCCCCGGCGCGTTTGAATTTGCCGTAGCCCGATACGTGCGCGGGTGACTGAAAACACGTGTGGGTCATGCCAGGACCCTGTACCGGCATGTTGCTGATTGGCAGGTCACGGTTATGGCTGAACTCGATGAGCTCGAACAGCATGTTCGGCGCTTCCAGCACGGCAATCTCGTACTCCACATTGGCGCGGCCAAATAAGTTATCCGCCGCCGCGTTGTTGCGCACGACTTCCCGGCGCACGAGTTTGAACTCCGTGGCCGCCTGGTAGAACGCGAGGGACGCATCCAGATCGCGCACGGATAAGCCGATATGGTTCACCCCCATCAGGCTGGTCGGGGAATCGTGGAGCGTGGCATCGGGATCAATTTCGTAGGCGCTGGCCTGGGCCGCGAACAGCACGATAGAGACCGCCAACAACAGTGAGCACCAGGAACGCGATTCGTTGCGAACTGTGTTGTGGGAAAGAAGAAAATTCATCATGCAAGACTCCTGGATCGTTTGCTCAAACCTGGCGTCACAACTTTCGGCAATCGCGATCGCCAATTAAAAATGGCGGTGGACAAACTGGCCGCCCGCCTATTCCCCGTTCAGGGAGTACACGAGCAACACATTGCCCGGTGCTTCCGCCCACTTCTCATAGCCCGAGGTGACGAACACCTGCCCGTTCATGATCACGGGGCCGTCGGCCTCGATAGAACCGCCGGTTGCCGCGATGCCATTGCGCGTGCCGAAGCTCTGGCGCGTGTTGGTCTCCCACAGGATACTGCCGTCCTCGGCATCGAATGCCCGCAAGATGCCATCCAGGCCACCGGCAAACACGACGTCGGCCGTGCTGCTGACGGCGGCGGAAATACCCTGCCAGCAGAGGAAGGGACCGGGTTCACACTTGTTCGGTAAGTCGTTGCGCCAGAGAATCTCGCCGGAGCTGAGTTGCAGGGCGTGAACGCCGGGATGGCCCTCACCCACGTTATACGGGTTATTGGTGGGCAGGTCGGATATGCCGACAAAGAGCTTCTCGCCGTTGCTGCTCATGCCATAGTGTACGCCGCCCATAGTGCCACCACTGCCGCCACGGCGCTCCCATACCAGCGTGCCGTCGTTGGCGGGGTCCAGTGCGTAGACCATGCCGGATTTCTGGCCGACTAGAATCAGTTCCCTGCCGTTCTCGTCCCGGGTCAGTATCGGTGAGGCGCCGATATCGTAGTCGGGCCCATTCTCTTCCGGGCAGTTTGGCGTACCGCGCGAGCAGGCGCCATTCCAGGCATCGTCGCGGGTCAGCTGCGCGCTCCAGACTATCTGGCCAGTCCCGAGGTCCATAGCCAGTACGGCATCGCTGTAGGCATTGGCCGGCGAGGAATAATTCTCCCCGGTGCCGGCATATACCAGGTTGCGCTGCGCATCGATGGTGGGGCTGGACCAGATGGGTGCGCCCGAAGGGCCGTACTGCTGTATGCCCGCGGTGCTCAGGATGGTCGGGCGCGGCTCGTCGGTGGTGTAGGTGCGCCACCGCTCTTCACCGGTGCGGATATCCAGCGCCACCAGAGCCCCGCGAAAGGTACAACAGGAATAACCAACCCGGGCGGCCAATAACACTTCCAGTGACGACACCGGAACGATGACCGTGTCTTGATGGGCGATAACGGAGCCCGTGATCGTGGACTGGGGGTGAGCGTGTACGTCTGTCTTCCACTTCAGCGCCCCGGTGTGTGCATCGATGGCGTAGGCCTGGCCGCTGAAGTCACCGAAGAGCAGGGTTTCCGGCACACCCGCGTCAGTGGTGTCGACGAAAATGGCACCGCGCACTTCGGCATCGGCAGTGAAGGTCCACCAGGGACAGCCGTTGGCATTGTCCAGCGCATACACGGTGCCATCCTGGCTGCCGATGAACGTCACCTCTGGCGTGACCACCGGCTGTGAGCGCGTGCGCGTCGCGCCCGGAAAGGCAAAGGCCCACTTCAACTGCAGTTGATTGACATTGCTTTTGTTCAGAATGGTTTCATTAGCTTGATGGCGTGTGTTGCCCGCCGTGCCGCCCCAGCCGTTCCAGGCCACGGCCCGGGTTAGTGGCGAGGATGCCGCGCGGGTTGCTTCGCAGTTGAAGCCTACCGTCTCGATGCGTGCTTCATCGTAGCGGTCCCCGGTCAGGTAGTAGGCGATATTGCGTTTCTGTGCCCGGGTTAACGCCATGCCTGAGGTCGCCATCGACCCGAACTCCAACGCATCGACGATGCGTCTGGGTGTGTACAGTTCGAACGCGGCCCGTTGCGGCGCCTCCAGCATGGCACCCTCGTGGCATTCCGCGCAAAACAGTGTGTATTGAGCTTCCCCCTCCGCGCGTTCTGCATCGTCCGGCGCCGGCTGCGCCAGGACCAGCGCGGGCGCAAGGCTCAGCCACAGGGCAATACAAGACCGGGTTTGCTTTTTTGATCCCATGTTCTAGTTCCTGTCCTGTTTACGTTCCTGGTGTTGTTCGCTTTGCCTTTTTGCTTTGCCTGCCTACCGGCCGGAAATCCAGTAATGAATAGCATTCATTATTCGTGCAGTAATCGGCAAAATCTCGCTTGATCGCTGAACATCGTAGTCATTATTAATGGGAATTACAAACCTATTTTAGCGTCTCTTTTGAATACTACTTGCTAACGTCGCGCCCTGATTTAATTATTGAATTGCGTTCACTATTGTGGCACTTTAGATGCCATTCACCGGCAAGCACCAGCGGAACGCGTCTTTCATGAGCATTGTGGCCCTCACCAAAGTACCGCGCCCATCGAAAGAGCAGCGCATCGACACGATTGTCGAGTCGGCACGCAAGGTGTTCTGTGCTTGCGGGTTCGAGAAGGGCTCGATCGTCGATATCGCAGCCGATGCGGGCATCGCGGAAGGCACGATCTATCGCTACTTCGATGGCAAGCGCGGCCTGCTTGATGAGGTGCTGCGACGGCACTACGCGGCCATCTTCGACGACGTCCAGCAAACCCTGCCGGCTATTGAAGGCTATGGCAATCGCCTGCGCTATCTGATTCGACGCGTACTGCTGGCCATTTCCAGTAATCGGGGCATGTGCGGGCTCATCACCCGTGACCTGCGGCAGTTCGATACCACGCAGCCCTCGCTGGCGCAGTCGCTCAATCACCAGATCGGCATCTTAATGGCGGACGAAATCAAGGCGGGCATCAAGCGCGGTGATTTTAGATCCGACGTCTCTCCAGGCATTGTGTGCGACATGATTGGTGGCGGGCTGGAGCTGATCGCCTGGTCCTACATGACGAACGGCAAGGCGATTGATGTGGACAAGGTAACGAATGCGATTTCACGCACGGTGCTCTCCGGTATCGAGTCGAACAATGCGACCACCGCGTCCCTTGCCAGCCTGGTCACGCGGTTGGAACAAACGGCTGACCGCCTGGACTCTGCGTGAGCTTTGCATCACCCGATTGCAACTTCTTTACGCCTGCGGCGCGTGTGAAGCCAAGAACAGAGCTGAGCCTGTTCATGGTCACCTGCCACGTGCGCGCGACGCCTGCTGACAGGTCGCCGAACTGATTCGAGCCAGCTAAACAATAATCACATTCGTGCTCGACTGTTATTGGACTAAATGCAAGGGAGAAAACCAAATGGGACCTATGCCTCAGAACGGCACCGTCGCGGTGACAGGGAGCGCCGGATTTATCGGCGGCTGGATCGTGCGAACGTTGCTGGACAAGGGCTACCGGGTGCGCGCCTGCGTGCGCGATGCCAACGACGGAGTCAAAACCGGTTTTCTGCGAGCCATGCCCGGTTATGCATCCGGGCGCCTGACCCTGCATTCAGCAGACCTGGACAAGGCGGGTTGTTTTGACACTATCTTCAAAGGCTGCCAGGGCGTCGCCCACGTGTCGCATGTGTCCACCTATAACGACCAGGACTACGTGCAGAAGGTGTATGACCACATCATCAACAGCATCAACCTGTCGGAGTCGGTCAGCCGCGTCGTGGTGACGTCCAGCATCGCCGCTGTCATTGGCGAAACCGATATACAGGAGTTGGTGCGTCGGCCCGTGTGTGATGAGGACCGCTACCCGGATGAGACCAACCCGCAGCGCTCCGCCAAAGGGGGCCAGGGCTATTCCATCGGCAAGATATTGCTGGAACGGGCATTTGCCGATGCAGCCGAGGCCAGCGGCCGGTGGGACGCGATTACCTGCTGCCCCGGTGACAATGTGGGCCCCATCCTCGCCACGCATCAGAAAGAAGTCGGCCCCTGGCAACACAACGTCGAGACCATGCTGCTGGGGCAATACACCGAGAATGTCATCGGCGCCTACCGCCCGTGGTGGACCGTGGATGTCCGTGATACCGCGGAGGCGCACGTTCGCATGCTGGAAAGTGAAAAGGTGAAGAACGGGGAACGCTTCATCGCGTGGTCGACCGACTCGCGAGAAGTGGACGATGTGTGCGCCAGCATCGACCGTCTGCTGCCGGAGCTCGGTTTTGCCGGCGGGACCAAAGTAGACCCCTTCCCCGCGCCCATCCAGGCACGAAAAGCCGAATTCCAGGCCGCGTGGGGCGGCTGCGAACTGCGCAACGAGCGCATCCGCAAGACACTCGGCATGGAATTTCGGCCGCTCGATACGTCGCTACGTGACTGCGTGGAATCACTCCTGGTGCATGGGGTGAACGTAAAGACCCAATAAATAAGGGGTTGGATTCAGGGTCAAAGTAAAACCTGTTTCGCGTGAATAAAAGGGGTCAGATTTAATTTTCCTGATTGAATCTGCCCCCCACCTTTTTCTTTAGAGACCCCTCCACTTACGCAATACCCGAATCAAAAAATCCGCGCGGAGCTCCGACATACGTTCAAGCACTGCTGCCATCTCGCCTTCTGGCACACTCCAGTATGACCTTTCCCCTGAAATAGCACCAATTAATAGATCACAAGCAAGCGATCAATATTAATCGATAAAGCAAAAAATGCGCCACGGCGTAAGCTTCCCCAAATAAGACACAGGCAATAAGTAGGGCTTTCTGGCATTTTATAGCCAGGAGGTTCACATGAAGAAGTCACGATTTACGGAAAGCAAGATTGTCTCGATCCTGAAAGAGGCTGATTCCGGAATGCAGGTCAAGGAGCTATGCCGCAAGCATGGCATCAGTGATGCTACTTACTACAACTGGAAAGCCAAATATGGTGGCCTGGATGCCTCGGAGCTGAAGCGCCTCAAAGAGCTGGAAGCAGAGAATGCCAAGCTGAAGCGGATGTATGCCGATCTGGCGCTGGAAAACTCCGCCATGAAGGATCTGATAACAAAAAAGCTGTAACGCCGACTAGGAAACGAGAAGCAGCAGACTACCTTGTGCAGGAGAAAGGGCTCTCTATTGTCCGGTCCTGCGATTGTGTTGGGCTCTCCAGGTCGGCGTATTACCGCGTTCCTCCACATTGGACGGTTCGCGATGCAGAGGTCATTTCGGCATTGGCCAGCTTGGTTGAGGAGCGTCCTAGCCGGGGATTCTGGAAGTGTCGAAAGATACTGCGCCGCCGGGGTCAGCCCTGGAATCACAAGCGGATTTATCGAGTGTATTGCCTGATGAAACTGAACCTGAAGTGCAAGGCCAAGAAACGGCTACCCAAGCGATTACGGGCAGAGCTCTATGTTCCGCAGTTTCCGGATTCGGTGTGGTCTGCAGACTTCATGTCCGACCAGTTGTGGACAGGCAAGCGCTTTCGAACTTTCAATGTCGCTGATGACTTCAACCGGGAGATCTTACATATAGAGATCGATACCTCGATTACCTCACAGCGCCTTGTCAGAGTGTTTGAACGAATCAAGCAGCAGAGGGGATTGCCTGAAGTGTTACGGACAGACAATGGTCCGGAGTTCCTGGGCGAGACTTTCACCTCATGGGCCGAAGAGAACGGGATGGCGATCCAATACATACAACCTGGCAAGCCAAATCAAAATGCTTACATTGAGCGCTTTAATCGCACTTACCGGGATGAAGTATTGAGCCAATACCTGTTCACTTCCCTTGAGCACGTCAGGGAAGCGACGTGGCAATGGATGCTGGAATACAACGAAGAAAGACCGCATGACTCATTGGGTGACCTCACACCTTTGGAAGCCCGTTTACAATCAGCCAGAAACTCTACTTTTGAACTGTCTACTTGACGGGGAAGCTTACGCCTTGGCATTGAGGCAGGGAATTCGTCAGGTCAAGAGTTAAATCGCTCCACGTCTGTCTCAGGGGCTATATGCGCCATTTCAGGCAGCGTTGGAGACTAAAATCACGCCACTATTGCTTATAACCTGTTATATAGGCATCCAATTCGCAAATTAGTCTATTTTTGATTATGACGGTCGGACGACTACACCTTGCATCAATAACTGAGTTAGTCTCCGGCCGTTAATCTGGGGTTAATTTTTGGTGGGTATTTAAATTTTATAAATTTAAACCCATGATTTTAGGATATAAAGGACACCGCCCGCTGGTACCAGACTTCAGGAATGCAAAGAACTGTTGCAGCCCAACCAAAATTTGCCGATAGAACCTAGTGCGCACCGAATACTGCGCCTGGCAGGTGAAATTGGGTAATCGAGGAAGGGATCGATGAGTTTTGAAGAGGAAAATGGACAAGGTGGCGAGAAAAAGCCAACTACGTTCTTTGGACTGGAACTGAGTGACGGCGTCGTTTACACGGTCGTGATCATACTGACACTGATCTTCATTCGTCAGGCTTCTATCGTCATTCAAGCCCTGAATTAGGCGTTCACGCTCTGCCCGCCGCTCGACTGAAGCATCCCCGCGTGGCACTTCGACGTACCCGTGTGTCAGTCTCTTCCCGGCTTAACTTGTTCCACAAAAGCGCTGCGTGTTAAATTACGCGCCTCGTTCTCTACACCTGTTGCCAATCCATTCCTGCAAATCATTACGGCCGTATAGAGAGATAGCCATTCTAATAGAGACTCCTTTTCTAGTAGAGACACCTATTCTTATAGAGACACCCACTCCCGATCTGCGCGCAAACGAAATCTGCACAAGCGATCACAGCACAAGGCACCACTATGACTAAGCACAAGATAGCTCTCCTCGACGGCGACGGTATTGGCCCGGAAATCATGGCAGAAGCCGTGAAGATTCTCGAACTGGTAGCCAGCAGAAACAAGCTCGAGTTTGATCTCGTGCATGGCGCCTTCGGCGCCAGCGCCTATTTCGAACACGGCCACTCATTTCCTGACGCGACCAAACAATTATGTGACGAAGCCGACGCCATTCTGAAGGGCCCAATCGGACTCAGTCACGAAGAGTCGAAGAAGATTCCCGTTGATATGCAACCGGAACGCGGCGCTCTGTTGCCACTGCGTCGCCGCTACAATACCTTTGCCAATTTTCGTCCGGTATTTCTGCCCAAAGGGCTGGCGCACTTCTCGCCACTTAAACCAGAAATCATCGGTGACGGCATCGACTTCATTATTATTCGGGAGCTTGTTGGTGGCCTCTATTTCGGCGCCAAAGAAGCCGGCATCAACAGTGATGGCAAACGCTATGTAAAGGAGTCGCTGGAATACGACGAAGACCAGATTAAGCGCATCGCGCGAGTCGCCTTTGACACGGCGATGAAACGCAAGAAGGTCTTGCACAACATCCACAAGAGCAATGTATTGAAGTCCAGTGTGCTGTGGAATGAAATCATGGAAGAAGTCGGCGCGAATTATCCCGAGGTTGAAGTCAAACATATCCTGGTGGATGCGGCAGCCACCTACCTGTGCCTGAATCCGGGACAGTTCGATGTCATGGTCATGGAAAACATGTTCGGCGACATCTTGAGCGACCAGGGCGGTGGCATTCTCGGCTCACTGGGATTGATGCCCTCAGCCTGTATCGGACCGGACAAGGCCTATTACGAACCGTCTCATGGTTCTGCACCGGACATCGCCGGCAAGAACATTGCCAACCCCTATTCCATGATTGGTTCAGTCGCGATGATGCTGGAAATGAGTTTCGGGTTAGTGCAGGAAAGTCGCAATGTGTGGCACGCCATGCAAAGTGTGTTTGCGCAGGGCTATTCCACTCCCGACCTTTCCCGACCCGGCAGCGATCTGAAGATGATCGACACGCAGGCATTCGGCGATCTCGTCGCCAGTGAGCTGCAAAAGCTCTAGCGAGTGACGCCGGCGCTCAGCCGGCGGCTTCGTTGTGCAGGCGGATATTGATCATGCGCAGCGTCGCCTTGACGGCTGCCAACACCTGGTTGGAATCCACTCCGCGCGTCTTCAGATCCTTGCCCTGCCCCTGCCAGGTGATAATGCATTCGGTCAGCGCGTTGGTCTTGCCACCGCGGGGAATATGCACCTCGTAGTCCAGCAGTGCCGGCATGACGAAACCCTTGCCCTGCAGGATTTTCTCGATGGCGTCGATGAACGCGGCGAAGCCGCCATTGCCTGAACCGGAACCCTGAAATTCCTCACCTTCGATCGACACCCGCACACTCGCGGTGCTCTCTACATCCATGCCGCTATTGATATAGCAGTTCATCAACTCGATATGCTGATACTCCCGGCTTTCCATCACATCGGCAATGATGAATGGCAGATCTTCAGAGGTGATCTGTTGCTTTGAGTCGCCCAGCTTGACGATGCGTTTGAGCACCTTCGCCTGATCATCCTCAGAGAGACTGATTCCCAGTTCTTCCAGATTGTTGAGCAAGGACGCCTTGCCACTCATCTTGCCGAGTGCATAGACACGCTTGCGGGCAAAACGCTCTGGTCCCAGCTTGCTGACGTACAGATCACCTTTCAGATCGCCGTCCGCGTGAATACCTGCAGTCTGAGTGAAAACATCAGCACCAACGATCGGCGTATTTGCGGCGATCCATTTACCAGAGAAATTTTCAACCATACGGCTCAGAACGGTGATACGCGACTCATCGATCGAGAGTTGCATACCCATCTTGTCTTTCAGAACTACCGCAACCTCAGCCAGAGAGGCGTTACCAGCCCGTTCCCCCAGACAGTTGATTGTGCAATGTATGGTGTTAATGCCCGCTTCAACAGCGGCCATCACATTCGCGGTAGCGAGTCCGTAGTCATTATGCGGATGAAAATCAAACTCGAGATCGGGAAAAGTCACGAGCATGTCTGTCAGCGCTGCCTTCACCTCGCGCGGCGACAGCAGGCCGAGCGTATCCGGCAACAGGAAGTGGGAAATACCGAGATTGCGTGTTCCTTCGATCAGACCAAACACATAATCCTTATTGTCACGGTAACCATTGGACCAGTCTTCCAGATACATGTTCACGCGCAGTCCGCGGGATTGTGCGTAATCCACAGTACGGGCGATGTCGGCCACATGGGTGTTCAGGTCTTTGCCCAACTGCTCCCGGCAATGCTTCTCGCTGCCCTTGGAAAGCAGATTGATAACCTTGCAACCTGCCTCCACGATCCAGTCGACACTGCGCTTGTAATCCACGAATCCCAGCACTTCGACCCGATCCAGCAAGCCTTCGCTCGCCGCCCAGGCAGTGATCTTGCTCACCGCATCTTTCTCACCCGCAGAGACACAGGCAGAAGCCACCTCGATGCGGTCGACCTTGAGGGATTGCAACAACGCGCGCGCAATATTCACCTTCTCGTTCACAGAGAAGGAGACGCCCTGGGTCTGTTCACCGTCCCGCAGGGTAGTATCGAGCAGTTGTATATGGCGCGTTGCTTGGCCGCTGTTCATGACTAAATCCTGGATTTTCCGAGTCCTTTGCCGTCGGGGCCCCGACAGGCGAGCGAATTCTAGCAAATACTGGGGGCAAGGATAAGCCGCATAAGGGACTAATTCGGCCGATTTGACCTAGCACACCAGCGTTATATACTGCGCGCTTCATCTCAACTGAGCAGCCGAGGTTGGTAATGGCAATTCAAATCTGTGTGCCGAAAGAAGTTCGCGCAGGCGAACAACGGGTGGCACTGGTGCCAGACGTCGTCAAACGACTGGCCAACGACAACATGGAGATTTCCATCCAGGCCGGCGCCGGCGAATTGGTCGGATATACCGACGCAGACTATGGCAAGGTAACGGTTGTCAAGGATAGCGCCGAATTGCTCGGCAAGGCTGATATCACCCTCATGGTGAATCCGCCGACTCCGGAACAGATTGCCCAGTTGAAAACCGGCAGTGTGCTTATCGGCTATCTCAATCCCCACACCGATCTGGAGCGCTTCAACCTCCTCAAACAGAAGCAGGTCAGCGCCTTCTCGATGGAATTGATTCCGCGCATTTCCCGCGCCCAGGCTATGGATGCCCTCTCTTCCCAGGCGTCCATCGCCGGCTATAAAGCGGTGTTGCTCGCTGCCAACATTCTGGGCAAGTTCTTCCCGATGCTTACCACAGCCGCCGGTACTATCCGTCCTTCGAAGGTTCTGGTTATCGGTGCCGGTGTCGCAGGTCTGCAGGCGATCGCCACGGCCCGCCGCCTCGGCGCCATTGTGGAAGGTTACGATGTGCGCGCCGCAGTGAAGGAGCAAGTCGAGTCACTGGGCGCCAAATTCGTCGATATCGAAATCAAGGCCGAGGGCACTGGCGGCTATGCACGCGAGCTTACCGAAGAGGAGAAAGCCCAGCAGCAAGCCATCCTCGCCAAACACGTCGCCGCCGCCGATGTCATCGTCAGCACCGCCGCCATTCCCGGCCGCCCCTCTCCGCGTATCATCAGTAAGGCAATGGTCGAGGGCATGCGTGGAGGTTCTGTCATTGTCGATCTCGCTGCCGAGGGCGGTGGCAATTGTGAATTGACGAAGGCGGACGAGACTGTCCTGCACCAAGGCGTGAAGATCTATGGTCCGGTGAATGTGCCGAGCATGGTGGGCAATCACGCGAGTGAGATGTACGCCAAGAACCTGTTGAATTTCCTGCAACTGCTTATCCAGGACGATGTCATCAACATCAATCTCGATGACGAGATCATCGCCGCCAGTCTCATCACTCATGCTGGCAACATTCACCACGCCGGTATCAAAGCACACTTAGAAGGAGCTTCGTCATGATTGAAGGTCTGGCCGCCATCTATATCTTCCTGCTCGCCGGTTTCACCGGTTTCGAGATCATCAGCCGAGTGCCGGTCATCCTGCATACACCGCTGATGTCAGGCTCCAACTTTGTGCATGGCATCGTGCTCGTTGGCGCCATGTTCGCTTTGGGTATCGCCGATACGACTGCCGAGCAGGTCATCGGTTTCATTGCCGTGCTTCTCGGTGCCGGCAATGCAGTCGGTGGCTATGTTGTTACCGAACGCATGCTGGAGATGTTCAAGCCCAGCAAAAAACCTACTAGCGGCGAGGAGGCATAGATGACAACTCTCATCCAGTCTTCCTATCTGATTGCCGCGGTGCTTTTCATCCTCGGCCTCAAGCAGATGAGTTCCCCGGTTACGGCTCGACGCGGTATCGTGTGGGCGGGCATTGGCATGGTGCTCGCGACTCTGGCGACATTTGCCACACCCGAGATCGTCGGCAGCAACCAGAGCATGACGAATATCCTGCTCATCATCATTGCTATCGCCATCGGTGGCGGCTACGCCTGGGTCAGCGGCAAGAAAGTAGCGATGACCGACATGCCGCAGATGATTGCGATGTACAACGGCATGGGAGGAGGCGCTGCCGCCACTATTGCCGCTGTGGAATTGCTAAAAGCGACCACTGAAGCAAGCCATGATCTCACCGGCACCGCCACTATCGGTAGCACCCTCGGTACCGACGTGGCAATTTTGGGGATACTTGGCGCCATCATCGGCACGATCTCATTCAGCGGCAGCATCATCGCCTGGGCGAAACTGGATGGCCGCCTTAACCGCAGCAAGTTGCTACCGGCGCAGCATATCGTCAATGCGATTGTGGCGTTGGCGACCCTCGCGCTTGCAGTATCTATCTACTTCAATGCCAGCCTCAATCTTGTCATTGTGTTTTATGTCCTGGCACTGGTCCTCGGTATCTTCATCACGGTTCCCGTTGGTGGCGCCGATATGCCAGTTATCATCTCCCTGTTCAATGCCTTAACCGGTCTGGCCGTAGGTTTCGAGGGATACGTGCTGGGAAATGCGGCGATGATCATCGCGGGCATCGTGGTCGGCTCCGCCGGCAGCCTGTTGACCCAGTTGATGGCAGTGGCCATGAACCGCTCGGTAGCCAATGTGTTCTTTGCCGGAGTTGGCACCGGAGACAGCTCTGCCGGTGGCGATGGCACCGAAGGTGTGATGAAGGAAATTCAGGCACAGGATGCAGGCATCCTGATGGCCTATGCGAGCCAGGTCATTATCATTCCCGGTTACGGCATGGCGGTCGCGCAAGCCCAGCATAAGATCTGGGAACTCACCCAACTGCTCGATGAGAAAGGCGTGAAGGTGAAGTTCGCTATCCACCCAGTCGCCGGACGCATGCCTGGGCACATGAACGTGCTATTAGCCGAGGCCGGCGTGCCTTATGACAAGATCTATGACATGGATGACATCAATGCCGACTTCAAGAACACCACGGTGGCACTCGTGATCGGAGCCAACGACGTCGTGAACCCGTCGGCGAAAAACGACAGCAGCAGTCCGCTGTTCGGCATGCCCATCCTCGACGCCATCAAGGCCGAGAACGTGATCATCATCAAGCGCGGTCGCGGCGCCGGATTCTCCGGCGTCGAGAATCCCCTGTTCTTTGCCGACAATGCGAAAATGCTGTTCGGTGACGGGCAGAAGGCCGCCAATGAGTTGATTCAGGCTGTCAAGGAACTCGGATGATGGACAGCCGGTGACCACGACCGATCTCGCAATCCTGCCACGTGCCGGCTTGTTCCGGCGCCTGGCAGCCCTGCTCTATGATGCTTTCCTCGTCGCCGCGATCTGGATGTTGCTCGGCTTCATTGTCGAACTGATCGTCGGACCTGACACCAATCAACTGGTGGACGGCCACGTTCAAACCAATCCCGTCATCGACAATATTCTTTTTCTCGGCATGCTAGTCAGTTGCTCCGCCTTCTACCTCTGGTTCTGGACGCGCAGCGGACAGACACTGGGTATGATTGCCTGGCGCATGAAGCTGGTGGACGATCAGAATAATCTGATTAACTGGCGCCAGGGACTCATCCGTCTGGTCGCTGCCTGGCCGGCATTTTTCCTTCTGGGTCTGGGCTATCTCTGGCTCTTCGTGGACCCGAATGGCGATGCCGCCCACGACCGTATTTCCCGCACGAAAGTGCTCATCGTCCCCAAGTCACACCGCCCCTTCTGACGTCACTCTTTGTTGCGCCTGTAAACAAAAATTTATTGGACAAAATCCGGGGTTCGCTATATTAATATCGCGCCTCAAAACTCAATAATAGCCAGGTAGTAACCAGGCGTTTACCGGTTCGGGATGCACTCAGGCGAGGAGCCTCAAAACCCATGGAATTATTAGTCTGGGATACCAACATGCTGGTATCCGGTTTGATCTTGGCTATCACTTTCATCTTCATCTTCACCGAGGGCATACACGGAGTACATCGGGTGAAGGTCGCCATGGTTGGCGCCGCCGTCATGATGTTCGCCGGCTATGTATTCGGGTTTTACAGCCCGGAGGAAGCCGTTGAGGCGATCGACTGGAACGTGGTATTCCTGCTCGGGGGCATGATGACGATCATCGCGATCATGATTCCCACCGGCGGCTTCCAGCAGATGGCTTATGCGATCGCCGAATTCAGTCGCGGCCGCCTGTTCCTGTTGTTGGCGCTGCTCGGCACACTCGTCACCGTGCTCTCGCTATTGCTGGACAACGTCACCACGGTCGTCATCTTTGGACCGCTGATCATCCTGATCTGTCAGTCACTGCGTGTTAATCCGATCCCTTATCTTTTGGCCGCCGCCCTGCTCTCTGATACCGGTGGTGTGGCTACCCTGGTTGGTGATCCGCCGAACCTGATGATTGGTTCTGCGGCGGGCATCGATTTCAACACGTTCATTTATCACATGGGCTTTATGGTGCTGGCGGCATGGATCGTGATTCTCGTCATGTTGCGCTTCCTGTTCAAACGCGAGCTGGCGGTGAAGCCGGAAGTCATGAAGCTCAAAGAAGGTAGCCTGCTGAACGACGCTCGCACCTGGTATGGTGCGCTGGCTGTGCTGGGCATCATGGTGATTGGTTTCGTCCTGCACGATGACTTTGGCTGGGAGCCCTGGTTCGTTACCGCTATCGGCCTGACCATACTGGTCTTCATCGGCAAGGATATTGATGTGGAAGAAAGTTTCGCCCACATCGAACTCGCCCTGCTCATGTTCTTCATCTCACTGTTCATGATCATCGGCGGTGTCGAACACAGCCGGTTCCTGGAATACATAGGCCAGTTCATCATTCCTCTGGTCGACGAATTCGGCCTGCTGGCGACCTCGATCGCTCTGATGTGGATTGCCGCGATCCTGTCCGCCGCAATCGATAATATCCCCTTCACCGCGGCCATGATTCCGATCATTCTCGGCATGGAGACTCAAGGCATTAACGTCACGCCTCTTTGGTGGAGTCTCGCGGTCGGCGTGGGCATGGGTGGTAACGGTACCCACCTCGGGTCCACCGCGAATGTGTTTATCGTGACGATCTCTGAAAAGCTGGCGCGAGATCAGAACGATCCGAGTCTCGCAATCACTCCCGGCGTGTGGTTCCGCAAGGGGACTCCGGTGATGCTGGCGACCCTCGTGGTCTGTTCGCTGATCATGGCTCTGTTCTTCCCGTTCTTCTCCACGCCGCACTAAGTTCGCAATCTGCTTCATTGACCCGACCTGACACGGGGGCACGCAACAGCGTGTTCCTGTGTTGGTCTTGCGGAGAGGTGTCTCAGCCTCAGAGAGGCTCAGAGAGACTCAGAAAGTCGCGCGGGATTCCAGCACCAACTGCGGTGAACGGCGTCCCTTGATATCTTTCTGCAGGGGATAGGCGATGTCGATGTGAATGACATTGCCATTGTCAGACTTGCTGGGGGCGAGTCGCATGCCAAATCCGACATCGCTGAAGGTTCGGTTGCCACTGTTATCGTCTGCTCCATAGACCTTGCCTACATCGACAAAGGCGGCGAAGCCAAGCCGAAATAACTGCAATACGTGGTAATCGCTGAACACGCGCTCCTCGGCCGTGAAGCGTACACGACCATCCCCATTGAGATAGTGGCTGTCAAAGCCGCGCAGACCGGTACTGCCGCCCAGGGTAATCTGTTTGCCGTTGCGCAGGTTAATAGCCCTGGTCGCGTCGAAGCCGAGGTAAAGCGTGCGATTCGGGGTTTGGCCCCGATGCAGGTCCACGTTAAGGTTAACTACGCTATCTTCCCACTCACCCCGAGGCTGATTCCAGCGCGCACTCCAGTCTGTACCCCACTGCAACAACACCTTCGGGCGCGACACCAGCGTGTCACTGAACTCGCCTGCAAATATCCAACGCTCCTCATCCCCCGGCGCATAACCGAAACTGCTGACCAGGCGTTTGCCGATGTGCAAATCTTCGGCGCGGTAGATCTGGCTGATGTTGTAGCCCACGGCAAAGTCATCTTCGATGCGTTCGAATTGCAGGAAAGGGTAGGTCAAGGTTAGGTCTTCAGGAATTTCAGGTGGGGAAGGCAGATCGAAACCCTGCGCGTAGTCGTGATGCTCATAGCGCACACCATAC
Organism: Pseudomonadales bacterium; assembly: GCA_023257655.1. Lineage (GTDB taxonomy): Bacteria > Pseudomonadota > Gammaproteobacteria > Pseudomonadales > Pseudohongiellaceae > UBA9145. The sequence goes on from JALRBQ010000083.1 coordinate 34,137, forward strand.
GTGAAACGATTGGTATAGCCATCTACCAGTCCGGCTGAGAGCCCGCGAGACAATTCACCAGTGTCAACATGATGCGCTAATTCCGAGTATTTCTTGCCATAGCGGTACTGCGTAAGTACTTCTTCTGTCGATTCGAAACCACTGTACCAGGCAGAGTGCGTATCCAGAGCATAGAACGGCCGTGAGTATTCCGCCAAGTAATGGTGGCCGTCAGAATTACTGTCAGATTGCAGCTTGATCGAGCGATAGGTGTTTCCTATATTGGGATTCTCGTAAGCAAGTTGATAGGAATCCCGCTCCGAATCGCTCGCATAGAATGCCGAAAGTCGTTGTCCGGTACCCAGCAAATTGGAATCCCTGAGTCCCAGACTGAATTCGTTGTCACCCCCGCTGGCGTGAAAATTGATACCAGGCACCAGTGTCCACACTTCGCGCGTGACGACCTCGAGATCGATCTCATCACCGCATTTCTGCAGAATGCGGATCTCGGATTCGGCAACATATTTCTGCTTGCGCAGCAGTCGCTCGTTTTCTGCCAATATTCCTGAGTTCACCACATCGCCGGGTTTGAACAGCAGCTGCTTGGTGATGACTCGCGGTCGGGTATCGAAGTGAATCTCATTGACCCAACGATAGAGACGGTTGTTCTCTCGTCGGTTGGTCTCATCAAAAATGGGCAGAGTATTGATCGCAATCGAGCGCACGCGATAGGGCTGACTGTCCAAGTCATAGGAACCGAGACTGCCCCAGCGCGAGATGCCAGCGGTAAAATTGTAATCGGTGCCAGCTGGCGCATTTACCTGCTCACACACCGTAGCGGACTGTGCGTGTACCAGGGAACAGGCGCAAGCCGAGGCAGCTAACACCGGCACGATCAGTCGCGTTCTTTGCTGCCGTACCATGGGTGGCTCCACTGCAGTCATGCCGGGCAGAACTTGACCGACTGCGAGCAGATTACTGCGAGATTCTTAAGGCTAACTTAGCAAGCTTGTCCAGAAAGCGTCTCTATTACGCCGAACCCTGCTACAAGGCACTGAAATACATCAGATTTTATTGCGGGCCTCATTTCAGATTTCCTTAAGTTTTGCCCGCTAGACTGGCCACTGTATCAAGCAACCAACTTCAGAGTTTGCGTGAGCAGAAAAACCTTTAGCCAGTCGAGCGCCATCCGCCAGCACCTCTCACCTGTTGAGAGCATGCGCCTGTGGCTGGCCGCTGAGCATAGTCAGAGTACCCTGATTCTGCTGACCTCACTGTTCGTTGCAGTCTCAGGGAATGTGCGTTTCCTGACCAATCTGTTAGCCGTGTACCCGTTCAACTGGACCAATGGCGCCTTCCTGATCTCGATCAGCCTGCTGCTATTCTGTGTAAATACCCTGCTGCTGGCGCTGATCTGCTACCGGTTTACCATCAAGCCTGTCCTGGCGCTGTTCCTGCTGAGTTCTGCAGCGACGGCGTACTTCATGGATACCTACAACGTGATCATCGATGACGTGATGATCGACAACATCATGCGCACTGATCGAGCCGAAGTGGCAAACCTGTTTTCGCTCAAGCAGGCGATGTATCTGGTGTTGCTCGGTGTCATCCCGGCATTGCTTGTACTGCGTGCTCGCCTCCGCCCCACGTCCTTTTCGCGGGCGGTGTTGGCTCGCCTGAAACTGGGCGGATTCACACTGGTCGCAACCGTATTGCTGCTCTTGTCGTTCGGCAGCGCCTATGCGTCGTTCTTTCGGGAACACAAATTGCTGCGGTTCTATGCCAACCCGACTTACCCGATTTGGGCTGCCGGCAACTACCTTGCACAGCTTTCGCCCGCCGGATCTGCGGATACGGTTACTCCCATTGCGCTCGACGCAGTGCTGGACAGCCCCGGAAGCGAGCGCAAATTGCTCGTAGTGGTCG
>JALRBQ010000033.1 GCA_023257655.1 Pseudomonadales bacterium
ACCAGATGACCCAGGGTTTCCACTCCTTCGATCACCCGGTGCGCATCGACAGCTTCCAGCCCCACGGCCACCTGAGAATGCGTCACGCCTCTCTGGAGATCTTCTATCCGGAGACCGGTCGCACTGAAGCGGTGAGCCAGATCACCAACTGGAGCGCCACCTGGCATCACAGCCACATCTACTCACCGGATGCCGCTCCGCTGCTGCCTGCCGGCGCAGTACTGGTGCTGAAGCAGTGGTATGACAACACTGCCGACAACCCCAACAACCCCGATCCTGATCAGTGGGTGATGGGCGGCAGCCGCACTGGCGACGAGATGACTCACGCGTGGATCGCCGTGACTCACCTCGACGAAGACGGCTATGACAAGCTGGTCGCCGAGCGCAAAGCCAAAGAGCAGCGCACGGTAGCTGGCAACGACTAAGCGTCTCTTGCAGCACAACAAAAAAGGCCGGCATTAGCCGGCCTTTTTTTCGCACGAAGAAAAGTCTACTGCTCGACGAAATGAAAGTCCGCCGGGCCGCCCCGCCGCACGAGAATGATCGCGTCCTCACCCCCGGCCGGCACATCCCAGGAGTGATTGAGCTTGCCGGGGATCACGATGTAACTCCCCACCTCAGCCTGATGCGCCTCGCCGCCCAGCTCAATCGTCACCTTGCCCTGCACCACCACCACGAATTCGTCGTGAGTGTGCCAGTGCAGGTCGAAGTGGGAGCCCGCGGGAAACAGGGCGTAGTAGGTGATGCCACCCGTGACCGGATCGGTGCCTTGCTGGGCAGTGCGGACCCCGACCGGGTAGCCGTTGCCGCCGCCGGGTGGGCCCCAGTTGACTTCCTGAAGTGAAAGCGCAATTGGAGAATAGAGTGATTCTTGCGCCAGCGACGTTATTGAAGACATTAACAACAATAATCCGCCGCTCAGCACAGCTGTGCTCGTAAATATTCTTGATTGGCTCAAGTTTACACTCCTGAATCGCATTGAATTGGCATATCTGAATTCATTTTCGAGTGTACGTTCTCATTATTCAAGTCCGCAAAGCTCTCATACCACAATAAAACTGACATTATTCAAAGCACCGAGTCGCTGACTGATTGCTCAATCATTATTGCGCATCATGTGACATACGCTTCCAATTCAGCGATTTCTGCATCTCGAAAATGGTAAAGCTCCATATCGGGTAACGATCTGGCTTGCTCCAGATATCTGGCACACATTGCAATGTTGTCTTGAGCTTTATACAAGCAGGAAAAATTCAGATAGGTCTCCCATTCTCCAAACACAGCTCCGGTTCTGGACGAAATCTCGAGCGCCTCGTTCAAATCCCGCGTGGCTGAATCATAATCGCCGGTATCGATGAAATATCTTGCCCTCGAGTGCAGTCCGGTTGGCAGATAAAGTACCTCATCAGCCGATCGAAATAATTCCACCTGCTGATCCAGATAAATTCTGGAATTGATCAAATCACGCCGCTTCAGGAAGGTCAGTCCGAGCACCAATAGATCGCTGGCAAACAGAGATGTTGTGTCGATCGCAACCTGCCAGGTTTTCCCTTCTCTCCATGCAAACGTTTTCAACAATCTGTCCAGGGCAGCCTGATCGTTACCTGTATCTAATAAAAACTTGCAGTAATATGAACTGATAGTGGGAAACAGAACTGGAGAATCTGGCTTAAACTTGTGGAGAGGCTTTTCTGATTCCTCAAATAGTTTGCGTGCCTCCTCTGTTTTGCCGGCAAGAAACAATATAAACGCTTTAAAGCTAGCAGCAGTAGCAGAGATAATTACATTCTCAGACTTAATTACACTTTCATTCATTTCAAGCAATAAGTCATACGCATCATTCAACTTGCCAATTGCAATGAGCATTGAAGCCAATGGAGCTGCGACACTCACGGCTTCTATCCATCTATTGCGCCCTATGAACCAGTCAATACTCAATCTAGCTGGATGTATAGCCTCTCTAATTTCACCCAGATATATCAGGTTTGTAGTGGTGCATGAAAGCAAGTAATGCTGTGCCTCTTCATTCAGTTCTTGCACAGGTTGAGACCATTCTTTTTCAAAAAAGGACCTAATACAAGATTGATCTGCGTAATGTGAACCTGAAGTAAACATCGAGAATTGTCTTTGTTTAATCCTCTCAAAATAGACTTCAAATGCCGCATTATAATTTTGAGACTGCGCACCATGAATTACCGCCCTGAATAAAGGGGCCAGTTCAGTCATACTCAATTCATCCCTTACTGGCAGATTCCTTAAATAATTAAAAATAAGAAAATGGCCATCAATCCAGAGCCGTGGCTGCTTTTCTTGGAAATTGGTGGATAGAAAATCTCTGACTATTGGATGGCAATCGATCGTCAGATCCAAGTCTGCGCTTTTGACTGACAGCAGATTGGATTCGCCGAGATTGTTCAGTAAATAACACCACTGATCATGAGTAAGATCAGCAAGTTCGCTAGTCAAACCTTCTATGGATTGCAATCTGGCAATAGTTTGAATTTCACTTAGAGTTGTCGCTCTGTCCATCAGTCCTACCAAGTTAAGTAGGGCCATCTCTGGCCTGTTTTCATACCATGTCAAATAAGCCAACATAATTTTTCGAGCATGTGCGCTACCTTGCTGCTCATCGAAGAGTGAGCTTATTTGATCGAAACTGGCGACTTCGCCGCGATGGACTATCTTCAAATAGCCGCCAAGTAGCGTCAGACTTAGGGGGCGTGAGGTGAATTTTGCGACAGCTCTTTGAAAATCTGCAGGGCTACCCTTAACTCCCATGTTGGCAAGCAGATCAATTGATGCTTTTACAGTGAGATCGTTCAGTTTTAATGTGGCAACTCGCTCGTTGTCATACGATTCGAGGTCAGAGACTTCAAGCCGGCTTGTTATGAGGCATAGGCCATCCATTTCAGCCGCAAATTCCCTGACAAGCAGTGCTAACGCAGGATTCTCAATGAATCCACTGCGAGGACCTGGGATATACTGCAGTGGTTCCAGCCCATCGAGAATTAGCAGGGTACGCTCAGAACGAATCAGGTTTGCGAGCCGCGTAGCCTTTGACCATGGTGCACCCTGACTCGGCGCTTCGTCTCCAAACCATTCCAATGCGTGTTCCATGAAGAAATCGCCGGTGGATTTGACATCGGTAGAAGCCCCCTGCCAGTAGAACGACCATGCATAAACTCGCACGGCTCCCAGAAAATGGTCCGTACTGAGTCTGGATAGCCAATGATTGACTAGACAGCTTTTTCCGACTCCTCCAAACGCAATGACTTGCACTACATTTGTTATATTGCCTCGCCAGAGCGAGTCCAGAACAGCTAATTCGGCTTCTCTCCCAAAGACATGTGGACTAGTTGTAGGTAGGAGTGAGGTGGAAATTCGTTCTGGGCGGATTAGCGATTGCTTCTCATCATTTTCCAGCTTTCTGAAGAGATAGCTTTCAAACTCGTCGTAGGATTTTGCGAACCAGTGCAACTTGATATTGAATATCTGTTCTATAAGAGTCAATTGATTGAAGGGAATATGATTGCCCGGCAAGGTTTTGGATCCGTGAATCCAGCGACTTATGGCCTGTTTGGTTATTCCCAACGTCCGTATTTGTGCGGATTCCAGGGTTGATGCGAAGTTTGTAGAGTAGTTCAAATTTCTTCTTGAGATCGGGGTGTTTGGGAGTCATCTTAAGTGCTCCGAATTTTAGGTCATTATTGTCTGTCCCTTCTGCAATTCAGATTCAACTACCGCGGATATCGCATATTAAGGAACCACATCCCACGAAATGCGTGGATTCAGACTAACGCAGCCTCTCCTGCCAATCAAGGCCTGCGAATGAATTTGGGCTCCGCAGCAACCAGAAATTTACCGCCTGCTTGTAAGCTCCTGTAAATACGGGTTTTTATAGATCTCCATGCGCTGGAACACCTCAATGCAATCAGGGAATACATTCCACTAAACCCTCTGAATGACCTCCTTTCTATTCATAGCTAACTCTTGAAACTGACTACTTTAATAAAAGGTTCCGAGCTTTTTTGTCTGTCTCTACCTGCAGTCAGACCACCACAATCCCGTGCTATGCTTCAATTCGCGAGAAGAAGGATGCGTCAGATGATTGCGCAGTGATTGCAATTATCAGCAACAAGACCTTGCATTACGCGCTTTGTAATAAAAGGATGACGAATTGGAAACCATCAAAGAGACCCTGGTCCGCCCCACCCACAGCCTGAACCTCCTGTCGCAGCAGGAGATCTTTGCGGCCATGCACTCCAATGCCGAGGTGTTCCAGACCTTCCGCGAGTGTGCGCTGGCGGTGCTCAACACTGGCAACGAGCGTGATGACGCGGCGGAGATCCTGCAGGACTATGCGGATTTCAAGGTGGAAATCATTCCCGAGTCCCGGGGCATCAAGCTGCGATTGCAGAACGCGCCCGCCTCGGCCTTCGTCGACGGCAAGCTGATCCGCGGCATTCAGGAGCACCTGTTCTCGGTGCTGAGAGACATCATCTACACCCAGGACAAGATCGATCGCGCCGGTGGCTTCGACGTGACCAGCGGGCCCGGCATCACCGATGCGGTGTTTCGCATATTGCGCAACGCCGGTGTGGTGAAGCCGAACCAGCCGCCGAATCTGGTCGTATGCTGGGGTGGGCATTCCATCAGCCGCAGCGAGTACGATTACTCCAAGATTGTCGGTTATGAACTGGGGCTGCGCGGGCTCGACATCGCCACCGGCTGTGGCATCGGCGCCATGAAGGGCCCGATGAAGGGTGCGATGATCGGCCATGCCAAGCAGAAGAATAACCGCGGGCGCTACATCGGTATCACCGAACCGGGCATCATCGCCTCGGAGTCGCCCAATCCTACCGTCAACGAACTGGTGATTCTGCCGGACATCGAGAAACGGCTGGAGGCCTTCGTGCGGCTCGCTCACTGCATCGTGGTGTTTCCCGGCGGCGCTGGTACGGCGGAGGAGATCCTGTACCTGCTGGGCCTGCTGATGCTGGAGGAGAACCGCGACGTGTCGCTGCCGGTGATCTTCGCCTCCGGTGAAGACAGCGCCAGCTATTTTGCCGACATGGATCGCTTCCTGCGGGCGACGCTCGGTGAGGAAGTGGCGAACTACTACGAGATCGTCGTCGGCAATCCCGGCCGCGTCGCCCAGCTCTGCCTGCGCAATCTCAACACGGTGGTGGCCCAGCGCCGGACCCGTAACGAGTCCTATGCGTTCAACTGGCAGCTGCACATTCCGGAGGCCATGCAGTGGCCCTTCATCAGCACCCACGAGAACATGGCCCAGGTGCGGCTGGATTCCAGCCTGCCGCCGGCGCAGCTGGCTATCGAACTCCGGCGCGCCTTCTCCGGCATTGTGTCCGGCAACGTGAAGGCCTTCGGCATCCACCAGATCACCGAGCGCGGACCCTACCAACTCCACGGCGACTCCACCCTGATGGCGGCCATGGACCAGCTGTTGCGGGAATTCGTGAGCAAGGGTCGCATGAAGCTGAAATCCGGGGATTACTCCCCCTGCTACCAGCTGAGCGCCCTGTCCGCCACAAAATGATACAAATCCCGGGCCCCCGGCAGCCCGTGGCCGGGGGCCTGAATCCACCGATTTCAGTCCCTTCCGGCTATAGACTTCGCGCGAACATCCTCGGTATGATTGACCCCGATTTGCATTTCTGGATGGCTCAATGACGTATTGTGTGGCGATTTCTGTAAACGCCGGAATGGTATTCTGCTCGGACTCCCGCACCAACGCGGGTATCGACCAGATCAGCACTTACAGCAAGATGTTTCGCTACGGCATTGACGGTCAGCGCCAGTTCGTCATCCTCTCTGCCGGCAACCTCGCCACGACCCAGGCCGTCATCGCCCAGGTCAATCGTGACATCGAACAGAACGCCCCGATCAGCCTCGCCAATGTCAGCAGCGTGCTCGACGCCTCCGACTATCTGGGGGACATCAGCCAGATTCAGCAACACAAACACAACAAGAGCGGCGCCGGTTTCGAGGCCAGCTTCATCATCGGTGGCCAGGTGCTGGACAGCAAGCACGAGGTCGTGCTCGTCTATCCCGAGGGCAACCACATCAGCACCTCCCAGGACACCGTGTTCCTGCAAATTGGTGAGAGCAAGTACGGCAAGCCGATTCTCGACCGCATCCTCAATCCGGAAGTGAACCTGGACACCTGTGCCCTGTGCGCGATGGTGTCGATGGACTCCACCGTCAAGAGCAACCTCACCGTGGGTCCGCCCATCGAGGTGCTGGTCTACCGCGCCGACAGCCTGCTGGCTAACGATCATCACCGGTTCGACGCCGACAGCGAGTTCCTGCGGGAAATCAGCCGCAGCTGGGACCAGCGTTTGAAAGACGCATTCCGGCAGATGCCCCCGCTGGCGTGGGCCGCGAACTGGGATCGTCCCCGGGTGAATACCTTCACCAGCAGCAACGACTCCGAGCCGACTTCCCAGAACTGAGCGGGCACTGCTTCACCCTTCTGCTCCTCTTCTTTTCGTATTTCTTCAGCAATGCCTGATCCTGGGCGGGGCTCTTTCTGTTTGACCCGTTGTGTAAGACCCATTGTGTAAGACCCATTGTGCGGGAACCTGTGGTGCGCGACCTTCTGTGTGGGGCTTTGGTCCGGAGCCTTGAATGTGGAGCCTGGTTGTAAGCACCCTTGCCCGTAACTCGGGTCCATCACGCACTGTACCGGGGCACAAACCCGGAAGCCTGTGATCCGGCCGCGCGGGATTCGTCAGGCCTGCCCGCTTGATGCTATGATCACCCTCCCCACGCCGTTTCGATCGCATTGTTTAGCTTGTAACCAGGTTTCGCTCACTCATGGCCATAAAAGTCGCAATCAGCCACAAAACCACGTATCGCTTCGACCGCGTCGTCGACATCGCCCCGCACATCGTGCGCTTGCGCCCGGCACCGCACAGCCGTACGCCGATCGAAAGCTACTCATTAAAAGTCCACCCAGACTCCCACTTCATCAACTGGCAGCAGGACCCGTTTGCGAATTACCTCGCACGGCTCGTGTTCCCGGAGCGGGCAAAACTGCTGTCCTTCGATGTCGAGCTCGTGGCCGACATGACCGTGATCAATCCCTTCGATTTCTTTCTGGACGAGAGCGCCGAGAAGTTTCCGTTCAAGTATGACAAGGCGCTCAAGCATGACCTGGCGCCCTACCTCGTCGTCTCCGAGGGAGGCAAGCGCCTGAAGGCTTTCCTGGAGCGCATCGATCGCTCGCGCATGCCGACAATCAACTTCATCACCCAGGTGAATGCGCTGGTGCAACAGGAGATCGGCTATCTCGTGCGCATGGAACCCGGCGTGCAGACCTGCGAACAAACCCTCACCTGCAAGACCGGCTCCTGTCGCGACTCCGCCTGGCTGCTCGTGCAGATCTTTCGTCATATGGGCCTGGCGGCGCGTTTCGTCTCCGGTTATCTGGTGCAACTCGTCGCCGATGTGAAGTCCCTCGACGGGCCCTCGGGACCGACGGCTGACTTCACCGATCTGCATGCCTGGACCGAGGTCTACTTGCCGGGAGCCGGCTGGGTTGGTCTCGACCCGACCTCGGGCCTGCTCGCTGCCGAGGGCCATATTCCCCTCGCCTGCACTCCCGACCCGGTCAGCGCCGCCCCCATTACCGGTGCCACCGGGGTGTGCGAAGTGCAGTTCGAGCACTCCAACACGGTCTCGCGCATTCACGAAGACCCGCGCGTGACCAAACCCTATACCGAAATACAGTGGAACCACATCGACCAGCTGGGCCTCAAGGTCGACAAGGAGCTGAAGAAGCACAAGGTGCAGTTGACGATGGGAGGCGAGCCCACCTTCGTGTCGATCGATGACATGGAGAGTGCGCAGTGGAACATCGCCGCTCTTGGTGCCGACAAACGACGCCTGGCCGAAGAGCTGCTATTGAAGTTACGCGCACAGTACGACAACAACGGTCTCGTGCATTTCGGTCAGGGCAAGTGGTATCCCGGCGAACCGGTGCCGCGCTGGGCACTGGGCCTGTTCTGGCGCACAGACAAGAAGCCGCTGTGGAAAAATCCCGCGCTGCTGGTCGATCACGTCGTGCCCGGCTCCACATCGCCGGAGATGGCGAAGCAATTCATGGATGGCCTGTGCAGGAAGCTCGGCATCGATCCTGACTTCGCGCTGCCCGGACTCGAAGACGACCTGCATTACGAGGCAAGAGTCGCGTCATTGCCGGCTAACGTCACCGTCGCCGACAACAAACTGAAAGACCCGCTGGAGCGCAAGCGTCTCAGCCGCGTGATGAGTCAGGGGCTGACAAAGATCATCGGTTATGCCCTGCCGCTGGCGTGGAATGACGAGCCAGACCACGCGGGCTTCCACAGCTGCCGCTGGTACTTCAAGCGCGAGGCGCTGTTCCTGATTCCGGGTGATTCACCCATGGGCTATCGCCTGCCACTGGACAGCATCCCCTGGCAGGCACCCGAGAAGCTACCGTCGGAATTTCCCGAAGATCCATTTGCCGAGCGCGAGTCGCTGGACGCGAAGGCCGCGACCGGCAAGCCGAAAACAAAATCCCGCAAGGCCACCAAGCCGGCGGCCGAAGTCATCTTCAAGACTGCGCTGTGCGCCGAGGTTCGCGAAGGCCGGCTGCACCTGTTCCTGCCGCCGCTGAATCGACTCATACACTATGTGAAACTGGTGCAGGCGATTGAGGCAGTCGCCGAGAAGCTGTCCTGCCCGGTGGTCTTCGAAGGCTATGAACCGCCGCGTGACGACCGTCTGCGCAAGCTGTTGATCACTCCTGATCCCGGTGTCATCGAGGTCAACGTGCACCCGGCGCACGACTGGCCCGAACTGGTGGACATCACCCGCAACCTGCACGAGGCCGCCCGCCTCTCGCGCCTCGGCACTGAGAAGTTCATGCTGGACGGCAAACACACGGGCACCGGCGGCGGCAACCACGTCACAATGGGCGCGGCGAAGGCCGTTGACAGCCCGTTCCTGCGCCGACCCGATCTGTTGGGCAGCTTGATACGCTACTGGCAGAATCACCCGAGCTTGTCCTATCTGTTCTCGGGCCAGTTCATCGGACCGACCAGCCAGTCACCCCGCGTCGATGAGGCAAGGGACGATAATCTGTATGAGCTGGAGATTGCCCTGCAACAACTGACCGAAGGCGAGACTGCACAGCCGTGGATGGTGGATCGCATTCTGCGCAACTTCCTGGTTGATCTCACGGGCAATACCCACCGCGCCGAATTCTGCATCGACAAACTGTATTCGCCAGACAGTTCGACCGGACGCCTGGGACTGGTCGAATTCCGCAACTTCGAGATGCCACCGCATTGGCAGATGAGTGCACTGCAGGTGTTGTTACTGCGCAGCCTCGTCGCCCATTTCTGGCAACACCCTTACAAGAACGCACTGGTGAACTGGGGCACCGAATTGCATGACCGCTTCATGCTGCCCCATTACGTCTGGCAGGACCTCGGCTGGGTTGTGGACGATCTGAAACGGGCCGGCTATGACTTCGAGCTGAACTGGTTTGCGCCGTTTCAGGAATTCCGGTTCCCGCACTACGGCACCATTCATGTCGCCGGCATCGAGCTCGAGATCAATGCCGCGATCGAGCCCTGGCATGTGCTGGGCGAGGAATCCAGTGCACAGGGCACCTCGCGCTACGTGGATTCCTCGGTCGAACGGCTGCAGGTGAAGGCGCGCAATATCACCAGCAACCGCTTCATCGTCACCTGCAACGGACGCAAACTGCCGATGCAGTTCACCGGCACCGAGGGTGAGTATGTCGCCGGTGTGCGCTACAAGGCCTGGGCACCCTACTCGGCCCTGCACCCGACGATTCCGGTTAACTCTCCTCTCGTGTTCGATGTGGTCGACACCTTTAACAATCGCTCTCTGGGTGGATGCACCTACCACGTCGCCCATCCGGGTGGACGCAACTACAACACGTTCCCGATCAATGCCAACGAGGCCGAGGCGCGTCGTGTCGCCCGTTTCTGGCACCACGGCCACAGTCAGGGCACGCAGGAATACCGTATCGAAGCGCCACACCCGTCGCAACCGATTACCCTGGATTTGCGTTACGGTATGCGCCGCGAGACACGCTAGGGCCGATTGTTGATTGATGGTTTGCCCGCTGCACCGCTCTGGCGGTCTGCGGGCGTGGCAACGACGGAAACCGCTTGGAATCTCGCCCGGTTCTGTTACTCTGCCTTCCCGTAAAATACTCACTGCCGATGAACTCATGACAACCGCTCACGCCACTACAGTCTTTCTGAAGAAGGGTCGCGACGCCTCCCTGCAACGCCATCACCCCTGGGTGTTCTCCGGCGGCATCGAACGCATCGTCGGCACACCGAGCGCAGGTGACGTGGTGCGCGTCGTCGACAATCGCGGCTCACTGCTCGGCGTGGGCGCATACTCCCCCAGCTCGCAAATTCGTGTGCGTCTGTTCAGTTTTGTGGATGAGACGATCGATCGTGAATTTTTCAAGACACGAATCGCTCGTGCGATTGCCAAGCGCGAGCTGCGCGACCCCGAAAACACTGCCTGTCGCTTGATCTATGGTGAATCGGATCATCTGCCCGGACTGATCGTCGACAAATACAAGGACGTGCTCGTGTGTCAGTTCCTGTTTGCCGGTCTCGAGCACTGGAAGCCTGTGCTTGTGGAACTGCTCACCGAACTCAGCGGCTGCACCACGGTGTACGAGCGCTCTGACACCAACTCCCGTGACAAGGAAGGACTGCCCCAGACCACCGGTGTGCTGGCGGGCGCAGCACCCTCGACACCGGTGATGATCATCGAGAACGGTATGCACTTCGGCGTGGATATTGTGACGGGTCAGAAGACCGGCTTCTTCCTCGACCAGGCCGACAACCGACAGTACGTCCGGCGCAAGGCCGCCGGCAAATCCGTGCTCAATTGCTTCGCCTACACCGGCGGTTTTTCGGTGGCGGCACTGCTGGGCGGCGCCAGCCACGTCGTCAGTATCGATTCCTCGGCACCGGCACTCGCGCTGGCCGAGTCCAATCTGCTGGCCAACGGCATCGACCCGTCCCGCCATGAAGCCGTCGACGCGAACGTGTTCCATCTGCTGCGCGACTACCAGCAGAGCGGCAAGCTGTTCGACATGATCATCCTCGATCCTCCGAAATTTGCAGAGAACAAGAACCAGGTGAACAAGGCCGCTCGCGCCTACAAGGACCTCGCCCTGCAGGCTAGCCGCCTGCTCGTGCCAGGCGGTCTGCTGGTCACATTTTCCTGTTCCGGCTCCATCGACCTGAACCTGTTCCAGAAGATCACCTTCGACGCCCTGCTCGACGCCGGCCGTCAGGGCGAGATCATCAAGTATCTGCACCAGGGTGCCGATCATCCCATCGCGCTGGAGTTCCCCGAGAGCCAGTATCTGAAGGGACTCGCCTGCCGGCTGGCCTGAGCCGACCCGCTGACGGTTTGACACAATTAATTCCTGTACAGCCCGCGAAGGGCTGGGTAACAATGCTCGGCAGCATCGCACTTGCGCCCGAGAAAGCTTGAACGACCGAACCACGAATAAGCCAATAAAAACAACAGCCCACCAATGTCCATTGCGAGGAGCTTGCCTTGACCACTATGCCTGTCACTTCCCCCTCTCCACTCGATTCTGCTCTGCTGTCCCGTAACCGCTCGACGGTCTGGGCCGGTCTCGCTGTCGGCGCTCTGCTGTGGCTTTATTTGACAGCCACGTTCGGCTGGCGTCAGGGCGCGCTGTTTCTGGTGGGGATGGCGGCGGGGGTCTTTCTCTATCACGCCGCCTTCGGCTTTACGGCTGCCTGGCGCGAAGTCGTCAACACCGGCCGCGGAGCCGGCCTGCGGGCACAGATGGTGATGCTGGCCGTGACCGTGCTGGTGTTCACGCCGCTGATCGCCCAGGGTGAGTTGTGGGGCGTAACCCTGCGTGGCAGCGTGGCACCATTGAACCTCGCGGTCATCATCGGCGCCTTCATGTTTGGCATCGGCATGCAGCTCGGCGGTGGTTGCGCGTCGGGCACTCTCTTTACCGCCGGAGGCGGCAATACGCGCATGCTGGTCACACTAGTGGCGTTTATCGCCGGCTCTGTCATCGGCAGCTGGCAGTGGGACCTGTGGCAGGACGTACCGGGGTTCGCACCAGTGGCGCTATCTTCGCAATTCGGAGTTGCCGGAGGTATCGGCATCAGCATGTTACTGTTCGCCGCCGTGTGGTATCTCTCGCTGCAATATGAGAAACACCGTCACGGCACCGCCCTGCATGATCGACCGGTGGACGCCCCCTATTCCTGGCTGCGCGGCCCCTGGCCGCTGCTGGGCGGCGCACTCGCTCTTGCCGGCGTGAATATCGCGACATTGCTGCTGGCCGGCCGACCCTGGGGCGTGACGTCTGCATTCGCGCTGTGGGGCGCCAAGTTCGTCTCGCTGCTGGGTGTCGATGTTACGCAGTGGACCTATTGGCAGCGTGGAGGAGCGGTAGACTCGCTCACCACGAGTGTGTTTGCCGATGTCACCTCGGTGATGAACTTCGGCATTATGCTGGGGGCATTGCTGGCTGCGGGACTGGCCCGCAAGTTTGCACCCACATTGAAACTGCCACTGCGCTCGATCGTCGCGGCTGTAGTCGGGGGCATCCTATTGGGGTACGGGGCGAGAATCGCCTTCGGATGTAATATCGGGGCTTATTTCGGCGGCATCAGCTCCACCAGTTTGCACGGGTGGCTGTGGTTTGTGGCGGCGTTCGCGGGCAGTTCAGTCGGCACCCGGTTGCGCCCCGCCTTCGGTTTGCAATGAGTCCGCGCGCCGAGGGCGCGCGGGCATTTCCTGCTGGCTTACTGTGGCAATCTTACTGCCGCAGTTTTCTCGCATCGGCGATACCGCCGACATTCTCAACATTGGTGTAGCCGAGCTCCTGCAGCGAGGTGAGGGCCAATCCGGCGCGGACACCGCTGCGGCAGAACACCTTGATCGGCGTGTCCTTGTCCAGTCCAAGATCGGCGATGCGGGTGGCAATTTCGGTGTGCGGAATATTCTCGGTGTTGGGCATATGATCCTGGGAATATTCCTCCACTGTCCTGACGTCAATCCAGACAGTTTTGGGAGCGAACAGACTGCACGAGGCAAGGCTCAACAAGAGCATGCCAACAAACGCTAAACGTGCGATGGGATTCATGGTGATTTTCCTGTGGTAAGCGAGCCCGTGAGAGCTCTGTGACCCGCTCTGTGGCGGTGTTTGGTCGGTGGAGATTCCAGGCCAGAATAATGAGAATCCGCCCGAAAGTCCACGTCGGCGCACGGTTAACCGCGTGGGTTTACAGCCGCAAAGAGCGGCCCTAGCGACGCGCTCAGCGTGTCGACAGGGCGCTGCTGTCGCAGGCGATCGAGCGCGGTGTGCAGGGTGCGCTGCTGCGCCGGCGTCAGGCGCTCGATCAGTCCCGCCAGATCTCCTTCCCCGATGTGGATACTGTCGCGGTGTGCATGGGTGCGCCCGGACAGGGTCTGTTCCAGAGACAGAAACCGGCCGAGCAGCACATAGGGAAAATTACGATTGCGAATCGGACCTACCCGGGCCTCGAAACCGCCCAGCGGCAGTCCCTTGATGCGGAAGCCCGCGAGTTGATCAGCCCCCAGCCAGGCGCTGCCGCCGGCAACAACACCGCCGGTTAGCGCCCCCAGCATCAGACTGCCTCCCAGCATCGCCACATCGAAGGCGGCACCGACAGCGGCGCCTGCCATGGCCGCCGCGGTCGCGAGTTGGGTGCGGTTCAATCCCCAGACGATCCATTTTTCGGTGTCGAACAGATCTTCCTCGAACGGCAGGTCACCGATCTCGCTCTGCAGGTGATGGTAGGCGTGAATGCGCTTGAGCGCCTCGTGGGCATCGGACTCGCGGCGCTGCATCTCGGCGAAGTAACGTTTCTCAAGCATCGGCTGCAAGGTTTTCGCCTGCGACTTGCTGAGCGTTTTCTGTGACACCTGGTAACTGCACAGGTCAACGAGCATTTCCGCCAGCAGCAACACGCTGCGTTCTCGACGTACTGTCACCTCACGCTTGTATTCCACCAACAGCCGATTGATGTCGTCGCGCCATTCATCCTTCAGCTGCGCGAAGGTCTCCAGGATAGACAGGCGCTTGTCGAAATCGGCCTGCATAGGATTGAACACTTTGACCACCTTGAAGTATTGCGACAGAGCCTGCTGCCAGGCATCAATATAGCGCTCATTCTCGATGGGATTGATCAGGGCGATGCTAGCCTGACCGGTCCAGCGCAATACTTCCATCTCGGCTTCATAATCGACGCCATAGGGTCGGGAACCATCGACGACATAGAGAATCGCAGAACCCTCCATGATCGGCCGCAATAATTGCACCTCGTCGGCGAAGTCACGCTGACATTGCGGGTCGTCGACGAAGCGGGCGACGGCAGCGCGGCGCTGATCGGCGCTCTCGGCGTGTGCCTGTAACCAGTGCAGGACCTTGGCCGGGCGCTGGAAACCGGGCGTATCGACCAGCCGGTACTCGCTGTTGCCCACCGTGATCGTCAACGTCTCGGTCAGTCGTGTCGTGCCGCTCTGCGCGGAGATTGCGATACTGTCATTCTGGGCCAGCGTGGCAACGATGGACGATTTGCCCTTGTTGGGATGACCGACGACGGCGAAGGTTGGCTTCATGGGAAAGTCTCCGCCGTTAATTCAGGCAGTTGCAGCACCTGCCAGTGCGCGATCTCGCCGGCGAAGCGACGCCATTCCTGCAGGTGGATCGGGGCCACCGCAACCAGTCGGTCGGCATCCCAGTCCAGCGGCAACAACAGGCCCGGCTGAACTGATGAGACTCGCAGATGACGCAGGTAGTCCAGAAGTTCACCCAGCGGCGCCTCCCAACTCTTGACGAGAACGACTATCCGCGTGGACTCATCCCCTCGCACACGTTCTACGGCCTCGACCGGTGACAGGGCATCGGCCTTGCACACTTGCACGGGCACCCCCAGTCGCTGCGACAGGACAGACGTGATCGTCGCCGGCGTCGTGGCCCAGTCCACCACGACATACGGTGATGGCACTTGTGTGACGAGCTCCGCCAGGCGTCCCTGCACGGGCACGGTATTGCCCGACGTGTCGATACGTGAAGGCGTAAGGCCTGCACTGGCGGGAGTTCGCAGCAACCGTCGATAATAGCCGCGCGCGCCGAGCAGCAGGCAGGCCCGGGGGATCAGGTTATAGGTGCACTGGGCCGCGAAGGCGTAACGCCACCACTGACCCAGTTGCTGGGCCGTGAGCTGCGATTCCACCTGTCGGAAATCCTGGGACTGCTAACAGTTCCAGGCTCGGTTGCGCCCCGCTCCAGAACTGCCAGGGCAGCGCCAATGCGCGCAGGACCGGGTACAGATCGGACGCCTCGATCAAGGTACTGCGCCAGACGAAGGCGACGTCGGTGCCCAGCAGCAGAATGAAGAAGGCCAGCAGGCCACCTGCACCGAAACTCAGCGCGATCACCTGGGTCAGATAGAACAGCCAGGCCTTGCGCAGGGCCGGAGTGGGCAGGAATAACTGCTGTTGCAACCAGCGATGCGGCCACCACGGCAAGGCGAGCAGCCATCCCGACAGGCCCAGTGGGCGGGGTTGCAGCATGAAGAACACGCTAAGCAACAGACCCAGTGCCGGCAGAAAGGCAAACAACAGCAGCAGATAGAGCAGATTGACCCTGCCCGCCATGTCTCCCGCCAGAATGCCAAGGGCACTCAAGAAACCGATCAATAGCGCAATACCGCCGAGGCCGAGACTAATGCCGGAAGGAATGGGAGTTGGTGGGTGTGTGTTCAAGAGTATCGACGTGGCCCGGGCCGCGCTTACGCGCCGCTGGCGACTCCCCCAAAAGCGGGTAACCCTTCGAAAGCTGGCAACTGCATCAGGCTGTCCACGGGTGAGGCACTCGTCACGCGTCTACGACGCCGGCGCATCCAGTACCTTCGCCGGCTTGCGCATCGTCCGGCAGGAGGCGCGTTTCATGTTCCAGGCCGCCTTCCAGGTCATGCCCGTCATGTAGTTGATCTCATCGACGCGCAAACGACACCCTTCCTGGATGGTCTCCGAGTTCAGCAGCTTGCCGAGGTTGTTGAAATCATTGTTGCTGCTGGAATAGAGCGCGATCCACATATTCTGGTACAGCGCAGACATGGAGACCGCCTGTTTCTCACCGTCGACAGCAATTGTCAGTGTGCGCAGGTAACCGGAGCGCTGTAGCTCGCGGACGACGCGCCGCACCTCCTCCTTGCCGCCCTCGGTGGAATGATCTGAATCGGCGCCGAAATTTTTCACGCTCAGCTTGAAGAACAGTTCCGACTCATCGTCGGCACTCCACACCAGCTCCGGGTTGCGCTCGCGAAACTTGCGCAGATCACGCAGGAAGTTCTTGCGCTTGTCGATCGAGAACGTGTTGATGTGGTTGACGAAATCATAGCCGAACTCGGCGGGGACCAGATAGAACTGCTGGTCTTCCTCGACAAAATTCGGTGCGTACTGCGGGAAATCCTGCAACAGGGTCTCGACCCACGTTCCTTTCAGGTCGAAGAACATGGTGTTGTCAGGAAACTGCTCGAAGAATTCCGGAAAATCGCTGTTGCGTATCCACAGCACACGACTGTCGGGGTAGCAACCGCCGAATAATTCGTGGCTGCCGTCGGAGGTGTCATGCACCAGCGGGATCAGACCGTCAGCCTGACCCTCGTTCTCATGCACCATGAAGTTGAACGTGTAGGTTTTCTCGTCGTGAAACGCATACATCAGATCCCATTCATCCCAGGCGCGTTCATGCGGGGAGAAGGTATTCCAAAGTTGCTTACACTCGTTGACGTCCGTTGTGAATCGAATCATAGCTCGCGCAAATACCCCCAACTGTGAAGCTTGTCGCTATCTTCCAGCCAGCGGTCGCCGATATCTACCCGATAATACATGTGAGGAATGATGAGATTCTTTATGCGGGAATAGGCCTGCTTCTGCGCCTGTTTCATAGTCTGGCCGGTGCCAACGACAACCAGAATCACACCGGAGTTGCCCGTGATGACCCACTCGTCATTGACGAGCTTCACGTCTTCGAAGTGCACCCCTTCCTTGCCTTTGCGGAAGTGGATGATGGTGTCGCGCGACTTGACGTTGAATGTCTCAGGGTCGGTGAACGGGAACGGCGGTACCACGATACGCACACCTACCTGGAATCCGGTACGGGTCTTGAAGCTGTTGCGGGTACCCGAGGCAAGACCGTACAGCAACTCACCCATCGGGGTGGTGATGCCTTCCTGTTGAATGAAGATCGTCGGATAGCCAAAACGCGCGGTGAATTCCAGCGGATAGATGTTGTTGCCACTGACGATGCAATTCAGATCGATGTATCCTACGTAATTTTCTTCGGCCAGCTTCGGCCCGAGTTTCTTCAGGGTCTGGTTGAAGATACGGTTCGGTCCCGACCAGAACATGGCCGTGCCCATTTCCCCTGTGGAGGGCCCCAGGTCGCCGGGGAACAATTTCTTGTGCTCGAAATTGATGTTGAGCGGATAGGCGAATTCCTTGCCGTTGAAGAACGCGCCTACGGCAACTTCAACGCCCACCACACGCTTCTGCAACTGGAACGAAGGAATCTTGTCGGCCCAGGCCTGGTGGTAGTCTTCCAGCACCTGAATCACGTCGGAGCCGTCTTCTTCTTCGCCGATGAAGAGCAGGCCCTTCATGTTTTGGGCCTCACCGGAGGGCTTCACGACATAGCGGCCGGGGTTCTCCTTCACAAACTTTACCGCTTCCTCGAATCCCTCGAACTGGCGATAGGGAATGATGGAGATGCCGTGTTTTTTCAATTCTTCCTGACCGAAGGCGCGGTCATCTTCGAGCATGTCCGTATAGGGCGTGCCACCGACAACGAGCTTGCCCTGCTGGCGCAGCTTCTGCGCCTCCGTGCCCATGCCCAGTACATCATCGAAGACGATGACGTCGGCCCAGTCCACCTCGGCCTTCCAATCGTCCACCATCGGCACGAAGCCCGACCCGACTTCACGGTCATCGGGATTGCGCACGGCATATTTGGCCTGATGTCCTTCCTTGATGATTTCCCAGGCGAGATCGCCAATCAGCGCATCGTAGGACACAAACAGGAAGTTCAATTTGCGTTTCTGGGGTGAATTACTTTCCGTGCCGGTGGTTTCCAAGGGAGTTCCTGAGCGTGAGTGAGAGTGAGAGCGTAGGATTGTGGGGCTGAGTGTCGCTTGAATATAACAAGTGACGGGGGCAATTGAAAGTGCCCCAAAATCTGCACGTCACGGTCAGAGGCCCCGGAACGCGGGCCCCCTGGCCAATCAGCCCGGGGTTTCATTCGCAAGGCGCCGGGGCGCGGAAATTCCGGGGCTTCACCTGATCCTTCTCAGCATCTCACAGTTTTTTATCGCTAGAATCAATGACCTACTGGACAAAGCTGAAGATTCACGAGAGTATTGCCGATAACCCTAGCGAGTGACCCGATAATCACGGGTTCCAACAACAATAATACGGCATCACAGGAACGACAACGTGCGTAACATCAAGCTCGCATTCGTAGCCTCCGCCTTGCTCGTAATGTCCTTTCCCCTGCAGGCACAAAGTCTGCGTGGCTCGAAAGAATCGATGGAACGGCAAAATCACGAGGCCAAGAAATATGGCTACACTTTTATCCGGTCGGCGGCCTCGCTGACGAGTCTCGTCGACAGCGGACAACTGCTCCGCGTCGAACCCAGCCGCAACCTGACCCTGCACGATGTTTCCTACCCTTACGCCCGACCCGAAGTAAAACTGTTCCTCGATCGACTCAGCGCCCAGTATCGCGTCGCCTGTGGCGAACAACTGACGGTTACGAGTCTGTCACGCCCCATCGACAGGCAGCCGGCCAACGCCGCCAGCAATTCGGTACACCCGACTGGTATGGCAGTTGACCTGCGCATTCCGCCACGGGGCAAGTGCCGGTCCTGGCTGGAAAGCACCCTGCTGTCGCTGGAAGCCACCGACGTGCTGGATGTCACCCGTGAACGCAATCCACCGCATTATCATGTCGCTGTCTTCACCAAGACTTATGAGCAGTATGTCGAAAGCCGCTCGAATCCTTCGTCCCAGGATGAATATCAAGTGCGTCGTGGCGACTCACTCTGGCTGATTGCCTCACGTACCGGCACTACCGTGGCCGAATTGCGCTCGGCCAATAATCTCTCAGGCGACCTGCTCGATGTCGGCCAGAAACTGATCATTCCAGCCGCTCCGGGCGGCACCGCGAAGGCACCGATTCAAAACGACCTGGCAGCCTACAACAGCACACTGGCCTATCGAGTGCGTCGGGGTGATACGTTATGGGGAATAGCCCGCAAGCACGGCACGAAGGTCGACGCCATTCGCAGTGAAAATGACCTCGACAGTGACGCCTTGCAGGTCGGACAGATACTGCAGATAAGTCGATAAATTTCGGCAGCGCTGGCAGAGACTGTTCGAACCAGTCACGACACAATGCGCGTTATTGGGGCATTTAAAAAAAGAGGTCTGGCGCCGTCTTGGAGCAATTTTCAGTTGCTTTGATTTGAATTAGCGCACGCCTCCCGCCTGAACTCCTTCATTGCCTGCTGTTCATTCATCCTAATTCAGCACACTTTCCACACTCCCTTACCCAGAGATTCTGCGCACGCGCTGTAAAGTCTTCTGCGCTGAACACATTCTCACCACCAATCTAACCCGCTAATTTGTGGCGGGATCTCAAGCGCACGCCCCATCCTGCTCCATCACATCGCGTCCCTGTCACACCCTGCGCGCCAGGCGACTCCAATGCGTCGTTCTCTGTTCTACTGTTTGAATTTTTACTCTTGGCATAGTTCGTGCTCGCCAGTAGTTGAGATTTCCGGATCCACATTGACTGTTTCTTATTATTCGGTGTTTTAACTTCGGTACCGCTGAAGCGGCACCCTTTTGGAGTTTACCTTTATGCACGCAAAGTCGACTTTCTGACTACGAACTGGCACAACCCTTTGTGGATTTGCGACCAGTCTATTGTTTAACGGTATTGCTCAGGCGCAGGCTCCCGAGGCAGCTCAGACAATCGAGTCAGTACTCGTAACTGGCTCTCGCATCGCCCGCGATGGATATGACATGCCAACGCCGGTCTCAGTATTAGGCGAGGAAGACATTCAGGTCGAGGCACCTGGCAGTGTGGCGGAGTTCGCCATGTCGCTGCCCTCGATCCAGGGCAGCACTACAGCTACCACATCTTCTGGCAGCCTGAGCTCTGGTCTGGCCGGTATCGCGGCCCTGAACCTGCGCGGACTCGGCACCGGCCGCACGCTGGTCCTGTTTGATGGCCAGCGCTCGGTGGCGTCGTCTGCCGGCGGCCAGGTCGATACCAACACCTTCCCGCAATCTCTGGTGAAGCGGGTCGAAGTTGTCTCAGGTGGAGCATCATCTGCCTACGGCTCTGATGCCATCGCGGGCGTCGTGAACTTCATCCTCGACCGCGATTATGTCGGCTTCAAGACCTCTGTCGATTACGGCGAGGCGACCGAGTACGACGCCTCCAATGAGAAATTTGTCGTCACTGCGGGCGCCGAATTTGCCGATGGCCGCGGCCATTTGCTGGCGAGCGCCGAATACTACGATCAGGATGGCATTCACTACACCGCGCCGGACTGGGCACAGAAAGGCTATTTCGGCATCGTCAATCCTGACAAATCCGCGGGCGCCCCGTATTACTACGTGGGTAATAATATCGGTATCTCGAATTACAAACCCGGTGGCCTGATCGTCTCCGGACCGCTCAAGGGCACCTATTTCGGACCCGGCGGTGCTGTCGATCATCTGGCATACGGCAAGGTCTCCGGTCAGTGGATGATAGGGGGTGATTCCATCTACGCCACATCAGGTGAGTTAGGCACCAATTCCCTACAGGCCGATGACAACCGCAATAGCTTCTTCGGCCGCGCCAGCTTCGAGATCACACCCGATATTGAAGTGTTCGCGCAGGGGTCCTATGCCAATTATACCGGCTACAGTTTTTACATTAGCCCCACCGATCGTAATCGCACTATCTACAAAGACAATGCCTACCTGCCATCGGAGATCGTAGCGGCGATGACGGCAGCCAATATCAGCTCATTCAGCATGAGCACCAGCAACATGGACATGCCGGCGTCCGGAAGCAACAATTTCCGGGAGACTTCCCGCTTCGTACTCGGCGCCGAAGGTTCGTTTGAATTGGCTGGTCACAGCGTCGACTGGGATGCGTACTACCAACTGGGCAAGACCAACACTGACGAACACCAGTTGCCGACATTTAATTTC
This sequence comes from Pseudomonadales bacterium, assembly GCA_023257655.1. Classification (GTDB taxonomy): domain Bacteria; phylum Pseudomonadota; class Gammaproteobacteria; order Pseudomonadales; family Pseudohongiellaceae; genus UBA9145. The sequence continues at coordinate 21,349 of JALRBQ010000033.1, forward strand.
GCCAATCTGGCGCTGGCAACGGATGCCGTCATCGATCCGGCCAGCGGTGACATCGTCTGTCGATCCACGCTCACCGATGCCAGCAATGGCTGTGTTCCTATCAATCGCTTCGGGACCGGAGTATCCAGTCAGGAAAGTCTTGACTACGTGCTAGGCAGACCACGACGTGAACAAGAGCTGCAACAAGATGTCGCCGCGATCAACTTCGCCGTTGCCGACATCGAGGGTTGGTCGGGCCCGATCGGACTCGCCTTCGGTGCCGAATGGCGCAAGGAATCCATCGACGGGACGGTCGATCCGAAATACGTCAGTGGCTGGAAATACGGTAATTACAAGGTAACCACCGGTGAATATGACGTGTCAGAATACTACGTCGAAACCGTGGTACCGCTACTTGGCAATCTGGAATTCAATGGCGCCGCTCGTTACACCGATTACAGCACTTCCGGTGGAGTCACGACCTAGAAGGCGGGGGTGACCTACCAGCCTTGGGATGACGTGACCCTGCGACTGACCGAGTCTCACGATATCCGTGCGCCAAACCTGAGCGAATTGTACGATGCCGGTACGGCCCGCACCAACGCGGTGGCAATCAACGGCGCCTCCGTGCCGTTCATACAGAATCTGCAGGGCACTCCGACGGTGGGACCGGAAGAGGCCGATGCCACAGGTGTCGGTGTAATCTACCAGCCTTCGTTTCCGCCCGGCTTCGCGATTTCAGTCGACTACTATGACATCGATGTCGATGGCGTCATCAACTTCATCGGCGCACAAAACGTCGCCGATGCCTGTCTGATCTTCAAGGTACAACGCTACTGTGACAACCTGCGCTACGACAGTAACGGCGTGCTGCAGTACATCGATCTGGAATACGAGAATCTCAACTCTCTGCTCTCCGAGGGCTACGACATCGAGACCAGTTACAACTTTGCGCTGGATGACCTGTTCAGCGGCGCGCCGGGGGATGTCAGCCTGCGTTACATGGGCACACACTATGTCGAGAACACCACCGATGACGGTGTCACAGCCACCAATAGCGCCGGCAGTAACACCGGCAGCACCCCCGACTGGGTATACCGCTTTACGGCGCGCTATCTACTCGATTCCTGGACTTTCAACCTTACAGGTCGTGGCCACAGCGATGGCGTGATTGACAATGACTATATCGAATGCAGCAGCAATTGCCCGGCGTCAGTTGCACCCAACTTCACCATCAACGACAACAGCATCGATGGCGAGTGGTTCTTCGACGCCTATGTCTCGCGCCAGTTCACGCTGGGCGGTAGCTCGGCCGAAGTGTTCGTGTCGGTGAAGAATCTGTTTGATACCGACCCGGTGCTGATTGCCACACCCAGCAATCAGGGCTCGGAAAACCGCCCAGCCTATTTGCCAGTGAACCGCGGACTCATGGATGTGCTGGGTCGCACATACCGCTTGGGAATGCGCTATGAATTCTAGACTGGGCAGTATACTCTGGCTGGAAATTCAACAATGTCGAGGAGGATGTAGTCGTGATCATTACCGCACTTAAAGGCACAGCGCGCGGTGCGCGCCTGCGCCGCCTGCCACTGGCTATGGGATTCGCCGCACTCTGCGGCGCACTTCCTGCCACCGCCGCCAACCTAAGCGAGGACGAACGCAGCGCGCTGGAGCAGGAGATTCTGGCCGCGGTGGAAGCGAAATCGAAAATGTCGCAGGTCATGAATGACATGATCTTCAGCTTCGGGGAACTGGGGTTCCAGGAATTCGAGACTTCGGCCTACCTGACTGGACTGCTGAGTGAGAACGGCTTCGAGGTCGCGCAAGGGATGGCAGGAATTCCCACCGCCTGGATGGCGAGTTGGGGCGAAGGCGAACCGGTGATTGCGCTGGGCTCTGACATCGATGGCATTCCGAAAGCCTCGCAGAAACCCGGCGTGGCCTATCGGGATCCAATCATTGTTGGCGCTCCGGGTCACGGTGAAGGGCACAATTCCGGTCAGGTCGTGAACATCATTGCGGCGCTTACGATCAAGGAGATCATGGAGAAACACGGCTATCCGGGCACGATCAAGATCTGGCCTGGCGTCGCCGAAGAACAACTGGGCACCAAGGCCTATTACGTCCGTGATGGCTATTTCAAGGATGTCGATGCCGTGTTGTTCGCTCACGTCGCCAATTCCCTCGGCACCAGCTGGGGCGGAGGTCGCGGCAATGGCCTGATCTCGGTACGCTACGATTTCCAGGGCGAGAGCGCTCACAGCGCCGGCGCGCCCTGGCGCGGCCGCAGCGCCTCGGATGCTGTAGCGCTGATGGATATCGGCATGAACTTCCGACGTGAACACATGCGCCTGTCTCAGCGCACGCACTCGGTGATTGTCGACGGCGGCGATCAACCCAATGTCGTGCCATCGCTCGCGAGCATCTGGTATTTCTTCCGCGAAACCGATTATGAACACATCACCGGATTGTGGAGGATTGGCGACGACATGGCCGCGGGGGCGGCACTGATGACTAACACCAGTTGGTCCTCCACGGTACTCGGCAGCGCCTGGCCGGGGCATTTCAACAAGGCCATGGCAGAGCGCAACTATGAGCACTCGAAGCTGGTGGGCATGCCGGAGTGGTCAGCGGAAGACATCATGCTGGCGAAGGCAGTGCAGGCCGAACTGGGCGTGAAGGAAGAAGGTCTGGAAACCGAGATTCAGGAGTTGCGCGATCCCCCCGATCCGGATGAGAACACGGGCGGCGGCTCCGATGACATCGGCGACATCTCCTGGCAGTTGCCAACGATCACCCTGCGCTATCCGGCCAATATACCCAACCTGCCGGGGCATAACTGGGTGAATGCCATCGCCATGGCCACACCCATTGCCCACAAGGGCATTGTGGCCGGTGCCAAAGTGCAGGCTCTGAATCTGTTTGATCTGCTGACGGATGAGCAGTTGCTGGCCGATGCCTGGGAATACTTCAACGAGGTGCAGACCAAGGACATGAAGTACACGCCTCTGCTGCGCCCACAGGACGAGCCGGCGATTCATCTGAACGAGGACATCATGGCCACCTTCCGTCCCATCATGCGGGAGTATTACTACGATCCCTCGCAATACGAGACGTATCTGGACCAGCTCGGCATTACCTACCCGACGGTGCGCAGCGCCACCACCGACTAGGACAGCCCATCATCTCGCCTCCCGCAAATCGGTTCCTATACTGGTTTGCGGGAAATTCCCCAAGAACTAACTGTTATACCCCGTCAGCACGATACCGGCAAGGATGAAGCCGGCGCCGAGTATCTGGTAGGGTGACACGGTCTCGTGAAAGACCAGACGACCGACGAGCATCACAAACAGCACCGACAGGCCGGTGTAGACCGGGTACAGGGAAGTGATGGGACTGCTGCGCAGCACGAGAATGTAGTAGAAGAACACCAGCCCGTAAATTGACAGCGCCAGCATAACAAGTTTCCACTGGCTGAGTATGAGCTGCAGGTAATCGGTGTGCGCCTGACTCGAGACCCACTTCAGCACACCATGGGAAAAGGCCAGCAACGAAGCCAATAGTGCCGCGTGGGTCAACATCATGAGGTATTTGTTCATCGGAACAGTTCCAGATTGCTGCGAGCGGTGTCGACGACGTAGTTCGGTCGACGCTTGACCTCATCATAGATCTTGCCCACATAGGTGCCAATCAGTCCAATGCTGAACATCAGGACGCTGCCGACCAGCAGAATCAGCAGGATGACTGTAGTAAATCCGTCAACCGCGTTGCCCGAGAGTTTGTCGATGAGTGCCTTGCCACCGATGATCGCACTCATGAAAAAGGTGATCGCTCCCAGCAAGGTGACGATCTGCAAGGGAAATGCGGTAAACGAGGTGATTGAGGACACCGCATAGCGGAACAGGCTGAAGCTGCCCCATGTGCTGCCCCCGCGCGTCGTCGCTGGTACGTCAAAGCCGATCTGGTATGTGGGAAAATTCATCCACCGGACGAGGCCGCGAAAGAAGCGATTGTGTTCGGTCAGCCCACAATAGATCGCGACTACCGAGGCATCGAGCAGCTTGAAATCCGTCATGCCGCCGATATTGAATTCCGTAAAGAAGTTGAACAGCCGGAAATAGGCCCGCGTCAAAAAATTCTTGATCAGGCTTTCGTCGCCACGGGACTGCTTTAAGCCCTCCACGATCAGACTGCCCTGCTGCCAGTGTTCCACGAACTGACTGACGAGAGCCGGCGGGTGTTGCAGATCGCTGTCCATGACCACGACCGCATCGAAGCCAGAGGCGTGCTTTAATCCGGCGAGAATCGCTGCCTCCTTGCCAAAATGCCGACTCAGACAGACCAGCCCGATGCGGCCTGGAAAACGCGCGATACAGTCCTGCACTCGCGCTGCGGTCTGATCACCTGATCCATCGTCAACAACGATCAGTGAAAAATCGGCGACCGCCGGTGCGTCTACCTGCTGCAGAATTGACTCGAGATTGCCGGCGATGTTGGCGGCTTCATTGCGGGCGGGTATGACAATGGCGATTTTCTTCACGATTTAGTCTCTGTGCCATCGCGTCACGGGCGCATCGGCATGAATTCGTTGCAAGCTGGAATACGTCATCCAGCCATCGGGGTGAGTGTAACGCAAGTAGAACGGCGTATCCTCCTGCAGAGTGACTCGCAGTCGCCCTGCCCGGGATGCCGGCAACACACCCAGCACGTCGGAGACCACACGGTATTCTCCGTCGACATAGGGACCAAATTCCCAGGTAAAGTATCCGGATTCATACCTGAATTCCAGCGACAGGCTGGCGTCTTGCCGTGCACGCGCACGATGCGCCGCCAGCACCTCGGCCACCGAGCTCGCACTCGGCTGCATGCATGCACAGGCCGAGTCGTAGGCGAAGACGTTGCCGACGTTGCCGTCGAGATACACCTCGTCAGGAATCGCGACCGGGGCCGTAGTGTCCGGCATCACGGCAGTCTTGAACGCGGCGAGATTCACGACGAACCAGTACGAAGGAAGCACGCCGCTCGAGGGATAGAAGGCCGTGAGCGCGTCTCGTTCCCAGATGAAGGCCGCCTGACTGTCAAATTCCTGCGCCGTCTCCCTCACGGCTGCTGTGACGGTTCGCCCCTGCCAACTGCTAGCTGCCAGTACGATGGCGGCGCAAGTCATCACGGCTGTGGCCAGCATCCTGTGATTTTTCGCCAGTGCAAGGCGGGCGAGACGTTCCACACAGATGACGAAAAGGCTGCCGAACACCATGACAACAACCAGCAGGTAGCGATCTGCCAGCACAATACCGGGAAACCGTGCCAGCGGTGCCAGCGGAAACAGGCACAATAGAACGAGAGTGATGCCCAATAGCAAAGTGCGGGGTTGCGCCACCAAAAAACTGGCGGCCAACACCACGAGGATCACCAGTACGAATGGCCAGGCGTCCCCGAAAATCAGGCGTGGGAACGACGCATAGCTGGCGAGCACCTCGACCAGGAATTCCGATCCCGGCACCGCGGTTCCTCCGACATATCCGCCCGCCATTGAATCCAGCATGTACGCGCGCCACAGGGCATACGCGACGACCACCAACAGGAACGGGAGCATCGCTCGCCATCGCTGTCGAATATCAGCCTCCGGCAGCAAGGGCAATAGCAGGACCAGCGGGACATAGACCTCCTTGGCGGAGACGGCGAGAACGTAACAGGCGACGCTGGCAACGAGCACGGGCAAGCGGGCTTGCCTGAGGTAAAGCACATACCCATAAAGCGACAGGAGGGCGAAAACGCCCCCCTCGACATAATGCCGCACCATGAGTTGCTGCGCCGACACCAGAGCGGGCGCACTGCTGAGCAAGAGCAACGCTGCGAGGTAGGCATAGGGGCGTGCTATCCATAACGCCAGACAGCGATACAAAGCACAGGCCAGTAGCGCCAGCGCCAATAGCTGGTGACCATAGAAAAACTCCGGTTTGATTCCAAACAGGGACAAATCAATCTGGTAGGAGAAGAGCAGCCAGGGCGTCAGATTCGCCGGCGAATACTGTTGCCAGACATCGGGGCGGAAAAAACTGTCGAGTAACGGGAAACGATGGAGATGCAGCAACACGGAAGGATCATCCCAGCGCCAGTTGCCCGCAAGAGTCGAATGGTTAAGCAGGAGACAATAGCACAGGAGGCCAGCGCAGGCCGCGAGCTCGCGAACCAGGGTTCCGCGCGTTGCGAGAGGTTTAAAATCTGCCGCGCCCGGGCGCTCGGTAGTCAGCATAGTGCCCGTATTTAACCATCAATTGCATTAGCCTGTCTGCCCGTAAACTGAGCCAAAAAGTACGCGACTTCCTACGCGGCGAGCAAAACCCCGGCGGCACCCGCTCCTGACCGATCACTTAAATACAGGCTGGCCGCGTCGCAGGCAAAAAAAAGCCGGAGCACCCTTGCTGATACCCCGGCCCCGAGTTTTCGGTCTACCAGGAATCGATTCCTAGTTGGCGCACTGCTTGTGCATGCCCATGTTGCGGCCGCCAGGATTCAGACAACCAGTCACTACAACTTCAGTGGTGGTTTCGGAAGAATCGAACAACCAGCTATAGGTATAGACAGTGATCGTGGTGATTTCGGTTTCGTAGTGGTCGTAGCACTTCTTGGGCTGGCTGCCGGAAGCATTGCAGCCTGGCAGGTTTGGATTACCGGCAACGAATACCTGGACTTCAGCTTCTTCCTCAGATTATTCGACGTCGATGGCGTAGGTGTCGACAGTCGTTTCAATGGTCACACCAACCGCTGTCCAGCCCAGACCGGATTTGCCAGAAGGACGGATCATCTCGCTATAGGGTGTCTGAACGACAGTAGTGACTTCACACGCAGTACCCAGAAATTCCCCGCCCAGTTCCGCAACGCAATCAGACTCAAGCTCCGCCATATCGGAGGCTGCCAGGCTGAAAGAGCTTACCAATGAGCTCAGGACGAATCCTGCAACAGAAGCAATAATGCGCGTATTCATGTTTCTTTCCTTAAAATTGACTAGTGGGTTCGTCTTGTTCGCCGCTGCTGAAGATAGTCCGATTCAGACGATGAGCGAATTTTAGAATTGCACAAAACTTGCGCAAGATAGCCGCGAGGGAATGAAGCGATTCATGCCCTATTTTGGCCTGCGACGCCTTTTGCACTTCCCCTTTTGACGGGACCTGACAAACAAAATTGGGGGGGAGGGAAAGAATTGAATCGGGGTGGGAAAGAATTGATAAACCGGTTAGATTGCCGCAAAAATCAGGGTTTCAGCCCTGAAATGGCGCTTGTGGGCAGGTTTTCCCGCCCTGTGAGCAGAGTTTTGGCGGGCAGCCCGGGCATCTCCGCCTGGAGCGTTACCTTCCTTTCCGAACCTGACCCGGCGCCTGCAAAAGCCTGTGCGGACTGACTCCGGGGCAGCACAGGTCGAGTTGCAGGGCAGCTTTAGCGGATCTTGCCCTCGCCCGCTTTCCACTCGAGATACGGCGTGCTGTCATGATTGGTAGTTGAGAAGTGGTTAGACCCGGCTGCCCCGCTGTGTTCCATTTCCCATAATTTCGCGTATTTCATGAAATTGTAAAACGCAATATTGACGCTACCCACCAGCCCTTCCACCCCGCCCAGACAGAACCCCTTGAAGAGATAATACTGGATGAAGGTCAGCGGGAAGACGAATAAGAGGACAAGGAAGTTGGCCCGGCTGCCCTGCTCAAACTTGTCTTCTGCCTTCAGCTGGCTGTAACGGTTAAGCTTCGTTTCCAGTTCGTCAAACGTCATGTCCTGATGATGAATGATCGTCGCGCGGGTACTGTGTACCGTGCCGGCTATGCAAATGCGTTCGTGCACCCGGCGCGGCTCGTAGTGACCGCAGCGCTTGCGGAAGAATCGAATCTGCCGGCTGTCCTTGGTGAAATAAGGGGAACGTTTTCCCCAGCGATACACCATTCTTCTCGATTTCAGTGCGTCGCAGTCGTTGCCGCGGATCGTATTCCTGATCACCTCGATAAATTCCTGGGTTAACTCTTCGTCGGCATCAAGATTCAATACCCATTCATTCCGGCACTTCGACAGCGCATAGGCCTTTTGGTCGCTGAAGCTGACCCAGTCATGATGGGAAAAATCGACATTGGCATACCTGCTGGCAATGTCGCGGGTCTCATCTGTGCTCCCACAATCGACAATAATGACCTCGTCGAAATTCCGGAGCTGACTGAGCAGCTGGCTCAGCCGGTCGGCCGCGTTCAGGGTGATGATATACACGCTGGCCGGGATGGGGATGTTGCTTTTCATTTGTCTCTCCCAAGTGAAAGGCGTACTTCGACTGGAGGCAGGCTCTATGGCCTGTTTCCCCAATGAAAAAAGGGGCCCGATTGGGCCCCTTTCTGTATTGCATAGCCATATCCCTATGGCATCGAGGTTTCCGCACTGGCGGAACCCCTGACCAGCTTAGAAGTCGTAGACCACTCGAGCGTACAGTGAACGACCCATCGGATCCTGCAATTCACCGATTACACCGGCGAAGTCAGGAGTACGCTGGGCTTGACGG
>JALRBQ010000067.1 GCA_023257655.1 Pseudomonadales bacterium
CCGCCGCATTGCCGCAAGTTTGGGGGAAATCACATCCGAAGGTTATGTGTTCCGCACTGATCTTCGGCTGCGCCCTGATGCCTCTGTGACGCCCGTCTGTATCTCAATGGCTGCGGCTGAACGCTATTACGAGGCGGAGGGACGAAATTGGGAGCGCGCCGCATATATCAAGGCGCGCGCTGCCGCAGGTGATATTGCAGCAGGCGAGCGGTTCTTGAAAACCCTCACCCCCTTCGTGTGGCGCAAGCATTTGGATTTCGCCGCCATCCGTGACACCCAAGACATGCGCCAGCGTATTCGCGACCATAAGGGCCTGCACGGGTTCACCCTTGAGGGGCATAATATGAAACTGGGGGCGGGCGGCATTCGTGAGATCGAATTTTTTGCCCAGACCCGCCAATTGGTGGCGGGTGGCAGAGATCCCGATTTGCGGATGCGGCGCACGGTTGATGCTTTGGCCGCCTTGGCCAAGAAATCATGGGTTGATCCAGAAGTCACAGAAAGCCTGACCGCGCATTACATCGCGCATCGCGAGGTCGAGCATCGTTTGCAGATGATCCATGACGCGCAGACGCACAGCTTGCCCAAGCACAATCCAGCGAAATAAGGGCCATAGAAGATTCTGTCGTCAAGATCTACACCACCCAGGCAGAGCCAGATTATTTCACGCCGTGGCGATTGCTCACGCCAAGCCAGAGCAGTGGCTCAGGTTCGGTCATCGATGGCAATCTCATTCTGACCAATGCCCATGTGGTCGCCGACGCGAGCTACCTGCAGGCGCAGAAACACAACGACCCTCGCCGTTATCTGGCCAGGGTGGTATTCGTCTCCCACGATGCCGATCTGGCTTTGATCACCGTCGATGAACCCGGCTTTTTCAGTGACCTGAAAGCGCTCACCATCGGCGATCTGCCTGCCCCGCTCGATGAAGTCTCTGTGTATGGCTATCCGATTGGCGGCAAATCACTCAGCATCACCAAGGGCATTCTGTCGCGAGTGGAACAACAGATTTACGCCCACAGTGGCACGTATTTGCTGGCAGGCCAGATCGACGCCGCCATCAACCCGGGCAATAGTGGCGGACCGGTAATTGTCAATCAGGAGATCGTTGGCGTCGTGATGCAGGCGAACAGTGGTGGTCGCGCCGAAAATCTGGGCTACTTCGTGCCCCCCAGCATCATCCGCCATGTGCTTGCGGACAGCCTCGACGGTGTGCACGACGGTTTTCCCGACCTCGGATTCCGTACACAGACGCTGGACAGCCCTGCCGCGAAGGCCGCCTACGGGTTGAGCAAGGATCAGAGTGGCGTGCTCGTCATCAAGGTCTTCGACGACGCTCCCGCCCGGGACCGAATCCTGGAAAACGACGTCATCATGAAGATCGATAATTTTGATGTCGCCGATGACGGCAGTATCAGGCTGACATCAGACATTCTTACCGACTACAAACACGCCATCGATCTGCATGACATTGACGACACGATTCGCGTCACGTATGCGCGCGACGGCAACATCAATACCATCGAGTTGCCAGCCCGACGCGCTCTCGACAGCTATAGCCTGGTCGCGGGCGATCAATTCGACAAAATTCCCGAATATTATATTTATGGCGGTGTATTGTTCGTCCCACTGAACATGAATCTCATCAAACGCTGGGGCAGTGATTGGGGACGCACTGCACCGGTTAGTTTGTTACAGGCTCGCAATGAATGGAGTTCACCAACACGCCGACAATTGGTAGTGGCATTGCAGGTGCTGGCAGCCGATGTCAATCTCGGTTATCACGACTGGCGCAATTGGATTGTTGACTACGTCAATGGCGAGCCAATCCGGGATTTCGCCGATTTTGCGACCATGCTCAAGACCAACCAACAGGAAAATGTCGTGTTTGAGAATACGAACGGCTATCAGATGGTGATCAACCACGCCGAAGCAGTGAACAGCGAGGCGAGCATACTGGCGCAATACCGTATCCCTGCCCCCTATTCCAGCAACCTGTTTCCAGAGTAAGTCGCACACCGACTGGAGTGAGCCCGCTTCGTGTTCGAGTTTCTGAGCCTATTGTTCTCCGCGGCCTTGGTAAACAATGTCGTGTTGGTGCAATTTCTCGGCATCTCCGCACTCTTCGCCTACACGCACAAACTCGAGCTTGCAATCGAACTGGCCTGGCTAGGTGGTTGCCTGCTGCTGGTCTCTTCGATTTTAAACATGGTGCTATTCCGCTACGCACTTACACCTCTGCACCTGCAGGTATTGCAATTGCCATGTTTCCTGGCGGTCGGCTCACTGCTCACCGCCGGACTGCTGCAATTGGGTCGGCATCGTTTTGCCGTGTCGATTCGAAGGCAGGGACTGGAGTTCTACGTGCTCAGCGGTAACAGTGCCATTGTCGGTTTCGCATTGCTCTCTACAGATTCACAACTGACAACCGGCAATCTGATTATTCAAAGCTTCGGTGCGGCTCTGGGATTTGCCGCCATTCTCATGCTGTTCGCAGCTTTGCGTCAGCGCCTGGATACAGCCGACGTTCCTACTGCTTTTCGTGGTGCACCCATTCATCTGCTGAGCGCCGGTATCGTCTCCATGTGCCTGCTCGGCTTCGCGGGAATCGTGTGACATGTACCCGCTGATAGATACTGCATTGATCAGGTTACTGCTCTGGGCTTTCCTGCTGCTTGCATTGCTCGGATTAGGCGTGACTGCCATGCGCTACTGGCGTCGCAAACTCGCGGATCAGCATTCGCTGGTAGACCGAATCAACGCCTTGTTACCGCAAACACAATGTGGTGCCTGTGGTTTTGAAGGATGTTTGCCCTATGCACGAGCGATCGCAAACGGGCAGGCTATTAATCAGTGTCCGCCAGGTGGTGACGGCACCATCATCCGACTGGGCAATCTGCTCAATGAATTGCCGCGCACTCTCAACCCTGCACACGGTGTTGTGGTGGAGCCGCGAGTGGCATTTATCCGCGAAGACGAGTGTATCGGCTGTACCAAATGCATTCGAGCCTGTCCCGTCGATGCCATTCTCGGCGGACCAAAATTGATGCACACAGTCATTGCACGCGAATGCACTGGCTGCGACCTGTGTGTAGAGCCCTGTCCCGTGGATTGCATCGAGATGCGCCCCCTCGGTCCCGATCACTCGCCGCGTTGGGTGCTCCCGAACTCTGGGTCGGGCACGCGGACTTCGCTGGAAGTCACACGATGAGCAAACTCGCGCATCCTGTTCGCGGACGGCGAGTTCACGGCATTGCCGGCGGGATCACGCCGGCGGCAAACAAGGCTGCTTCCTTGCGATCACGCATCATGCCTTGCCCGCTGGCGCCCCTGTATACGCTGCCACTGACACAGTACAAGTCGGTGCCACTCACACCAGCCGTGCAGGCCGGCGACTACGTGCAAAAGTATCAGCGATTGACTACGTCGGCGAACCCTGACGCCGCCCATGTACACGCCCCCACGTCCGGACGCATCGCTGCCATTCGCAATTGCCTGATAGCCGACAGGGTCGAGACGCTCGCCCCTTGTATTGAACTTGTACCCGATGGAGCTGATACCGCGCTGGGTTGTTCCCCCGTGCCGGATTTTCGCAAGCTGCCCACGTCCGAACTTTTTCAACGCATAATCGATGCCGGTATCTGCGGCATGGGTGGTGCCGGCTTTCCAGTCGCCCAAAAATTGCGACTCGCCCAGTCAGCTGACTGCCAATTACTGATAATTAACGCGGTGGAGTGTGAGCCTTTCATCAGCGCCGATCACGCGCTCTTGCGTGAACGTGCGGCCGATGTCTTGCTCGGCGCGGAGATCGTGCAGACAGTCTGCCGTGCTGCGCGCTGCGTGATTGCCTTGAAACGCGACATGCATGCAGCGATTAGCGCCACACGGTCCGCGCTGGCACACAGCACTGTCGAGATGTTGCTCGTCGACAGTAAATATCCTGCGGGCGCCGAACGCCAACTCATTGAGGCGGTGACCGGCATGCAGCTGCCAGCAGGGTCGCTGCCATTGGAAGCCGGCATTCTTATGTTGAATGCCGGCACGACGTACGCATGTGGACAAGCCGTGGTTACGGGCTCTCCCTGCATTAGCCGCATCACTACCCTGACAGGTAGCGCTCTGACGACGCCGAAAAATTTCGAGGCATTAATCGGGACACCCGTCACCTTTCTCCTGGAGTTGTGTGGTGTCAAACAGCATGATCACACTGCTACAGTGTTGGGCGGCTCTCTATTGGGAGTCGAACTTGCCAGCCTCGCGGTCCCCTCGACCCAGACTACGAACTGCCTCATTGCAGCCACTTCCGCCGACCTGCCGCAATCCGAACCTGAATTGGCTTGCATCCGCTGTGGATATTGCGCTGATGTCTGTCCGGTGCGACTTCTGCCCCAGCAACTGCATGCGTTCGCACGCAATCATGCACACGCACAGCTGCAGGATTACGGACTCACCGAGTGTATCGAGTGCGGGGCCTGTGATTATGTGTGCCCGAGTCACATTCCGCTGGTTCAGTATTTTCGCGCCGGCAAACAGGAATTACGGGATGCGACCCGACATTTCGAGCAGGCCGAATCATGGCGTACGCGCTTTCAACAGCATCAGTACCGACTGAAACGCGAGAAGGAATCTGCGCGAGAACGGCGGCGGCCGGAATCGCAACCCACATCTGCGCCGGTTAGCCGGCACTCGCCCGCTTTTTCCCGCGAACAGGCGCAAAACGAAATCGCCGCTGCCGTAGCCCGTAGCAAGGCGAGGCAACAGGCACGCACCAACCGCCTGCTTGCAAGTGTGCCCAAAAGCAGCGGAGATCCAGAAGACTCCGGAGGCGTTGCGTAAATGTCAGTTCAACTCCATTCTCGCGTGCTGCAACGTGCTCCGCAGTCAACCCGGGCCATCATGTTGCAGGTCATGTTGGCCTGTACACCAGGCATCCTGCTGTCTGTCTGGTTCTTCGGGTATGGCATTGTTCTGAACATCGTACTCGCGAGCGCATTTGCACTGTTTACAGAGGCGGTTATCCTTAGTGTCAGAGCACGCAACTGGTGGCAAGGCTTACAGGATAATAGTGCCCTGGTCACCGCAGTGCTGTTCGGGATCGCAGTGCCACCGGGACTGCCCTGGTGGCTGGTCGCAACGGGAATCGTTTTCGCCATTGCGATCGTGAAGCACAGCTTCGGTGGCCTCGGTCAGAATCCCTTTAACCCAGCCATGTCCGGCTACCTGCTTCTGCTTCTTGCCTATCCGCTGGACATGACGGCGTGGCATGTACCCGCCACGCGATTATTCGATGATACGGCAATATCTACTCTGGGTTGGTATGGACTGCAACAGAGTCTACTCGCGAGTTTCCCGGGCCTCCCCCTGCCTTCGGCAACAAGCCTGCCCGCCATCGACGGACTCGCCATGGCAACGCCATTAATTGAATTCAAGATGGCCGCCACCAGCGCCTTACTCAGTGCCCGGGAGTCCGGCCTGTCCTTCTTTGCAAGGGAATCCGGCACCGGCTGGGAGCTCGTTAATTTCGGCTATCTGTTGGGCGGACTGTACTTGCTCGCCCGCCGCATCATCTCCTGGCACATCCCTGTCAGCATCATTGGCACTGTGGCGCTGCTTGCGACTCTGCTTTATGCACCCAACAGTTTTGCTATCTATGGCACGCCCTATCTGCATCTCTTCGGCAGCGCAACCATGCTCGGTGCGTTCTTCATTGCCACCGACCCGGTGAGCGCCGCGACAACCCGACGAGGCCAATTGCTCTACGGCGTGTGCATTGGCCTCGGGATCTACTGCATACGGGTTTGGGGCAGCTATCTTGATTCGGTGGCGATTGCCGTTCTATTCGGCAACTTATGTGCCCCCTTACTGGATCACTGGTGTCGTCCCACGATCTACGGGCACGGAGCGCGTCAACTTCCTGTGACAGGCGGGGAATGGAAGGCATGAGCAAACTGCACTTTCTGGCACATCAACCCCCGTCTCTCTGGCGCAATAACCCGGTCCTGGTGCAGATGCTGGGCCTCAGCCCCTTGTTGGCAATAACGGATTCTGCAGCCCAGAGCCTCGGGCTTGGCCTTGTTACCGCAGCCGTCCTGCTGGTAACGAGCAGCCTTGTATCTGTATGCCGACGACTGATCAGTGAGTCCTGGCGCTTTGTAATTTATCTTGTGCTGCTGGCGATTAGCACTACCTTCGCGGATCTTCTGTTGCAATGGCAGTTCTATCCTCTGCACAAGGCGCTCGGCCTCTATCTGCCGCTGATCAGCTGCAATCTGGCGTTGGTGCTGCACCTGGACGCACAGACTCGCAAGCAGGCGTTGATCCCGGCGCTTGGCTCGGCTGCTCTGACGGCTTGCGCCTATCTGTCTGTTTTAGTGGGATTTGCCATACTGCGGGAATGGTTGGGCACTGGCACGCTGTCGCTGGATCTTATGCAACTACGTTCCGCTGCCTCTCCACCTGTCTCTCCACCTGTCTCTCTACCTGTTTCTCAACCTGCCTCTCAACCAGACATGGTAGTGCCGACGACGACTCCCTGGTCGATGCCTTTCATGCTGTTACCACCAGCAGCCTGTCTCTTGCTGGGTTTGCTGCTCGCGGTCAGAAACTGGCTGCAACCGGCCGCCACCGACCGAGTGACACACAAGGGAGAGATTATTCCAGTGGCACGCGTCCGCGTTACCGGTAGGATTCAGGGTTCATGAACCGGGTGAAACGCCAACAAATCTTCGAGCGACTGCGGCTGGCCAATCCGGAGCCTCGAACTGAATTGCACTACAACTCCACGTTCGAGTTACTGATCGCCGTGATGCTCTCTGCACAAGCGACCGACGTCAGTGTCAACAAGGCAACCGGGCCACTATTCAAGGTTGCCAATACGCCGAAGGCGATCAAAAGACTGGGACTTGCGCAGCTGAAACACTACATCAGGACAATAGGACTGTTTAATACCAAAGCCGCCAACATCCTCAAGACCTGTGAGATCCTGATCGAGCAGCATGGATCTGTAGTGCCAGCGGATAGAGCCGCGCTCGAGGCGCTGCCAGGAGTCGGGCGCAAAACCGCCAACGTGGTTCTCAATACGGCATTCCGGCAGATCGCCATGGCGGTTGACACGCACGTTTTTCGCGTCTCCAATCGCACCGGCATCGCGCCAGGCAAGAACGTGCTGGAAGTGGAGAAACGCCTGTTACGACTGGTTCCGGAAGAGTTTCTGCTGGATGCCCATCACTGGTTGATTTTGCACGGTCGTTATGTGTGTCTGGCACGCAAGCCGCGTTGCGCCGCTTGCGTGATCCATGACCTCTGTGAGTATCGGCACAAGACCGACGAGTGACATACGCGCCTACTTGCGCCCTTTCTGCGCGGCGATGCGCAGACGCAAAGCGTTCAATTTGATGAAGCCTCCGGCATCAGCCTGATTGTACGCCCCGGCGTCGTCTTCAAATGTGGCGATGTGTTGATCGAACAGCGACTGATCCGACTCTCTCCCCACAACGATGACATTGCCCTTGTAAAGTTTCAGCCGCACTTTCCCGTTCACGTATACCTGGGAATAGTCGATCAGCTGCTGCAGCGCCTTTCGCTCTGGCGACCACCAGTACCCGTTATAAACCAGAGACGCGTAACGCGGCATCAGGTCATCTTTCAGGTGAGCCAGTTCGCGGTCAAGCGTCAGGGATTCGATGGCACGGTGCGCCTTCAGCATCACGGTGCCCCCGGGTGTCTCGTAACAACCGCGCGACTTCATCCCCACATAACGATTTTCAACAATGTCTGCGCGACCGATGCCATTGGCTCCGGCCACCTGATTGAGACGGGTCAGAACCGCCGCCGGTGTCAGCGCCTCGCCGTCAATCGCCACGATGTCACCGCGCTGGTACTCGAGCTCGATATAGGTCGGAGAATCCGGTGCCGATTCAGGCGACTTCGTCCACAGCCACATTGGCTCTTCCGGTTCTGCTGCCGGGTCTTCCAGGATGTCGCCTTCGTAAGAGATGTGCAGCAAGTTCGCATCCATCGAGTAGGGCGATTTTGTACCGCGCTTTTTCTCAACGGGAATATTGTGTTTCTCGCAATAGGCCAGCAGCGTATCGCGAGAAGTCAGTTCCCATTCGCGCCAAGGTGCGATTACCTTGATAGACGGACTCAACGCATACGCTCCAAGTTCGAATCGCACCTGGTCATTGCCCTTGCCTGTGGCTCCATGGGAGATGGCGTCGGCTTTCGTCTCGGCCGCAATCTCGACCAGCCGCTTCGCGATCAAGGGTCGCGCAATTGAGGTGCCCAGCAGATACTCGCCTTCGTACAGTGCATTGGCGCGGAACATCGGATTGACGAAGTCGCGGGCGAACTCTTCTCGCAGATCCTCAATATAGATTTCTTTTATGCCCATGGCTTCTGCCTTGGCCCGGGCCGGCTCGACTTCGCTGCCTTGACCGATGTCAGCAGTGAAGGTGACGACTTCACAGTCGTAAGTTTGTTGCAGCCATTTCGCGATGACTGACGTATCGAGTCCACCTGAGTAGGCCAAGACGACCTTGTTAATCCCTGCCATGACGATGCTCCTGAAACCTGGTTGAGCGCTGTGGGGGTGTTGCAGCGAAGCGAATAGACCGAAGTCGCATCGGCCGGGAAACGGGCGGCACTGCAGCACTGAAAAAGGACGCGTATTCTAGCACCATCGGCATTCAAGAAGAAAACCCGGGATCCATCCGACATTAACCCTGTTGCAACAGCCAGAACCGGGGCAAATCGGACAAATCCGCCATACTGCTCACCCGGGCAATCCTGTACAATGGCGCAAAATCCAGCGAAGTCAGCCCGCATGAGCTCAACCACACTCTCCCTCACCCTGCCTGATGACTGGCATTTGCACCTGCGCGATGGTGAGGCGCTACGCACTACTGTCCCGCACACAGCCACACAATTCGGGCGGGCGATCGTCATGCCCAATCTGAAACCCCCTGTAACGACTGTCGCTGCGGCCCTGGCCTATCGCGAGCGCATCCTTGCTGCGCGCCCGGCCCACAGTAATTTTATGCCGCTAATGACGCTCTACCTGACCGATAGTCTGGCGCTTAAGGAGCTGCTGCTCGCTGTCGAGAATGAACATGTACATGCCATCAAATATTACCCCGCGGGCGCCACGACGAATTCAGACAATGGCGTAACTGATATTCGAGTCGTTTACCCTCTGCTCGAACACATGGCAGCAACCGGACTGCCACTACTGGTTCACGGCGAGGTCACCGATTCCACAACGGACATCTTCGATCGTGAAAAAATCTTCATTGACACGGTGTTGTCTCCATTGTTGCAACGATTACCGGAATTGCGTGTTGTACTCGAACATATCACTACGCGCGACGCAGTGCAGTTCGTTAGCGAGGCAGGTGCCAACGTCGCCGCCACCATTACCGTCCATCATTTGTTATATAACCGGAATGACTTGCTCGCCGGAGGAATTCGCCCGCACTACTATTGTTTACCCGTGTTAAAACGCAATACCCATCAGGCCGCCCTCATCGCAGCAGCGACGAGTGGCAACCGAAAATTTTTCCTCGGGACTGATTCGGCACCACACAGTCGGGCGACGAAAGAACACGCATGCGGGTGTGCTGGAGTCTACTCGGCTCCGGCTGCGCTGGAGTTGTATGCGGAAGTCTTCGCTCAGGAAAACGCGCTTGACAAGCTGGAGGGATTCGCAAGTTTTCACGGCCCAGATTTTTATGGCCTGCCTCGCAACCAGTCACGCATCCAGCTCCAGCAGCAGGAATGGCACATGCCCGCCAGTTTCCCGTTTCTTGACACTGATATCATCCCGATCCGCGCCAACGATGTCATAAGGTGGCGTCTCATTCAGGACCATACATGAACAACTTCGAACCGGATTCCGATCTCGAGAATGATTCGGAATTTGACACGCCCTCACTGCTGTCAGAGCGATTCCGCACGTATCTTCCTGTTGTCATCGATGTAGAAACCGGTGGCTTCAAGGCAGCGACCGATGCCATATTGGAAATCGCTGCGGTCATTCCTGGCATGACCGAGACCGGCGAACTGGTAATCGAGCAGACCTTTTTCCACCGCATAGTGCCGTTCGAAGGGGCCAATATCGAAGCAGCCGCACTCAAGTTCACCGGCATCAACCCCTATCATCCCTTGCGCATTGCGCGCAGCGAGAAGGATGTTTTTCAGGCGTTGTTCAAGACGGTTCGGGATGCCATGAAGGCGCAACACTGCAAACGCGCCATCCTCGTAGGTCACAATGCCCACTTCGATCTTGGCTTCGTTAATGCCGCCAGCGAGCGCCATGGGCTGAAGCGCAATCCGTTTCATCCGTTTTCCTGCTTCGACACGGCCACGCTGAGCGGGCTCGCCTACGGGCAGACAGTTCTCGCCCGCGCTTGCGCCGTCGCCGGCATTGCCTTTGACGAAAGTGAAGCCCATTCGGCCCGATATGATGCCGAGAAAACGGCCGAGCTGTTTTGCAGAATCGTCAACAAATGGCAGCAACTAGGTGGCTGGCCAGTACAGTAGTGCGGATGAGGAGTGGATTCGCAGCGAGCGCTGCGAATCCTGGAGCAGTTAGCTGGAACTTATTTGATGGCGACGTTCAGCTGGCGTTGGCGCCGGCGTTGTCGATCAAGGGTTGTAACTCACCCTTCTCGTACATCTCTGTGATGATGTCACAGCCGCCGATGAGTTCTCCATCGATGAACAATTGTGGAAACGTTGGCCAATTGGAGATCGACGGCAAGGTGGAACGAATCTCCGGGTTGCTTAGAATATCCACGTAAGCGAAACGCTTGCCACAGGCCATCAGAACCTGAGTGGCCTGAGCAGAAAAACCACATTGCGGCGCTTCCGGATTACCCTTCATGTACAGCAGGATGCTGTTGGAATTGATCTGGTCTTGTATGGTCTGTTCTATGCTCATGGATACTGCCTCAAAGTCTTAATGGTGTTGGCCCGGTCAATTCCGGCCGACAGGCGCCAAGTTTACACTGGCTGCTTCGGTCATGTCAGCAAGACTCACCAGACGCACTCTTGCGATTTGCTGGCTCCAGGCAGATTTGCGGCGACAGTGCTACTGGCACCTGAAATCCCTTCAATCCGCTGCGTCACGAATGCCCCAGCCGCCACCGCCCGGTGTCTCGATGCGGAGACGGTCACCAGGGCTGACGGCGAATTCGCATTTACCCGGTAACGGCTTGCCATTCAATGCATTCTGACCGACTGCACCCGGCGCGCCGCCGTGGAGCCCCCAGGGCACGCCGAGTCGGCGCTCGGTCAGCAGACTCACCTGGGCGGAGTCGAGAAATTCATATTCCCGAACTACGCCGTCACCTCCCCGGTGCCTGCCGGAACCGCCACTGTGCCGGCGTAGTGAATAACGCCTGACGCGCAGCGGATAATGCATTTCCAGGCTCTCGATCGGGGTATTGAGTGTATTGGTCATATGGCTGTGGACACCATCGAGACCGGCATGATGGGGACCACCGCCGACCCCGCCAGCGAGCGTCTCATAGTAATCCCAGCGCTTGCGACCTGGCCCTGCCACCTGGCCCATCGCGATGTTATTCATTGTCCCCTGACTGGCCGCCGGAATACGGTCAGGTACGGCTTTCGCCAGCGCGCCAAACACGAGATCTACCAGCCGGGTGGATGTTTCGACATTGCCTGCCGCCACCGCCGCCGGTCGCTCGGCATTGATGATGGAGGCCTTGCGTGTCACGAGTCGCACGCGCCGGAACAGACCTGCGCAGGCTGGCGCCTCATCCGGTAGCAGGCAACGAATGCAGTAATAGGAGGCGGCGGCGACCACCGATTCAGGGCAATTCAAGTTACCAGGCACCTGCGGCGCGCTATCGCTGAAATCCAGTTCGATTGAGTCGGCATCGATCCGCAGGGAAACTGCGAGGCGGATTTGACGGGCGCCAAGACCATCGTCATCGAGAAAGTCTTCGAACTCGTAGGTGCCTGGAGTCAGCTCGGAAATGGCCTGGGCCGTAATGCGATCCGCATACGCATTCAGGTTTTCGATACCCTCTGCAAAGCTGGCGAAGCCGAGTCTGCCGACCAGTTCCTGCAATCGCAACACACCGATCTGATTGGCGCCTACCTGTGCCGAGAAATCGCCGCTCAGTTTGCCGCCCTCCATGTCAGGCAGCTGCAGCCCGTGCGCTTGCAACCGGCCTCCGCGCAGCAGCCAGGTGGGTGGGATCACCAGCCCTTCTTCGTCGAGGGTGGAGGATACCGGCATAGAACCGGGCGAATCACAGCCAATATTGGCATGGTGAGCACGATTGGCGACAAAACCCAGCAGTACGTTATCGTCGCGATCGAAGACCGGAGCAATTACCGTAACATCCGGCAAGTGGGTCCCCCCCATAAACGGGTCGTTGAGTACGAGCATGTCTCCGGCTTGCCAGTCCAGCTCACCGACGATGCCCTGCATTGCATAAGCCATGCTACCGAGGTGAACCGGAATGTGGGCGGCCTGGGCGAACAGTCCACCCTTCCGGTCAAACAGAGCACAGGAGAAGTCCAGTCGATCCTTGATGTTGGGCGAGAACGCCGTGCGTCGCAGTACCAGGCCCATTTCGTCGCAGACAGCAGTCACCCGGCTGGCGAACAGTTTCAGTTGTATAGGATTCATGGCCGGACTCGAGAAACAGAACCTGAAGCCAGAGCCTAGCGAAAGAGGCACCCTGGCACAATGGGCACCGGCTTTTTCGTTCTGAATGTCTCAGTTTGCTACCGGCAACAGAAATCGCTAAACTATCGCCCTTCTAATGGGTAGCGCGAGCTACCCATTTTGTTTTTGGCCCAGACTGAATTCGATCCTCCTGCGGGGAGCAGACCGAAGTCAGTGATGAATCCAGAGATCGCCTCCATGAGCTTGCGACACTTTCTTACTTTGAACGACTTCAGCGGCAGCGAATTGCTTGCACTGGTGCAGCGTGCCATCGCTCTCAAACAGAACCCGGCGCTGGCGGCTGACTTTCAGCGGCATACGCTCGGCCTTATTTTTGACAAGGCGTCAACCCGAACCCGCGTCGCCTTTGAGGTCGCCATGACCCAGCTTGGCGGGGCCTCGATCTTCCTCTCGAAAGCCGATACACAACTCGGTCGTGGCGAGCCGATCGAGGACAGTGCTCGGGTACTGTCGCGCATGGTGGACTGTGTCGCCATCCGCACTTTTGAACACGCTCGCCTTGTGCGCTTTGCCGAGTATTCCCGGGTACCAGTAATCAACGCATTGAGCGACAGTTTCCATCCCTGCCAATTACTGGCGGATGTGCAGACCTTTCTGGAGCATCGCGGCCCGATCGCCGGCAAATCCGTCGCCTGGATTGGTGATGGCAATAATATGTGCCAGTCCTACATCAATGCGGCAGCCGCCTTTGACTTCGAACTGCGCATAGCCTGCCCTCCCGGTTTCGAACCGGACGCGGATCTGGTGAACGCCAACAAGTCACGGGTGCGACTTGTGCAGGATCCGGCCACCGCCGTTGCCGGGGTGGATCTGGTGGTCACCGATGTCTGGGCGTCCATGGGCCAGGAGCATGAGCAGGCCCTGCGCGGCTCAAGCTTCCTGAACTACTCAGTCAATGAAGAACTGATGGCCCAGGCTGCACCAGAGGCGCTGTTCATGCACTGCTTGCCGGCCCATCGAGGCGAGGAAGTGAGTGCCGGTCTGCTGGATGCCGACACGACCGTTGTGTGGGATGAGGCCGAGAACCGCATGCATTCCCAGAAAGCGCTGCTGGAGATGTTGCTGAGCCAATAGGCGCGATCCGAGCGCGCCAGCTGGCCCCGCGCACTGACGCCTCAACCACAATATATAGTGTTTCGCTTTTTCCCACTTTTCTGCCCTGTTCTGGCGCAGAATGGGGCCGGTCGTGCCGCCGATCCGGGGAATTTCGGGGGACATTGGCAAGTGCATGAGCTAACTGGGATTTATCCTGCCGCAACAACAGTCTATCCACAACTTGCGCACAATTTACCCACACAAAAACTGCTTGCATTAACCCCACAGGCGCATTATCTTGTGGCGGTGATTTATAGCATGTCTATATGTTGTAGTAATTGAGCGATTGTCGAGAGTTTCTTTCTTATCAGAATTTGCTGGGAATTTAGCGATTTATCGGGTGGTTAGGATAACTGCCCTGCTCCTGTCAGAAGAAAGGTGCTTGCGAAAAAATGGGCGATTAGACCCAATTTGTGGGGTTATTTTCAGGCAAAGCAAATATTCCTGAAAAATTGTTAAAAACAATTAAAGTCCAGCCGCAAAAACACAATATATAGTATATGGCTTTACGCTGTCTGATCCCGGAAGGCGACCTCGGTGACACCCGAACTGCCGCGCCGGATTAGCTCGGAACGGCACAGCTGTCTCGCTGATTACGTAAGTCGTATCAGATACGTTGTTAAAAAGGCTTTGGACGAGATCGAAAGGTCTTCAGGGGAATCGGGAACAACGTCGCCAACAATCGGCATTCGCTACGAGCTTGGCGCTCTCTCCTCCTTAATGATCCGGTAATCGGTCTCCAGACCTGCGAGAACCTGCTCCCCGGCGAAAGCCAGGCTGGCCTGCAAGCCAGACCGCAAGGATAAGAACAGAACTACACACTGACGTGAACACCAAAATTCGGAGCACATAATGCAAACAGAAGTTCAAACTACCGGTGACTCTATGGCCGCCCCCGCCCCGCGCCGCGATAGTGGCGCAACAGTAGCCTCTACAGCCCCAGGTCAACTGCGCGTCATCAAGCGTAATGGTGCTGTCGTTGCATATGATGAATCCAAGATATCCGTCGCAATAACGAAGGCGTATTTGGCCGTGGAAGGAGGCAATGCAGCGGCCTCTACCCGCATTCACGAATCGGTGGCCCAACTGGCCGGGCAGATCTCGGAGATCTTCCGTCGCCGCATGCCCTCTGGCGGCACCATTCATATCGAAGACATTCAGGATCAGGTCGAACTGGCACTGATGCGCACTGGCGAACACAAGATCGCCCGCAGCTATGTCATCTATCGTGCCGAACACAATCGCCTGCGCGAACAAAAGAAGGTCGCCGAACAGCCGGCCCAACCGGCAATCACGGTGACCTATGCCGATGGTAGCCAGGGACCTCTCGATACCGTGCGCCTGCGCACCGTCATCGACGAAGCCTGTGAAGGCCTTGGAGATGTTTCTGCAGACAGCATCTACAGCGAGACCCTGAAGAACCTCTACCCCGGTGTAAAGATGGAGGACGTCCGTACGTCGCTCGTCATGACAGCCCGCACCATGGTGGAAAAGGATCCAAACTATTCCTATGTGACCGCGCGCCTGCTGATGGATACCGTTCGCACCGAGGCCCTCAGCTTCCTTGGCATCGCCGACGCTGCCACGCAGTCCGAGATGCACTATCGCTATGCGACTGCGCTGAAGTGTTATGTCCAGAAGGGTGTAGAGCTGGGACTGCTGTCACCGCATTTGCTCGAGTTCGATCTCGAAGTACTCGGCGAGGCCCTGAAAGCAGATCGCGACATGCAGTTTACCTACCTCGGCCTGCAGACCCTGTACGATCGCTACTTCATTCACAGCAATGGCATCCGCTTCGAACTGCCCCAGGTATTCTTCATGCGGGTGGCAATGGGGCTTGCGACAAACGAAGAACATCGTGAACAACGCGCCATTGAATTCTACAACCTGATTTCCAGTTTCGATTACATGACCTCGACGCCGCAGTTGTTCAATTCCGG
The DNA here is from genome assembly GCA_023257655.1 of Pseudomonadales bacterium. GTDB lineage: Bacteria > Pseudomonadota > Gammaproteobacteria > Pseudomonadales > Pseudohongiellaceae > UBA9145. Next base: position 15,757 of record JALRBQ010000067.1, read on the forward strand.
CACCCTGCGTCCCCAGTTGTCTTCCTGCTTCCTGACAACCGTTCCCGACGACCTGTTCGGCATCTACTCGGCGATTCGCGATAACGCGATGTTGTCGAAATGGGCAGGCGGCCTCGGCAACGACTGGACACCGGTGCGTGCCCTGGGCGCTCACATCAAAGGCACCAACGGCAAGTCGCAAGGAGTGGTGCCATTCCTGAAAGTCGTCAATGACACCGCCGTCGCTGTGAACCAAGGCGGCAAGCGCAAAGGTGCTGTGTGCTCCTACCTAGAGACCTGGCACCTGGATATCGAGGAGTTTCTCGAGCTGCGCAAGAATACCGGTGACGATCGCCGACGCGCCCACGACATGAATACCGCGAACTGGATTCCCGACCTGTTCATGAAGCGGGTCTTCAACGATCAGGAGTGGACCCTGTTCTCTCCTAACAATGTCCCGGATCTCCACGATCTGCATGGTAAGGCTTTCGAAGAAGCCTACGAGGAATACGAGCGCAAGGCACAGGCCGGCCAGATCGAAGTTTACAAGACGGTGAAGGCGAGCCAGCTGTGGCGCAAGATGATTTCGATGCTGTTCGAAACCGGACACCCGTGGATGACATTCAAGGATTCCTGCAATGTGCGCTCACCACAACAGCACGTGGGCACAATCCATTCTTCGAACCTGTGCACCGAGATCACACTTAACACCAGTAAGGATGAGGTAGCCGTGTGCAATCTGGGCTCCATCAACCTCGTCAATCATGTCGATGAGAACGGTCTGGATCAGGAAAAACTGCAACGCACGATCAAGACTGCCGTGCGCATGCTGGATAACGTCATCGACATCAACTACTACTCCGTAGAACAGGCGGAACGCTCGAACCTGAAACACCGCCCCATCGGTATGGGTATCATGGGTTTCCAGGACGCTCTGTACAAACAGCGCATCTCCTACGCTTCTGACGCCGCTGTCGAGTTTGCCGATGTATCGATGGAAGTGATCAGCTATTACGCGATTCAGGCTTCCACCGATCTCGCCGAGGAACGCGGCCGCTACCAGTCGTTCGAAGGCTCACTGTGGGACCGCGGTATCCTGCCTATAGATTCACTGAAAATGCTGCAGAAAGAACGCGGTGTCGACTACCTTGATGTCAACATGGATCAACGTCTCGACTGGGAAGCCTTGCGTCAGCGCATCAAGGAAAAAGGCATGCGCAACTCCAATGTGCTGGCGATTGCACCGACCGCAACGATCGCCAACATCAGCGGCGTGTCGCAGTCGATCGAACCGACTTATCAGAACCTGTTCGTCAAATCGAATCTGTCCGGTGAGTTCACAGTGGTTAACCCCTACCTCGTTAATGATCTGAAAGCCCTGCAGTTGTGGGACAGCGTGATGGTCAATGATCTCAAATACTACGAAGGCAGTGTGCAGAAGATCGATCGCATTCCGGCGGAGATCAAACGCATTTATGCGACCGCATTCGAGGTTGAACCACGCTGGCTGGTTGACGCTGCCAGCCGCCGTCAGAAATGGATCGATCAGGCACAGTCACTGAATCTGTATGTAGCGGGCGCCAGCGGCAAGAAGCTGGATATTACCTACCGAATGGCCTGGTTGCGCGGACTCAAGACGACCTATTATTTGCGTGCGCTCGCCGCCACAACAACCGAGAAGTCCACCATCTCTGACAACAGCCTTAACAAGGTATCCAGTGAAGCGGCACCTGTACCCAAAGCCTGCTCCATCGATGATCCGGATTGTGAAGCCTGTCAGTAAGTGACGGAATGCCAGACCCCAATAATCAGAATAAAACGCAATAAAGCCAAGAAGAGGAAATATTATGCTGTCATGGGATGAATTCGATCAGGAGGAGACTTCTGCACCCATTGCCAAGCCAGCAGCCGCCAAATCTGCCACTCCCAAAGTAGCAGCGACTGCCGCAGCTGGAATCCCGGCGCCCGTCGCGGCGGCTATCAATGCCGTCTCGCCAAACCGTTATGCCCCGGATGACAAGGACGAGGCCACTGAAGAGCAAAATGCGAGCGCTCTGGAGAAGGCGATAAAGTCGCTGGAAAAACTCGATGTCGAGGAAGGTCTGGAAGAACTGGAAGGCGCTTCCATGCGTGTCGCAGTCGATGACAAACGCATGATCAACTGCCGTGCTGACCTCAATCAGCTCGTGCCCTTCAAGTACGACTGGGCGTGGCAAAAATACCTCGACGGCTGCGCCAACCACTGGATGCCGCAAGAAGTCAACATGAATGCAGACATCGCACTCTGGAAGAATCCGGCCGGTCTGACCGACGACGAGCGCCTGATTGTGAAACGCAACCTCGGCTTCTTCTCCACCGCAGACTCACTCGTTGCCAATAACCTGGTGCTGGCGATCTATCGCCTCATCACGAACCCTGAATGCCGACAATACATCCTGCGTCAGGCCTTCGAAGAAGCCATTCATACCCATGCGTATCAGTATTGCATCGAATCACTGGCGATGGACGAAGGCGAAATCTTCAACATGTACCATGAAGTGCCTTCAGTCGCGAAGAAGGCCTCGTGGGGACTGAAATATACCCGCGAGTTGAGTGATCCCAATTTCAAGACGGGAACAGTCGAGAGTGATCAGGCCCTGCTGAAGAACCTGATTGCCTTTTACTGCTGCCTGGAGGGTATCTTCTTCTACTGCGGATTCACCCAGATCTTGTCGATGGGACGCCGCAACAAGATGACCGGCACATCGGAGCAGTTCCAGTACATTCTGCGCGACGAATCCATGCACCTGAATTTTGGTATCGATATGATCAACCAGATCAAGCTGGAAAATCCGCATTTGTGGACTGACGCCATGAAGGAACAGGCGACGCAGATGATCATGCAGGCCACCCAGCTCGAGATCGAATACGCCCGCGACACGATGCCGCGTGGCGTGCTCGGCATGAACGCGGCAATGATGGAAGAGTATCTGCAGTTCATCGCCAATCGCAGACTTGTACAGATCGGTTTGAAGGAGCAATTCAAGGGCGTTGCAAACCCATTCCCCTGGATGTCCGAGATTATGGATTTGCGTAAAGAGAAGAACTTCTTCGAGACACGAGTTATCGAGTACCAGACTGGCGGTGCCTTGACTTGGGATTAAGTTTTGCTGTTCCGAATTGCATCCACACAGCTATGGGAGCGAGGGTATGAGTGACGACAAGTTTACTGAAGACGACCCTGAGCGCACGCTCATCACGCTCAACCAGTTGAGCCAGACGATTGAAGTGATGACCAGTGTCGTCAATCGCTTGCGGGAACACCTGAGCGAACAACTCAAGACGCAGTTGGCAGAACAGGCGGAAGCCAAACGCGGGGTCGGCGATAATCCGGCGAACGAAATCAAAGTTAGCGAAAAAACTGCCGCTCAGATCGAACCCAAGCGGGAACGCTTCGTCGTGGAGATCAACCAGCAGGAAGCCGACCCTGATCTGAAATCAACGAAGGTTCTGCACTGATCGCACTCATCAGCACCGGAGAGTCACCGCAGTGAGTGACTCCGCCACTTGCAAGTCTATGATCACACCCGCTGGTGCCCTCATTCTCGCCGCTGGCTTCGGCTCCCGCTTCGGTGGCGCCAAACTCAGCGCCCTCCTCGATAATGGCCAGCCCGTATTACAACAAACCCTGCACCAGATCCTCGCGGCCGATCTTCCGGTAGTTGTTGTCTCGCGTCCGGAGGTGATTACAAGCCTGAGCCTCAACCCGAATCCGCGCCTGCGCCTGTTGAGCTTCACCGCCGCTGAGCGCGGCATGGGAGCGAGCCTGGCCTTCGGTATCAGTCAAATCGATGACTGGAACACCTGTCTTGTCTGTCTGGCTGATATGCCCTTCATAGCAAGCGCAACCTACCGCACCATCGTGGACGCGGCCCGCTCCGACAACATCGTTGTCCCCCAATATGATTCCCGTTCTGGCAATCCAGTGGCATTCGGGCGACAGTTTTACGCCAGGCTCCGTGAACTCGATGGCGACGCCGGCGGCCGACACATCATCTCAGCTTTTTCAGACAGAGTGTTGCATTTACCTGTCACCGATCCGGGCATCCTCGCGGACATCGATACACCAGCCGATCTGGTGCGCCTTCAGCAGTGACTCACCCTCCCTGTGGCGGCTTTATTGCAAGCCACTCAGGTTTCAACCTAAAATCGAACGAGCGCTGCGCCAGCGCTGCGGCACAGACAAAGTGCGAGTACCAAGGAAAAGTACTGCTCTGGGAACTATTGCCCCAGAAGCATCGCTTCAACAACCATTCCCCCGTGGAACGGATAAAGCAAGTGCTTTACCCACAGCGACGCTTTTTGGCGCGGTGAAGCGCTCGCAGAAACCATAGCCCAGAACTGTGGTGATAAAGAAACCATTGTGATTAACATACATTAATTAACAGACAATGCTGAACAAATTTGCCCTGCCCTGTCACCCGACCGGACGCGTGCCTCTCTGGCTCGCCGGCGGACTGCTTGTGCTTCTGGTAGCAGCTGCCCCCTGGCCTGTCTATGCCGATGGCGTCACCGCTCGTGCTGCGATGACAGATGCCCGCAATCCCCTGATGGAATTGAGCACCTCGCGCGGCAATCTTTACATCGAATTATTCCCCGAAGAAGCGCCTAACAATGTCCGGCATTTCATGGCACTCGCAGCCGGTGAAATTGCGATTCTCGACCCGGCTACCAACTCTGAATTCCGGCCGCGCTATTATGACGGCATGCGGTTTCATCGCGTACTGCCAAATTTCATCATCCAGGCGGGAAGTCCCGTCTATCATCCACTGGGGGCGCCTGACTCACCACTGGCGGATGAGATCAACGCCGATGCATTGGGCTTGAATCGCATTCCCGTGATGAATGCCGATGGCAGTTTCAATTCGATGCTGAATATCACCTCGAAATCCGATTTCGACACGCAGATTCTGAAACCACTGTATGCGACTATGGGCATCACCGCGCTGGGCGATCTGCGTTCACGACAGAATGAAGTACTCGAGGCGCTGCAGGGCATGACTGTGAAAACTGCCTATGAGAATCAGGGCTATCGTTACCAGACCAGAACGCCCAGTCATCCCGTGACACGCGGTGTTGTGGCGCTCGCCAACCAGGGACCTGACAGCAATGGCGCTGAATTCTTCATCAGCCTCAGCAACGCGAATTGGCTCTCCGGAAGATATACCGTGATCGGTCAGGTCATTGAGGGCATGGAGATTGCTGATGCGATCGGACAGGTAGCTATTGATCCTTCTCAATTCTCCCGGCAGAGCACCGTAATCTATTCCATAAACAATCTCGACTGAGTTCGCGTTCGGAGCGCTGTTATGTCAAAGAAGATGAAGC
>JALRBQ010000069.1 GCA_023257655.1 Pseudomonadales bacterium
GTCTCAGCCAGGGCAGTGTTCAGTGAAAGGGAAGCGGCGAGTAGAAGTGGGGTGAGAGCGAGTTTCATGAGACGACACCTGCGTTATTGTTTGGTCGCAGTGTGGCATCCTTGGGTGCTCAGGTCTACTCCACCCGCGTCCTGAGCCAACCCGTTCCCTCAGTCCGCCCTATCTATGGCAGCGTCAGGACGGCGAACTCCGAGTTCTCTATATATCAATATTTATTTATTGTTTTACGATATATTTTTATTGACATAGCCATTTACCCGTCTTACCCTGCGAGCACCTATCAACTACCAGAACCGCTTATGAAAAGACTCTCTGTCCTGTTCCTGCAAGCCGTCGTTGTGCTGTTTGCACTCGTCACCCTGGCACTCATGCTGTGGGAGCCGCACCTCGAAGGCCGGAACGTCAATGCCACGCTGTATCAGATCTATTTCAACGATCCCTTTCTTGCGTATGTGTACATCGCTTCCATCGCACTCTATCTGGCACTGTACAAGCTGTTCAGGCTCCTTGGTTACATCGGGCGCGACGAGGTCTTTTCTGAACAAGCCGTTCAAGCCTTACTGACAATCAAGTACTGTGCCCTGTCTCTGGTTATGACCATTGCCGGCGCCGAAGCCTATATTCTTATTTTTATACGCGGCACTGATGACATTACCGGCGGCATCGCCATCGGCGTATTCCTGATTTTTATCACCGCGGTCATCGCGACCGCGGCATCGGTGTTTGCCCGGCTGCTGCAGAATGCCGTGGAATTCAAGTCCGAAAACGACCTGACGGTATAACGAGCTCTCTATGGCAATTATCACCAATCTGGATGTAATGCTGGCAAAACGCAAGATGAGCGTGACAGAGCTCGCGGAAAGAGTAGGTATCACAATGGCTAATATCTCCTTGCTGAAGAATGGCAAGGTGAAGGCGATACGCCTGTCGACGCTGGACGCCATTTGCAAGGCGCTGGAATGTCAGCCAGGGGATATCCTGGAATTCAGAGAATAATCAGGCAGCCCGCCGCAGGCGTTTTGCACCCCGCGAGTCACGAGTCGGCCGCTGCGGGACCTCATGGGATTTCAGGTAGTCGAAAATGGCGGCGCGCAAAGCCACGTCTCCTCCGGGAATTCCCTGATTACCGAACAGACGATTGAACTCCAACAGGTATGGATGACCGCCAACCATCGCCACATCGAAGCCGGCGTGATTAATAACCAACTGACCTGCCACTCGCTCCACCAGCGCGATCGCGGACTGAGGTACCGGACTGTAATCCACCTCTCCACCCCGACTGACATTGTTATGAAAGGTATAAGGTGATTGCAGTCGCCAGTAGTGGCTGATGACTTTGTCACCAACCAGTACCAGTCTGATGTCCCGATCAATCGGCAGGTATTCCTGTACGTACAACACATCTGCGCACAGCAGATAGCGCCGCCAATCCGCCTGGCTCTCGATCAGCCAGACACCCTGCCCCTGGGCGCTACGCGGCAGCTTCGCCACGAACGGGGGTGTCATTCGCGCCCATAGCGCGGCCGCCTGTTCTGGTGTATTCGCCGCAATGTGGGTTTCGGGAACGTGACGTGGCGCGACGGCGGTAAAGGCTCGCGTCATTTCAACCTTGCTATGACCGATGAGGTAGCTGGAATGACTGGGGAAAATGCGACTGCCAAATCCATACACTAGGGCATTGACCTGCCAGTAGTCGGGGAACAACACCCAGTTGGCCTGAACCAGTTCTTCGCGGAAGGAAAAGCACTGCTCCGGTTTCAGAAACCGGGTATCGGGGAAACCGAGAGTGCGCAGGGGATCGAAAGAAATCCAACCCATACGAAGGTCACAGAGGATGAGGTGGCGCATTATGGGGCCAGTTATTTTGACCGTCAATCGGGGAGGCGAGCCGCCCGAAATCAAACCCAAGGTGTTTCAAACAGGTCTATGGACTAGCGGTCTAAGCTGTTATTCTGCGAGCAACCCTAAAATTTCAGAATATCGCAGATAACTATGAAACTGTCATACTCCCTATGCACACTCTTGATTTGCTTGCTTCTTGGCAATAGCTCCTATGCCCAGACTACCCCCTTCATCTACATCCTCGGTGTCGTGCAGGATGCCGGCTATCCACAGGCCGGGTGTTATGCCCAACACTGTATGCCGGGCTGGCAGGACAGTAGCCTGCGTCGCGGCGCCACCTCACTGGCGGTAGTGATACCCGATGCCAGAAAGAAATATCTGTTTGAGGCGACTCCGCATTTACCCGAACAATTGTACGAGCTGTCGAAGGTGGCACCGGATTCGGAATTCCGGCTGGGCGGTGTGTTTCTGAGCCACGCCCACATCGGCCATTACGCAGGGCTGATGTATTTTGGTCGTGAAGCCATGAACACCGACCGGGTACCGGTCTTTGCCATGCCACGCATGCGCGAGTTCCTGCAGAACAACGGCCCCTGGAGCCAACTGCTGGAACTGAACAACATCACCTTCAAGTATCTGAACAATTACCAGACTGAACCGCTGGAGAATGTCCTCGTGACACCGCTGCAGGTGCCGCATCGGGATGAGTTTTCAGAAACCGTCGGCTTTATGATTCTGGGACCTAGCCGCACCGCCCTGTTCGTTCCGGACATCAACAAGTGGGAACTGTGGGATCGCAAAATCGTGGATATGATCGCGGATGTGGACTACGCGATTCTGGATGCCACTTTCTACAATGGCGACGAATTGCCCGGCAGGAACATGAATGAGATTCCGCACCCGTTCGTAGTGGAGAGCATGGCGCTATTCGACTCCCTGCCCGCGAGTGAGAAAGACAAGATCTGGTTCATTCACATGAACCATTCCAACCCCATGCTGGATCCACAAAGCCGAGCGTATCGGGAGGTCACTGAGGCGGGCTATCACGTGGCGCGTGAGGGATTTCGACTGGAATTGTAAACGCGGTATTGCAAGCGTACCGATCGACGCACAGATCCCTATGATCGATCGGTGTCCCTTCAAATGTTGCTGTCTACAGACTACTGCTTGCGTTGTGCCGTGAAATCGCCCGTGGCGGCGCCGTCGGCAAAACTGACAGTGCCCTTGATTGTGTCGCCATCAAGCTTGCCGGTGTAGGCCGCGGTAACGCCATAGTCCGGCAATTCGTGACTGAAGGTCACTGCATCATTTTCGATCTTGCCCATGATCGGCGCATTACCAACATCCCCACTGACGCTGCCTTTCAGATCGGCACCCGCCTGCTCGATGATAAGGTTCATGGTGCCGCCGCCCTGGGCCGTGTTGAACGTCACCGCCCAGGTACCACCGGCGTCGGCGGCCAGCGCGGTCAAGATGGCCGCAAAGGACATGATCAATGCGGTGACCAGTTTTACTGCAGTTTTTGATAGCGATTGCATGGTGGGTTACCCCGGGACGGTGTTGTAGTGAATCTTGTTTTTGACTGCTTGGTGGCGGGTATGATGCCGGGCAGTTGGATTCGTTTCAAGTCAGCGATTCTAACCTTTCTCGATTACCTGCACTAGAATGAAAAACGGCAATCTGCCGTTGATACCGCTCTCGCTGGCTATTGCAGGGCAAATATGAGGGCGCCAGGCATTGCGCACTCAAAGCTCGAGGCCAAAGAGGCAGCTGGAAGGCGCATCGGAACAAAAAAACAAAAAGGGGACGGAGGGATTAAATTTAAATCCCTCCGTCCCCTTTAATCGTCCCCTTTAATCCCCTTTAATTGGCAATGACCACCCGCACTGCCGCATCAGGCTCGACGTCCTGCGGACAAATGCCATTCGCTGTACAACGGCGCGTGGTACCGAAAAAAGCCATACCTGTGTCCAACGATTGCGTGTCCGTAAAGGTAAACATGACCTTATTCCCGTTCACTTTGGCAATACCCAATTCACCGGAACCTTGGCTGGAACCAACAGCCATCCAGCGTCGGCTCGCCGACCGCCAGAGCAACAATGTCAGGGGTTTCTGCGAACTCAATTCCTCGTTGATAGCGACAGCATCCACATTAACCGGCTCCCCTCTGATCACATAGGCCGTGGCATCGGTGATGGCAGACTCTTTGCCTTGAGCGACCACGGGGCACAGAGCGATCAATCCGGTGAGCAGCAGGACAAGTTGGGTGGATGGTTTCAATTTGAGGGGACACTAATAATTTAATAACTTAAGAACTAATATGATCGCAGATTCTGCTTGTCTGTGCCCGGAGAGATGGATTCACATTTTGGCTAAGCCAAAATATTCACCCCTTCGGGGCAGCGCTGCGCGCCGTCTGCGGAGCTTCGCAGCTTTCGAACTGGGGAGTTCGAACCAAGTCCGGAGAGATTGATTCGGGAGATTCGAGGGGACACTAATAATTTAATAACTTAAGAACCAATACGATCACGGATTCTGCTTATCCGTGCCCGGAGAGATTGATTCGGAATTGAGCTTAGCTCAATTCCTCTCCCTGCGGGCCGCGCGAAATGCGCGCGGTCTGCGGAGCTTCGCTCCTTTCGAACTGGGGAGCCGAACCAAGTTCTTCGAGCCCAACAAATTAAAAAGGGGAGCCTCTGGCTCCCCTTTTTAATTTGGCGCGCCCGGAGAGATTGATTCACATTTTGGCTAAGCCAAAATGCTCACCCCTTCGGGGCAGCGCTACGCGCTGTCTGCGCCGCTTACGCGGCTGTCGAACTTGGAGTTCGAACCAAGTCCTCCGGACTCGGCAAACAAAAAAAGAGAGCCTCTGGCTCCCTTTTTTTATTTGGCGCGCCCGGAGTGGGTTAAGTACCTCATTCAGGAGCTAACAACTCGGAAGCCCTTTCAAGATCAATGATTTATCAGAACCTAGTTCATTGTCAAAGGTCTATTCTGGTCTACTGTTTGGTCTACTGTTACTTCAAAGCTCTACAGGCCCCGTAAACTCTGGAGTTTTCCCAAACCTTCTTTTAAAGGGGTAGTCGGATGCCTGTTAGGTTTTAGCGTTGCTCAGAGGGCTTCTGAGACGCTCTGAGGGGTATGCAGGAGGCCAGTGGGGGTGCTGGGGATATATAGGTGTTGAGGGAGATTTTGAGGGTTTTGGAGTGTTAAGTAGCTTGGAACTGGGAAGCATTCTCGCCCTAGGTTTAATCGCGTATTAATCCAACATTACCGAATCTTCCTAATCAACAGTATCTCCGGTTTCTCAGTTCTTGATAAACACTTGGGGATATCCGCTGTACCTCGCCACAAACCTCCATCCATCCTTCTTCGTAGCCCCTATCATAGTCTGAATATCCATAGTCCAACCCTCCAAAATCATCAGAAGATGAACAAGCCCGAAATATCAGAAAAATGACAACTATCCAAAACAAACCTTTCCGCATAAACCCATCATCCTCATCGCACACTCAGGCTAAGCGTGTTTTATGAAAAATGCTGTAGAAAACTTCTGCAAATATGTTGCACACCAATCAAAGTACTTTGGCCATTGCTCTTGTTCCATCGGATCGCACGACAGTACTAGTTGTATTCTTGAAGCAGTAGCCTTTTTTAATTCCATTCAATTCAAACTCTGTTCAATCTATGTCAA
>JALRBQ010000088.1 GCA_023257655.1 Pseudomonadales bacterium
ACCTCGATTTGCGGCAGGCCGCGCGGGGCCGGCGGGATGTCAGCGAGGTCAAAGCGTCCCAGTGACTTGTTGTCCTTGGCCATTTCGCGCTCGCCTTGGAGCACGTGGATGGTCACGGCCGTCTGATTGTCATCCGCAGTAGAGAACACCTGCTGCTGCTTGGTCGGAATCGTGGTGTTCTTTTCGATCAGGGTGCTGGCGACACCGCCCAGGGTCTCGATACCAAGGGACAGCGGTGTTACGTCCAGCAGCAACACGTCGTTGACATCGCCGGACAGCACCGCAGCCTGGATCGCCGCACCGACGGCTACTGCCTCATCGGGGTTCACGTCGCGGCGCGCTTCCTTTCCGAAGAACTCGGCCACCTTCTTCTGAACCAGTGGCATACGGGTCTGACCACCAACCAGGATGATGTCGTCGATCTTGGAGACGTCGAGATCGGCATCGGCAAGCGCTGTCTTGAGCGGACCAATGGTCTTGTCAACGAGGTCTTCCACCAATGACTCGAACTTGGCTCGAGTCAGCTTCTGCACCAGGTGCTTCGGACCGCTGGCATCGGCCGTGATGTACGGCAGGTTAATTTCTGTCTGCTGCGAGGAAGACAGCTCGATCTTCGCCTTCTCGGCGGCTTCCTTCAGGCGCTGCAGTGCCAGTGGATCGTTGTGCAGATCCATGCCGGAATCTTTCTTGAATTGCTCGGCCAGATAATCAATCAGGCGCAGGTCGAAGTCTTCACCACCGAGGAATGTATCACCGTTGGTGGAGAGTACCTCGAAGGTATGCTCGCCATCGGTATCCGCGATTTCGATGATGGAAATATCGAAAGTACCGCCACCGAGGTCGTACACGGCCACGGTAGAGTCACCACCTTTGCGGTCCATACCGTAGGCCAGGGCTGCGGCGGTGGGCTCGTTGATAATGCGTTTTACTTCCAGACCGGCAATACGTCCTGCATCCTTGGTTGCCTGACGCTGGGCGTCGTTGAAGTAGGCAGGCACGGTGACTACGGCTTCCTTGACCTCTTCACCGAGGTAGTCTTCCGCAGTCTTCTTCATCTTCTTCAATACTTGCGCAGAAATCTGCGGAGGCGACATCTTCTCGCCATTGATCTCGACCCAGGCATCACCGTTATCCGCCTTGAGAATCTTGTATGGCACCATCTTGATGTCTTTCTGGACGACATCGTCCTTGAACTGACGACCGATCAGACGCTTGATCGCGAACAGGGTGTTGTTCGGATTTGTAACCGCCTGACGCTTCGCCGGTTGACCAACCAGAGTCTCACCATCATTGGTGTAGGCAATGATGGAAGGCGTGGTGCGATCGCCCTCTGAATTTTCAATGACCTTCGCTTCGCCACCGTCCATGACGGCGACACACGAGTTGGTGGTTCCAAGGTCAATACCAATAATCTTAGCCATGCTCTAAATCTCCGATCCCAATATGATCTGTACGTCTTCAATATTGGCCCGATCCTGTTGAATTCAAGGATCAAACACCTAATTCCTGCAATTCTTGTCTTGTCCGTGTCACCGACCCTGAGGCCGCCCGGCACGGGGCTTTATGACTTCGACACAATCACCATGGCAGGTCGTATGACCCGGCCGTGGAGCGTATAGCCCTTCTGCATGACCGCGATCACCGTATTCGGCTCAACATCCGGGTTGTCCTGAATGGACATGGCCTGGTGCAGTTGCGGGTCGAAGGGTTCGCCGAGCGGATCGATGGCCTCGATATTGAAGCGCTTGAAGCAATCGCTGAAGCTCTTCAGAGTCAGATCCACACCATCGAAAATCGCCTTCACTGCCTCGTCTTCGTTGCCGCTGGCAGACTGCAGGGCGCGCTCCAAATTATCCATTACCGTGATCAGCTCGGCACTGAAGCGCTCCTGACCGTACTTGTGTGCTTTCTCAATGTCCTGTTCGGTGCGACGGCGCAGATTCTGCATCTCGGCCTGCACGCGCAGATAATCATTCCTGGCTTGCTGACTGGCGGCTTCGGCCGCCCCCAGTCGATCCAGCAGTTCCCCCAGATCCAATTCATCGTCGCCGCGTTGCTCGCCGGACTTCTCGTAATCGGGGTCCCCATCACCGGTCCTGGTTTGCTCGACCGGGATGTCGACGGTGTCGGTTCCCGCGCTCTTCTGTGCCTGGTCCTCATTTTCTGGTGTCGTATTGCCCATGCCTTCCTCTGGAGTCGTTCTTAACAATCGATTCAATACTCATCTTTAGATTACTCATGGGCATCGGAGTCTCTCCAATGGCCAGAATGAGCACATGTACGTCCGCTATATGGGGCCAGGCACCTGTGTTTCAAGCGCGTACGGGCAATTTTCAGGGTCTGAACCGGTGCGACTTGCTCCAGATCAATTCTCCCCGGAATAGCGGGACGGCACGGCTTGATTCAAGGCCCCGCGTCGGCTGGTTTGCAGGTGACACGCACCAGCCGACGACCGATCCGGGGTGGGTGCTGCCGCCCGTAACCGGCTGCTCGCGAGCGCCACCATCCAAACCAGCAACAGCGATTAATTGAGTGCAATTTGCACACGCGATCCATATACTTTGCTGCCATGCTGCGCCAACTCTCCATCAAAAATTACGCCACTGTCGACACACTCGACATCGAATTCCAACCCGGCATGTCTGTGATCACTGGCGAGACCGGCGCCGGCAAATCCATCATCCTTGGTGCCCTGGGCCTGACACTGGGTGATCGCGCCGACAAGACCATTGTTCGCAGCGGCGCCAGCAAGGCTGACATCTGTGCCGAATTCGATATCGCACGCATCAAGGCGGCGAAGGACTGGCTGCAGGACCATGATCTGGATGAAGAGTCCCCGGTCTGCCTGCTTCGGCGCATCGTCGGTGACGATGGCCGTTCCAAGGGCTACATCAACGGCTTACCGGTGACCATGGGCAATCTGCAGGAACTCGGTGAGATGCTCATCGACATCCACAGCCAGCATGAGCATCAGTCGCTGTTGCATCGCGGAACCCACCAGCGCCTGCTCGATGAGTACTGTGTGGATTCCGCCCTGCTCGGCGAACTCGCCGACACTTTCAGGCAGTGGCAGCGCAATGCCCAACGCATGCAGGAACTGAGCGAACGCTCCGAAGAAAACTCGGCCCAGATCCAACTGCTGGCGTATCAACTGTCAGAACTGGATGAGATGGCGATCGGCGCCGATGAGGTGGGCACGCTGGAGGCGGAGTTCAAGATTCTCAATAACGCCGACGAATCCATCGGCGCCGTTCAGGCCGCGCTCACGCTTTGTAGCGAGGACGAGGAACACAACCTCAGCTCCCTGCTTAACCAGACGCTCGCCTGCCTCGCCGAATTACCCGACACAGACCCGCGCATCAACACCATTCGTGGACTGCTGGAAACAGCCAATATCCAGCTCGAGGAAGCGATCTCGGAACTGCGCGCTTTTGCCGACGGGTTTGAAGCCGATCCGCAGCGCCTGGAGCAGATCAATGCCCGCCTCGCCGACTTGCACTCGCTGGCACGCAAGCACAAGGTGAAGCCGTCGGACCTCACGCGCATTACCGAGGAATTGCGGGCCCAGCTCAGTGAATTCGGGAATAGCGATGAGGAACTCGCGCGACTGGCCGAGCAAGACAAGGCGATGCGCAAGACCTACCAGAGTCTGGCTGCCGAGGTGAGCAAACAGCGGCAGGCCGGCGCAAAAAAGCTGTCAAAACAGGTGAATGCCCAGCTCAAGCAACTCGGCATGCCGAATGCGAGCCTTGAGGTCAAACTCGGGAGCCTCGACTCCAGCCAGCCAAGCTTGCATGGCAAAGAATGGGTCGAGTTCCTCGTCAGCACCAACCCGGGCCAGGAAGCGAAACCACTGATCAAGATTGCGTCCGGCGGCGAACTCTCCCGTATCAGTCTCGCGATTCAGGTCATTACCGCACAGACGTCACATGTGCCGAGTCTGGTATTCGATGAGGTGGATGTTGGCATCGGTGGCGGCGTGGCGCGCACGGTCGGTGAGTTAATGCGAACCCTCGGCAAGACTACCCAGATTCTCTGCGTAACCCATCAGGCCCAGGTAGCGGGTCAAGGGCATCATCATTTCTTCGTGAGCAAGAGCAGCGACAAGAAGTCGACCTTGACCCGCATCGTGGCGCTGGACGAAAAACAGAAGGTGCGGGAAGTGGCGCGTATGCTCGGTGGCGAGGAACTTAGCGAAGAGTCGCTGGCCCACGCCGAACAGATGGTGGCCAACAACTAGAACTGGCGCCGGCTATTTAGCCTGGCAGCTCTTGCAGATGCCGTACAGATACATGTTGTGGTCGGTGATCTTGAAGCCGTACTTCTTCGCAATCTTCTCCTGCTGCTCTTCGATCAGATCATCGTAGAACTCTTCCACTTTGCCACAGCTATTGCAGACAATGTGATCGTGATGCTCGACCGTGTTCAATTCGAATACGGAATGACCACCCTCAAAGTGATGTCGCATGACCAGATCGGCCGCCTCAAATTGGGTAAGCACGCGATAGACTGTCGCCAGACCCACGTCTTCGTCGGCCTCGATCAGGGCCTTATAGACGTCTTCCGCACTCATGTGTTTCGTTGCGGAACCTTCCAGGATTTGCAGAATCTTAACTCTGGGCAGGGTGACTTTGAGGCCTGCCTTGCGTAATTCCTGATTCTCTGTAGTCATAGTGCTGTCTCAAGGGCTGCAGGGTTATCGGGCTCTGGGCACGCATGGCCCGGCAAATGCTGATTGGTGTACTGCACACAAAGTGCGATCGAGCGATGGCAAAAGTCAGCAACGGTCGGCAGTTTTCCTGCCGTATCAGGTAGGGTATTATGCCTGCTCGCAGTAGCTAAGCAAAGCTTGGAGAGGTCTTCCAATCGGGATAGCGCCGCAAGTCAATGAATTCGCCTGTCACAACAGGCAACCGGCGTCTGCCGTTGGAACACTGAATATGATCAAGACACGCCTCAGTAACCTGATACTCATCGCCCTTGTGCCGATTCTCACCGCGTGCAGCGGCATCGGGTCGCTGGATTTTCCGGGCGTGTACAAGATTGCGATTCCGCAGGGAAATATCATCACACAGGACATGGTCAACCAGCTGCGTCCCGGCATGTCCAAACGACAGGTGATCTTCGTAATGGGCACCCCGCTCGTGCGCGATCCGTTCCATCAGGATCGCTGGGATTACATCTACAGCTTCCAGCCCGGTGGCGGTGTCCGCGGTCAGGAACGCATCACTGTGTTTTTCAGCGATGACCAGCTTGTGAGCTTTACCGGCGACTTCATCCCCGATCCCGAAGAGCAGCTCTAACGCTTGCTCAGCGCAATCAAGACTCACTTGCGCTCTCCCTAATCCAGTCGATCAGAAACTTTGTGCAAGGGCTTCGAGGGCATGCATACCGACAACGTCGTGTGCGACCAGATACAAGTCTTTGCGTGGGATCTTTGGCAGAGCAGCGGTTAGTCGCGCCAGGTGTTGCTCTTCCTGCTTTCGCCGTTCTTCCAGAAAATCGCCCATATGTGCGGGGGAGCGCTTGTTGACGACCAGGCAATCCACCGACACACCGGCACGGCGTAGTTGCTCGTGCAACTCGATCGTCTCCAGCACCGGCAGACGTTCAGCGGCGAGCACGATGATAAAAGAAGTCTGAGCAGGATCGGCAAGCCGATCGCGCAAGGTCGTAAAGCGCAGGCGTCGCCGATTGAGAATCTGGCGAATTCGGGACTCGCGCTGACGTTCGACATCGGCGGCATCGGCGGAGAAGATCTTGTCTTGCATACTGGAGTCACGACCGAGTTCCCGCACCACCTCGGCGAATCGATCGGCTTTCTCCCGCCGCTTGATCAGGCCTTCGGTCCAGGCCGACATCATCTCCGGCAACACCATCAGACGCGCGGTATGACCCGACGGAGCCGTATCAAATACGATGAGGTCATAGTCCTTGACGCCGGTTTCCATGACTTCAGCCATGCGTTCGAGAATCGCCGCCTCTTGCATACCGGGCGCATCCCGCGACAGGGTCATGTGCTTGTCGACTTCGCCCCGCAGATTGACCGGCATCAGCTGGTGCAAGGCATTGGTAATTTCATGCATGTGCGCCTTAACAGTTTCTTCCGGATCGAGTTCCATCGCATCCAGCCCGGCGACGAGTCGCAGAGGCTTCGGCCCAATAGTGCGATCGAACAAGTGGCCGAGGTTGTGAGCGGGATCGGTAGAGACCAGTAGCACGCGCGCCCCCTCGTTTGCACGAGCCAGCGCAGTGGCTGCCGAGACGGTGGTCTTGCCCACACCGCCCTTGCCTCCGAAGAAGAGAATTTTTTTACGACGGGCGAGTTCTAGCAGCAACTGATGTGATCCAGAGGTGAACGCTCCATGCCCATGCGTTTGTGCCAGTCATGGAAGCGGTCATATATGATAGGCAACAATTCCATCGTGTAATAGGCCGCCGGATTCGGCACACCCAGATTCTCGGCGAACATCAGTAGCATGAACAGATCGTCCTCATCGCGCTGGGCCCGCGCGAACGAGCGGCGATAGGAAGTCACGTAATACTCGTGCAGACCTCGCTCGATGCGCTTCAGTAATCCCGGTTTTTTCGCCCGGTGTGCGTGGTGGTCGTGTGAGTCGCTCATGGTAATCAGCTCTGCAGATTTGCCCTGAGGCTAAATTTTCAGGGTGTAGCCATTATAGGGGTCGCCTCAGGCAATTCACAGTCTCAGCGTTCATTGTCGGATTATTTCTGGCGGTTATTGACCTGCCCCGCGCGTTCGAGGCGAGCCTGTTTTGGATCAATCAACAAGGGTCGGTAGATTTCTACCCGATCAAATTCCTGTAAAACGTATTCCCGAGGTGTCGGCCGTCCCTTGCCATCGAGGGCGCGGGAGAAAATACCCATGGGATCAGTTTCGGGATCGATGCCCGCAAAATGGGCAGTGATGTTGGAGGCCATGACGGCCTCATAGGCAGTCGTCCCGACTGGCACCTGCAGCGGGATGATCAGCTGTTTCTGTGGCGTTGCATAGGCGACCTCGACCCGGATGGTCGGTACCACCTCATCATCGTCATGCTGAGTCACGTAATCTCCTGTGCTGCGCTCACCCGTAGACTTTGCTGGCCCTTTGTACAAGGGCGTCAACCAGCTTGTTTGCAGAGTTATTGAATAGCTGCTCTGCCGCGAACTGCAGCAGTCCCAGTTTGTACTCGAATTCCATCTCCAGACGCACTTCGCAGGCGGCATCGCCAAGCGCGGTGAAGCTCCACAGCGCATGAAAGGACGTGAAGCTGCCCTCGACCAGTTCCATCTCGATGGTGTTGGGGCGGTCCAGCCGGTTGCGTGTCGTAAAACTTTGGCTGATGCCGGCTTTCGCCAGCGACAACTCACCTACAAGTTCGTGCTCAGAGCGAGAAATCACGCGCGCCGCCTTACAGCCGTGCATGAAGCTGGGGTAGTTCTCAATGTCGTTCACCAGATCAAACATCTGTTCGGCCGAGTGCGGGACGAGGGCGCTGCGCTGGATGCTTACCATCGCGGATCAGGCAAAGTAGATCTGGTTAACCGTGCTGACAAAGACCACAAACAACACGAGCGGAATCACCGTGCCGAGGGCAAAGTTCAGGTATTTCTGCAGCAAGGAGCCCTCGAACTCGTCATCACCGATCACCAGCTCGGAACTGAGCCCACTCATCTTCCAGCGATAGGCGCAGAAGATACATACGGTGAACCCGACAAACGGCAGAATTGTCTCGTAGAAAACATTGGAGACCACGTCGAAGAAGGAGCGGGTGAGTCCGCCGTAACTCGTGAAATTGGTAAAGAAGTCGGAGATACCCAACGACATTGTTGCGGGAATTGTGAAGATCGTCAGCGCCGTGGCCTGGATCGCGATGGCGCGACGGCGACTGACACACCATTCATCGATCAGATAGGCGATCGGGATTTCGACGATAGAGACCAATGAGGTCAACGCCGCGAAGAAGACGAGAATAAAGAACAGCGTTGCGACAATTGTGGCGCCCACATAGCCCACTGCCACCTGCATGGACAGGAAGATCTTCGGCAAGAAGCTGAAAATCAGCCCGACGCTGCTGGTCGATAGCTCATCGGTATTGGTATTCGGATCGAAGGCAAAGATCGCAGGTAGAATCAGCAAACCGGCGAAGAAGGCGATACTGGTATCGGCAATCGCCACCATGCGTGTGGACGAAGGAATATTGTCCTCCCGCGAGAAATAGGAACCGTAGGTGATCAGAATTCCCATGCCCAGAGAGAGGGAGAAGAAGGCCTGACTCAATGCCCCGTTGATCACGGACAGGTTAATCTTGGAGAAATCGGGCACCAGGTAATAGGCGATGCCCGCGCTGGCATTATCGAGGGTCAGCACGAACAGCGTGAGGATAATCAGCATAATTGCAAGTGCCGGCATCAGCACGCGGGCGAGTTTCTCGATGCCACCCTTCACTCCTCCCAGCAGAATGAAGAACACCAGTCCTAACAACAGAAACAGGTAGACGAACAGATCCGGCTCCGCCACCACTTCTCCGAAGGTCGACTCCTCCGCCAGCACGGAGAGATCACCCACTAGCAGGCGCTCGATATAGACGACGAGCCAGACCGTGATGACCGTGTAGAACACGGCGATCATGAACGGCGTGATGATCGCGAGCTTGCCAACGGAATGCCAGAAGCGCGAGCCGCCGGAGAGTTCGGCGAAGGCACCAACCGGGTTGCGCTGGGTGCGTCGACCCATGGCGATCTCGGCCATCATCACCGGATAGCAAAGAAACAGCACGAAAAACAGATAGACGATCAGAAAGGCAGCACCGCCGTTCTTCGATGCCATCACCGGGAACGCCACCAGATTACCGAGACCGACAGCGGAGCCGGCTGCAGCCAGTATGAACCCCAACTTCGAACTGAACTGTCCGCGTTCCAATGACATGCATTTCCCCTTTAAATACAACAGCTTATCTTGTTGTTTTGTGCCAGCGTCAGTGGATTCTACCAGTGGGGATACCGCAGCACAACGCAACGCTGCGCTCGTTCACCGGCAAACTAAATCCCCGTCAGGAAGTCGACCACGCTATAATCGCCGCCCATGGCAAAATCCAAAAATTCCAAACTTCCCGATACGACAATTGTGGTGAACAAGAAGGCGCGCCACGACTTCTTTATCGAGGACACTTTCGAAGCCGGCGTCGCTCTCCTGGGTTGGGAGGTGAAGAGCATGCGCCAGAAGAAAGTGCAGCTCATTGACAGCTATGTCGTGATTCGCGAAGGCGAAGCCCTCTTGTTGGGTTGCAATGTCACGCCCCTCAATACCGCCAGTACGCACGTGATCGCCGAGCCCGATCGCACGAAGAAATTACTGTTAAACAAGCGCGAACTGGCGAAGCTGTTCACCGCTACGCAACAGAAAGGCCACACCTGTGTCGCGACGAAATTATATTGGAAGGGTCATCTGGTGAAATGCCAGATCGCGCTCGCCAAGGGCAAGCAGGATCACGACAAGCGGGCAACCGTGAAAGACCGGGAGTGGGCCGTAGACAAGCAACGCATCGTCCGGCATTCGAACCGCTAGCTTGCGACTGGCACGAATGCCAGTGAATGTTTGTTATGAAGCAGCGAATCTCGGCTAGCGATCCGCCAACGGAATCAGACGATCGCTTGCGATAGCAACACCAGAGCCTTCGATCAGTAACTGCCGACGCTCACTAAAGCGCCGCGCCGACTCCGGATCTTGCGCGAAGTTGCGCGTGTTCAGCCACATCGCGTAATCCGGATACCAGGCAATGCGATTGAGATTATTCACTCCTGCTTCGCCATTCAACTCTCGAAACAAGCCAACCACCTTCACCCCATAGTTCGGTTCCCAGGTTGTCCAGGCTTCCTGACTGAGCCGAAAAGCCTTTTGCACATCGGCATCGGAATACTTTTCCTCACGGTGCACATAGAAGCCATGCTCCGTCGGCACAGTCAGACCCGAAGGCAGATAGATGGCGTCGAACAGGCGACTTTGAATTGCAGTCACCGCATCGAGTCGCTTGATGTCGCGATCCAGCTCTTCAACGCGAGGCACCGGCGTATCCGACCAGGCCAGCATAAGAACCAACTGATTGGTGGTGAGACCGGCAAACGGGGCATCGACCGGTTTCTCCACCGGGGTCCACACCGCATACAGCGTCGCGCCACGTTCAGCGACGCGCGTCAGCACCTCGTCCTGCAAGGCCACCAGCAACTCACCGGCAGACACATCCACATCGATGACCGAATAACTAAAGACGTGTCCCCCTGCTTCCGGAGCAACCGGTATCACGCCAGACTGTGCCGAACCTGTCGGAGCAAGACACAGACACGCCAGGATAAGGAGTGCAGAAGAGACGAAAGGACGCAGGTTAGGTTGGAAGAGCTTCATGAATAAATCCTTGTTTTTGATCTTGGCAAACAGGAAGCAGACAGCGCCTGCCAATATGCAATCACAAGTCCGCAAAGGCAAGTCTCTGCAAGGGCAAAACCCGCGAAATCGTTGCAGGCCCCGTATTCAGGGCCCTTGCAGTCTGCGGTTATTGCCCCCATCTATGCTATACTGACGGATCACCATTTGGGGGCGCTCTGGATTCGACGCCGGTGTCAAAACCAAAGGTGCATGTCGAGAGGGTAGTAACTCTCGTAAATCAATTACTGCAACTTAATAGTTGCCAACGACGATAACTACGCTCTAGCAGCTTAATATAGCTCGCTAGCGATTGCCTCAGGGATGCCTGTAAACCGG
>JALRBQ010000006.1 GCA_023257655.1 Pseudomonadales bacterium
GAAGGCTTTGGGCGGATTAACACCAGCAGCGTATGCAAGACAGCTGGCTATGAACGCAGTTACAGTTAACCCCGGACTCTAAAGCCAAGTGCTACTGAGGACGGGGGGACGTCGGAGTTGGCTCAGAAGACGGTTTGCAAAACATATACTTGCAACTCTCCGGCCAAATAAATTTTGTTCTACTTTTAAGCACTGCATTCTCATATCACGCGTCCTACTGGGTAACCGTAATACGAAATTTGGCGTTTGGTTTAGTAGTTGGAACTGCTTTATATTGGATTGATCCCGCATTCCTATTTCTTAATCAATTACAGTTGCCCCAAGGAATAATATCAGGCACGTTGGTAAGTTGGATATTTTTCGAAAAGATTCGCGCACGCTTCTATCTAAAGTCCACCGATGCCGATGCAAGGCAGCATCTGTATAACCAACTCTCAAAACTCGTTTATCCCCATCAGCTCGAGCGTATTAAGTTGGGCGATGAGCTTGAGAACACGATGCCTCTCAAGGAAGGGAAGGCGATTGTTAATGTGTTTGATGTGCAGCGCTCGGGGGAAATTCGTCATGAGCGGACACAGGAATTCTTCATGGGAGTCTTTCAATCCTTTCTGCAAATCTGTATGAAAGGCTATGAACATAATCCGCTTCGCTCTCGAGCGTTTCGACTAAAGGAAACTGGGGACGGTTTTATCAGTTCTGTCGGTTACCCGTTTCTCCCCGTCGACTCTCACTCGCTCGCCGATAGCGCAGTCGCAACTGCTTTGCAGATGTTTGAGGCATTCAATCTGGAAGTGAAGCGCTTCAATTGCTCCCGACCCATCAAGGCTGCTATGGGGCTCGCCTACAATGCGGTTCAGGGCACGTTCCAGAGCGGTGGTATTCGCTCGTATGACCTGTTCGGCGATGCGTTGATTCAGGCTGCGAAGTATGAAGAATTGCGCAAACAGCCTTACATCTGGAATATGTTCAAGGAACACGCGAGATCCCGCAATTTGGAGCACTTCAATATTCTGATTGTGCAGGAAGTGGTCTACAACTCACTGAGTCCGGCATATCGTGAGATGTTTACGGAAATTGATATCAGCGACGAACGACTGGCGAGCAACAACTTTCATATGATGTATGACAATGACGCCAAATTCATCTACTTCCATTTGCTTGAATAATCCGGCTGACTTCGTTTTTGCGCGGAGTCTGAAATTCCCAAGCGCTCCCGTCTCTATTCATAGTTTAGATTTACTGTTCAATATTGCTCTCAAGCCAGGCTCTTCTGAAAGTCTCAAACGCTGACGCTTGTTCCGCATCTTTCGCTTCGATGTCGGTAATCCTGAGAGTCGGATTGGTTACGGCTGTGATTTCGCTGTGGCGGGTGATACCGCGCTGCACATAGTCTATGGAATATGTCTCACCCGAGCGGATTCGTCCCAGCATCCGATTCCATGAGCGTTCATTCCGGATGCGGTAACGTCCAATCTTGGTGATCTGATCCCCGCGGTCGAGTCCGGTAAGATAAAGCGGTGTTCCGGCAATCGTCGCGCTGGCCAGCGTCGCCTTGCCGTCATCAAATGATAGCGTAACGCGTCCGAGACTGGCTTTATCTGCATTTTCCGGTTGCAGAGCCAATCCCGCATTGGCGAGAAGTGCTGAGTAATCGGGGGCTTCGCGACCGTAAATAAAGCGTTGGAAAAAGTCTCTGGCGAAGTCAGGACTACCAGATACCGAGGCTAACGCCGCTTCCAGATCCGGAACTGCATACGGCTCCTCGGTCTTGCCGTGACGTTGCCACAATTCGCGCATAAAAATATCCAGGCCAAGACCGAATTCACTGCGCAAGCTCAGGTCAAGTGCCATCGCCAGGGCGGCACCATAGGTATAGTAGGAGAAGAAGGTATTGATGAAATTGGTTGGATCCAGTGCCGTCGCCGCATCGACGAAAGGGGCCTGCATGCTCATCTCAATAGGATTGAAGTGCTCTCGACCGGGGGAGAATGTGATGGTATTGACCAGATTCTCCATGGTTTGTCTGAACTCCGAATCGTTACGCGCGCCACTGCGGCGCAATAGCAGGTTGCCGTAGTACTGGGTAAAGCCTTCTGCCAACCACAACTCTCGCGACATGTTGGCGCGTTCGAAATCGAAAGGTTGCAGAGTTTCAGGACGAATACGCTCGACATTCCAGCTATGGAAGAACTCGTGAGACAGGGTGCTTGTTAAACCACGGGCGTTACCGGCCA
Organism: Pseudomonadales bacterium; assembly: GCA_023257655.1. Lineage (GTDB taxonomy): Bacteria > Pseudomonadota > Gammaproteobacteria > Pseudomonadales > Pseudohongiellaceae > UBA9145. Next base: position 2,235 of record JALRBQ010000006.1, read on the forward strand.
AGCTATCAGTATCGGCGAGTATGGTGGAATTTCGATGCTCCATGCCATCACCATTGATGTAAGGAAGATAGTCAGCGATGAAGGTGTAGGTGCCATAGTCGTAATCCGGCAACTCGCCATAAACGGCCATCTGCTCGTTCACAATGGCTTCGGCGTAGTCAGCCAATTCATCCACGTCGTCTTCGGTAGCATCATGGTGTACTGCCAGACGGATTGCGTATGTTTTTCCGTTCGATTCAATCTGAAATTGCCGCAGGCTAAAGTTACTGATCTCAGTCGGGCTATCCATCAGGTATTGCATATCTGGCGCTGAAAATACCTGTGGTTCGTCTGTCGTAGCGAGTTGTGTCGCGATCTTCCAGTCAGAAAACAGATCGTGAAATGCAATCTCCGCCGGGTGCTCTTCAAAGGTTCGCGCCCACATGAGAGTGGCAGGCATATTGAGGTGAGCGTGGTTGAGGTCAATCTGTGAGTAAGTGCCATCAGCGCGATCGGCGAACAGGGTATAGCTGACCTGAACGTAATTGGGTGGACTGCTGATATTCCACTGATAGGGAGATGGGCGTGTCAGGGTCAGGGGGTTCCCGTCACGGTCGACTGCTTTGACGTCATACACATTTTTCGCAAACTCATGTAGCGCATAGCGACCAGGAGATGAGCGGCTCATGCGCAACTCCAATACATTGGCTCTGACGTCGGAGAGGGTTAACGTGATCCGCGCTTCGTGATGCACAGCATTGGCAAATGACAAGTCATAACGAACCGGTGTCTGCGCCTTGGCTAGAGTCGTCAGCAGAATGGTCATTACGCCGATGAGGAGTGTGTTGCAAATTTTCATAGGAGTGCCTGTTGAGCTGCCTGAGGTAAGAATTGCGAGCATTGATGAATGTTCCGGATTCGATGTGTCAGTTCTGCTTTTTGGGTTTTGAGGTCTGGATTTAAGAGTTAGGGTTAAGGTTATAGAATGAAGTGTTTGGAATTAAGTATTAACGGTAGAGAAATTCAGGTTCATGTTTCAGATAATAAAAATCAGGTTCAGTCGTCCGAGAAGTCTGTTTCTTTCCGGAGACGACCAGACAAAAATTGGGCGATGGCATTCAAAGAGTGTCTGGCTTGCGGCAAGGGGAGATTGATCTGCCACACATGCCACATGCGGGGATAGATTTCCAGGGTCACCTCCACGCCGGCCGCGGTCGCAAGTTGCTGGATCTTAAACGCGTCGGCTTTCAAAACTTCATCGTCGCCCGCGTGAATCAAGAGCGGAGGCAGCCCTTGCCAGGATCCGAACTCCGGTGAGATCAGGGGGTCGCGTGGGTCATTCGCGCCGACATAGGAACGACTGTAGAACCGCCTCGCCTTCGGGTGCAGCAATGGGTCTTCTCCCGCTGGTCCGGTATACTCGCGATGCGCCAGATTTGCCACGGGTGAGAGGCAGGCGCCAGCCACTGGCAGCGGCAGACCCAGATCCCTAAGCCGCATAAGTGTCGTCAGTGTCAGATTACCGCCTGCGGAATCGCCGGCGATCACGATTTGCTTGGCCTCAAAGCCCTGACTGATTAGCCAGCGATAGGCGGTGACGCAGTCTTCCAGAGCGGCCGGATAGGGGTGCGCTGGCGCAACGCGGTAATCTACCATCAGGGTCCGCAGTCCCGATTCTCGAGCCAGATAGGCGCCCATCTGAAGATGGGGAGGTGTCTGCGGGTAGACGAAACCACCGCCATGGAGATAGAGCAAAACTCGATCCGGCAGGCAATTTTCAGGGATAAGCCAATCGCAGCTAACACCGTCTGCACGCACCGACTGACGAAGCACATCGTCAGGCAATTGCACACGCTTGCTGCCATGGCGAATTAACCAATGCATTAACCACAGCGGCAGGTACGCCTGGGCCATCCGCTTTAATGGCAGTCTGGCTCTGAGTCTCGTTTCAATTTCCGAATCCGACATCGGTCTACCCTGTTCCAAATTCTGGCAGTCATAGTAGCCGAGCCCAAGCAGGCAGCACACCCTCAATCATCAACCGTCCTCCATGTCGCGACGCCTTGTCAGGCGTTTCAGTTGGAGGTATGTAAAAAATATTTGACATATGTCGGGTTGGATTCTAGTATTTGTCAAAAATATTTGACATATCAATTGGAGTCCACGAGTCATGCCAATCGGGGCATACCGCCTCGGAAATTGACCTTTGTCTCAGATCAGGAGCTCGACTATGAAATTTCCTCGTTCCATTCCTGTGATTGCTTTATCCGCCTTTGCGAGTTCGCTGCTGATCGCTTCACCGCAGCACGGGCAAGAGCCCGTGGCCCAACCGGCCGCGGCGCAGCCGCCAGCTACGATCAGCATTCGTCAGAATGATGTGGCGCTATGCGGCACGCCTTTTTTCGACAGTTTGTATGCGCTGACCGTTGAAGTCTTCTCGGTAGGTGCGGCACAGGTTGTTGAAGTCGACTTTCGGGAGCAGGTGTTTGCCCTGGTAAGAGCCTCGGCAGAGTTCGGTGGCAATGCCGAGGCTTTCGTGGAGCATATCAAGGACATTCCCGGGCAGTTGGTCCAGATCATTCGGGAAGACGGGACAGTGCTGGATAGCTGCGACAACTTCAGCATCGCCTTGATAGGGCCGCCTTGATCAGAATAAAGGGATCCAGCGCAGCGGTTGCTTGCCAGCCACGGTGCATCAGTTACCAACATCAATGCCATCCCAACCGAAGTGTTCCACCAGTGTCTTCAATTGCGGTGGGCGATACGAGGAATCTGACAGATAGCGCTGCTTGACACTCGGATGCAGCCGCGTGGGTTTGTCGGCCACCAGCAATGGACGGTGAAGCGGGCGCTTGAAGCGATAGACATGATTGCGAGAGCGATGCAGTTTGCTGAGAGGGTCGTCTTTCAACGACGTCAAGATATGCGGCTCGATCTGCAGACCGGCAGTCTTTGCCTCGGCCAGCATCCATGCGAGCGGAATGTCGGCCGCGCAGTTGCCCGTATGCTTGTCCGGTGGATACGAGCCGCCCGATATCGGAATGTACGCCGGCAAACCACACCTGCTTAAGATCGACGCCCGTGCGTGGCGTCCACACAGTAGGTTCGAAATCTTCTCGTTGCTCATCGATTGACAGTGCGTGACGAGCATAGGACACATTCGCACCCATTTTTGTGTCGTAGAATTCATCGTGACTGTCAAACAGGGCCATGACGCTGAACGGGATACCAAGGGCTCCAACCGTGTCCCATACGCCAACAAAATGCACTTTGCGCGATGCATGGCTATGGCTGGCGCGGAATTCCTTCGCGCCGTCGCCATCGGGATGGAACTTCGCCTGAGGGTTCTTGTAGATTTTCCACGCTTCGCTAATCAGTCGAGCCACAGGCCGCTTCAGAATGCCGCAATTATTGATAAGGCCGCACAATGCGCGCACGGTGTACGCCCCGCGACTGAATCCAAACAGATACAGGGAATCGCCGGTGGTGTAGTTCTGCACGATATAGCGGTAGCAATCCAGGATATTCTTGTGTATGCCTCGACCGGTGGCACCGGCAGTGACCTTGTCATGGTAAGAACCGAGTCCCCAGTCGTAAAACACGTGTTGCTTCAGATTGGGGCCGGAGGGTTTGATGGCGCGTGCCAGCTTCAGCACATTGGTGGGAAAATCTTTTTCAAGATCTTCCTCTGGGCGATTCCAGGTGCCATCGGCACAGATGACAATATTGGACATGGCAGGTCTCCTCGAGGCAGTGCATAAGCAAGAGTGAGAGTTATGAAGTCGCAGATCGGAGCTGAATTCAGAATAGCGACTACGCCCGCGCAATTAAAGGGGAATATTCCAGGGCGATGTAGGAATTTACTCCGGTGGGTTGGCGTAGCCACAGTTATGTCGAGCGCGATGCGCGCAGCTATTCCCCGACAATTGAGTTATGCTTTGACGCCTTGAGCGAAGGTGCCCATTGACCTTGAGTCTCTGTGATGCTTTGAGATTGCTTGCCGATGCCCGATTCCAGCAAAGCCTGGTTGCAAATTCATCTCTGCGTTTTTCTGTGGGGATTCACCGCGATTCTCGGTCGCATCATCAGCTTGCCGGCCGGGCCGCTGGTCCTGTGGCGCATGTTGCTCGTCGCGGCGATGCTATTAGGCCTGCCGCGTGTATGGAAGGGCCTGTCGCGTCTCTCGCGCCGACATCTGGCAGCATTCTGTGGCGTCGGCGTGCTGGTGGCACTGCATTGGTTGACGTTCTATGGTGCGGTCAAGCTCGCCAATGCCTCCGTGGCAGCAACTTGCATGGCGACTGTGCCAATCTTCGTGTGTGTGATCGAGCCAATCGTTACCGGACGACGATTTATGCCTCAGGAACTGTTGCTCGGAATAGGGGTGTTGCCCGGTATCGCCCTGGTGGTTGGAGGCACTCCGGACTCGATGAATGCAGGGATACTGGTTGGGCTGCTCTCAGCGTTGATCGTTGCGGTTTTCGGCGCATATAACAAGCGACTGATTCTTCGCACTGATGCACTGACAGCCACTGCACTGGAAATGTTCAGTGGGGGCATCTTCGTCTTGATTGTGTTGAGTCTGTTCATCGCGCTGCCCGCCGTCGAGACCGCTCCGGCGGCATTCTTTCCGGAAGCCTCCCGCGTATTCATTCTGCCAAACCGTGAGGACTTGGTGTGGCTGTCTGTACTCGCCATCGCCTGCACCCTGTTTCCCTTTGCGCTCTCACTCAAGGCCTTGCGTCATTTATCTGCCTACGCTACGGCGCTCGCGGTCAACCTGGAACCGATTTATGCCATCGTGCTGGCTGTACTCATACTGGATGAGCAGCGGGAACTGGATGGTGGATTCTATGTGGGTGCAGGAATTATCGTGCTGGTGGTGTTTTTGTATCCAGCGCTGCAGCGACGTCAAAACCCCCGTGTGGGCTGATCACATACCGTATAGCAACAGCCTACAGGTCTTCGCTTTGCACGCTTACGTCAGGCAAGCCGTCACTGTCGACCAGAGCCTTGACGACAAGAGGCCGGCAACACACCTGGCAGTCTTCCACATATTCCTGTTCCGCAATGGAACAATCGATTATTAGCTGGATCGGTTCTCCACAGCACGGACATTCGCAATGGACCAGCTCGGTATTCATCATGCGTGATTGACTTCGGTGAGTAGAGGCTTGTTTGCGAACCAGGCCGCGAGATTATCCAGAACCAGATCACCCATGGCGCGTCGTGTCTGTATCGTGGCGCTGCCTATGTGGGGCATCAGTACCACATTGTCCAATTCTCGCAGAGTCGCGGGCACTTGGGGTTCTTGTGCGTACACATCCAATCCGGCCCCGGCAATCTGACCGGTCTGCAACGCGGCTATCAATGCGGGTTCATCCACGCTCGAACCGCGTCCAACATTGAGGAAAATACCATTGGGCCCAAGGCTTGCGAAGACCGATGCGTCGATCAATCGTGCCGTTCCGGTTCCGCCCGGTAACATGTTAAGCAGGAAATCGGAATTTTCTGCCAGTTCGTGCAGACTCCCATAGTAAGTGTGAGGTACGGACTTAGGTGAACGATTGTGATAGGCAATTTTGAGTTTAAAGGGAAGCGAACGCTCGACGATCGCTTCACCAATGCGGCCCAGACCAATGATGCCAAGTGTTTTTCCCGCCAGGCTCTGGCCGAAAGGGAATGGCCCGTTTGGCCATTGCTGTTCTCTCACGAAGCGATCCGCGTTGATAAGATTGCGAGCAGTAGCGAGTATGAGAGCGATGGCGAGATCCGCAACTGCATCATTGAGCACATCAGGGGTATTCGTTACCTTGATCCCGTGCTCGTTGGTCGCATTGAAATCGATCGCATCCACGCCGACACCGAAGCAGGCGAGCAGTCTGAGAGAAGACAGGGAGTAGATCTTGGGATCACAAAACCAGGAGGCCGAAGCGGCTGCTTCACATGTGCCATTGAGTGACGCTAACACGCCGGCCTTCTCCTCTTCGGCCAGCTCCCACAGGTGCGTGGTTTCATAGTGGGCATCGAGTTTGGCGACGGTTTCGGGATGAAAGTTATTGACGACGACGACTTTGTGTTTGGCTGACATAAGCGTGCTTCGGTCCGGAAATTCGTAAGCAGTGTAGACTCCGAGCCCGGGTGATAGCAAGCCATGGACTGTTGTGAGTCCTGTCAGGTCCTGGCCCGGGACTTTGATAGCTTGCCTTGGCGAGTGAATTTACGTAGATTGAGGACGCATCGTAACAATCGTAATCTCCAACTCAATCCATCAAGCAGATTCACCACAGCATGACTGACTTGTCACCGTTCAAATCTCTGCCATCTGTTGATCGCTTATTGCAGACTGACTCGCTCAGTTCGCTGCGGGCTCGTGTCGGCCATGCCGCTGTCAAGAGTGCTTGCCAGCGCTCCTTGCAGGAGATTCGGGATGGGCTTGCACAAGGTGACGACTTTGTGCAGACCTGGCTGCTTTCAGCCGGATTTATCGATGAGTTCTGTGCGCATATCACGAAGCATGTGGAGTCTGAGTTCGCCAGCTCACTCGTGCCCGTGTTTAATCTGACAGGCACTGTATTGCACACGAATCTCGGACGCTCACGATTACCTGACAGCGCCGTAACGGCGATGGCGATTGCAGCGACCAATGCAGTAAACGTGGAATACGATCTGGAGCTTGGCGAGCGCGGCGATCGGGATATCCATCTCACAAGATCTCTGCAGGATGTGACGGGAGGGGAAGCCGCAACTGTCGTGAACAACAATGCGGCTGCTGTGTTGCTGGTGCTCAATTCATTGGCCGCCGGCAAAGAAGTGCTAATTTCACGAGGAGAACTCGTTGAAATTGGTGGTTCATTCCGTATACCGGACGTGATGGCAAGTGCCGGCTGCGTGCTGCGGGAGGTTGGCACCACCAATCGTACGCATCTAACTGACTATGCGAACGCAATTTGTCCCGCCACTGGACTCATCATGAAGGTGCACACGAGTAACTACGAAATTCGCGGTTTTACCAACACGGTTTCCGAAGTGGAATTGGCGGCGCTCGCTCATGAGCACAATATCCCGTTTGTATTCGACCTCGGCAGTGGTACGCTCCTCGATCTGCAGCCGTTTGGTTTGCCGCATGAGCCGACTGTGCAGGAGGTGCTTGCAGTCGGGACGGATCTCGTTACTTTCAGTGGTGACAAGTTACTGGGAGGTCCCCAGGCCGGCCTGGTTGTCGGCAAGCACTCACTGGTGCAGAAGTTAAAGGCGAATCCACTCAAGCGTGCTCTGCGCGTGGACAAGATCACGCTGGCGGCACTCATCGATGTTATTAATCTCTACAAAGACCCGGCCCGGCTCACCGAGCGTCTGCCGTTATTTGCTGATCTGATGCGACCGCTGGCCGAGATCGAGGCTCTCGGAGAGCGGGTACTGACAGTCATGCAACTCGTGCTCGGTAAGCACGCCACCGTGGCTCTCGTCGCTACACGCAGTCAGATTGGCAGCGGTGCATTGCCGCTGGATCTGTTGGAAAGTCGGGCGCTAGAAATTACCGTAGCCGCGCCAAAGGGGCAGCGTGATGCGGACTTGCAGCGACTTGCGTTCGCGTTGCGGTCACTGCCAAAGCCGGTGATTGGCAGAATCAACAACAATCGTCTACTGCTCGATTTGCGCTGTCTGCGCGACGAGGCGGCGTTCATCGACCAGTTAAGTGCTTTGCGCTTCTGAACCCTTCTGCTGTTTCGCCATGACGCCAAAGCGAAAGCTGATGAGCGAAATAAGTGAGGCACCCAGCATGATGACCAGCAGTGGATAGACAGTACCATTGAACACTATCGCCACCAGCTGCGCTGCAATCCCCGAGAATGCCATCTGCAGGAACCCTGTCAGCCCCGAGGCGCTGCCGGCAAAGCGGGGGAATTCATTGATTGCCGCCGCCTGGGCATTGGGCAGGGTGATACCGTTGCCGAAGATGGCGAGCGCCACGGGCGCAAACAAGGCAAGCGGGTGATGCAGGCCCAACAGCTGCAACGCGATGGTCAGGCCAATCCCGCCGACGGCGATGCTGGCGCCAACGCCGATCATGGTATTCATGGAGTAGCTGCGGCCGAAATAGCGGGTCGTGTAATTGCCGGCCATAAAGCCGGCAGGCACCATAACAAAGTAATAGCCATATTCGGTCGCCGGGCGTTTCAGCACCGATACCATGATCTCTGGCGCAGCAGAGATAAAACTGAAGAAGACAACCGACACGAAAGTCACGCAGAAGGCATAGCCACAGAATACGCGTGACTGGAACAGTCGCACGAAATTCATCAGCATCGCGCCAACCCCGGCAAAAGGGACCGGCTCTACCAGAGTCTCTGGCAGGCTCTTGTACAGAAACAAAGCCATCAGGCTTGTCAGTACCGCAATCACCACGAACACCGATTCCCAGCCGAACAGGATCATCAATTCGCCGCCGAGAGCCGGAGACAGCATCGGAATCACAACCATCACCATGACGAGCGTGGCAATAACACGTGCCGCCTCCTGCCCACCATAGACATCCCGCACGATAGCACGTGCCAGGACCAGTCCCACGGCGCCGCCGAAGGCCTGGATAAAACGGCTTACGATTAGCCAGCCGATGCTGTGGGCAAACAGGCAGCAGACGGAGCCAAACAAGGTGATCGAAAGTCCGAGCAGCATGACAGGTTTGCGACCGAACTTATCGGACAGCGGACCATAAACCAGAGTACCGATAGCAATGGCAAACATCGACAGGCTGAGTGTGAGCTGGGCTACTTCGGCGCTGACCTGGAGTTCCTGCCGAATCACCGGGATAGCCGGTAACAGGATCTGCATGGCAGCGGGTCCCAGTGCCGACGTCGCCGCCAGCAAGACTACTAGCGTTTTGCTCAGGGAATTCGTGTTGGTCAAATTGGTGACTCGCAATAGCGCGACGACGCGCCAGGCAGGGAACGCCGCATTCTCGCCGTCGCGCCTCAGCGATTAAGGACTGCGTCCCGATTGTTTTGTTGGTTGCCGTTGGTCTGGGCACTGAGGATGACGCTGGAGCCAAGCAACATGGAGCGTTGTGCCTTGCTGATGTCGAATCCCAAGCCAAACGTGTCGGTGTGAAACTGAAGTACCAGTTGACGGGCGATCTCCGCACTGCCCTGGCTACTGTCAGGCGCCATAGTGTAACACGTGAGCGTCTCGGCGGAGCGAGATTTAAGGCAGATCGATAAATCCTGTGTGGAAGTAACTTCCAGAAGCAGGCCGTTAGGGTCGGTGTGGAATCGGGGCGAGCGCGCGAGAAGATCCATCACCTCGGATGCAAGCGCTGTGTCATCGCCGACTAGAGTCACTGGCAGTGACAGTCCCAGACGCCGAGTGATACTGGGATCGAGTGCATAGGCCTGACGAAAGAGAGCCAGCGCCGTGGAGTAATCTTCGAGTTCCCAAGCGGATTGCGCCATACGTGCCGACACTCGACCCCGCAACAGGGATTCCTGAGACGGCAGTTCCGTCAGGGCCCTTTCTCCCAGTCCGAGTACGACTTCGTCCTGGTGTTCCAGTGCGGCAATTTCGGTTCCATAGGCATTGTAATAGCCATGGTTCAGAGTGAAGGCGCCAGCGGCGTCAGCTTGGGTAAGCATTTGGCTCATCACACCGGTGCCCATGATACGGATGATTTCCGGTTCGATCCATTCCGGCACATGCACGTCCAGTGGCGAATAGGGGCGCAAGCGACTCAGGAGCACTTCGCTGCTCGCATACAGGGAGGCGGCTCGCCGTTCCGCGCGCCAGGCGTCGAGTTGGAGTCGCCAGAGATGCGGGCGGGCCTGCAGTCTTTGCGCGAGGCTCAGCGTTGAGAGCATCTCGAGTTGTACCTGATATTCGGTCTCGTTCGCCATCATGTTCAGCAGTGCGGCGAAGCTGTCTTTCTGCGCGTCATCGGCGCTGTAGGAGCCGTTCCTGTCCGGTTGATTGAGCGCTGTTGCCGTGAGTTTTATGGCATCCTCGGCGTAGCCGGCCAGTAACAGAAAACTGGCGCTAACCAGGAAGTGCTCCGCCCGATTCATTACGCTCACTACCGGGTCCTGTGTCTCACGCCAGATCAGCATGCGATCGAGTGCCTCGCGCGCCTCGTCAAACCGGCTCTGGTTCATCGTCAGATACAGCTTGTAAATCCACGGGTCGGCGACGCTGTCGGGATTGAGATAACGGGTGGCGCGATCGAGATATTCCTCAGCTTTGTCAATCTGTAGCAGGCTCAGAGAAACCTCGGACGCGTTGCTCAGGTACACGGTGTCATAGTCATTGCTGCTGTCAGCGAGATTCTCATCTTCGTCAATGGCCCGGTCGCAGGCAGAGAGGGACTCGATTGGTTGCAGACTCGCCAGTTCAACTGCACACAGTGTATTCCACGCACGGGAGCGCTCCCGCGCATTATCACTCGTCTGCAGGACCAGATTGGCGCTGGCCCGGGCGGCCTCGTATTGCTTCAGCTTGATTAATGGCCAGCCACGGAAGGACTCGATCTCCTGGCCATAGATGTCATGCAGCTTGTCCAGGTATTCCAGCGACTTGAGCTGGTTCCCCATCAATTGATGCACATAGGAAAGCTGACTTAAGGTCAGGTAATGCCAAATGACATTGTCAGCGGCAATGGCCTCGGTGAGTGAGGTGTAACCGGTCAGCTCCTCGGCGCGGTTCAGGTGATAGAGCGCGCGTGCCATGTTCCCTTCAACAGTGAACAGCACTTCGGCCAGCGCAAACTGGGCAGCGGGATTGTCAGGTTGTTCACGCAGCCATTGTTCACTCAGCTCGCGAGCCTTAACGTTCTCATCGAGGTTGAGTGCGCTGCACACCTCCAGTGCGCGAACATCGGTGATATCGCTGAACCCGAAACACAGGGGCATGCGCACCTCGGGTATCTCGATAGAGCCGATTTCGGGTTCGTCAGTGTCCTGTGACCAGGCGGAATTGGCGCAAGCTAAAAACACGCCGCACAGCAGCGGGCCAAACCCGACGACGCAGGATTTATAGCGACGTCGGAATAGCATTAGATGAGGGTGCCTCGTGCCAGTTGCTCCATGGGGCCGCGCATATTGTCCAATAGTACCCGTTTCAGATCAGAGACCCCCGGAGCGAGCTCGATGCGGTGTCCCAGTACGCGCGGAAGCAATAACTCGATGTCTTCCGCGCTCACATAGTTGCGACCTCTGAGCACCGCCGCGACCTGCAGTGCGGGTAGCAAGAGCACCATGCTGCGGGTTGAGTTTCCCTGTAATACCCGATCGTCCTCGCGCAGATTGCGGGAGATGTCGACGAGAGCAGTCTTCACAGCCGGACTGATTACCACTTCACTGTCGATCGTTTGCCGCGCCGCAATCACCTCGTCGCGGCTGACGGTGATCTTGCCGTGGCTCCTGTCGCGTCGCTCTTTGTAGGTTGCCAGAACATCCAGTTCAGCTTCACGATCGATATGGGCCATGGTGATCTTGAACAGGAAGCGGTCGAGTTGTGGAGTCGGCAGCGGATAGGTGCCGACGAGGTCCAGCGGATTTTGAGTCGCGATGACGAAAAACAGTTCATCCAGGGGGTAAGTGACGTTGTCGACAGTGACCTGTTTCTCGCCCATCGCCTCCAGCATCGCCGATTGTACCTTTGGAGAGGTGCGATTGATCTCATCGGCGAGCACGACATGGGCGAACAGCGGGCCGTGTCGGAAATGGAACTCATTGCTATTACTGTCAAACACGGGCACACCGGTGACGTCGGATGGCAACAGGTCGGGGGTGAACTGGATGCGCCGGAAAGGAACGATGGCCGGATCCGCGTTGCCGCCCTCGCCAACGATTGCTTCACCCAGAGCCTTCGCCAGCGTGGTCTTGCCTGAGCCGGGGAAATCTTCCAGCAGCACATGGCCATCGGCTATCAGCGCGATGATCGCCAGCTCGATGACGTCATCGCGCCCGAGCACCTGTTGCTTCACCGACTGTATCAGTTTGTGCAAGACATCGGCGGCCTGTCGCAGCGCGCCGCCGCTGTCGGTGACTGTGGTGGATTCGAGTTCCAGTGCGGCGAATTCTGCCGTGCTCTCAGACGTCATGCTTTACTCCAGTTGAAGGTAAGGCGGGGATTCACGGGATGCCTGCTAACGCGTCAGCATCCAGGAAAACGGGTTGATCAGGGCCAGCAGTCGCTTGCCAAATTGGGTGCTGGCATGAATTTCTGTGTCCACACGCTGCTGCAGTCGACGCCATTGTGCGCTGGCGTCGTTCGCCGCCTTGGTTGCACCCAGTGCGCTCTGCAGATGCAAGGCTGTCATCTCGGTCAAGGTCGGTGAGACTGTGCTTGCTCGGCGGGCGAAGGCTTCTCGACTCTCACCCGGCCGCCGGTGTACGCCGATCGCTGACAGCTTGTCCAATGCCGCGCGATAACTCGCCCGATACTGGTTTTCAGTGCGCGCATAGGCCGGCAACCAAAGCCGGTAGACTTTCGTGCCATATCCCACGAGCAGTGTCAGGCCCACGATCAAGTAGAGTATGTTTAGCACCGTCTGCAATTCGATAAACGAGGTTTGCTGGGAGTCGAGGAAATCCTCGAACGAAGCGTTGTCACGCAGCATGTCACCAAGCATTTGTTGCAGATCATTCTGCGGGTCTGTCGTCATGTCTACCAGTGTCTGTTGCGGGGCTGGATCGACAATGACCCAGCCGATGTCGCGGAAATAGATCTCGGGCCAGGCGTGACCGTGAATGGCCTGAATCAGCAGGGCTGAGCCGCCCGCGCGATTGCTCGCCGGCACCGAATAACCGACGCCCACCCGAGCAGGGATGCCGAGACTGCGGTACAGGTAGGTCGCGGCAAACGCAAAATGCATGCAATAGCCAGTCAGGTCACCGAACAGGAAGGATGCCGCCGGATCATCCGCGTAGGCGTGCTGGTTTTTCAGGCTGTAAATGCCGTTTTCGTCGAGATAGGTCTTCACCGTCCAGGCCTTTGCAAAGGCATCATCGGCGTACTGCGGACGCAGGTCGGTGATGAGAGACTCTGCCAGTTCCTTGTAGCGCGGGTCATCGGGCACTTCCAGATACTTCTGCCGCACTTCATCAGACCAGTCCGCGCGACCGGTCTCGCGACCGAGCATATAATTGAAATCATAGGTTGGCGCCAATGAGTAAGCGTCATAAGTGCGTTTGAAGCGAAGATTATTCGGGTTTGGGACATTCTCGTAGGCTATCGGTGTTTCCAGTCCGAAAGGATTTCGATGCGGCACCAACATGCCGATCGTCATGCGTACTGGTGTTCGCTGGTCCAATGCCAGCGGCATCTGTTCGGTCTCGGTGCGACCGGCGCCGATAGACTCGATCAGGTCCTGATCCATATCCGCACGACTGGTGAAGTCGAGCATGGTGCCGCGAAACTCGGAATAGGCGGATTCACGAAAATAATAAGAGCCGTCAATCGGTTCGTAGTCGTCCCTGAAGACGACTACTGCCACAGGCGCCTCTTTGTCACTGGCGTCGTTCTCGCCGTCACGGAACGGATTATCCCGTTGCGCACCACCACCCATCTGCTCCGCGCCGGTCAATCCCAGATCGTCTGTGAGCTGAGGTGTGGGCAGGCCAAACATGCGCACGTAAATGAGCAGCGAGAAGCAAAGGATTCCAATCAGTGCGAAATGGTAGGGCAGACGGCGCTGATTATTCTCTGTGATGAGCAACGCAGCCAGAGTAAGCACGGCACCACAGCCCACTGCCATCAGGATTGCCGAAGGGTCAATTCCGCGCACGAGAGCGAAATCGCCAATAAAGAAGGGGCGATGAATCATGCCATTGCGATGCGCAGAGAGCGTGATGACGAAAGCAGTGGCGACGAAAACGATTTCGAGTACAGCACCGAAACTCGTGCGCTGTGCAAGCGTGCGCAGAATGGCGGTGACAGCAGCGCTGAAGACAAACCACTTCACCGCCTCGCCGGTGTTAAAGGCGACGATGGGTGAGAAGGCGCTAGCCAGCAGGGAGGTGCCAGTGACGAAACTCGCAAGCAGGAGCCCAATCAGGCAGATGCCGAGAATGGCAGCGATGAGAGTTGGTGTGCGCAGCAATTGCAACGGTGAACGGCGCAGCCCGGAATCCATCAGGTAGCTGGCGATCATACAGCCCAGCACACCGGCGACCGAGCCACTCAGCACCGTCATGGACAGGCTTAATACCCAGAAACTGCTGGCGACGATGGCCGCACGTAAACTCGTGGGCAGATAGCGCAGTCCAACCTCTCCGGCCTTGGTCATGGCTCACACTTTCCTGAAGAATTGATCGAAACTATACCCCGAAGCCCGGTCGACAATCAGGGTTGATTCTACTAGTTGACCCATTTCGGTCAATAAATTGCGCAAATCGCCACGCGAACTGCTTGTGCTCCTGCCGGCTACCGGTTGCAGTGGGCGCAGGAGCAGTCGCTTCCAGAGCGACTCTCGCTGGCCTTCATCGAAACCGTCTGTGGCCAGCACCAAGGAGAATTGACCGGGATAACGCGCCATTGTTAGCTTCAAATGGGGTAGCCAGGGGGCCATCTCGGCCGCGGCGAACACGATGCAGTGAGCGCTGGAGCCGCCTAGCGCCTGTAATAGAAACTGGTCCAGACCATAGCTATAGGGGCGATGCAGCGCCCGTGAGCGCGCAATGGCTACCAGTGCCGGAGCCAGTTTGTCCGAGGGCGTCTCGGTGCCATCGGCAGCGAATACCCAGTCTTCTCCCAGCGCTCCCGACTCCAGCGCTACCCGCGCAATTGCCGCTGCCGCTTCGTCGTTGCGGCTGCTCAACAGGTACGCTACCGTTCGTTTGCTGTGAAATACGCTCCTTTCAGCCAGACGCACATTTAATTGGCGATTGCGGGCATACACTTTCCACATGATGTTGCGTACCGAGTCTCCCGGCACATAGGGGCGAATTTCCATGCGATCGCCATCGGGATTGCCGGTCGGATTGGGAATGCCGTCCTCGGCTGTCATCGAGCGGAGTAAAGGTAGTGGTTTGATCGTGTTGGTCTGGGGTAGCGCCATGCAGTCCAGCTCTTGCTGCTGTCGCCAGGTGTAGCGACAAAAACCGAGGACATCGGAGACCGTGAACTGTCGCACAAGGTGATCGGTCAGACAGCGTCTGCGAGGAATTATCTCCTCATAGAGTACGTTGTCGCCGGAGACGCGTACCCGCGTGTCGATGTAATCCGGATAAACCACGCGCCAGGTCAGCTTGACCAGAGGAAACCAGGTCAGTACCGGTAAGCTAAAGCCGGTCTCGTTCGGGAACCCGGCCTCAACCTGGATTCCCTTCGCATATCCCCTTGAGGTGAGCAAAAGCCGATGCACGCGACGCTGAATCAGGATGCCGCAGATGATGGCGCAGAACAGGCTCGCTATCACGATTGTCAAGGCACAGATGGCGAGCGCGAATACGACGAGATCCATCGCCCCATAACCATAAACTCGCAGGGCCATTGCCGTGATCAGCAGGGTGATTGTGCCCTGCAATGTCAGGGGAAACAGGCCCATCAGCAATCGCAGCAGACTCACCGGAGCACGGCTGCTGTAGCGCAAGCGAGAAAGGAAAAGTGAAGGCATAGAAGCTGCGGGCACGACCTGGATTACGGACTCAGACTTCGGTTATCGTGCGATCCACTATGCCTGAGCCTCCGGGACAACGCAATTGAGCAGGATGTCAGGACAGGATTAAAGGGCGATTGCGACCGCGGTAGTTACGGAATTGGCGATGAAGCACAACTCATGCGCCTTGTGGTGCAATGAGGCGATGGTAGCCGAATCCGGCTGCTCAGGTCCCGAGAAAAGGGCGACGGGATGCAGCGTAACTTCGGTCATCGCCGTTTTGCCTTGAGCGTTCTTTCCCATGCGGCCCTCGGCGGCATCCACATAACTGTCGATCTGATAGCCGGCACGCGCGGCCAGGTCGAGAAAGAACAGCATGTGACAAGATGACAGAGACGCTACAAAGGCTTCCTCAGGATCGACATTCACCGCGTTGGACATTGGCAGGGGGACGATCTGGGGCGAAGCCGATGCAGGAACCACGCTGCCGCCATCGAACTCCCATAGATGTTCACGGGAATAGGTTCGTGCCCGGAAGTCGCCGTCGTTGCGTTGCCATCGCACTGTCGCCAAATAGTGAGACATGTCGCCCGTGATTACTTTGTGACTCGTTTAGTCGATGCCGGATATTTCTCCAGCAGGGCAGTGGCACGCGTCGGGCGCGTGACAAGATCGCCTCCGCGGTTCGGGCAGATCAGAGAAAACACATTTTCGGCGCAATCGCGGCAGAACGTGCATTCGAAGGAGCAGATGCAGGCCTCGGATGACTGGGGCAACAGATCCTTGTCACAGCGTTCACAGTTGGGTCGTAGTTCCAGCATGATGCATTGACAGCCTCGTGAGTGCCCTATTGATTGACGCGATTGCTGATGAGGTGATCCACTACGGCCGGGTCAGCCAGGGTGGTCGTGTCGCCGAGATTGTCGAGTTCATTGGCGGCGATCTTGCGCAGTATGCGGCGCATGATCTTGCCGGAGCGGGTCTTCGGCAATCCGGGCGCAAATTGAATCACCTCCGGCTTGGCGAACGCGCCGATTTCCTTGCCAACGAACTGGATGAGTTCCCGGCGCAGATCCTCGGATTCCGTCGAATTCTGCATGAGGGTCACATAGGCGTAGATCCCTTGTCCCTTGATCGGATGCGGGTAGCCAACGACGGCGGCCTCCGCCACTTGTTCGTGAAGTACCAATGCACTCTCGATTTCGGCGGTGCCGAGGCGGTGACCGGAGACATTAATGACGTCATCGACACGACCGGTAACCCAATAATAGCCGTCGGCATCGCGACGCGCACTGTCACCCGTGAAGTAGTAGCCCGGGTAGGCGGAAAAATACGTGTCGATGCAGCGCTGGTGGTCGCCGTAAACGGTTCGAATCTGACTCGGCCAGCTCTGGCTGAGTACCAGATTCCCTGTCGCTTCACCGCTCAATTCCTTGCCCTCTGCGTCCAATAGAGCCGGTTTGACACCGAAGAAAGGTCGGGTCGCGGAACCCGGCTTGAGGTCGGTGACACCAGGAATGGGGGTGATCATGATGGCACCGGTTTCAGTCTGCCACCAGGTGTCGACTATCGCGCAGCGACTGTCGCCGACCACGTGGTAATACCATTCCCAGGCCTCGGGATTGATCGGTTCGCCAACCGATCCGAGCAGCCGAAGCGAGCGCCGCGAGGTCTTCTGCACTGGGGCGTCGCCTGCTGACATCAGCGCGCGCAGTGCCGTTGGGGCAGTATAGAAAATCGCGACCTGATGTTTGTCGATCACTTCCCAGAACCGGGAGGCATCAGGATAGGTTGGAACGCCTTCGAACATGAGGGTGATGGCGCCATTCGCGAGCGGACCATAGACGATATAGGAGTGACCAGTGACCCAGCCTACGTCGGCCGTGCACCAGTAAACTTCAGAATCATGATAATCGAACACATACTTGTGGGTAATGGCGGCTCCTAGGAGATAACCCGCTGTCGTGTGCAGGACGCCCTTCGGCTTCCCGGTGGAACCAGAGGTATAGAGAATGAATAAGGGATCTTCGGCATCCATCCATTCTGGCTCGCACTCCGCACTCGCCGCCTCAGTGGCCTTGTGGTAGCAGACATCGCGGTCTTCGGTCCACGGCACGGCGGCCCTTGTCCTTTTCACAACAAACACACTGTGGACATTGGGACAGTTGGCAACGGCGGCATCGACATTCGCCTTCAAGGGAATCGTGCGGCCACCGCGCACTCCTTCATCGGCTGTAATCACGATCTGGCAGTCGGAATCAAGAATCCGGTCCTTCAATGACTCCGGCGAGAAGCCGCCGAAAACGACGGAGTGAATGGCGCCGATGCGGGCACACGCGAGCATTGCGTACGCGGCCTCAGGTACCATCGGCATGTAGATACAGATGCGGTCACCTTTTTTCGCACCTCGCGCTTTCAACGCATTCGCGAGTTTGCACACCTGGCGGTGCAATTCGCGGTAGGTAATTTTCTTGTCGTCAGTGGGCTCATCGCCTTCCCAGATGATCGCGGTCTGCTCACCGCGACGTTCGAGATGCCGATCGATGCAATTGAATGCAACATTAAGCTGGGCGCCGGCAAACCAACTGGTTTGCGCCGTGCGAAACTCGCTACTTACTACCGACTTCCATGGCTTGTGCCAATGCAGGAGCTGGCCTGCCTGCTCGGCCCAGAATTCATCCGGGGTGGCAATGGATTGTGCATACAACTCGTCGAACCGAGCCTTGCTGAGATGGCTGAACTCGGCCGCGGCCGGAGAGACGGGGTAGATTTTTTCTTCTGACATGAGTGGCTTCCTTGGAGTCGCCAAGTATGCCGCATTGCCCGGACTCGCTCAACCGGCGCCCTGGCGCGTGTACCCTGAATTTCAGTCGTGCAGTGCGAAGCGAATATTGTCGAGCAGCCGAGTGGGTCCGAGGCGTGCTGCCGTAAGAATAACAAGTTGGCGTTCGCCAGGTTCGGCGCGTCGGAGTGTGGTTGCGGCACTAATTGAAAGGTAGTCGACGTCGAAACCGGCCGCAGACAGGCGATCCTTCGCCGCCGTTTCGATGGCTCTGAAATCGCGGGCACCGGCTTCGAGTTGTTTGCGCATGGACTGCAGGGTTTGCTGGATGAGCGCCGCCTGCACGCGCTGAGTGGCGCTCAGATAGCGGTTGCGGGAACTCATTGCCAGACCACTAGCCTCACGCTGAATCTCAACACCCAGCAACTCGATATCGAATTCGAGGTCAGTCACAAGTTTCTGGATAATCAGAAACTGCTGATAGTCCTTCAGACCGAATACGGCCAGGTCTGGCCGCACGAGATTGAACAACTTGCTGACGATAGTGGCGACGCCATCGAAATGTCCCGGCCGACTGCGCCCACAATACTCGTCAGACAAATCCGGGACGTGTATCCGGGTTGCGACAGCGAGATCGGTGTCATAGATTTCCTCCACCGCAGGTGCGAACAGGCAATCGCAGGAGGCCGCTTCCAACTTCGCGATATCTTCGGCAAGCGTGCGAGGATAGGCGTCAAGGTCTTCACCCGCGCCGAATTGCAGAGGATTGACAAAGATCGTGCAGACAATGAAATCCGCCCGCGCCCGGGCCTGATTCACAAGTTCAATATGTCCTGCGTGAAGATTGCCCATAGTCGGAACGAGCGCTATGGAGCGGCCGTCGCGGCGGATTGCTGCCAGTTCTGCGCGGAGTTCGCGCTTGCGGGTCAGGTTGAGCATGGCTGGTGTCGCTCAATTGAAGCAGTGTTGCGGCGCTGGGAAGGCGCCGGATTGTACGGCTTCCACATAGGCTGTAATCGCCCCTGGAATTCCGCTTGTGGATTCGGCGAGGAAATTTTTGACAAATTTCGGTGTGATGGGCGATACCCCCAACACATCATGCAGCACCATGATCTGTCCGGTCGTATCCGGACCGGCCCCGATGCCGATCACGGGGATGTCGAGTTGCTCGGTGATGGTCTTGCCGAGTGAGCGTGGGACACATTCCAATAACAGGATACTGGCGCCGGCTTCCTGCAACAGCAAGGCTTCCTCGATGATTGTCTGGGCCTGGTTTGTGTCGCGCCCCTGTACATGGAATCCGCCAATTCGGTTTACAGATTGTGGCGTCAATCCCATGTGAGCGCAGACGGGGATACCGCGTTCGGCAAGCAGACGAGTGGTATTGGCTATCCACGCTCCGCCTTCCAGCTTCACCATCTGAGCGCCTGCTCGCATCAATGCCGCGCAGTTTTCCAGTGTCTGCGTTTCGGAAGAATAGCTCATGAACGGAAGGTCCGCGACAAGCAATGATCCACGGTTGCCACGTTTAACACACTCCATATGATAAATCATATGTTTCATCGTAACAGGCAGTGTGCTGTCGTGTCCCTGCAGGACCATGCCGAGTGAATCGCCGACAAGAATAACGTGCACGCCAGCCTCACTCAGGATAGTCGAGAAGCAGGCATCGTAGGCAGTCAGGCACGCAAACTTCTCGCCGCGCCGTTTGATTTCTTGCAGGGTGGTCAGGGTAACGCTGTTATTGCGGCTGGTGGCACTCATGATGGAAACGCTGGGCTCTCGATGATTGAATAGAGGAAGATTCTGCTCTGAGTCGGCGGTGCCGTAAGCCTGGTCGCGCCCGGGGTCTACAGCAATGTCTGGCGCGGATTGAAATACGTCGTACCGCTTGGACAGGAGACAATATAGTCCAGCAATTGCTGGTAGTCATCCTCATTTTGGACCAGATCGATTTCGGCACTGTTCACAATGAGCAGGGAAGACTTGCTGTAATAGTGAAAAAACTCGGTATAGGCTGTATTCAAATTTTCAAGATAGGGCAATTCGATCAGTTGTTCGGCGTCGATACCACGTTTACGAATACGGTCCAGTAGCACCGTTGTAGGCGCTTGCAGATAGATCACGAGATCCGGCGTCGGCGCGTCAATAGTCAGGTGCTGAAACACTTTCTGATAGAGCGCGTACTCATCCGGATCGAGATTTTGTCGTGCAAACAACTGATCCTTCTCGATCAGGAAATCGGCCACACGAACCGGTTCAAACAGATCGTCCTGGCGCAGCTCCTGCATTTGCTGAGCGCGTTGAAACAGGAAGAACAGCTGTGTCGACAGGGCATGTTGGCGCGGGTTCTGGTAGAAACGGGCCAGGAACGGGTTGTCGTCGCTGTTTTCCAGCAGCATATTGTAGTTGAAGGAATCGGCAAGGCGTTTGCACAGGCTGGTCTTGCCAACACCAATAGGTCCCTCAACTGCGATGAAGCGCGGGGGCTTGCGACTGAAGCCACTGCTGCGCGTCACTGTGTACCACCTGCACCGCCGCGGCGACGTCGTCGTCGGCGCTTCTTGCCTGGCAAGGCGAATGACTCGGTCATCTGCAGTCGACGCGCCGGGTCGGCAAGCTGGTATTCCGTCCACCAGTCACCGAGACCATGAAGGTTCTCACCTGCTTCTTCCCGCAGTAGCAGGAAATCGTAACCCGCGCGGAAGCGCGGATGACTGAAGGCGGCCTCGGCGCCACGCTTATTGCGTTTTTCCAAACGCACTTGCAGTTCCCAAATC
The DNA here is from genome assembly GCA_023257655.1 of Pseudomonadales bacterium. GTDB lineage: Bacteria > Pseudomonadota > Gammaproteobacteria > Pseudomonadales > Pseudohongiellaceae > UBA9145. The sequence goes on from JALRBQ010000006.1 coordinate 23,365, forward strand.
TCTTTCGTCATGGCTGTGAAGCGTTTGGGAATAGCCGTGAATTGCAACTGCTCCATGATGACGCTGTCGGCCGCCCGAAGAATAGATGAAATCTGCCCGAACCCATCGTCTGGCAGCTTGCGTAAATGTTGCTGGAGTACAGGCCACAACAGCGCGGCAAACAGGAAGGCCGGAGTCACCGACTTGCCATCGGCAAGTCGATCATCGGTGTTTCGTAGTGCGAGATCGATGACGCGAGCGGCCACGTCATCGCTTGGCAGCCTGTCCAGCACCTCGAAAGTGGGGCCAAACAGGTAGCGTCCCAACTTATATTGCCGCAACAGGGCAAAAGTGGCTTCACAATAGCCGTTAGTAAAGAGCTTGATGGTTTCGTCGAACAGTCGCGCCGGAGAGATCGACTCGAGTAAATGCGACATTTCATCGATTGGCGCACGGGTAGCCGGTTCGATGTCAAAATCGAGTTTGGCGGCGAAGCGGATCGCGCGCAACATACGAACCGGATCTTCCTTGTAGCGCTCGCGAGGATCACCAATCATGCGAATCTGTCGCTCCGCGAGATCGTCAAGCCCATTGCAGAAATCCAGTACCTGGAAATTGTCGATTGTGTAGTACAAGGCATTGACGGTGAAATCCCGGCGCATCGCATCGGCGTCAATCGTGCCAAATACGTTATCGCGCAGGAGCATGCCATCAGAGGAGTGTGCCGAGTCCAGATCCTTGATCTGGCGCCGGGAGACGTTATCGGCAATCTCATTCTGTTGTTCGTGATGGGCACGGAACGTCGTTACTTCGATGATCTCCCGGCCATAACGCAAGTGCACGATTTTGAAACGACGGCCAATGATGCGGGCATTGCGGAATTCCCGCTTCAATTCCTCGGGCGTGGCATCGGTGGCGATGTCAAAATCCTTGGGGGAATTTCCCAGCAACAAGTCCCTGACCCCACCGCCAACCAGAAAGGCGTAATAACCAGCGTCACGCAAGGCATAAAGGGCCTTCAATGCGTTCGGAGAGATGTTCTTGCGGGAAATCGTATGCTGGTCACGTTCCAGTACTGTCGCCTTTTCTGCGCCCGGTAATGCTGCGAGATAATTCATTTCAATCTGCTACTTCGCATAGATGACCAAGGTGAAGGAAGTGGAACAAGCCTTGCTGTGGACGCGTGAACCCGATGATCGAGATCGGACAGGCACAGGCATCAGGATGCGTGAAAAGGTATCGGGATAATACACGGATACTGCAGAAATTAAAGCGTGGTTTGTGGTGCGAGAAGGTGCTGACGATAGATTTGGGGGGTGATTCCACCCCCCTCAGGAAGTTTGCTTTTTTTATTATTATTAATGGTTTTTTATTATTGTTATTAAATTGGGCTCCACACGCGGTGCCACATAAGCAATAGGTTGTATGTATGGGGCTCAATAGCAACAGGCTATTGTTAGGGCCTCAAACCCGACCTTGTTTTTATTTAATGCACTAAACTTCGTTGTTCAACTCAGTAATGCGATTTTTCTTTTTATTGGAGCTTATTATTATTATTTATTGTTATTAGCCTGCGAGTAGGAGCAGGAACCGTGCCAATAATAAAATAGTGAAATATTTCAAAGAGTTGTAATTTTTGAATTCAGTAACCAATTCCTTAAAGGCGTTAATCTGTTACCAAATTTCACTGAAATTTGGGTAATTGCGTAGCAGTAACAAAATTTGATTGTCGCAGTTAAGGTTCGCCGGCCCGCTGCGCTGTCACGTTTGCGTCTGGCGGCATGGGCCCGGGACTCAATCCGCAAGCTGTTTCTTCTTGCGGGGAATGCCGAAACGTTGGCGGCGCTCCCACAGGCATTTGCGGGAGATCCCCAGCTTCTTCGCGAGCTGGGTTTCGTTCATCGCGTCCTGGTGTTCCAGAACAAAGCGTTGGAAATAGTCTTCGAGCGACAGTTCTTCAACGGGCTCACTCAGGGACTGGGAGGCATGGGGTCTCTCGGTCGAGAAACGGCTGGACGCCGTCTCGCTATCAATTGCCAGCAATTCTTCACCGATCTCATTACTCTCAGCAAGTACCACGGCACGCTCAATAGCGTTCTCCAGTTCGCGAACGTTGCCTGGCCAGGGATAGCTGGCAATTGCCTGTGTTGCACTCTCATTGAGCGTTAACATCGGGGTCTTCAGTCGGGTGCAAGTGCGCTTGAGAATCGCCTGGGCCAGCTCGAGAATGTCATTGCCACGGTCCCGCAGGGGTGGAATGAGCAGGGTCATGACATTGATGCGGTAATACAGGTCTTCCCGGAAATTGCCATCGATCACGAGTTGTTTCAGATCACGGTGGGTCGCAACGACAAGTCGCACATCGACTTTGCGCGATTGTACAGAACCTACTTTGCGAATCTCGTTTTCCTGCAATACGCGTAACAGTCGCGCCTGGGCTTCCAGCGGCAATTCGCCAATTTCATCGAGAAACAGGGTGCTATTGTCAGCCGCCTCGACCAGACCCGTACGTGTCTGGGTGGCACCGGTGAAAGAGCCTTTCTCGTGACCAAACAATTCGGACTCTATCAGATTCTCCGGAATGGCCGCGCAGTTCACCGAGATCATTTCGTGATCCTGGCGGGTGCTCAATTTGTGGATCGCGCGTGCGACCAGTTCCTTGCCGGTTCCGGACTCGCCATTGATCAACACGGTGGAATTCGTCAGTGCTACTTTGCGGATGCGCCGAAACAGTTCCAGCATCGGGGGGCAACTGCCAATCATTCCCAGCATCGGAGGCTGACTGCTTTCGGTTTCTTCAACTTTATTGCGGGGAGGGCGTGCGTTCTCGCGAATGATCTTGGCGACGGATTCGATCAGTTCGTTATGTTCGAAAGGCTTGGCAATATAATCCACGGCGCCCATCTTCATCGAGTCGATGGCGGAGCGGATACTGGAGTAACTGGTCATGATCAGAACCGGCGTCTTCGTTGCCTTGATCAGATCTGTGCCGGGAGCGCCAGGTAGTCGCAAGTCGCTGATGATGACATCGAAATCATCCATGTCGTATTTTTCCAGCGACTCCTTTACCGTGCCCGCTTCACTGACCTTGTAGTCATGGCGTTCCAGCAGGCGCTTCAAGGCTGTACGAATGACTTCCTCGTCCTCAACTACTAAAACCTGATTCATCGCTGTCATTGCATGCTTTCTGAAAATTAGGGATTCGATGCCTTCTGGGCTGGGTCCGGTTCATCATGATAACAGGGAAACCGGATGATTACTTGCGTGCCAGTGCCCCGGGATTTATCGACGGGGGATATTATATCAATATCCCCATCCAAATCTTCAACTATGCTGAAGACCAGGGAAAGCCCCAGTCCCGTGCCTTCTCCGGCCTCCTTGGTAGTGAAGAAAGGATCGAAGACACGGTCTCGGATTGCCGCCGGAATTCCTATTCCATCATCGGTTACGGTGATACGCACCTGGTTGCCTTCGACGCTGGCCTGCAGAACGATCCTGCCGTTAAACTGACTGGCGTCGCGTGCATTGTTAATAAGGTTGATCAAAACCTGTAGCAGACGCTGGCTGTCCCCACGGATGCGTGCCTCGGAGTCGCATTCGACGACGAATTCAAGCTCCTTGCTCTTCTTGTCCAGTGAAATCAGCGTCTTCGCCTCTTCCATGCATGCGGCGACAGAGACGACTTCATCCGCATACTGAGTGTTATTCGTACCAGCATGAGCGAAATTGACAAGAGCCTGCAGAATCTTCGAGGTGCGATCAGTCTGTTCGATAATTTGCCGCGCCAGCTTGTTCAGTTCGGTGTCGGTATATTCATCACGAATAATTTGCGCCAGACAGGCAATGCCGGTTATCGGATTGCCAATCTCGTGCGCGACACCTGCTGCGAGACGACCGATCGAGGCGAGACGTTCACTGTGGGTCAGTCCTGCCTCCAGAATCTCGGTCTCGGTAATGTCTTCGAGCAACATGATCATGCCTTCATGATTCAACTCAGGCGCGCCGGAAGTCTCAATAAGCGCTTTGTGAAGATTGACTGATTTCTTGTGGCCGTCGAGTTCGAAATAATGTTTGAACGAATGATTGGCATCTTCTTCGATGAAGTTTGAGAAGAGTGAGAGCCAGGGTTCATGCAGGTCGGCAATCTGCGAACCGAGCACTTCGGCACTGTTGATGCCGGTAAACTCCTCCATGGCGCGATTCCACATCAAGACTTCATTGTCAGAGCTCAGTGAACAGACGCCGAGTGGCAAGTCGAGCAGAATCTGTCGGTGGTAGCGACGCAAATTATCGAGATCGGCGGCCATGCCAGAGAGATTGCTGCGATAGGCTTCGATACGGCTTTCTATCACGTTCAGGTCCGAACTGCCGTGCTGCGAGACGATGCTGTACGGCAGGTAGCCGTCGATCAGTTCGCGGGCAATGGATGGGCCGAGTAGGCCGGACAGGTTGGCTTCGAGTCGGCCACGCAGGCGTCGCAGCGCATAGGGGCGACGGTCTTCTATGTCAATATTCAGGTCCTGCAGGGCCTGCATGACTTCACGGGTGGCGGTAATATTGCCCAGCGGTTTGCTCAGACTCTTGATGAATTCACTTGGAGACTTGGCGACGAGACCACTGCGCTTGCGGCGTTTGATCGTATCCAGCGTACAACTGTCGGCGGAGCTGCGCTCCTCGTCGCTGGTTTGACTAAGCATCGATATCAGCGCGAAAGTAAGCGTATTCGCGATCAATGAGACGATGCCGACCCCGCTCCAGTTAATCGCAGCCAGTGACAGTGGGTTGGACGCGGTAAAAATGGGCAACATCAGATAGATTAGCCAGATCAATACGCCGACCGACAGGCCACTGAGGAACCCTTTGCGGTTACCTGCAGGCCAGTAAAGGATTGCAATGATACCTGGCAGAAACTGCATGCCACCGGTGAATGCTACGATCCCGATAATCTGGATGCTCGGATTCTCTTCAGGCAGTGAATAAAACAAAAACCCTGACCATATAAGAGCAGTGATGAGTATGCGGCGGCGCCACATCAGCCAGCGGTAGATGTCGCTCTTGGCGTCAGGCTGGGTCACCGGCAGAATCAGGTGATTCAGGCACATATTGGCCAGCGCCAGAGTGATGACGATGATGAGTCCGCTGGCTGCCGAAAGGCCGCCGAGATAGGCGAGTATGGTCAATAACGGTTTGCCGTATTCGACGCCAATCACAACTGGCAGGTAGTCCGTTTGTACGGTGCTGCCAGACTGGATGCCTGCCCACAGGATCGGCAGGATGGGCAGGCTGATCAGCAGGAAGTACAAGGGCAAGCCCCAACTCGCGAAAGCCAGAGAGCCTTGTCCTCGATTCGCATTAAAAGTCACATAAAACATATGAGGCATCGCGACCGCGGCACTGAAGAACATCAGAGTGGTGAGATGGAATGCGCTGAAATAATTGGTCGATCGCAGACTTTCGAGCAAATCCGGTTGAGTCTGCAGCCAATTATCCAGTCCGCTAAATCCTCCAAATCCACCATAGATGGCGAACAGCCCGACAATCAGAAAGGCGGCGAGTTTGACGAGGGACTCGAAGGCTATTGCCATGACAAGTCCGTCGTGGCGTGTGCGACCGGCCTGCTGGGAGGAACCAAACAGGATCGAGAACAGCGTTATCATCACGCAGAAACCCGTGGCCAGGGAGCCCCGCGATGCCTCTGGAGACAGAATGTCAGCGGTCTCAGCAACCGCGCGAATCTGCAAGGCAATCAGGGGTATCACGCCAACCAAGGTGACAAGCGTGGTTACCGTGCCGGCCCAGGGAGAGCGATAGCGAAACGCCATGAGGTCCGCTAGCGAGCTGAGCTGATATGTCTGGGTGAGATTAAGCAGCGGTCGCAGCAGCAGTGGCGAGAGCAGGAAAGCGAGTGAGATACCTATCGAGTTCGCCAGGTAGCCGTAGCCGCTGTCCAGGGCATTGCCTACCGAGGTGTAGTAGGCCCACACACTGGCAAACACACCCAACGACAGCACATAGACAGCGGGATGGCGAACATAGCGCTGCGGAATCCAGCCGCGTTCGGTCGCAAAGGCAATGCCGAACAGCAGCACCAGATACCCGCTGCCGAGCCCGATGATGGTCGTCAACTCATAGTTCATCCGGGGCAGCCTTTCATTCTCTGCTTATGACTCACAGCTCGTCGGAATCCTGCTCGCGGTGGGTCCAGCTCGCAATTGCAATGATGAGAAAACCGACGAGAAAGGGTCGATACCACGTGCCTTCCATCTGATTAATCCAGTCAACGCTGAGGAGAAATAACAGGTAGAGGATTATCAGCAGTATCAGTAGCGGGCGAGGTATATACACGTTGAATCCATTAGAGCCGCGAAGCTTGTGGAATAGTAGCTAACTTGGGTACGGCCTGTATATCCCAGTTCCGGATGGCCCATTCCAGCTGTGCGGCGTTGTCCGAGAAATCCTTCAGCGGCGGGACTCGCTGACCCAAGGCAGACAGCGCGGCGTGGGTCAGGGTCAGGGCATCGGCACTGTCGATGGCGGGTGCGAAGCGTTGCTTGCTCAGTTTCTCGCCCTGACCATCCACGATGAGTGGAATATGGCCATAGACCGGAGTCGGGAGTTGTAGCAGGCGTTGCAGGAAGATCTGGCGCGGCGTCGAATCCAACAGATCAGCACCCCGGATAACGTGCGTGATTCCCTGAAAGGCATCGTCCACGACAACCGCAAGCTGGTAAGCAAACAAGCCATCCTTGCGGCGGATGACAAAATCGCCGCAGTCACTGGCAATGTTCTGGGAATAAGAGCCTACGATGGAATCGTCGATGCCAATTACCAGCGGGTCCGTTCTTACCCGCAGGGCATACTCGGACGTCGGGGGGTGGGACCGATGACGGCAATGGCCATCGTAGACAGCGCCCATGTCGCGAATCTGGGGTCGAGAGCAGGTGCAGGAGTAACAGCGCTCTTGCGCTTGCAAGGTTTGCAGTGCCTGCGCGTAGGCTGGCAAGCGCGCACTTTGGTAGAGGACTTCTCTATCCCAACAAAGACCAAAGCTCTCCAGCTGTCGCAAGATCAAGTCGGCGGCGCCAGCCGGTTCCCGTGGTGGATCGAGATCCTCAATTCGCACAAGCCATTGGCCCCCATGGGCCCGTGCGTCGAGAAAGCTTGCGATCGCCGCCAGTAGTGAGCCGAAATGCAGAGGCCCGGTGGGCGAGGGTGCGAAGCGACCGCAATAGGGTGCTTGAATGCTGGAGTTCAACGTCGACATAGGCGTATACAAACCGGATCGCTCGCTGAGGCGACCCGGATGACCGACGAACTAGCTGACTTCAAGATAGCGACAGGGACACTGCAAAGCAGGCAGGGTTCCGGTGTGACTGGAGCGAGGATTAGCTGCCTAACTGCTTTTCCTTGATTTCATCAAGGGTCTTGCAGTCGATGCATTTGTTGGCAGTGGGTCGGGCTTCCAGTCGTCGAATGCCAATCTCAATGCCACAGGATTCGCAGTAACCGTAATCGTCCTGGGCTATCAGTTCGATCGTGCTGTCAATTTTCTTGATCAGCTTGCGTTCACGATCGCGTGTGCGCAGCTCAAGACTGAATTCTTCTTCCTGGGTGGCGCGGTCGGCCGGATCGGGGTAGTTGGCGGCATCATCCTGCATGTGATGCACCGTTCGATCAACTTCCTGCATTAACTGGTTGCGCCAGTCCAGCAGGATCTTCTTGAAATGCTCGCGCTGCTTTTCGTTCATGTAGGCTTCGCCCTTCTTGGGCTTGTACGGAACGAAATTCTTCAGAACTGGTTGAGATTCAACTCGTTGACTAGTAGACATAATCTCTGATGCCTCGTTAACGCCGGAATGTGCTTCGGGGATACCAGCTTTAAGGCAAGCTGACTACGCACTCCGGTGTGTCTCCTGGTATATCTTCAATCACTGTCAGCCAGGTTTTTGGCTTGCTCAAAACAGCTATCGAAAACGGCTAATTTTAGAAAGCTGGGTAAGCTACCAGATTCTATTGGACGATGCTATAGAAATTAATACTAATTCGCCGGCGAATAATGGCCAAATTTGGCCTGAATTAAGCCTGTATCTTCGGAAAATGCATCCTCTATAATGCAGGGCATTCAATCTGCTGCAAATCCGCGAGACCCGCTTCTGATGTCAGCCAAACAAGCAACCAGAGAACGGCTTGCCCGTATTAATCCGTTTCGTGTGATGACAGTCATGCAGCGTGCCAAGGAGTTGGAGGCGACGGGCCGTACGATAGTGCACATGGAAGTCGGGGAACCGGATTTCACCACGGCGCAGCCGATCATTGATGCGGGTAAGGCGGCGCTCGATGCAGGACTAACCCAGTACACGCCTGCGCCCGGGATTCCGGCCCTGCGGGATGCCCTGGTCGAGCATTACTGGCAACGCCACGGGGTGAAGGTCACGCGTGAGCGCATACTCATTACGCCGGGAGCCAGCGGTGGACTGACTTTGCTGGCGAATCTGCTTGTAAGCCCGGGAGACGGCATCCTCATTTCGGATCCGGCCTATCCCTGTGTCAGAAATTTCATCCAGCTCGTGAATGCCGAGCCGCAACTCATTGCCGTTGGCCTGGCTGAGAATTTCCAGCCAACACTGCCTCTGCTGCAGCAACACCGGCGTGAAAATACCGCGGGTATCTGGCTCGCATCGCCCAGTAATCCCACCGGCACAATATTGGAGCAGTCTCAACTGGCCGAAGCCTGCGGCTGGGCACAATCCGAAGGTCTGCACGTGCTCGTGGATGAGATCTATCATGGCCTGCAATACGTCGACCGGATTCCCTCGGTGCTGGAACTAAATGATGGGGCTTTCGTGGTCAACAGTTTCTCCAAGTACTTCGGTATGACCGGCTGGCGTCTCGGCTGGATCGTGGTGCCGGATGCCTATGTGGATCAGGCCAATATTCTGGCGCAAAATCTCTACATTTCCGCCTCTGCTCTCGCTCAACACGCTGCGCTGGCGGCATTTACCGAGGAGTCGATGGCGATTTTCGAACAGCGGCGCCAGGCTTTCCGGGAACGGCGCGACTATCTCAGTACCGCACTGTCCGAGATGGGCTTTGTGCTCTCTAGCAATATTCAGGGCGCTTTTTATATTTACGCCGATATCTCACGTTTCAGCGATGACTGTGAGCGTTTCTGCCGGGACATGCTGGAACTGCACGGTGTCGCATTGACACCCGGCACAGACTTCGGCGACTTTCAGAGTCGACGCTATGTGCGTTTTGCCTTTACGACGGCCATGGAAAACCTGCAACTCGGCGTGCAACGGCTCAGGGCAGCGATGTTGTGACGATCTCCCATGCAGTTTGACCACGCCCTGCAATCAGCGACCCTGATTCGACGTTACAAACGCTTCCTGGCTGATGCACAGCTACCTGATGGCACGACTATCACACTGCATTGCCCCAATACGGGTTCGATGAAAAACTGTCAGCGACCGGGTAGCCGCATCTGGTTTACCGACTCCGCCAATGACAAACGCAAATATCCCTGTACCTGGCAATTGATCGAAGTGGAAGGTAATGAGTTGGTCGGGATCAACACCGGGCTGGCTAATCGACTCGTGCAAGAGGCAATACAGTCCGGACGCGTTCACGAGTTGGACCCGAATGCGGTCTTGTTGGCAGAAGTACCTTACGGGTCCCAACGAAGTCGCATTGATTTCCTGCTGCGTGGCGAACAGGGAATACCGGATTGCTACATCGAAGTGAAGAATGTAAGCCTCGGAGTGGGGCAAGGCAGGGCACTTTTTCCTGACGCCGTGACGACCCGGGGACAGAAACATCTGCAAGAACTGATGGAAGTGAAGCGGGACGGGCATCGCGCGGTGTTGATGTTCTGTGTGCAACACAGCGGGGTCGAGGTGGTTGCTCCCGCCGATGAAATCGATCCGGCCTATGGCACACTGTTGCGCGAAGCAGCACGGGTAGGGGTCGAACTGTTGGCGTACCGGGTTGAGTTCGATTTGCCTCAGTCTCGACTGTCTTTGCTCAGACCCCTGCGCGTCGAACTCTGAGGCGGTCTTGCCATTGCCACCCGAGAATCCGTCAGGGTGACGTTGGAAATCGAATCGAGCTGTCGTCGATCATCACCATGTCATTGTCGAGAATGAAGGGTATCTTCTCCAGGTATTTGCCGCGGCAGGGTCCCACCAGGCAATTGCCGTTTTCGATCTCGAACAGGGCGCCATGGGTGGAGCACTGGATCAGAGCCCCGTCCGCATCGAGAAATCGATTCTCTTCCCATTCCAGCGGAGTGCCGAGGTGGGGGCAGCGGTTCCAGTAAAGATAGATCTGGTCGTCTTTCTTAACGGCGAACAGATACAGATTCCTTACCTCCAGCCCCAGCGAGGTACCTTCTTCCAGATCGGCTTTGGCGAACAGTGCCAGCATCAGCCGAGGGCGCGACTGAAGTCGGCCAGGAGATCATCTCGATCCTCGATGCCAACTGAGAAGCGAATCATCGAATCTTCGATGCCCATGGAGGCTCTGCGTTCGGCGCCCATCTCATGATAGATGGTATGAGCGACGGGAATGGCGAGTGTGCGGGTATCACCGAGATTGCTCGAGGCGACAACGTTCTCCATTCTGTTGAGCACATCGAAGCAATCCACGCCTGCGGCAAGATCGATACTGAAGAGTGCGCCATAACCATCGAATAATTGTGTGGCTCGCGCGTGCTGCGGATGACTCCTCAGGCCGGGGTAATACACGCGTTTTACACTGGCGTGATGCTCGCAGAATTCGGCCAGTGCCTGGGCGTTGGCGCAGGCCTTCTCCATACGCAAGCTCAACGTCTCCGAGCCAACCGCGAGGTGATGGGCAGCCTCAGGACCAAGCGAAGCTCCGATGTCGCGCAGACCTTTCTTGCGAATCTGGGTGATGCCCCACAATTCGTGCGGCTGACTTCGATAAGTCGCATAGATATTTTCGAACTGGGTCCAGTCGAACAAACCGGTATCGGTGATGCTGCCGCCCAATGCATTGCCGTGCCCGCCGATGTATTTGGTCAATGAATTGACGATGAGACTGGCGCCAACCCGCTTCGGCCGGAACAAATGGGGTGATGTCATCGTGTTGTCCACACAGTAGACGATGCCACGCGCGCGACACAACTCACCGATCGCCTGCAGATCGGTGATCTGCGTAACAGGGTTGGCAATCGTCTCCACAAATACCAATCGGGTATTCGCTTGCAGTGCAGCTTCCACGTTTGCCACGTCAGTGGCATCGACGAAAGTCACTGCGATGCCGAGTGTTTGCAGCGTGTTGAAGAAGCTGTTGGTGTTGCCAAACAGGAAGGCGCTGGAAACGATATGATCGCCTTGCCGTAACAGGGCGAGCAGTGACGAGGCGATGGCAGCCATGCCGGTGGCGAAGGCTGCTGTGGCCACGCCGTCTTCCATCGCGGTAATCTTATTCTGGAGGGCAGTCACCGTGGGGTTCATCTGCCGACCGTAGCTATAACCACTGCGCTTGCCCTGAAAGACCTCTGCCAGTTCCCTGGCATCGGCATAGCCGAAAGCCACGGACGTATGGATCGCTTTGTGCAGGACACCGTGTTCGGGGTTGTCCTGACGATCGGAGTGCAGGTTGGTGGTGTTAAATCCTTTCTTGCTCATGAGTGCAGGTCAGACTTTGGCGAGTGAACGGGGCATTGAAATGTTGGCGGTGTTATACACCAGCGCCCGGTGATTTGGAAGTTAAGCGCTTGTATTCCTGAATAAATTGGTGCGTGGCGGTACTACTGGAGACCCTGGAACAGGGGCTTCTCAGCAACCATGGTCTCGATTTCGGCGACGCGCCGTTGGTATTCCTGGCTGCTGCGATCCTGATACTGCGCGTTGAAGTCGGTCTCCGACAAGCCATCCCCATTACTCCCGACAGTGGGCATGTACTCCGCTTCGCTGGTTAGCTGGGCGAGCCGCTCCTGTATCAACAGTGCCGTGCTGCGATCCTGGGTCGCCAGTCTCGCTATCAGTACCCCGACGGTGTTGGCAGTGAGATCGGAAAAACTGAAGCCGGAGCGATAGCGGGCATCATAGGCTTCTTTCGTTGTGGACAGCATTTCCGCGATATCGGCACCGGCCGAGGCGGTAATCGCGGCGATGGAGACGAGGTGTTGCGCCAGATCCTGTCGGCGTTGCAAGCGCACTTCGATCTTGCGCGGAGGTGTGAGCAGAGCGGCTTTCTCCGCGCCAATCAACTGTGCAATATCTTCATCGTTGACGTAGACCGCGAGGGCCTGAAACAGGGTGCGGTTTTCAGCCACGGGATCACTGCCTGCGACTACGTTGTCATGGGCAGTCGCAAACATCGGGATGAGGAAAGTATTGAGCGATACTGCGCGAAGGTCAGCCGGTATCGTGCTGGCGACATCTGCAATTCGAAGATAGTGTGCGGCTATGAGTTGCTGGTCTTTCTCCGAGATGAACAGTTGTTGGGCCTGATTGGTGATGCGACTCAACAATTCCAGGTCCCAATTCAGCATCACCGTGAGTTGGTCATCGTTGATGGCTATGCTGTCGACACTCTGCAGCAGCTCGCTGATGTCCTGATACGCCGAGTTCGAAGATGCGACTTCTTCGCGAATCTGTTCCAGCGCATACTGCAGGAATCGTTGGGGAACCTGCAGTTCGCCGAAATAGAGATTGTCCAGATGCAGCGAACCCTGCTGTACGCTGAACTCTGCGCGCAGATTCAGATACAGAGGCTGAAAGCGCTGAGTGACTCGCACGCTGAGCTGGCTGGTCAGCAGACCGTCTGCTAGGCTGGCCTGCGCCAGCCAGTTCGGGCTGAGTCCCAGCACTTCAATGCCATAGCGGGCAAGCAGGTTCAGTTCATGGGCATCCAGATGTACCTGCTGCTGGCCGGAGTTGGTAGGCGATTGTGGGCTGTTTTCCAGCAGCAGTTGTTCAATACTGGCAATTTCAGCCCGGGTGAGCGACGCCTCCACAGCCACTGATGGGCCAGTTTGCAGGGACAGCAGCAGTACGACGATAGGGGTACTGAACAACAATACCAGCAGCGAACTCAGCAGCAGACGGCTAAACTTGGCGTTGGAACTGGCCATGCAGGAGGACCTTCAGGTTGCCCGGGGTTGGTAGACTGCGAATCAAACCGGTGTAAAGGATGCCGATAATAGGCAATGGTCGCGTTCAGGCATAGCCTGAAGGCCGGGATTTTACTGACAAAACGGCGCTTTATCGCTATAAAGTATGACAAATACCACATTTTGCAGGATTGGCGTGGTAATTAATTTATTAATCAATAGCTTGGGGGTAAGATTCCACCTCGGAACTACCTAACGCGGGCATTGATCCCGACAGGAGACGGTGATGCGTAGCGCTCTCGAAACTACAATCAGCCAGAATTTCAGCCGTAAGACCCTGCAGCACGTCCTGCTTGGGACCGTGCTCGTATTGGTGCTCGGTGCGTGCTCGTCCCAGAGTGCCAGGGAGGCTGAAATGGCCGCAGCCGCCGCCGAACAGGCCGCGCTTGATCAGGAAGCCGCGCGCGTGGCACAGGAGCAGGAACGGCAGCGCGCCGCCGAAGCGCAGCGCCGTCGCGAGGCAGAAGCCGCCGAGCAAGCCCGCTTGCAGGCGCAGCGCGATCGTCAGGCGGAGGAGGCTCGCATGCGCGCCGAGGCTGAGCAGCGTCAGCGTGATGCCGCAGAACGTCGGGAACGTGCCCGACTCGCCGCAATTGCCGCTGCCGAGACTGAGCGTCAGGAAAAGCTGGAGCGCATCGCCGAGCTTGAAGCACAGATTGCCGCCTTGCAGGCGCAGACCCGTCGCGACGAGAGTTCCGCTGTCCTCCTCAGTGAAGCCGTACAGGTGGCAGAACAACTCCTGGAAGTGCTCACGGCAGAGCAGGCCAAATACGAATCCACCGATGCATCCGGCAATACTACCGAGCCGCTCGACAAGGAATTGATCGCAGAATTGCAGGAGCGTAAAGACAGCCTCGTGCGTCGGGCTGCCCAATGACTGCTCCCTTATTAGCCCATTAACCGGAACGACCTCACGTGAGCGATAACGTCGTAGATTTCGAGAGCAAGAAGCAGGGTCAGCTGCTCAAGCGCAAGGAAGCTAAAGTCGATGCGATCCGTCGGGCCTTCCGCCTGGCCCGGGGTGATACCGGGCCGGACAAGCCTGCCAACAAGGGTGGCAAGCGCGGTAAATCCCGCTCCAAATAACGCTGTACCCCCTGCCTCTTCCGGGCCCGCACCGGGTCCCACGCAACTTGCTCAAAAGTCTCAGAAATACCGGTTTTCCGTGGCTCCAGCGAGCTTTGTTTGTCCCGCCTCTTATGGTAAAGTGCGCGCCTTTGAAATAAACATTCCATTCTGAGGGAGAGGAATTTAGATGTCGGGCATAACAATTACGGTGACAACAGTTCTGTCGCTGCTGGGCTTGGGGATAGCCTTCTTTTATATGCGGAAGGTGTTAAGTGTGCCACTGGATCTGGGGCTGGACGAAAAAGATGGGACTCGTCTGCGCTTTATCCATGGCGCAATCGCCGATGGCGCCATGGCATTCCTGAAACAGGAATACAAATTCCTCGCAATCTTCATGATCGTGTTCGCGGCTATTATCGCGATTCTGATCGACGACTCCCACACGCCAGACACCCGCGAAGGCATCTACACTGCCGTTGCCTTCCTGTTCGGTGGCCTGATCTCGATCGCCTCTGGCTATATCGGCATGAAGGTGGCTACGCAGGGTAATGCCCGCACAACCGTGTCAGCCAAGCAAAGCATTTCCTCTGCATTCGATCTGGCCATCAACTCCGGCGCGGTAATGGGCTTCGCCCTAGTTGGTCTCGCCACGCTCGGTCTGGTCGTGATCTATGTCGTGATGCATTTCCTGCTGGCTGATCTCGGTGTCGAGAATAACCACATCCTCATGGAAGTCATCGCCGGTTTCGGTCTGGGCGGTTCCACAATCGCGCTGTTTGCCCGCGTGGGCGGCGGCATCTTCACCAAGGCTGCTGACGTGGGTGCTGACCTGGTGGGTAAGGTAGAGCAAGGTATTCCTGAAGACGATCCGCGCAACCCGGCGGTAATCGCCGACAACGTGGGCGACAACGTCGGTGACGTGGCAGGCATGGGCGCAGACTTGTTCGGTTCTTGTGCCGAGAGTACCTGTGCAGCGATGGTTATCAGTGCCGTAGTCTTTGCCGCTGACCCCAACGCATTGCTGTTCCCGATTCTGATCAGCGCCGTGGGTATCCCCGTCAGCCTGATTACGAAATTATTGGTCGGTGTTAAAACCGAAGACGATGTGGCGCCTGCCTTGATGAAGCTTTTGATTATCTCCAGCGCCCTCATGGCCGTCGTGATGTTCTTCTTCACACGCGCGCTGATTCCAGATTCTTTTGATATCAATGGCGCAACTTACACCGACATGGGTGTGTACTGGTGCTTCCTGTCTGGTCTCATTGCTGGCCTGACTGTCGGTCTGTTAACTGGTTACTACACCTCCGAAAAGTATGCGCCGGTGCAGGAAGTCGCCAAGTCCTGTGAGACAGGAGTAGCGACCAATATCATTTACGGTCTGGCTCTGGGCTACAAGAGCACCGTACTGCCCTACCTGGCCATCGCCGTCAGCATCTTCATTTCCTGGGATCTGGCCGGCATGTACGGTGTGGCGATTGCCTCCCTTGGCATGCTGGGTACGCTCGTGATCGCCCTCACAATCGACGCCTATGGCCCGGTTGCTGACAACGCCGGCGGTATTGCCGAAATGGTTGGCCTTGAAAAGGAAGTGCGTCGTCGTACGGACATTCTGGACTCTGCGGGCAACACGACTGCCGCAATCGGTAAGGGCTTTGCAATTGGTGCAGCGATCCTGACCTCATTGGCCCTGTTTGCCGCCTTCATCACTTCGGCCTCAACTCTGATGGGTGAGCCGATCACGATGAGCCTGCTCGACCCGGTTGTCTACACCAGCCTGTTTATCGGTGCGGTCATGCCGTTCCTGTTTACCGCTATGACGATGAAATCAGTCGGCAAGGCCGCCTTCGATATGATCGAAGAGGTCCGTCGCCAGTTCCGATCCATCCCTGGCATCATGGAAGGTACTGGCAAGCCTGACTATGCCCTGTGCGTGGCGATCTCCACCAAAGCGGCCCTGCGCGAAATGATCGCGCCTGGGGTGCTGATCATGGGGACCCCCCTGGTCGTCGGCTTCCTGTTCGGTGTCGAGGCCGTTGCGGGTGTTCTGGCAGGCTCACTCGTGGCTGGTGGTGTGTTGGCAATCGCCTCCTCCAACAGTGGCGGTGCCTGGGATAATGCCAAGAAATACATCGAAGCGGGTAACCTCGGCGGTAAGGGTTCTGACGAACACAAGGCTGCCGTGGTTGGTGACACAGTAGGTGATCCTTTGAAAGATACCTCAGGTCCCTCCCTGAACATCCTGATCAAACTGTCCGCGATTCTGAGTCTAGTGTTTGCACCGTTCTTCGTGGAATTCGGTGGCATCCTGATGTAAGCCAAACTTGCCAAAAAAGAGTTCAAGGCAATAAAAAAGGGGTCGTAAGACCCCTTTTTTTGTGGCTGATAGAAACCCATCAGAAATTGCGTTTGGTCTCAAAATGGTACAGCACCCATTCTTCGTACTGATGTGGTTCATTGGTGCTGAGATCGGTCCACTCGGTAAATACCGTCTTGATACACTGGTAGATGCGAAACGAGTCAGTGTCTTCGATGATGAGGTTGCGAACTGAGGGATTGAGAGTGTAATTCGAGATTTCAACGAGACGCCAGTTCTCCTTTAATGTGCGATCCACACATTCATCACCCGTGATCAAATTAATGTAATCGAGATCGATGTCGGCGTAGCCTCCCGCTGGTACTTCCAGTGCCAAGGGAATGCGCGCCTGCGCCTCACCATCGACGGCATCCAAAAAAGTAATTGCATTCAGTCGCAGGGGCGAGTCTGTCTGGTTCTGTGCCACCAGCCGTAATCCATCGTTCGTATTCGCACCCCATGCCGAGGAATAGAAGGCGAATTTCACGTCTGTTTCTTCCTGCGGAGTCGCGGCAAAACCCTTGCCAGCCAGCACCAGCATGAGTCCAATTCCGGAGATCAGTCGCATAGCGGATTAATATTCCTGCGCATTGGGTTTCGGGTAATGTTCGTTTTTTTTCAGTTAATACTAGCGGTCAAAAGATCAGGATGCCACGGTAATTATGTTGTTATTGTTGAGGCTTGTAAATTGAATGGGGGCCGCGCCAATACACGGTTATCGCTGAAGTGAATGCCTGCGGTACTTACCATGCCGGGTCTGGACTGCTTGGATTTTGGTAAGGGATCACTGATAATCCGGTAAGCTCTCGACGATGACCCACTCATCGGGATCGCGTCAGTCTACTCGCAGAACTCAACCTGAAAGGGAAGCCACGCAGTGAAAAAACTCGGCAACATCAAACAGATCCTTTGTGTGGCTTCTGGCAAGGGAGGAGTGGGAAAGTCCACTACCGCCTGCAATCTTGCGCTGGCACTGAAACAGCAGGGGTTCTCAGTAGGTTTGCTCGATGCCGATATCTATGGTCCCAGCCTGCCAATGATGATGGGCGTGGTGCCAGGTACTCGCCCACAAATTCGAGACCAGAAATTCATGGTGCCCATTGAGGCGCATGGCGTGGAATGCAATTCGATGGGCTTTCTCGTGGATGAGCGTACGGCCATGGTCTGGCGTGCGCCGATGATTATCTCTGCCTTCAATCAGATTCTCGCCGATACCGCCTGGTCCGCACTGGACTATCTCGTCGTCGATATGCCGCCCGGCACTGGCGACATTCAGTTAAGTCTTGCGCAGTCAGTACGCATCAGCGGAGCCGTGATCGTGACCACGCCTCAGGATGTGGCCCTGCTGGATGCGCGCAAGGGAATCGAGATGTTCAGGAAAGTCGATGTGCCAATTCTGGGCGTCGTCGAGAACATGAGTCTGCATGTCTGCCCCAATTGCGGGCATGAAGAAGCCATTTTCGGCAGTGGCGGCGGTGATCGTCTGTCTCAGGATTATGGGGTGGCGGTGATTGGCAGGCTGCCATTGGATATAACAATCCGCGAAAGGACCGATCGCGGTAATCCTGTGGTAGCATCAGAACCGACACATCCGGCGACGGCCGCATATCTCGAGTTGGCCCGGAATGTAGTCGAACAGATTCAACGTCAGGAAGCCACCGTAGCTGCGCAACCCAACATCACGATCAGTGATGACTAAGTGATGCCTAAAAGGCACGCAGCCGGGTGAGTTTTGATAATAACCAGAACGAGATAAATGGGGTAGCACATTGGACGCAGTCAATAATTTTCTGATTTTCCTCGACGGCTACCTGGGTAGCGCCATCTGGTTCCCGGCCTTCTTGTTGTCAACCGGGGTCTTCTTCACACTCTATCTTGGCTTTCCGCAGATTCGTTATTTCCGTCATGCCATTGGCGTTACCAGTGGCAAATTCGATAAGGACGGTGCCAAAGGTGACACCTCCCACTTTCAGGCTTTGTCGACGGCGCTGTCAGGTACGGTTGGCACGGGCAATATTGGTGGTGTGGCACTCGCGCTGCACCTTGGTGGGCCGGCGGCGCTGTTCTGGATGTGGATGACTGCCTTCTTTGGTATGACGAGCAAATTTGTCGAGGTGACCTTGTCTCACAAATACCGTCAACAGGTGGCAGATGGCACGATGGCGGGAGGCCCCATGTATTACATGGAGAAAGGACTCAATGCCAAGTGGCTTGCGATTATTTTCGCCGGTGCCACCGTACTCAGCTCGTTTGGCACCGGTAATCTGCCACAGATCAACAGCATCGCTGCCGGTCTGGAAAGCACTTTCTCCCTGGAGCCGATCATTACCGCGTCGGTCCTGTCGGTGTTATTGGCTCTGGTAATCATCGGTGGTATCACGCGCATCGCCAAAGTGGCCTCGGCGATCGTGCCTACGATGGCCTTTATCTATCTCACCGGGGCTCTGGGTGTCATCATTCCGAATGTCGGGAATATTATTCCTTCGTTTGTGTCGATCTTCAGTGATGCCTTCACTGGTTCGGCCGCGACGGGAGGCTTCCTCGGGGCCACCTTCGCCTATGCCTTCGATCGTGGGGTAAATCGTGGCCTGTATTCAAATGAGGCAGGACAGGGTTCGGCGCCAATTGCCCACGCAGCGGCACGTACCGACGAGCCGGCAGACGAGGGCATGGTGTCGATTCTGGAGCCCTTCATCGACACGATTATCATTTGCACCATCACCGGGTTGGTGATTCTGTCTTCTGGCGTTTGGAAGGAAAAATTTGACAACGAATTTCAGCGCGCTGACATGCGCTTTGTCACCGGCTTCTATGAAGAATCGGATACGGCAAGAATCGAAGACTTGTTTCACTATCTGAATGGGGATGAATCCCCAACGACTGCCTACGACGGTGAGATCAGACTCGTCGGTGGTCGCGCGACCAATGGCAGGGATTTCACTCTCATCAGTTCCCGTTCGGTAACCGAAGACGTCAGGTATACGCGCAATGGTGAGCCTGTGACCGACACGCTGGTTGTCTCCGGTGGGCAACTCGCCGATACCACCGTTATCGTCACCGGTAAATCGCTGCTGCATTCAGTGCCGCTGACGACAATGGCTTATACACGGGGCTTATTCGGCGAATTTGGCAAGTACATTGTGTCGATAGGGCTGATGCTCTTCGCGTTTTCGACGGCAATCGCCTGGTCCTATTACGGGGATCGCGCGATGACGTATTTGCTGGGGCCGAAATCGGTGATGCCCTATCGCATCGTCTATGTGCTGGGCTTCTTCTATGCCGCGCTGGCAGATACCACCATCGTCTGGAATGTGTCGCTGATTACCATCGTGTTGATGACGGTGCCGAATCTGGTCGGCATCCTGCTGATGCACCGGGAAATGAAGCAGACTGTGAAGGATTATTGGGAACGCTCCGGCCACGGCAAGCACCGCACCTGAGTGCGGTGCTTGCTATGATACGGTGCGTTATCTGACGGCAACTTCGCCTGGCAGGCGAATGTTTTCTACTATTTCCTGCACCTCTTGTGGCGGCGCGCTCGTCAATTTGGAAACCGGATACGCGATCGCCAGATTCACCAGCGTGCCCAATGTGCCGATGCCCTCCGGAGAGATGCCGAACCACCAGGAGCCGGCATTGTCGGCGGCCGGGTTTATAAAGCGGAAATAGGCGATATACAGCGCGGTGAAGGTAAAGCCCGCAATCATGCCGCAGATCGCTCCTTGCCGGTTCATGCGCTTGTCGAAGATCCCCAATACAATCGCCGGAAAGAACGACGCCGCCGCAAGACCGAAGGCGAATGCCACCACCTGGGCGACATAGGCCGGCGGATGGATGCCGAAATAACCCGCGACCAGCACCGCAAAGAAGATCGCGCCCCGCGCGTAGAGCAACTCTTGTTTTTCCGTGATCTGAGGCATGAATGTCCGTTTCAGGAAGTCATGCGCAACTGAAGTTGAAATCACCAGCAGCAATCCTGCGGCTGTCGATAGCGCTGCAGCCAGTCCACCGGCTGCCACCAGTGCAACTACCCAGTTGGGCAGGCCCGCAATCTCCGGGTTGGCCAGAACCATGATGTCGCGATTGACATTGAGTTCATTCGCGCCCGGGTCTCCCAGATACTGGATGCGACCATCACCATTCTTGTCATCGAACACAATCAGGTTTGTGGTTTCCCATTTACTGAACCATTCCGGCACCATGCTGTATTCGATGTTGTTCACTGTGTTCATCAGGTTTGTGCGGGCAAATGCCGCTACTGCCGGTGCCGTCGTATAAAGGATGGCGATAAAGATGAGGGCGTAGCCTGCCGATTTGCGCGCGTCACGAACATTTGGCACGGTGAAGAAGCGAATGATCACATGCGGCAGTCCAGCCGTGCCAAACATCAAGGCCGCTGTTATGAAGAACACGTCCTGGGTTGAACGCTGCCCCTCTGTGTAGACGGCAAATCCCAATTCCTGGCTTAGGCCATCCAGTCGGTCCAGCAAAT
Organism: Pseudomonadales bacterium; assembly: GCA_023257655.1. Classification (GTDB taxonomy): domain Bacteria; phylum Pseudomonadota; class Gammaproteobacteria; order Pseudomonadales; family Pseudohongiellaceae; genus UBA9145. Next base: position 44,401 of record JALRBQ010000006.1, read on the forward strand.
ACCCACCACCAAAAGCCTCGGTAAGTTCGGCGCCGAAGCCGATCTGAGGTACGGCGTGACCAGTCATCATGATCGAGATAAAGATGGCTGGCACCATGAAGGCAAAAATCAGTACGCAATACTGCGCGACCTGGGTGTAGGTAATACCTTTCATGCCTCCCAGCACTGCATAGAAAAACACGATTGCCATGCCAATCACGACACCTGTCGTGATATCGACCTCGAGGAAACGCGAGAAGACGATGCCCGCGCCCTGCATCTGTCCGCATACGTAAACGAAGGAGATAGTGATCGCACAGAACACGGCGATGAGCCGGGCTGTGCGGGAGTAATAGCGATCGCCGATGAAATCGGGCACGGTGAATTTGCCGAATTTGCGCAGATAGGGCGCGAGCAGCAGTGCGAGCAATACATAGCCGCCGGTCCAGCCCATCAGGTAGAACGTGCCATCACGACCGAGGAAGGAGATCAAGCCGGCCATAGAAATGAATGATGCGGCGGACATCCAGTCGGCGGCTGTCGCCATGCCGTTGGCGATGGGATGCACACCACTGCCGGCGACATAGAAGTCGTTGGTGCTACCGGCGCGCGACCAGACTGCAATGCCGATATACAGTCCGAAAGTCAGGAAGACAAACAGATAGGTCCAGATTTGCACGCTCATGGCTGATCCTCACAAGTTTGGGATTTGTCAGCCGCTGTTTCCAGATCGTATTTGTTGTCGAGCTTGTCCATTAAATAGATGTAGATAAAAATCAGGATGACAAATACGAAAATTGAACCTTGCTGGGCAATCCAGAATCCCAGTTTAAAACCACCGAACCGGATAGTGTCGAGCGCATCGACAAACAGGATTCCGCAACCAAAGGAGATGAAGAACCACACGCACAGCAGGGACAGAACTATCTTCAGGTTGGATTTCCAGTAGGAGAGAGCATGCTCGTCAGTCATAGCGTTCCTCTTATTATTTTTTTATCCTGCTTTCCGGTGTGCCCTGTGTGGGGAAACGGAAAATAGCAGATGGGTTGATGCAGCTTGGGCCTTCGCCGCAAGATGGTATCACTTAAAGCAGGGAGCGCCTAGCAAACGGCAGTGGCACGGGCGGGCGGGACTGTGCTTAGAGCAGAGATTCGAGGTAGCGCTTCAGTTTCTCGCGGTAACCGGCCCTGCTAGTCTCGTCACCCGACTGACAATCGCGGTAGAGCTGGCGCAGTTTTTGTCGCTCGAAGTCCGGGTTGGCATCCAGCAAGGCATTAATTGCGCTGTCGCCGCTGGCCAGGATTTGGTCGGTCCAAATTTCAGATGCGGGCACTGTCTTCGACACTGGAGGTTGGAAGCTTTCCAGGCGATCGAGCGCGGCTCCGATCGTGTCACAGTCACGATCGCGCATCAGTTTACCGATGAATTGCAGCTGACGCCGACGGGCACCGTGCTTGTTTGGCAATTTCTTGAACTCGGCGATTGCGGCGAGCAGGACGTCCGGTAATTCCAGCGCCTGCAGGTGCGCCTCGCGGCAGGTCGTGAGCCGCGTGCCTAGCTCCTGCTGCTGGTGAGCATCTCGTTTTCGCTGAGATTTGCTAGGACCGGAAAATTCGTCGTCGATATCGTAGTTCATGGTTACAGGTAGAACAGCTGTGCCAGGCCGAGGAAGGCAAAAAAACCGATGGAATCGGTTACGGTTGTAAGTGCGACCGAGCCCGCCAAGGCAGGGTCGATGCTGATGCGCTTGAGAAACAGTGGCAGATACGCACCCGCAAGTGCGGCGACAATGAGATTGATCAGCATTGCCGCCGCGATGATATAGCTAATCATCAGGTCCTCGTACCAGAACCAGGCGATCCCGGCCATAACAACGGCCCAGAGCAGGCCATTAAGTCCTGCGACGCCAAGCTCCCGAATCAGCAACCAGCGCGTGTTCGAGGGGCTGATATGGCCGAGTGCAAGGCTGCGGATAACGAGAGTGAGGGTCTGGGTGCCGGCGACGCCTCCCATGTTGGCGATAATAGGCATGAGGACTGCCAGATACACGACTTTGTCCAATGTATCCTGAAACAGGTAGATGACGAGTGAGGCAAACACGGCTGTCATCAGGTTTACACCAAGCCAAACGGCGCGTCGCCGGGCAGTCTTGAAGACGGGGGCGAAGGTATCATCCTCTTCATCGAGGCCGGCCATGCTCATCAAAGAGTGCTCGGCACTGTCTCTAATCACGTCAACTACGTCGTCGATTGTGATGCGGCCAAGCAACTTGCCATCACTGTCGATAACCGGTGCCGATACCCAGTCATGTTGTTCGAAGAGCTGAGCAACCTGGATCGCTTCCATCTCGACCGGAATGGCGTCGATGTCCTCATGCATCAAGTCACGCACAATAGCGCCAGGATCCGCGACGAGTATCTCGCGGAGAGGCAGGATGCCCAGCAATTCATCGTCCCGATTGACGACGAGAATATTGTCCGTCATCTCAGGAATGCTGTCGTGCCGGCGCAGGTACCGCAGAACCAATTCGATGGTGTGACTCGGACGCACGGTAATCGAGTCCGTGTTCATAAGGCCACCGGCAGTGTCCTCGTCATAAGACAGGATCGACTCAACCCGCTGCCGATCCTGTTCATCCATGGCTTGCAGTACCTGAGAGGAAACCTGCTGAGGTAATTGCTGCAGGATGTCGGCCAGGTCATCCGCCTCCAGGCCTTCGGTCAATTCGAAAACCTGTTCCGCATTCAGTTCACTGAGTATCTCGTTCTGCAGATCGACATTGAGGTACTGAATTACCTCTCCTTCGGCATCCTTGTCGATCAGCTGCCACAATACGCTGCGTGTCTTGGGCGGCGTTGATTCAAGCAGGTGTGCGATGCCTGCAGTTGGCAGCGTCTTGATCATCTGCCGGACCTGATACAACGAGCCGCGGTCTATGGCCTGATTCAGCTCAAGCACATGATCCTTGCTAAATTGTGATTCCTTCAGTTCAGGCATGTTCGAGGCTCGACCGATGCGTCCGGCTTCAGTGCAAAAGGATTATCAGGAATGAGTGACCGGCTGACTCCAGCGATTAATTTGGATTCAATCGTGAGTTTTTCGGCTCTTGGCGGCTAATTCTACAGTTATTTGCCGAATAAGAGAAACGGCAGAGCCAAGGACGAGCTAGAGCTGAAAACGAAGTGAAACTTTTAGACCGGTTCACCGAAGCGATTGGCAATAAGTTCGCAGATCGCATCCAAGGCTTTTTTCTCTTCGGGACCGTCAACGATAATACGCAGCTTTGTGCCCTTGGCTGCGGCCAGCATCATGAGTGACAGAATGCTTTTTCCATCGACCAGTTTGTCGTGGCCGACTTTGATATTGCAGCTGTATTTAGAGGTCAGTTCTACGAGTTTGGCAGCCGCCCTGGCGTGCATGCCGGCTTTGTTTACGATTTCAACTGTCTGTTCCAACATGATCAATCCTGAATAGATTAGATTAGCTCGCGGTGTCTGACCTGAACATTATTAATACTGGATCTGAAATAATCGCCCAGTTTCTCGCTTAAGTATACCGAGCGATGCTGACCACCGGTGCACCCGATGGAGACTGTAATGTAGCTGCGATTATTGCTTTCGTATTGGGGTAACCACTTCTGTAAGAAGGTGCGAATATCATCGAACATGTTCTGCACGCTTTCTTGTCGGTCGAGAAAATCAATCACAGGCTGATCTTGACCAGTCAGTGCGCGCAGACTGGTATCCCAGAATGGATTAGGCAGGCATCGGACGTCATAGACTATATCGGCATCGACAGGTACGCCGTTCTTGTAGCCAAAGGATTGAAATTGCAGCGCCAGGCCCGAAGCGTTCTCGAATAACCTGTCTTTGATCATGTCCCGTAATTCCTGCAGCGACATGGTGCTGGTATCGATGGATAGACTGGCCATTAAGGCGATTGGCTCGAGCAATTCCGATTCTTTTTCGATGGCTTCTTTCAGATCGATATTGGGCGTGCTGAGTGGGTGTTTTCTCCGACTCTCGTTAAAGCGCTTGAGCAAGGCCTGACTATTGGCGTCCAGGAAGATGATTTGCGGCCGCAGATCGTTTTTCTCGAGCGACTTGATGATGGCTGGAACTTGTTGCAAGTCGGCTGAGCTGTTGCGCGCGTCAATACTGACCGCAGCATTGGGAATATCCCGTAAATCAGAGGTCAGTCTGTACGCGAGTGCAGGTAGCAGGCTGGCGGGCAGGTTGTCGATGCAGTAGTAGCCGCGGTCTTCGAGTACATGCAACACAGTACTCTTTCCCGATCCGGACCTGCCACTGATGATTGTTAGTTTCATAGTCCGATGTCGGAGTAAATTCCGGAGCCTGGTTTAATTAGTAGGTAATCGCGATATTGTAGAGATCTTCAGCGTCATCGGTATGACGCAGGGTGAAACAGAAATCGTCGTCGTTAAACAATGTGGCGAGACCGGCAAGTGTCTTGATGTGCTCATCGTTTTGCTGTTCGGGCACGAGTAGGAAGAACAGGATATCCACTGGCTTGCCGTCGATGGCATCGAAATCGATGGGTTCCTTCAGTGTGACGAGAGCGCCAATGATGTCATTGCAAGTGGCCACTCGGCAGTGTGGTATCGCGATGCCCTTGCCCAGCCCGGTACTACCCAGTTGTTCTCTGCCCATGAGCGCGTTGAAAATGGCATCGGTTTCGACGTTGCCGATGTCATCGGCAATCATTTGGCTGATATTCGTCAGCAGGCGTTTCTTGCTCACGCCTTCGATTTTGCAGAGACAGCGCTCCGGAGTCAGTATGTCTTCCAATTGCATGATTTCGTTACTCTTTACTTCACAGTGTCCAGTGTTAGTCCAGCCGTGTGTCAGCAGCCTGATCCTCGCGGTCAGACCAGGCGCTTGCGCTCGTTTGAGGGAGGAATGGAAAGGGATTCTCTGTATTTGGCAATCGTTCGTCTGGCCACATTGATGCCCTTGTCTTCCAGCAGCTCGGTTATCTTGCTGTCGCTCAGTGGTTTCTTCACATTCTCGGCGGCAATCAATTTCTTGATGATCGCGCGAATGGCAGTTGACGAGCATTCACCGCCGCCGGTGGTGGAGACATGACTGGAGAAGAAGTATTTTAATTCAAAGATTCCCTTGGGGGTATGCATATATTTTTGAGTAGTTACCCGGGAAATTGTTGACTCGTGCATGCTCACGGCTTCTGCAATATCGTGCAGAACCAGGGGTTTCATGGCTTCTTCACCATATTCGAGAAAGCCCTTTTGGTGTTCCACTATACGTGTTGCCACCTTCATCAGGGTTTCGTTGCGGCTTTGCAGGCTCTTGATGAACCAGCGGGCTTCCTGCAGGTTATCGCGCAGGTAGTTGTTGTCGTCGCTCGAATCTGCGCGCTTCACGAGCGAGGCATAACTGCTGTTGATGCGAATCTTGGGCGCGGTCTCCGGGTTAAGTTCAACCTTCCATTTGCCGGTATTCGGGTTCTTGCTCACGATGACGTCGGGGACCACGTAACTGGTTGAGGGTGGGGCGATGTTTGAGCCGGGTCGCGGATCCAGTGTTTCGATCAGCGCGATCGTCTCCCGCAATTCAGCTTCTTTCAATTTCGTGCGGCGCATGAGTTGGGCGTAGTCGCGATGTCCGAGCAAGGTCAGATGTTCCTTCACGATCAGCTTCGCATGCTTTACCAATTGCGCCTGCTCTGGACTATTGAACTGGCTTAACTGAATCAGCAGACACTCGCACAGGTCACGGTAACCGACTCCGATGGGATCGAATTGCTGGATGCGGTGCAATACGGCTACGATTTCGTCCAGCTCGATCTCGAGGTCTTCCTCGAAGCCGGAATGGATGGATTCCACATCGACGGTGAGCATGCCGTTGGCGTCGATGGCATCGATAATAGCCATGGCAATGGCCCGATCTCTCTCTGACATCGGAGTCAGATTGAGCTGCCAGTAAAGGTGATCCTGCAGGGTCTCCTCGGCGGTATTACGCGATTCAAAGTCGGATGTGTCTGAGTCGTAAGACCCGGAGGCGGAATAGCTGTTCGTGAACGTGTCATCCCAGTTGGAATCCACCGCGAAATCCGAGGAGCTCTGTTCGCCCCAGCTTGATTCTTCATCACCACCGGTATCGCTGGACTGGGGCTCGGCGATTTTGTCGTGCGTGGTAATGCCATCGAGGCTGGTGGTGTTCTGGCCGCGCGGAAGCACCTCTTCCTCGTCATTGTGATCGACGAGTTCGAGCATGGGATTGGATTCCAGCGCCTGATGTATTTCCTGCTGTAAATCGAGGGTTGAAAGTTGCAGCAGACGGATCGCTTGCTGGAGCTGGGGGGTCATTGTGAGTTGCTGACCGAGCTTGAGCTGAAGCGAAAGTTTCATTGCGTTTCGTCTGGTTATCCTGAAGTCCGGAGACGGTTACAGTATGCAGTTAATTGAATTGGGCAGTGATGGTTTAGGGTCCAGTGAGTCTATTTAGCGCCGGGATTATAGCAAGATTCGTGCCTGATTTGCATAGCGTTTGGCGACACGGGAGAAGTTGGAAATTCCCGGCAACACGCCAGCGTGGTCTCGGTAAAATCGAGGGGTTGAAGAAGTGCGGCGAACCGGGGATTCAGATTCGGAAGTGGTCACCCAGATAGACTTCGCGCACCTTGTCATTGTTCAGGATCGCCTCGGAGTCGCCCTCGGCAATAATCTGTCCTTCGCTGACGATGTAGGCCTTCTCGCAAATCTCCAGTGTCTCTCGCACATTGTGGTCGGTCAGCAAGATGCCGATTTCGCGTGCCTTGAGATGGCGGATGATTTCCTTGATGTCGCTCACCGAGATCGGATCGATTCCAGCAAACGGTTCATCGAGCAGAATGAACTTGGGATCAGTTGCCAGTGTGCGAGCGATCTCGGTTCGTCGTCGTTCGCCACCCGACAAGCTGATGCCTTTGTTGTGGCGGATGTGGCCGATACTGAATTCATCCAGCAGGGCTTCGAGTTTGTGCTGGCGTTCGGCATTGCTTAGGTCTTTGCGGGTTTCCAGAATTGCCAGGATATTGTCTTCGACGGTCAGGGTGCGAAAGATCGAGGAATCCTGGGGCAGGTAGGAAAGACCAAAGCTGGCGCGCTGGTGGATAGGGAGTTTTGTGAGCTTGTTCGGACCGAGATGCACCTCGCCGCCATCAACCTTGATCAGGCCGACAATCATGTAGAAGCACGTGGTCTTTCCGGCCCCATTGGGTCCCAGCAATCCGACGATTTCCCCCTGATCGATGCTGATCGAGACATCGCGCACGACCTGGCGATCGCCGTAGGATTTCGCGAGGTGGGTTGCCTTCAGCATGGCTTAGTTCGACCGCTTGTTCAGGATGCCTTCACAGGGGCCAGTTGCCTCGCGAATGATGTCCTGATCGGCCAGATAGACAATTGCAGCGCAGGTCATAGCCGAGTCCGGTGACTGGATATTGGCCTTGCCAATCAGTTCCAGAATAGTCTCGTCCGCTGTCGAGTCGGTATAGAACAGCAGCGTCTCACTGGTGCCGACAACCAGGCCGCCTTGTTCATCAAGCTGTTGTTGATAACGTACCGGAGAGCCATGCACAGTGACCCGTGTCACTTCGCCGGAAGCGGCGACAGATTCGATGATGGCGGCATCGCCCATAATCTGCAGCGTGCCCTGGGTAACCTTGACATTCGTCTTCATCTCGAGAATGCGCATCTCACCCTTTACCGAAGTGGTGGAACCACCCTCGGCACTGAACCCGATGGCCTGAGCCCGATCCGACTCAAGAGCTAGGGACCCCGGTTGCCAAAGAAGCAGTAATAGCGCCAGCGCTGAGAATCGGCTGTTAGGGCATCGCATTGTCATACTGACCTTCCGTATCACGTTTGAAGATGACCTCATCCTGATCGAGAGCGGCATACATGCCGATAGCGGTGAGTTTCAATCGCTGGGTCACCAGAGTGACTGCAGCCTCAGTTTCCAGCGTCTGCGAGTGCGGGTCGACCAGCAGGTAGTCGGTGGTGAGCTGCATGCGATTACCGAATTCATCGAGGCTGTAAACCTCTATATTTCCAGACAATTCGATCGACTGCCGTCGGTCGTCGCCAGGGGTATAAAGGGACGAAATTTTGCCTGAATTGGCCACGATATTCCAGTGAGTGCTGCCTTCTTCAAACAGCCTGATGTAGGGCCGGTCCAATTCAGTCCGATCGTCGTTGTAGTGCACCTGGCGGTCGGCTTGCAAGGTATAGCTGATGTTGCCGAAGGCGTCGTAAAGCACCGTGTTAATGCCTTCGGAATAGCCGTCGTAATCCAGCGCCACAGCACGAGGGGTGTCGTTGTCGGGCGAGGAGAGGGTTTCGAAGGTGCTGACTCCGGTGTAAATCGCAATGGCGATGAGTCCGGGGATGAGGAACAGGCTGATTCGACGCATAGTCTTGCTCTTGAAGTCAGTCTGAAGCTTAGCACGAATGCGGCGGAGGGTTGGAAGGGATTGGCGAGACCTAACTCAGGAAACTCGTGTATTTGCCTTGGGCCTTGATCAGGAAATCGGTTATTTCCCGCACTGCTCCCATGCCGCCAGCGGCTAGCGTGATGGCAGCCGCGGCTGCCTTCACATCGGCATGGCCCCCGGGCACACTGAAGCCCAGACCGACCTTTTGCAATACCGGCAAATCAGGCAGGTCATCGCCGGCGAAGGCCACTTGTTCGGGGTTCAGTCCGCTCGCATCCAGAATTTCGCCAAGAGCCGTAATCTTGTCTTCACGGCCCTGTAGTAGCAGGGTAATGCCGAGGTCTGCGCAGCGCTTCTGCACGAGCGTGGACGTTCGCCCTGTGATAATGCCCACTCTGACGCCGATGCTCTGCAGCATCTTGATGCCGTGTCCGTCGAGTGTGCTGAACGCTTTCATCTCTTCTCCGGAATTGGAGAAATAAAGCCGACCGTCGGTTAACACCCCGTCGACATCGAGCAGCAGCAGTCGAATGTTCGCTGCACGCGCCACTAGCAAATCCTGGGGTTGCCTGAAATCCATGGGTTATCCTAGACCACGTTCGCTTGGAGCAGGTCATGCATCTTGACGATGCCAACCAGCGCGTCAGAGTCATCTTTGACGATCAGCACATAGACGTTGGAGTCCTGCATCAACTTGGCCGCTTCAGCGGCGAGCGCGCCGGCGTGAATGTATTTGTATCTGGATGACATGACTTCGCCGATGGGGGTGCGCTCAATATTGTGCCCGGCGTCGATCGTGCGGCGCAGGTCACCGTCGGTAAACACGCCGATCAGCTTGTTGTCGCTATCGACAACGGTTGTCATGCCGAAGCCTTTCTCGCTCATCTCCAGCAGCGCCTGAATCAACCTGGTATCGGCAGCGACCTGGGGGATATCTGCTCCGCTATGCATGACATCCTTGACCTTGACCAGGAGTCGACGTCCCAGATTGCCGCCAGGGTGTGAGAAGGCAAAGTCATCACGGGTAAAACCACGGGCTTCGAGCAAGGCCATGGCCAGGGCGTCGCCGAGCACAAGTGCCGCTGTGGTGCTCGAGGTAGGTGCCAGTCCGAGGGGGCAGGCTTCCTCGCTGACGGCGACATCGAGACTGACAGTGGCAGCAGTTGCCAGTTCAGAATGCTGGTCACCGGTCATGCTGATGAGGGGAATGTTCTTGCGTTTCAGTACCGGCAGCAGCAGCGTGACCTCAGCGGTAGAGCCAGAGTTGGAAATGGCAATGACAACATCCTGATCGGTGATCATTCCGATGTCGCCGTGACTTGCCTCACCAGGATGCACATACATGGAAGGTGTGCCGGTGCTGGCCAGCGTTGCTGCGATTTTCTTGCCGATGTGGCCGGATTTGCCCATGCCGGTCACCACGACGCGCCCCTTGCAGGCGAGAATCAATTGGCAGGCGGCATCAAAGCGCTGGTCGATTTTTTCAGCCAGTTCGGCAATGGCACGTTGCTCGATATCGATTGTGCGCAAGGCACTGGCGCTTAGCCTGGACTTAGCTGTCATCGCGGCTACCCGGTATCAATTGTGTATTTCCGCCACCATCAAGGCGAACCAGCCACAGTACATGGACATGAAGACGATGCCGGAAATTCTTCCCAGCATTTTCTCTCTTTTTATCGCCCGATAACAGAAGAAGGCCAGTACGATCGTCATGATGAGTACCGAGAAATAATCGCGATAGAACAGGGCAGGTTCCACTGTGTCGGGACTGAACAGGCCGGGGAATGGCAATACCACAAGCAGATTTAGAATGTTTGATCCGACGATGTTGCCGATGGCAAGATCGTGGTGGCCTTTCAACACGCAAGTTATCGAGGCGGCGAGCTCTGGCAGGCTGGTCCCAAGCGCGACAATCGTGAGTCCGATGATGGCGGTGGAGACCCCGAGAGTTTCGGCAATTGAGGTGGCGGCAGCGACAAGAGCTTCAGCGCTCAGGATCAATAATGCCAAACCCAGAATCAGATAGGCGGCCGCTTGCCAGCCGCTGACCCGACTCAATTCGTTTTCGTCGATTTCCGGCAGATCTCCGGTTTTTACCTTTTTCCGCAGCAATCGATAGCCAAGGTAAGAGGTGATGAGAATCAGAATTACAGCATCGTAGAGGCCGAGAAACAGGTCCAACAACAAGGCGCCCGTTGCCAGGGTGACCAGCAGCAAGGCAGGCAATTCCTTATTGATTAATGACGCTGGTGGTTTAAGCGGGCGAATAAACGCGGCAATTCCCAAAGCAAATCCGATATTGAAGAGATTGGATCCGAGTGCGTTGCCAATCGCCAGATCGGGCTTGTCATTCAAAGCGGAAACCGCGGAGGAGAAGATTTCTGGAGCAGAGGTGCCGAAGGCAACGATGGTCAGTCCTATCATCAGGGGTGAAACCCCGAGGTGTCTTGCGAGAACTGAGCTGCCGAATACGAGTTTGTCTGCTCCCCAGATTAATCCAATAAATCCAAGGACGATAATGAGTGTATCGAGGAGCATATGCGATAGATTCTTTACGCCTGCGGCAAAGCGATCAATTAGAAGGGGGATTACCGCTGTTTGCAAGTAATAATTTATTGCGACCGCCAAATCATGTAAACTGCGCGTCGCCCGGCATGGTTAAGTTCGCATTCAGCGCCAGGCGTCTAGCATGCACTGGATTCGATTACCTCAACGGTATCCCGAAATATTCGGCTCGATGGTCGCATTGGAGATAAGCACATGAATTTATTGAAGAAAATTGCAGTGACGGGGCTCGTGGTCTGGTCATTGCCAGGCGTGCTCCAGGCCCAGGAACTGACTGCTGTCCAAACTGCCGAGCAAGGGGTGCAAGCGTTGCTGACCACCGTTGCCGAGTCCAAGCAATACTTCATGACCGACCGCGAGCGCTACTTCTCTGCAATTGAAGAAGTGCTGAATTCCTTCGTCGATTTCACGGCTGTTGCCGAGGTTGTCATGTCTCGCTTTGCCGCCGATGCAACGGATGCGCAAAAGCAACAGTTCGCCGGTATTCTGCGCAATACACTGACACGATTCTATGGTGCGTCACTGGTTTCCTATGAAGGTCAGGAACTCGCCTTCATCCCCAGCAGTAATGCCAATGCTGATCCGCGCGCAGATACCGTAGTCGGCATGGAATTGCGTGGTGGCGATACCAACCTGCGTCTGCAATACCAGATGTTTCTGAATGCAAATGACGAGTGGAAGCTGAAGAATCTCAGTCTTGCCGGAATTAATCTCGGTCGGCAATATTTCACGCAGTTTTCTGCTCTGATGTCGAAATATAATAATGACATCGATCAGGTTTTGAATAACTGGCAATAAGAGCGGAGAACCGATTTGAACGCGCAACAGATCCAATCCTTGCTGACTGCCGAGTTACCGGAATGTGACATCGTCGTTGAAGGCGATGGCGGCAAGTTTCTGGTCACAGCCGTTGGCGAAGTGTTCAACGGCCTTAACCCGGTCAAGCGTCAGCAGACTATCTACAAGATTTTGAATCAGCACATCGCCAGTGGAGCCATTCACGCAGTGACTATGCGGCTGCGCACTGCGGCCGAAGCCAAGGCTGGTTGAATGGCTCGCTTCTGCCGTCCGAAGTCGCCCGTTATTTTCCAATTCAAGAAACGCACCGAGGCCTCCTGTTATGGATAAGCTGTTAATCGAAGGGGGTATCAGCCTGCGCGGAGAAATTCGCATCGCAGGTGCGAAGAACTCGGCATTGCCAATCCTGGCGGCAACGCTATTGACTCACGATACTGTTCAGATCTGCAATCTGCCGCACTTGTTCGACATCACCACTATGATCGAACTGCTGGGTTGCATGGGAGTGCAACCGATCATCGACGAGAAGCTAAACGTTGAGGTTAACAGCAGCACGATCAAGCATTTTAATGCACCGTATGAACTCGTGAAGACTATGCGCGCCTCCATTCTGGTGTTGGGACCCTTGTTGACCCGCTATGGCAGGGCAGAAGTGGCCTTGCCGGGTGGGTGTGCGATAGGTAGCCGGCCGGTCAATTTGCACATTGCGGCCCTGCAGACAATGGGCGCGGACATCGTGGTAGAAGACGGCTATATCAAGGCATCGACGAAAGGTAAATTACGCGGCGCCCATATATTCATGGATATGGTTACTGTTACCGGTACCGAAAACGTCATGATGGCGGCGACTCTGGCTGATGGCCAGACGATTATCGAAAATGCTGCCCGAGAACCGGAAGTGGTCGATCTGGCGAATTGCCTCGTGAAGATGGGTGCCGATATCACCGGACAGGGCTCTGACACCATTGTTATTAATGGCGTCAGTGAATTGAAGGGTTGCAGTTATTCAGTGATGCCGGATCGCATCGAAACCGGTACCTATCTCATCGCGGCGGCCGCCACAAAGGGGCGCATCAAGGTGAAGGACACCCGACCGGATATCCTCGAATCGGTGTTGAGCAAACTAGAGCAGGTCGGCGCCGAGATCAAGGTGGGTGAGAACTGGATTGAACTGGACATGCACGGCAAGCGCCCAAAATCAGTATCACTACGAACCGCGCCCTACCCAGCGTTCCCGACTGATATGCAAGCCCAATTCACGGCGTTGAATACTATCGCCACCGGCACCGGCTCCATCACAGAGACCGTGTTTGAAAACCGGTTCATGCACGTCCATGAGATGAATCGCATGGGAGCCTCAATCAAGGTCGAAGGCAATACAGTAATTGTTGAGGGAGTCGACAGACTAAAGGGTGCGCCAGTTATGGCTACAGATCTGCGTGCGTCCGCGAGTCTCATTATTGCGGGCCTGGTTTCAGATAATGTGACGACAGTCGATCGGATCTATCACATCGATAGAGGATATGAGTGTATCGAGGAAAAGCTGCAACTTCTGGGTGCGCGCATCCGTCGTATCGCCTCTTGAGACTCGGTCGAATCAAATTTCTGCATGAGTAAACCTGGTATGAACTCCCCACGACTGGTCATTGCGCTGACCAAAGGGCGTATTCTGGAAGAGGTACTGCCTCTGCTGCGGCAGGCCAATATTGTGCCTGCAGAAGACATAGCGCGAAGCCGAAAGCTTATCTTCGATACCAATATCGAGAATGTGCAGCTCATGGTGATTCGAGGTTCGGACGTGCCGACTTATGTGGAATTTGGCAGCGCCGATATCGGCATAGTTGGCAAGGATCTCATTCTGGAATATGGCAGCGAGGGGTTTTACGAGCCTCTGGACCTGAAGATCGCCCGTTGTCGCATGATGACCGCCGAGCCGGTCAATGCCGTACCGGTGCAAGGCAGACTCAAGGTTGCAACCAAGTTCACCAATATTGCCAAGCGCTACTATGCCGAACAAGGCAAACAGATCGAACTGATCAAGCTCAGTGGCGCGCTGGAGCTGGCGCCGGCGATGGGCCTGGCTGACGCGATCGTTGATATCGTCGACACTGGCAATACGCTCAAGGCGAACGGTCTGGAGCCTCGAGACTTGATTGCAGAAGTCAGCTCACGGGTGATCGTCAACAAAGCTTCGATGAAAATCAAGAATGGGATCATTCGGGATATTCTCGGCAAGCTGCGCAGAGCCGTCGAAGCCAACGGTTAACACCACGGCATTACAAATCGAAACAGGATTATGAAAGACTCCCCGATAGCAATCAGACGTCTCTCAACGACTGCAACCGATTTTGCAGAAAAATTGTCTGTTTTGCTCGACAGGGACATGCTCGTGGCGGACGAAATCATAACATCTGTTACGGGAATCATGCGTGATGTGAAGCAGCGGGGTGACGAGGCGGTCGTCGATTATACGGTCAGATTCGATCGGTTAGCGGCGCTCAGCATCGAAGATCTCGTCGTGACTCCTGCGCAAATGCATGCGGCGCTGGACAATCTGCCGGAAGCGCAGCGAGCGGCACTCACTCACGCGGCGGATCGTATTCGCGCCTATCATGAGCGTCAAAAGCAGGACTCCTGGCAATATCAGGAGGCGGATGGATCGGTCTACGGACAGAATTTGAGTCCCTTGCAGCGCGTAGGCATCTACGTGCCGGGTGGTAAGGCGAACTACCCGTCATCGTTGTTAATGCAGGCGATTCCGGCCCAGGTCGCTGGAGTCGAGGAAATCATCGTGACCGTGCCGACTCGCTATGCCAGCGATGGACTTGTGTTTGCGGCGGCGGCGCTGGCTGGTGTTAGTAAACTCTTTACCATCGGTGGCGCCCAGGCAATAGCGGCACTGACCTATGGCACGGCAAGCATTCCGCGCGTAGACAAGATTACCGGACCGGGCAATATCTACGTCACGGTAGCGAAGAAGTTGGTGTTTGGTGAAGTCGGGATCGATATGATCGCAGGCCCATCAGAGCTCACCATTATCTGTGACGGCGCGACCAATCCTGACTGGATCGCGATGGATCTGTTCTCACAGGCCGAACACGATGAGCAGGCGCAATCGATCCTGATTGCTACGGACGCTGCTTTTCTCGACGCCGTTGAACGCAGTATCAACCGCATGCTCCCGGACATGGAGCGCAAGGCTATTATCACCGCCTCACTGCGGGATCGCGGCATTTTCATTCTCGCTGACGATCTGAATGAGGCGGCGCACGCGAGCAATCTGATTGCTCCGGAACACCTCGAACTCTCAGTTGCCGATCCTGAAGCCTTACTGGAGCGCATCGAACATGCCGGTGCGATCTTCATGGGACGATATGCTGCCGAGGCCCTGGGAGATTACTGCGCCGGACCCAGCCATGTATTGCCGACTTCGGGCACGGCGCGTTTCTTCTCCGCCCTGGGCGTGTACGATTTCCAGAAGCGCAGTTCTATCATTCGTTGTTCGGCAACAGGTGCCCAGGCGCTGGCCCCCACGGCAGCTGAGCTCGCCCGCAATGAGCGCTTGCAGGCCCATGCCTTGTCTGCTGAATATCGCCTCGACTCAAAGCCCTGACGAATCTCGCATCTACAATTCAATGATAATGGCCTGACCAAAACCCAGAATGGTTGGAAAGTTCAGCGTCTTACCATTGCGGTAGACCTGTACATTTACGGTATCGCCGGGCTTCTTGTTGCGAATTTCCTGCATGATGTTCTGTGCGTCGCTGATGACAGAATTGCTCACACGTGTGATGACATCGCCGGGTTTTATTCCGGCTCGCATGGCGGGTCCGCCCTCATCAACGCTCTCTACGAGCATGCCGCGAATGTGATCGACGCCGAAAAACAGCTGGCTCGATTGCGCGTTGAGAGCCTCGCCGGTAATCACACCCAGATAGCCTGAATTGGCAGAGATTGCTTCTTCTAACATCTCTTGCAGCACAGGAACGGCGAGATTGGAGGGAGTCGCAAAACCGATGCCCTCGAAATTGCCCGATTCCGAGAAAATCGAAGAGTTGATTCCAATCAGCTGACCTCGCACATTGATCAGGGCTCCGCCGGAATTGCCCGGGTTAATGGCGGCATCTGTCTGGATGATTGAAATATTGCCGTCGGTATCATGAGTCAGCGCGCTGATGATGCCTTGGGAGACAGCCTGGCCGATATTGCGCGGGTATCCGATCGCGAACACGATATCGCCAACCATCAGGCTGCCTGAATCGGCGACCTGAATAGGGGTCAGATCATCCATATTGATGTGCAATACCGCAAGGTCGTGAATCTTGTCCCAGGCTACGACTGTTGCAGGAATTTGGCGACCATCCTGCAGCGTGACTTCCGTATCAAAGGCATCGAAAAGAGTGTCGACGACATGCAAATTAGTGAGGATGAAACCGCGGCGATCGAGGATGATGCCTGAGCCGAGGCTGGTGCGCTCGCCGAGATAGAGATTGACCTGGTCTTCCGATGTGCGCTCGACCGATTCGACATTGACTCGCCGCGCATTGATGCTGACGACCGCAGGGGCTGATAGCGCGATGGCGTCGGCGAATGAAATCGGCGGAGGAGTCGTCGGTGCAGGAGTCGCAATGACTTGTTCAAGCCGGGCATTGACTCGTTGCAGTTGTTGATATTGCGTGAAGACGAGCGCAGCCAGAATGCCACAGGCGACTGGCCAGCCGATAAATTGCAATACCTGTTTTAACCGGGCCATGGGTTGGTGCCTGCTTTACCTGCTCTGTCGGCGGTTTTTGGTTCGCGCAGAAAACCAATATACCCCCTTGCAAGGATGGAATCCATTAGCATCCGGACATCTCCGTAAAAGAGATGCTCGGACCGCTGGCGACCGTATCAGATAATTTTTTCGGAACGCATCAGCTTGATCACTGCATCCAGACATTGGTCAATGGAGAGTGCTGCCGTATCGAGTTCGAGATGGACAACTTCCGGTGGCGTATAAGGAAATGACAAACCCGGAATGTCTGTCGATTCAGCTCCTTCATAAGCCGCATAAAGTCCGCTGGGGTCGCGCTGAATACAGACTTCCATCGGTGGGTTCAGGTAGACGATATAACAATTGTCCTTGCCGATCACGCTAATCGCGTGCTCGCGAGAATCCTGATTCGGAGCAACAAACGAGGCGCAACAGATAACGCCGGAATCATTGAGGAAGCGTGCGATATGAGCGCTTCGGCGCAAATTCTCGGCACGGCCTTCGGCATCGTGCGGCAAGTCCTTGGAGATGCCCAGACGCATGGTCTTGCCGTCCAGAACCGTACTGACTCGACCGCGGTCAAAGAGCTTGCGCTCAAGGCCGTGAGCCAGTGTGGATTTGCCCGCGCCGGAGACGCCAATGAACATGATCGTCGCTGGTTTCTGTCCATAACGCGCCGCGCGCTCTTCTTTCGTTACATGGATATTGCCTGGAACGACTTTCGAAGTCTGCGGTTGCTGTTCGCAGTCAATCATGCCAGCGGCAACGGTAACGTTGGTTAGCTGGTCAATGACAATGAAGGCGCCAGTGGCCCGGTTCTCCTTGTAGGCATCGAAACACACCACTTGTTCCAGGGTCACATCAACAAGTCCAATCTCGTTCAATTCCAGTGCGGGAGCAGGGCTCTCTTTCAAGGTATTGACGTCGATGCGATTGCGAATGCTCGCGATCTGCCCACCTATGGTCTTAGTGCCGAGCTTGAAGTCATAACGCTTGCCTGGCAACAGGGTTGCCTCGCTCATCCAGACGAGGGTAGCCTCGAAGTTATCACGCGTGGTGGGCAGATTGTCCGAATGAGTGAGCACATCGCCGCGACTGATATCGATTTCGTCTTCGAGAGTCAGCGTTACTGCCATCGCGGCATGGGCCAATTCCAATTCCTCATCGTAGGTGACGATGGACTTGATACGGCTGACCTTGCGCGATGGCAGGATAGTGACTTCGTCACCCTTGCGAATGACGCCGGATGCGACGGTACCACAGAAGCCTCGGAAGTTAAGGTTCGGTCGATTCACATACTGTACCGGGAATCGGAAATCCGAGTAATTGCGATCGGCGGCGATTTCGACGGTTTCCAGGATCGGCATCAGAGCCCCGCCCTCGTACCAGGGCATCTCGGAACTCGGGTTGACGACGTTATCACCATTGAGTGCGGAAATCGGGATGAAGTGGAAATCAGCCGGTGCCAGCTTGCTGGCGAATTGCAGGTAATCAGCCTTGATCGTTTCGTAAATTTTCTCGTCATAACTGACGAGGTCCATCTTGTTGATAGCAACAATGATGTGTTTGATGCCGAGTAGAGAGGCAATGAAACTGTGGCGACGCGTCTGAGTCTGCACGCCATGACGGGCGTCAATCAGGATGATGGCGAGGTCACAAGTCGATGCGCCAGTCGCCATGTTGCGCGTGTATTGTTCGTGACCGGGCGTGTCGGCAATAATGAATTTGCGCCTGGAAGTGGAGAAGTAACGGTAGGCGACATCGATTGTGATGCCTTGTTCCCGCTCTGCCTGCAAGCCATCCACCAGCAGCGCGAGATCGATTTTGCCGCCAGTGGTACCGGACTTGACGCTATCCGCCGTGATTGCGGCTAACTGGTCTTCATAGATCATCTTCGAATCATGTAATAGCCGACCTATCAGTGTGCTCTTGCCATCATCCACGCTACCGCAGGTGAGCAGGCGCAACAGTTCCTTGCGCTCGTGCTGCGCAAGATAAGCATTAATGTCGGTGCTAATGAGTTCTGACTGATGTGACATGAATCGGGTTCCGCGTAAATGTGGGCTGCGTCGGGTTTAAAAGTAGCCTTTGCGTTTCTTCTCTTCCATTGAGCCGGACTTGTCAGAATCGATCAGTCGGCCCTGACGCTCTGAACTTGTCGTCAGCAACATTTCCTGGATGATCTCGGGCAGCGTGGTAGCAGTGGACTCAACCGCACCGGTCAGTGGATAACAGCCGAGAGTGCGGAAGCGCACAGTTTTCATCTCCACCTTCTGATTCGGCGCGATCGGCATTCTGTCATCGTCGACCATGATGTTGACACCATCGATCTTCACGATGGGTCTGACTTTGGCAAAATACAGGGGCACAATATCGATGTTGTTCAGATAGATGTATTGCCAGATATCGAGTTCAGTCCAATTAGACAGCGGGAAGACCCGGATGCTTTCACCCTTGTTGACTTTGCCGTTATAGAGGTTCCAGAGTTCAGGTCGCTGATTCTTCGGATCCCAGACGTGGTTTTTGTCCCGGAATGAAAACACGCGCTCCTTGGCTCTGGATTTTTCTTCATCCCGGCGCGCTCCGCCGAAAGCGGCATCAAATTTGTATTTGTCGAGTGCCTGTTTCAGCGCCTGGGTCTTCATCACATCGGTGTGCTTCTCGCTCCCGTGTGTAAATGGGTTGATACCGGCAGCGACGCCTTCCTGGTTGATGTGAACGATCATGTCCAGTCCCAGTTTCTGCATCTGTTGGTCCCGAAATTCAATCATCTCCTTGAACTTCCAGGTGGTGTCGACGTGCAGCAACGGAAACGGGGGTTTACCGGGATAGAAGGCTTTGAGCGCCAGGTGCAACATCACGGCTGAATCCTTGCCTATCGAGTACATCATCACCGGCTTGTCGAATTCAGCGGCAACCTCTCGAATAATGTGTATGCTTTCAGCTTCAAGCTGTCTTAGATGGGTCAGGCTGTACTCAGACATAGTCACTTACATGATGTGGGTGAAAGGCGAGGCCATTTCGGGGTTGCTGTTGTGTTTGGATCGGTGCTAACAGACCGGTACTAATGGGTTTGTTGCGGGGAGCTTTCTTCGTCGTCGGCAGATCTGGGCTTGTCGATGCCGAAGTCTTCTGACAGCGCACCCTTTTGGCCGGGATTCTGCTTGGTCGCATAATCCTTCGGTGGGCTCAGACCCACTGCAGAATCGTCTTCATCGCTGTCATTGTCGAACACCGAGTCTGATCTTGCGGGCAGAAGTTTGCTGGCGACTTCGTGACTGCACAATTCCTGCGCGCCGGTCGCGAGATGCTGGTAAACCTCCTTGTAGCTCTCGGTCATGTGCTGGAACAATTCGGCAGTCATGCTGAAGTGATCGCTGACGTTGTCGCGATAGCTGTTGTGCGATTCCTTGAGGGTACGAATCTGGTTTTCGAGTTCCTGGACACGGGCGGGGCTGGTGTTCAATCTGCTAGTGATCACCACGCCAATAATTATGCCCACTGCCAGGCAGCCAATTGCTGTTAACCAGATCATCCTGTCGTGTGCCTCGTCAAATCCTGTCCTTGCGGTGATCGCCAAACGGTCCCAAGTATACCTTAATTATCCCGGGGTGCCGTAAAAACTTGGGCCGTTGTGTGTTTATCGTATGCAGCTGCCGCTCGCAAAGTGGTTTCTCTGACGAAACATCCCTAGAATGCCCATGCTCGACGACGCAGGAATCCCGTGCACCAATGATGACCCCTTCACAGCGCTATCAGGCCGACCTTGATGCCGGCACTATTTCCGCCGACCCGCACCAGCAGCAAGTCGTCGCCAGTCTGCAGCGCCTGTTTGATGAACTCCTGCGTGCGCGTGAGCAGCGCGCCGGATTCTGGGGGCGACTACGAGCCCGTTTTGACGCATCGGGCGAACGGTCGACCGGTAGCCCAAACGGAATTTACTTGTGGGGCGGTGTAGGACGCGGCAAGACCTACCTGATGGACATCCTGTGTGACTGTCTGCCCAGTGACAAGCGGCTGCGAACCCATTTCCATCGGTTCATGCAGAGTGTTCACGCGGAGTTGCGTGCGCTGCAGGGCATCGCCAATCCATTGGAGCGAGTGGCTGATGGCATCGCCAACCGCTTTGAATTGTTGTGTTTCGATGAGTTCTTCGTCCTGGAAATCGGCGATGCCATGATACTGGCAGGTTTGCTCGATGGCTTGTTCCGACGCGGAGTTGTGCTCGTTACGACATCCAATATCGATCCTGATGGCCTTTATGCCAACGGTTTGCAGCGGTCACGCTTTCTGCCAGCGATCGCTCTCATCAAGCAACACACCGAGGTACTGCACATCGCCGATGGTGCAGACTACCGCCTGCGGACCCTGAGCCAGGCTACGCTTTACCATCATCCCTCGGACGCAGCCACTGATATCAAATTGATGGCCAGTTTCCGCCATCTCGCGCCAGACACCGCCGAGTTGCGGGAAAATCAGCAAATCGAGATTCTGCAGCGCAACCTCAAGACCCGTTGCTGTGCGGACGACGTGGTCTGGTTTGAATTCAGTGCACTGTGCGATGGTCCTCGCAGTGCCTTTGACTATGTTGAGATCGCCAAGCTGTACCATGCGGTAATCCTCAGCGCGGTTCCGCAACTGGATGATGCGCATAACGATCAGGTACGAAGGTTCGTCAATCTGGTTGATGAGCTCTATGAGCGCCGGGTCAAGCTGATCATGGCGGCGGCAGTGGCACTGGATCAGCTGTATATCGGCAAGCACCTCGCCTTCGAGTTTGAACGTACCCGCTCCCGCCTGATCGAGATGCAGTCCTATGAATATCTTGGCTATGAGCACCGGGCAGGCTGAGGTAGTCGGAGTTCCAGACGCCTGTCGTGCCGCCGGGCTGACAGCCCCCTGAATATGGGGTTTCGGCGGAAAACAGCCGCCGCCGGTGGCTGAATCTCCCTGGCAGGGGGCTATCCCCAGAAATAATGGGTTTCAGACTGAAATTCGCTTGAATATTCACACTCGCTTCGGTAGTATTCGCGCTCCCTGAGTCATGCCAAAAATACGACCGATGAAGACATATAGCGCGAAACCCAACGAAGTTACCCAGAACTGGCTCCTGTTCGATGCGGAAGGCCAGACACTGGGCCGCATGGCGACCGAGATAGCAGCCCGTCTGCGCGGCAAGCACAAGGCCGAATACACTCCCCACGTCGATACCGGGGATTTCGTTGTCGTCATCAATGCAGACAAGATCAAAGTCACTGGTCGCAAGGCCACAGACAAGATGTACCATTCCCACTCCGGCTTCCCGGGTGGCATCAAAACCCTGTCTTTCGAGAAGCTGATCGACAAGGCGCCTGAGCGCGTGATCGAGCTGGCTGTCAAGGGCATGCTTCCCCGCACTCCGCTGGGTCGAGCCATGTTCAAGAAGCTGAAAGTCTATGCAGGAACTGAGCACCCACACAGTGCACAGCAGCCGGCATCGGTTCAATTATAAGAGAGGTTCGCTTCGTTCAATGTCAACCACACAATACTATGGCACGGGCCGCCGCAAGACTTCCACAGCACGCGTCTTCCTGACCAGCGGCACAGGTTCAATCACGATCAACCGACGTCCTCTTGACGGCTATTTTGGCCGCGAGGTGGCTCGCATGATCGTCAAGCAGCCACTCGAGCTGGTTGATATGACTGAAAAGTTTGATATCACCGTATCTGTACGCGGTGGTGGTAGTTTCGGCCAGGCGGGGGCCATTCGGCACGGAATTACACGCGCACTGATGGACTACGACGGTGAGCTGAAGCCGACCTTGCGTAAGGCAGGTTTCGTGACTCGCGATGCGCGCGAAGTCGAACGTAAAAAAGTGGGTCTGCGCAAGGCTCGCAAGAAGCCACAATTCTCCAAGCGTTAAGCAGCAGCGGCGCCTGGCCAAAAAAACGCCGTCTCGACATTCGGGAGCGGCGTTTTTTTTTGATGCAAAATTTAATATTTCCTATTGTTTTCAATAGGATACGGGCGGTATGACCTGACCGCAGGCTTGAAAAAAACAGCATTATTGACTATGATTCACGCGGTTTGCTGACCTGAAACAGGATTCATCACCCCAATCCGCGTTATATCGACACATCCCGCCAAAGGGTGGTTAACACTTTTGAAATTTGCTTGCTCTCAAGGAGATAAAAACGGTGACTGACGACAGTGCAAATGCTGGCCGTAGACGGTTTCTAGTGGGTTCAACATCGGTAGTTGGTGCTGCCGGTGTCGTCGGGGCAGCAGTCCCGTTCGTCGGTTCCTGGAGTCCCAGTGCGAAAGCACGTGCGGCAGGAGCCCCGGTACGTATCGACGTCAGTCGTTTGCAGGAAGGCGAGATTCTCGGGCCCATACCGGCCTGGCGCGGTCGCCCCATTTTCGTCGTGAAGCGCAGCGCCGCCGCGCTGGAAGCTCTGGGAGAAAATCCCGATCGTCTGACTGACCCCAATTCCACCGAGCCGGAACAACCGGAGTATGCCCGCAATGAGTACCGATCACGTCGGCCCGAATTGCTGGTTCTGGTTGGCTTGTGCCCCCACCTGTTCTGCTCGCCGACTCCTCACATTGAACTGCGTCCTCAGCCCTTCGACCCGGACTGGAACGGCGGCTTCTTCTGCCCCTGTCACGGTTCGCGTTTCGACCTGGCCGGTCGCGTCTATAGCGGCTCACCTTCGTCCCGCAACATGCAGGTGCCTCCGTACAGCTACGAATCGGATGACGTACTGGTGATAGGTGTTGATGGGGAGACAGCGGCATGAGCGAGGTAGATTCAGGCATGACTAATTCCAAGAGTACTTCAGGTCCAATCATTCGCGCACTCGTAGGACTGCGTGACTGGACTGACGCCAGGCTGCCAATCGTTTCGGCCTGGGAAAAACACATGAGCAAGTATTACGCGCCCAAGAATTTCAACTTCTGGTATTTCTTCGGTGTGCTCTCCCTGCTCGTGCTGGTGATGCAATTGCTCACTGGTGTCTGGCTGACTATGAATTACACCGCCAGTTCCGATGCCGCCTTCGCGTCCGTCGAATACATCATGCGCGATGTCGAATGGGGCTGGCTGCTGCGCTACCTGCATTCCACCGGTGCCTCGGCTTTCTTCTTTGTCGTCTATGTCCATATGTTCCGCGGACTGATGTACGGCTCCTACCAGAAACCCCGCGAATTGATCTGGGTCTTCGGTATGGCGATCTATCTGATTCTCGTGATGGAAGGCTTCATGGGCTACGTGCTGCCCTGGGGCCAGATGTCTTACTGGGGCGCGAATGTAATCGTGTCGCTGGTCGGTTCGATCCCCGTGATTGGTGAAGACCTGCTGGTCTGGGTACGCGGCGACTATCTGATCTCCGGTGCCACCCTTAATCGATTCTTCGCACTGCACGTCGTGGCGCTGCCAATCGTTCTGCTGGCGTTGGTTGTCCTGCACCTGCTGGCTTTGCATGAAGTGGGTTCCAACAATCCCGATGGTATCGAAATCAAGAAGAACAAGGGTCCCGATGGAGTGCCGCTGGATGGTGTGCCGTTCCACCCGTACTACACGATGTACCACGACCTCGGTGGCGTCGTGCTGTTCCTGTTCGTGTTCTGTGCCATCGTGTTCTTCGCGCCAGAAATGGGAGGCTATTTCCTTGAGGTAGCAAACTTCCAGGAAGCGAATCCGCTGAAGACGCCTGAGCACGTACCGCCAGTCTGGTATTACACGCCTTTCTATTCCATGTTGCGTGCAGTCACCTATCCACTGTTCGGTATCGACGCCAAATTCTGGGGTCTGATCGTCATGTTCAGTGCGATCGCGATCTTATTCGTGCTGCCTTGGCTCGATAAGAGCCCGGTCAAGTCCATGCGCTACAAAGGCTGGTATAGCCGCGTTGCCTTGCTGTTGTTCCTGATGAGCTTCCTGATTCTGGGTGTGCTCGGAACCCAGGCCGTGAGCCCTGCGAAGACGCTGCTGGCGCAGCTGATGACGGTGGTGTACTTCGCCTATTTCTTCGCAATGCCCTGGTACACTCGCAAGGAGGCTACCTTCACAGTGCCTGAGCGGGTTACCGGTCGTTGGATCAGCATTCCGCAGATGCTCGGCACCATACTGTTACTGATCCTGCTCGTCGTGTTGCCTTTGATGCTGGTATCTGGCAATGCCGAAGGCTCGGAGTCCGGTGTGCATCTGGATGAAGTTGAAACCAATTTCGAGGACAAGGAGTCCCTGCAGCGTGGATTCAAGTACTACATGAATTACTGCGTGAGCTGCCATGAGCTGGGCTATGCCCGCTATGAGCGTACGGCAAACGATCTGGAACTGACCAATGACCAGGTCATGGATAATTTGGTATTCGACAATTCTTCAATCGGCGATCTGATCGTGAATGCGATGTCCGAGGAAAACGCAAAGGAGTGGTTTGGTGCCGCGCCACCGGATCTGACTCTGGCGGGCCGCGTTCACGAACCGGCCTGGCTTTATACCTACCTGCGTTCGTTCTACAACGATCCAAACCGGCCGCTGGGTGCGAACAACAAGGTTTTCCCGAATGTGGGTATGCCTAATGTTCTGCAGGAATTGCAGGGTACGCAATTGTGTGACGATCACGGCGCCAACGATCCGACCAAGTGCGAATTAACGCACGTAGCGGGCACCGGATCGATGTCCGAGGCTGAATTCAATTCGGCGATGGGTGACCTGGTCAACTTCCTCTATTACGTTGGCGAGCCAGTACGTTCCAAGCGTCAATCACTCGGCATCTGGGTCTTGATGTTCCTGGGCGTCCTGTATGTGCTGGTCGCCATAATGGGTCGTGAATTCGCCAAGGATTTCCACTAAAGATTCCCAACTATGCGTACACTAATAACAAACAAGAATAGAGGGATTGATATGGGAGTAGTAGCGAAGCGATCATCCATGACCTTCTATTCTGACGGGGGCAGTCATTACAGCCATAGAGTCAGGATAGTACTGGCTGAGAAAGGGGTGACTGTTGAGACGATCGATGTCGATCCGGAAGATCTGCCCGAAGATCTTGCGATGCTGAATCCCTATAACAATCTTCCAACTCTGGTAGACCGGGATCTGGTGCTGTACGAAGCCGATATCATGATGGAATATCTGGACGAGCGTTTTCCGCATCCGCCATTGTTCCCCGTGTATCCTGTAGCCCGGGCGCAGAGCCGACTGTGGATTTATCGCATTCGCCGCGATTGGTGCAATCTGGTCGACAAGATTATGGCTGGTGACGGTACACCCTCGCAGTTGGACAAGGCTCGCAAGGAATTACGTGACAGCCTCGTATCTATTGCTCCGATTTTTGGCGAGAAACCGTATTTCATGAGCGATGAATTTACCATCGTCGATTGCTGTGTCACCCCAATCTTGTGGCGTCTGCCAGCGATGGGTATCGATCTGCCGAAAAACAAGACCACCAAACCCCTGCTTGATTATAAAGATCGGTTGTTTGATCGGGATTCAGTCAGAACCAGTCTGTCTGAGCAAGAGAAGGAGATGGTCTGATCGAGCACTTTACCCATTAACTGGAATCCTTCGATATGAGCATGAGCTCCAGCCGCCCATATCTTGTGCGCGCTTTATATGAATGGATTCTCGAGAACGATTGCACACCGTATATTCTGGTCAATGCAGCGTTCAATGGAGTAGAGGTTCCTCAGGAGCATGTTCAGGATGGGCAAATAATCCTGAACATTTCGCCAACCGCCGTTCAGAATCTGCTGGTTCATAACGACGCTATTGAATTCGAAGGGCGATTCGCGGGTATGCCCAAGCGCGTGTTTGTTCCAGTTGCCGCAGTCATGGGTGTGTATGCCAAGGAAAACGGGCAGGGCATGATCTTCGACGCGGAGCACAGCCGACCCTTGCCGCCCAATCCCACCGGCACCAATTCGCCTCCCTCGAGCACTTCGTCTGACAAACAGCCTCTCAGCTTCAAGAAGAAGCCATCCCTCAGAGTAGTCAAGTAGCCCGAGACTGGCTAGTTGATATATTCGAACACTTTCACCACCCGGCTCACACCGGACACGTTGCGCACCAGATTGGCCGCGCGATCACCTTCCGACTGACTGATCAAACCCATCAGGAATATCGTGCCATTCTCCGCAATCACATTGATTTGTGATGAGGGCACTTCCTTGCTTCCGAGTAACAGGGTTCTCACCTTGGTACCGATCCAGGCATCGTTACTGCGAGTGACAAACGTGGTGTTGCCCATCACTTCCAGCTCGTTGTGAATGCGCTTGATTTTGGTGCTGGCCTGGCTGGCGATCTCGGCAGCGCGCGCCTTAAGCTCCTCGGTGGCGACCTGACCTGCCATCAGAACTACGCCGTTATAGCTCACGACTTGCAATCGTGAATCCTTGAACGCCGGTTCCTGCGACTTCAAGTTGACGAGAATCTTGGTCTCGATGGACTGGTCCTCAACGACGGCGCCGGCGGTGCGCTCAGTGGGATCTTCCTGAATTCCGGCGTCGCCAGTGGTTTCTGTCAGAATTGTTGTGCATGAAGCGAGCAACAGGGCCGACAGGAATAAAACAACTTTGCGGCAACTCATAGTGATTCTCCTCCGAATAATTGGGTGTCGATAAAATCGCACAGGCAGTGAATAACAACGAGATGGACTTCCTGCACGCGAGCGGTTCGGTCCGAGGGAACCCGAATCTCGATATCACTCTCAGTGAGTATATTGGCCATGTCGCCACCCCCTCGGCCAGTGAGTGCGATGATCGACATGTTGCGGTCGTGCGCCGCGTTGATGGCCTGAATGACATTGGCAGAATTGCCGCTGGTCGAGATGGCTAGCAGGTAGTCGCCGGGTCGACCCAGCGCCATTACCTGTTTGGAAAAAATTTCATTGTAGCTGTAATCGTTGGCGATTGCGGTGATCGTTGAGGTATCGGTTGAGAGAGCGATCGCCGGTAAACTGGGGCGTTCACGTTCAAAACGGTTGAGCAGTTCGGCGGAAAAATGCTGCGCATCGCCAGCGGAACCGCCGTTGCCACAGGAGAGGATTTTGCCCTCATTCAGAAGACATTGTACAAGCGCCTCGCCGGCCCGGTGTATGGGCTCGGCCAGTGCGGACTTCGACATCAGTTTGACGTCTATACTGTCCTGAAAGTGATTGTTTATTCGTTCGAAAAGGTCCATCAGAAAGTCATCTCATCAGAAATAAACCATTATATCGGCCGCCTGGCGGGGATAATTTATGCCTGAACTCCCCTCAATCTCGAAATCCCTGCAACACAAGACGCATCGGTGGCGACAATAGTTTCACGTAAATGCCTGTTTGATCCAGTCGATCGAGGGCTCACCCGCGACTCCGTCCGGTTGCATGGCGATGACATCAAATCGACAGGGGTGGTGCGCAAGGGTCGGAAACTGATTCAGAAAGCAGGCTGCTGAGCGGCGCAGTCGCTGTTGTTTTCGCCAATCGACACTGGCAGCCGCACCGCCGAACTCACGCGACCGGCGATAGCGTATTTCTGCAAACACGACGAAGCCAGAGGGATCCTGCAGCACAAGGTCGATCTCACCATAGCGGCATTGGAAGTTCCGCTGCAATAACGCGAGTCCCTGACGTTGCAGATAACGGCATGCCCTGCGTTCGTAACAGAAGCCAAATTGCCTGGTATTTGAAAGTTTCGTAATTTTCCTGGCCACTCTCACATCCCTGAGTTGTGGTCGCTGGAGAAACTGGTTCAGTCCGATGCAGAAGGTGGCACGGTGTACGGACTGGCGATGCCATTGACGAATTTTGCGACGTCCAGTGTGCGCCGGATTCGACGGTTTGGATTCATGCTCAAGCTGCCGGTAGTGCCTTGTACCCACTCCAGCTCGCCGGTGCTGAGCTGCTGCAGGGCCGGATACAGGCGGAAGCTGTCGACCCCCATCGCGCGCAATCGCTGCAGCGGTCCCTGTACCTGTCGCAGGTTGGCCATCAGTTCAGCTTTGAGCGGGTCTGCACTATTCAAGACCCAGGGAGCATCGGTGAAGACGATGCCATCCAGATCGCGATTGGCACTTTGATTCTGCTGTCCATCGTAGATGGCCGGGAGTGCGAAGACTGGAATGTCTTCCGCGAAATAGAAGGCAAGCGTAGGTTTCAGCTGTCGGCCCTGGCGCGGATTGGCAATCAGGAAGATGAAGTCAATATCCTGTCGGCGACGCGGAATAAATTCCATATTATTGCGCGGCAAAAGCGCGAGCAGACGCGCCGCACGGTCTTCACTGGCATCAATAGCCATCAGCTTTTTGACGATTCGACCATAGTCGCTGTCACCCGTGAAGCTGGCCTCCGATACGAGCAGGCCTCCCTTGTTGCGCCAAATCTCTGCGAAGCTGTCGCGCAGACGCAGATAATCCTCAGTCTGTGGAGTGATGATCGCGGCTTGCCGATAGCCGGCCTCCCAGGCGAGCTGTGCCGCTTGCTCCATTTCATCCTCCGGCGCCAGGCCGAACTGGAACAAGTTCGTCGGGCTCGGAGCAGGCACATCGGCGTAATTCAGGGCCAAGGTTGGGACAGGAAGACTTTGCATTTCACGCAGCTGGTTTACCAGTACCTTGTCCAGCGGTCCGATAATCAGCTCGGCGCCACTGGCAACGGCGGCGTTATACAGCGGTGCAATTTCCCGGGTGTTGCTGGTATCGAACACGGCAATTTGCGGGACATCACTGGAAACCGACAGCGCCTGGTAGTAGGCGCTGACGAATCCTTCCTGAATCGCATTCCCGGCTGGTGTCTGTAGTGGCAAGAGCAGGGCGAGCCGGGTTGGTCGCTGATCCCAGATGCGCTGCAGGTCTGCCAGTGCCGTGGGCAACAACTCCCGCGCCGTGTGCTGACTCCAGATACGACGCCATTGGGCGACCGCGTCGAGTTGACCCTTGACATTGAATTGACCGAGGCGCAAAACGCGCGCCAATTCCACCCAACCCCGCAATTCATAGGTGGAGGCAGAATTCGCCAAGCTATCCAATTGCGGTTGATCGAGCTGTACCAGTGCCGACCACAGCGCATCATGCAGATTCTGTGTTCGGTAATCCGGTCCAAGTGCGCTGAGGCCCAGGTAAGCATCTATAGCCTGGGTAACCTCGTCTGTTGCCAGACTGGCGGAGGCGAGCGCGTGATAAAAGCGTGCCTGCAGTGCTGGAGAATGTTCTCCGGGATTCCCGACAAAATTTCCCTGTAACCAGCTCAGTGCCTCGTCGTAGCGGAGTTGCTGGTTCGCTATCTCCGCCTGGGCAATCGCATACCGGAACTGAAGAGTCGTTGGCAGGCTGGCGACCTGGTCGAGATCAGCGATGACCGCCGCGGCCTGCGCCATCTCCTCGCCTTGCAAGAGTTCTTCGACGGCCAGCAGCAGGAACTCGGCGGCCTGCACACCGGTGCTGCGCTCGGCAGATTCCAGCAGGGCATCCACTGAAATTGAGTCATACACGGCGCGCTGCCCGTCGACCACGCCGGCGGAACTGCCGCAGCCTTCTAGCAAAAGCAGGGAACAGGCGAGAGTAATCCAGAGCAGGTTGTTGGTAAATCGGTTCATGAATCTGTCGAGTCAGGGTGTAGACAGGGGAGTCGAACTAAATGCGATGGTATGGTTGCTTTAGTTCACTATTTCCTTAACGATTACACACTAGTTTAATCGGGATAGCCAGTAACTGACCAGAATTCCGCGCAGCTCCCGATCACCATCGACTACAAGGATCTGTATCCAGCCATGATAACCGGCACGCTCTATATCGTCGCCACCCCAATCGGGAATCTTGAGGATATTACGCAGCGGGCAATCTCCGTGCTGCAGTCGGTAGACCTCATCGCCGCCGAAGACACGCGTCACAGCAAGGTGCTGCTACAGCGTATCCAGGTCTCGACACCACTCGTGTCGTATCACGATTTCAGTAGCGATACGGCCATCAACAAACTGCTCACCGAGCTGGAGCATGGCAGCAACGTGGCATTGATATCGGATGCAGGCACCCCCCTGATTTCAGACCCCGGATATCGACTCGTCAAACTGGCACGCGAGCGCGGTATTGGTGTCTTGCCGATCCCGGGTGCGAGTGCCTTGACGGCGGCACTAAGTGTGGCCGGGCTGGCGACAGATCGGTTTGTGTTCGAAGGTTTTCTCCCGAGCAAGGCGGCCGCACGTCTGGCGCGACTGCGGGAATTTCAGTTGGAGACTCGCAGTGTCATCTTTTATGAGTCGACTCATCGTATTGTCGAGAGTATCGCGGCCATGTGTGAAGTCTTTGGCCCCAGTCGTCGGGTATTCATCGGGCGGGAACTCACGAAAAAATTCGAATCCCACTGCAATGCGAGCCTGGCCGATAGCCTGCAGTGGTTGCAGGCAGACAGCAATCAGCAGAAAGGGGAGTTTGTAATCGTCCTGGACGGGTGTGACGCGGAGCAACTGCAGCAGCACCACGAAACCCGGGCGCTGGAACTGGTGCAACGATTGCGTCGGGACATGCCCATGAAGTCTGCTGTTACCCTGGCCAGCGAATTGACTGGGGCGAAGAAGAATGCCTTGTACCAACGCGTGCTGGCGGCGGACGGGGAGGGGGGCGATTAGCTACCGGTCAAATGGGTTGTGTTAAGCCCACAACTGCATTAGTCTGCGCGCGAGTCAGCTGGACAATTGCTATCGGAAGCTCTGCGTTTGTCGCCTAGCGACAGGTGCGGAATCCGTTGGAGGAAAGTCCGGGCTCCACAGAGCAGGATGCCAGGTAACGCCTGGGGGGCGTGAGCCCACGGCAAGTGCAACAGAAAGTATACCGCCTGTTGTCGAGTCTCCGATTCGGTATTCAGGTAAGGGTGAAATGGTGCGGTAAGAGCGCACCGCGCGACTGGTAACAGTTCGTGGCAAGGTAAACCCCATCCGGAGCAAGGCCAAATAGGAATCCGCTAATGTTGCTCGCATTGGATTCGGGTAGGCCGCTACAAGCCTGTGGTGACGCAGGTTGCAGATGAATAATTGTCCTCGACAGAACCCGGCTTACAGGCTGACTCATTCTCTAATTCGCACCAATCCCGCCTGAAATTCCCCTGGCCTTTGCCCAATCTTGAGAAAGTACTTTAATAGATATTGATATCTAATTGTTCTTGTTTGACTTGTAATTTCGCTTCTTTGCAGATTAACGCCGTTACAGTGGTTTTAACGGCAAGTTCCTGAATTTTCTTGAAAAGGTTCACGTAAATAGTGCTTGCCAGCACCGGAATGTCTCCTTATAGTGTCCTCCAGTGGCGAAAAGTGGAGTTAATTGTCTAATTGTGGGGAGAGGTGGATTTCTCGACCCCGTAGACATACCAGCGGCGACGGGGACAACGAGTGTTTCGGGGCATCAATACAATCAACCTGGATGCGAAGGGGCGCGTGGCGCTGCCTGCCCGCTACCGTGAGCAACTGGTGCAACAAGGCACCGGTCATCTGGTCGTGACCATCGATACAAACCATCGCTGTCTGCTGCTTTACCCTCTCACCGAATGGGATCAGATCGAACGCGAAATTGAATCCCTGTCCAGCTTCGATCCGATGTCACAACGGGTCAAGCACCTGCTTATCGGCCACGCCAACGATCTCGAGATGGATGGCAGTGGTCGTATTCTCCTGCCTCAGGAATTGCGTCAATACGCCGGCCTCGAAAAACACGTCTGTCTTATCGGGCAAGGCAAGAAACTGGAAATCTGGGACCAGCAGACCTGGAATGAGCAGCGCGACAAGTGGCTGACTGAATCCTCCGTTGCGGGGGAGTTGCCGGACAAGCTTCGAGCGTTGGCGTTATAGGATGAATCTAGCCATGGCCAACAAAGCAGCACCCGCAGCCGTGTTTGCACACGAGACGGTACTCATGCATGCCGCGGTCGATGCACTCGATGTGAAGCGTGATGGCATCTATCTTGATGCGACCTTTGGTCGGGGCGGGCACAGTCGTGCAATTTTGGCCAATCTCGGGCCCGCGGGCCGACTGCTCGCCATCGATCAGGATCCCGACGCAGTTGCCGCAGCCAGCAAGGAGCCAGCCGATGCGCGTTTTGAGGTGCGGCATTCGGCGTTCAGTCGGCTGGGGGAACTGGTTAACGAGCGCGGTTTCAAGGGCAAGGTCAATGGCATTCTATTCGATCTAGGTGTCTCCTCTCCGCAACTTGATGACGCGGAGCGTGGTTTCAGTTTCCTGCGTGATGGTCCGCTCGACATGCGAATGAATCCTGCCAGAGGACTCAGCGCAGCGCAGTGGATCAACCTCGCCAAGGAAAAGGACATCGCCGATGTGCTGTACAAGTATGGTGAGGAGCGGCATTCCCGACGGATGGCGCGACGAATCTGTGATTTTCGCCAGCATAATCTCATCTATACGACAAACCAGTTAGCGGAACTGGTAAAGGAGGCGCATCCGGCGTGGGAGCGCGACAAGCATCCAGCCACACGCGCCTTCCAGGCGATTCGCATCCATGTGAACCGGGAATTCGATGAGCTGGAAGCGGGCCTCGATCAGGCGCTGGAGATGCTGGCGGTCGGCGGGCGTCTCGTGGTGATCAGCTTCCATTCGCTTGAAGACCGAATAGTCAAGAAATTCATGGCGATGCAGACTAAGGGGGATAGTTTTCCCAGAGACCTGCCCGTCTCACAGGATCAGATGAACCCGAGATTGCGATTGATTGGCAAGGCAGTCAAGCCGTCCCGGGAAGAAGTGGAGCGCAATCCACGATCCAGAAGCGCGGTGATGCGTATCGCAGAAAAAATAGCCTGATAAATAACAAGTGCAAAGGCAACAACAATGAGAACGGGTAGTCGTACTTCGCAGCAGCGGTCTTTATCCGCGCCTCCGCCCTCGGTCATAGACTGGGTTGGCGTATTCCGCCCGACTTCACTCATTCTGTATGTATTGCTTGCCATCGTGCTTGGTACCGGATTATCGATTGTGCGTACCACTCACGAAAACCGATTCGCCTTCAATGAATTACAGGAACTACGAGAGCAGGCCAACCAGCTCGATGTGACCTGGGGTCAGCTGCTGCTTGAGCAGAGTACTTTTGGTGTCGAAGGCCGAATCGAACAGAAGGCCGTCGATCAATTACAAATGCAGGTGCCGGAACTCTCCAGCATAGTGATGGTCAGCAATGAGTGAATCACGACTACAGTTCCTCGCCAGACAGTGGCGTTTTGGTCTTGTGTTATTTGCGATGCTGCTGTGTGTCGTCGCAATTGGCTGGAAAGCGAGTGCGCTGCATATCATGGAAAGCGACTTTCTCCAGGATCAGGGTGATGCCCGCACTATTCGTACGGTACCGCTGGTAGCCAATCGCGGGCTGATTACGGATCGAAACGGCGAACCGCTCGCCGTCAGTACACCGGTCAAATCCATCTGGATAAATCCCAAACAGATCGTCGGTGACAGTGGTGCGATTGATGTGTTGGCACGGGAGCTTGAACTGAATCCGCAGGTGCTCGCGAGCAGCATTGAGAAGAACGCCTCCAAGGAATTCCTGTACGTGAAGCGCAGGCTGCCACCTGCCGATGCCGATCGTGTGCTTGCGCTCGGCATCGATGGAGTCTATGAGCAGGTTGAATATCAGCGTTATTACCCGCAGGGCGAGGTCACGGCCCACCTTATCGGATTCAGCAACGTCGATGATATTGGTCAGGAAGGGCTGGAGCTTACCTACGATGACTGGTTACGTGGAGTGCCGGGCAAGCGCCAGATCGTTCGCGATCGCCGTGGGCACATCATCGAGGAACTGAATACCCTGCAGCCGGCTCAACCCGGCAAGAATATCGAGCTCAGCATCGATTTCCGGTTGCAGAATATTGCGTATAGAGAGCTCAAATCGGAGTTCATCACACGTCGGGCCAAATCGGCTTCTGTCGTCATTCTTGATGTCAAGACGGGCGAGGTGCTGGCGATGGCGAATCAGCCCTCCTATAACCCGCATAACAAAGCTAATATGACCGATTTCAGCGTACTGCGAAATCGCGCAATAACGGACCTGTTCGAGCCTGGATCGACCGTCAAAGCCTTCACGATTGCAACGGCGCTGGAGTCCGGTTTGTTCACGCCGGACACAGTGATTGAAACCAGCCCGGGCTGGATGGTGATAAATGGACATACAGTCAAGGACATCCGTAACTACGGTACCCTCACTGTTGAGAAGGTGATCACCAAATCCAGCAACATCGGAACCAGCAAGATTGCCTTTGAACTCGGGCCCGAGCCTCTCAAGGAGATGCTGGAGCGAGTTGGATTTGGCAAGGTCACCGGGACCGGCTTCCCTGGTGAACGCGCTGGCGTCTTGCCTAGTCCGCAACGTTGGAGTCGCATCGAGATAGCAACACTCTCCTATGGCTATGGTCTTTCGACATCGGCCTTGCAACTGGCTGAGGCCTACACAGTCATCGCTGACAAGGGTATCAAGAAACCAGTCTCCTTGTTGAAGCTCGACGCCGATGCGCTCGCACAATTACCGCGTGAACAGGTGATTAGCGAAAAAATTACCCAACAAGTCCTGAATGCCCTGGAGACCGTGGTAGATCCAGCGCGCGGCGGTTCTGCCAAAGAGGCTCGCGTGCCACTCTATCGGGTAGCAGGCAAGACCGGTACCGCTCACGTCGTCGGTGAATTCGGGTACGAGGCGAACCTGCACAACTCTTTGTTCGTTGGCCTGATTCCGGCTTCGGATCCACGCATAGTAGTCGTCGTGATCGTCAATGAGCCAAAGGGTGATGAGCACTACGGCGGACAGGTGTCAGCACCCGTCTTCTCCCGCATCGCCAAAGGTGCCATGCGCATTCTGAATGTGCCACCCGATGCTATTCCGGAAGATCAGATGCGGGAGATATCCAGACTCTAATCATGAATACGGCCGAGAAGCTCAAGCATCACGCCACCCTGATCGATCTGGTTTCCGGTCTTGTCGATTTGTCCAACGTCTCCGCAAAACAACTGGACGTCACAGTGAGTGGCGTGCAGATGGACAGCCGCCTGTTGCAAGCCGGTGATCTTTTCATCGCCTGCTTTGGCCGCAGTTATGATGCGCGCAACTATATCAATGACGCTATCGATAAGGGCGTTGTCGCGGTACTGGCTGATTCCGGCGGTGAGTGGCAAGGCGTTCGCCATGTCAATGATGTGATCGTTATCGCCATCGATAACCTTTCCGCGAAAATCAGTGAGATCGCTGCGCGTTTCTTCGCTCATCCGAGCGAAAAACTGTATGTGTTTGGCATCACCGGGACCAATGGCAAGACCAGCTGTAGCCAGTTCATTGCACAGGCGCTCACCCTGCTTGGTTATCAGTGCGGCGTGATGGGAACACTCGGTTATGGTATCTGTGGCCAGCTAAAGGAGACACACCTGACGACGCCCGACGCGGTGTTTACCCAGCGGGCGTTGGCTGAGATGGTCCGTGATCATATTGATCCGGTGGTGATGGAAGTTTCATCGGTGGGTCTGCATCAGCGCCGCGTACAGGCCGTACATTTCGACACTGCCATCTTCACGAATCTGACCCGTGACCATCTGGACTATCACGAAAACATGGAAGCCTATGGTGAGAACAAGAAGAAATTGTTCACATCTGCAGGGCTGCGAACTGCGATCGTCAATCTGGATGACCCTTACGCGCTTTCGATCATCAATGCCGTAGCGAAAGACGTAGAAGTGTTGACGTACAGTATCAATAATCCGATCGCCTCGGTGCATGCCGAGCAACTGACCCTGAGCCGGAGTGGTTTCGACGCCCGCATCAATACGCCCTACGGTCAGGGCAGCATCAGCGGCAAGCTCATCGGCTATTTTAATTTCAGCAATATTCTGGCGGTGATCACGGCGTTGGTCACCTATCTTTCCAGCCGCGATGAACTCAACATTCAGCAACTTTTTGACCGGCTCTCAGATCTGCAACCAGTCAACGGGCGCATGGAATTGATCGGCAACAGTGGCGAAATCACCGCGATCGTAGACTATGCCCACACTCCCGATGGTTTGCGTAGTGCGCTGGTCGGTGTGCGCGATCATTTCGAAGGCAAGATCTGGTGCGTCTTTGGCTGCGGGGGTAATCGCGACAAGGGCAAGCGCCCCATGATGGGTGAAATCGCCGAGCAGTACGCGGATCGCATCATTCTGTCAGATGACAATCCCCGCAATGAGGAAGGTGATGACATCGTGCAACACATTCTGAGTGGTATCAGTGATCGCTCGGTTGTCACGATACAACGGGATCGGGCCAAGGCGATCGCCTATGCGATTCAGCAGGCAGAACCTGGCGACGTCGTGCTGGTCGCTGGCAAGGGGCACGAAACCTATCAGGACATCGGTGGTAATCGACTGATCTTCAGTGATGCGAATCAGGTCAGGTTGGCCTTGAAGCAGCGCGATGAAACGACGCGCGGCCAACATTAAGGCGGGCTGTAAGTGATTGGATCTCACTCATTTTCTGCGCTGGCCATTGAGTTGGCGGGTGAGTTGTCAGGACCGGATGTGACGTTCTCACAGTTGTCAACTGACACGCGGGAATTGCGGCCAGGCAGTGTGTATTTGGCATTGCGAGGAGAGCGATTTGACGGCAATGATTTCATCGGTCAGGCGCAGTCTGCCGGGGCTATCGGAGCGGTCGTACATGGCACGCTGGTGAGTGCTCTACCGTTGTTGCAGGTTGCCGATACGCATGAAGCCCTTGGGCGAATCGCGGCACTGAACAGGCGCCGGGGCCAGGCAAGAGTCATCGCGCTGACGGGAAGTCAGGGCAAGACGACAGTGAAGGAAATGGCGGGCGCAATCTTGAAGAGTCAGGCACACACACTGGTAACGGCGGCCAATCTGAATAATACGATTGGGGTGCCACTGACGCTGCTCAAACTGGACGCCGAACACGAATTTGCAGTGATTGAGATGGGAGCGAATCAGGCAGGCGAGATCGCGTTCAGTGTCGCCGTCGCTCAACCCGATCTGGCGCTGATCACCAATGCCAGTCCTGCCCACATTGAAGGCTTTGGCAGCCTGCAGGGCATTGTCGAAGCGAAGGGTGAGATTATCGATGGCGTACAGGCCCATGGCACTGTCGTGCTGAATGCCGATGACGCCAATTGTGGACAGTGGCAGCAGCGTGCAGGGCATCGCAAGGTTGTACTGTTCAGTCGCGAGAATAGCGGTGGCACTGCGCTTTATTACAGTCGTGCCAACATGGTCGATGAAGAGGGACGAGCGGCATTCACACTGGTCACCCCACTCGGTGAACGCAACGTCAGGATGAATATGCTGGGCAAACACAACATCACGAATGCCATTGCGGCGGCGGCAGCAACGCTCGAAGTGGGGGCGACCCTGGACAGCGTTGTAGCTGGCTTGAGTTCAGTGATGCCGGTCAAGGGTCGCTTGTTGCCTGTCGCAGGCATCGCTGGCAGCCGTCTTATCGATGACAGCTATAACGCCAGTCCCGGTTCGTTTTTTGCGGCCATCGATGTGTTGATGAGTCATGACGGAGAGCGCTATCTCGTTGCTGGCGATATGCGGGAACTCGGGACCGAGTCTGCCGAGGCTCATCGCGCGGTAGGTGACTATGCGAAGCGAGCGGGTGTGGAGCGCCTGCTGGCTGTCGGTGAGCAATGCCGGTTGATGACGAACGCGTTTGGTGCCGGTGCCGAGCATTTCGAGACACAGGGGGCACTGATAGAGTGCTGTCGCAAACTGGCTACCGCCGATGCCACGTTCCTGATCAAGGGATCTCGTGGTTCAACAATGGACATTGTAGTGAAAGCTATGTCACAGATTGAGGACGCATAATGTTGGTATGGCTATCAGACTATCTCATCCAGTTCGATAACAATTTCGCTGTTGTCCAGTACATTACTGTGCGCGGTATTTTCAGCATACTGACGGCTATGGCGGTGTCACTGATTATCGGTCCGACGATGATTCGCCGCCTGAATTATCATCAGATCGGTCAGGTAGTGCGTGACGATGGCCCGGAATCACACTTCAGCAAAGCAGGCACACCCACGATGGGAGGAGCGCTGATCCTGGTCAGCATCGGTGTCAGCACGCTGCTATGGGCAGATCTGCGCAACCACTATGTGTGGACAGTGTTACTCGTCACACTGCTGTTCGGCGCGGTAGGTTGGGTTGATGACTATCGCAAGGTATTCGAAAAAAACTCTGCAGGCCTATCCGCGCGCTGGAAATATTTCTGGCAATCAGTCATCGGGCTGATTGCATCGATTGTGTTATATGTCACTGCCTTCGGTCCGGCCGAGACCCAGTACATTATTCCATTCTTCAAGGATGTCGCGATAAATGTAGGTGTGCTGTATGTCGTTATCAGCTACTTCATGATTGTCGGCTTCAGTAATGCTGTGAATCTTACCGATGGTCTCGATGGATTGGCAATTCTCCCCACCGTGATGGTTGGAGGAGCACTTGGGCTGATTGCCTATCTCGCGGGTCACGTCGAGTTTTCAACTTATCTGAATATTCCCTATATCGATGGCGCAGGTGAGTTGGTGATCTTTGCCGGCGCCCTGGTTGGATCCGGATTGGGATTCTTGTGGTTCAACACCTACCCGGCCCAGATCTTCATGGGTGACGTTGGTGCATTGGCGCTGGGTGCTGCGCTTGGTGTGATGGCGGTAATCGCGCGCCACGAAATGGTGTTGTTCATCATGGGTGGCGTGTTTGTAATGGAGACTGCATCGGTGATTCTGCAAGTCGCCTCTTTCAAATTGACCGGCAAGCGCATCTTCCGGATGGCGCCGTTGCACCATCACTTCGAATTGAAAGGCTGGCCAGAGCCACGCGTTATCGTGCGTTTCTGGATTATCACTGTGATGTTGGTGTTATTCGGGTTGGCGACGCTCAAGCTTCGCTAGGATGAGAGGGCGATGCCCGAGATGCGCGAGGAGACTGGTTCGGTAAGTGTGATCGTCGGTTTGGGCGATACCGGATTGTCGGTTGCGAAGTATCTCGCCGCTATCGGCGAGCCGTTTCGGGGTGTGGATACGCGACAGAATCCACCCGGGTTGTCAGAGCTTCGCCGTTTGTTCCCCGAGATGAGAATCGATCTCGGTGCACTGGAAGACGCCGCATTGCAAGATGCGAGGCAATTGATCGTCAGTCCGGGGATCAGCTTGAAGACG
Source organism: Pseudomonadales bacterium (assembly GCA_023257655.1). Lineage (GTDB taxonomy): Bacteria > Pseudomonadota > Gammaproteobacteria > Pseudomonadales > Pseudohongiellaceae > UBA9145. Next base: position 84,090 of record JALRBQ010000006.1, read on the forward strand.
CAAGCAATCGCCGCGGCGCGATTGGCGGGGGTGCCGGTTACAGGTGATATCGCGCTGTTTGCCAATGCAGTCAGTGCGCCAATTATTGCGGTAACGGGCTCGAATGGAAAGAGTACGGTAGTTGCGTTGGTGGCTGCCATCCTGCGACAGGCAGGAATCAATTTTGGGCTTGGTGGCAATCTGGATGGCGTCAACTTCCGCCCGGCACTGGAGTTGTTGCAAGAGCCAGAGAAGGAAATGTACGTGCTTGAGCTGTCGAGCTTTCAATTGGAAACGACTGCACAGTTAGGAGCAGAAGTCGCGATAGTTTTAAACATCAGTCCTGATCATATGGATCGTTATGTGGATGTGATGGAATATCGTCAGGCCAAGCAGGCGATATTCAATGGATGCAAGCAGTTCGTCGTCAATCGGGATGATGATACGAGCCGGCCATTGGCTGATTTGGGTGAGCCGACAATTGATTTCGGTTTGGGTGAACCCGGACCTGCAGGCATCGGAATCACTGAGAGAGAGGGGCAGCGGTTCATCGTAATAGGGACGGAGACATTATTGCCAGTCGATGCGCTGAAAATAGTGGGCCAGCACAATCTAGGTAATGCGATGGCGGCAATCGCATTGGCCCTGGCGGCGGGAATTGACAAGGGTGCAATACGGACCGCTGTCGCGTCATTTGCAGGTTTGCCTCATCGCTGTCAATGGGTAGCAGAGATTGAAGGTGTGCAATTCTATAACGATTCAAAAGGGACGAATGTGGGAGCGACGATTGCGGCTATCGAGGGCCTGGGAGCGCGCCTCGATGGTCGCATCGTGTTGATAGCAGGTGGCGTGGGCAAGGGTGCAGATTTTAGCGTGCTGGCTCCGGTGGTACAGCAGTGGACACGTGCAGTGATATTGATCGGACAGGATGCAATGCAGATAGCGAGTCACATCGAACGAACCACTTCGGTGATCTTTGCCGATGACATGCCGAGCGCCGTCAAGCTGAGCTTGCAACTGGCTCAGCCCGGCGATGCTGTGTTGCTGTCTCCGGCCTGTGCGAGTTTCGATATGTTTGACAATTTTCAACACCGCGGGTTCACCTTCATGCAACTGGTCGAGAGCTTACAATGAGCATGGCAAGTACAGTAAATCGCAGACAAGTCTCACTGCAAGGTGTGCAGGCGCCCCTGCAATCGATCAATTCGATTCTTCTGGTGACCTGCCTGCTGCTCGCAATTGGATTGTTGATGATGACGTCTGCGTCGGTAGAAATCGCCAGCAGTCAATACGGTGACCCCTTCTTTCATCTCAAGCGTCAGGCTGTCTTTGCCTTCATGGGTGTGTGCGCGATGCTGGTCACTCTGCATGTGCCGACCCGCTTCTGGCGCGAATCGAGCTGGTACCTGCTGATGGCGTCCTTCGCCCTGTTACTGCTGGTATTGGTCCCGGGCATAGGCAAAAACGTGAACGGCAGTACGCGTTGGATCGATCTTGGCCTTTTCAATCTGCAGCCATCGGAGTTAGCCAAAGTCTTCATCGTCGTCTATCTGTCCGCCTTCCTGGAGCGCCATCTTGTCGAAGTTCAGGAGCAATGGTCCGGGTTTATCAAACCCCTGTGCGTGATTGGCTTCGCTGTCGTGCTGCTTCACTTCGAACCTGACCATGGCGCCATGGTTATTCTGATGCTGACCGCCTTTACCCTGATCTTTCTGGCTGGTGCAAAACTGTACCGCTTCGTTCTCATGCTCGGTGTCTGTGTTGGTGCTGTCGTGTTCCTCGCTGTGATGAAGCCCTATGTCATCGTTCGGTTTTCTTCCTTTCTTAATCCATGGGCAGACGAAAACGTCTACGGCGGCGGCTACCAACTTACGCAAGCGCTCATTGCTTTCGGGCGGGGCGAGTGGTTTGGGGTCGGACTGGGTAATAGCATTCAAAAATTGTATTTCCTGCCTGAGGCACATAACGATTTTGTGTTGGCTATCATCGGCGAGGAATTCGGCCTGTTCGGAGTGGCGGTCGTGGTTTTGTTATTCAGTATTCTGGTCTGGAAAGCCTTCGCAGTGGGCAAGTTGGCGCACTCGCGTAATAGCCTGTTCTCTGCCTTCTTTGCGTATGGACTCGGTCTGCTGTTCGCCGGGCAGGCGCTCATTAATATCGGCGTCAATATTGGCCTGCTTCCCACGAAGGGACTCACGTTGCCATTCCTCAGTTATGGCGGAGCCAGTCTCATCGTAAGTTGTTTCATGGTCGCACTGTTGTTACGAATTCAGTATGAGCTCGAAACGGGAAGCGTGCAGGATGAAAGAGAGGGTTGGTAGTGAGCATTGCGACGCCGACCACTGTATTGGTCATGGCTGCTGGCACGGGAGGTCACGTTTTTCCGGCACTGGCGATTGCCCGCAAATTACTGCAACTCGGAGCTCGCGTCGAATGGCTGGGTACACAACACGGACTGGAGAATGAGTTGCTGGCAGATTCCGAATTTCCAATCCATCGCATCTCCGTAAGCGGATTACGTGGAGCCGGGATTAAACGAAAATTGATGGCACCCTTTATGTTACTCATGGCACTTTTACAGTCATTGCGCGTCATTCGATCGGTACAACCCGATTGTGTTCTTGGCATGGGCGGCTTTGTGTCGGGACCGGGTGGAGTCGCCGCCAGACTGCTTGGCAAACCGCTGCTGATCCATGAACAGAATGCCGTGGCCGGTATCACGAACCGGATATTGGCGCGTATTGCAACCCGCGTGTTTGAAGCGTTTCCGCACACATTTCCAGCCACCATCAAGGCGCTCCCTACCGGTAATCCCCTGCGCGCGGAGATAGAGGCGCTGCACGGCATCACTCGAAACCCTGATTCAGCGCGGAGCCTGCATCTGCTTGTTTTGGGCGGCAGTATGGGGGCGGCAGCCATCAACGCCGTCATTCCTCCCATGTTGGCCTGCTGGTCCGGGTCGAAGCGGCCACAGGTCTTGCATCAGACAGGCGCACGCAGTCTGGAAGCGGTGCGCGCGAGCTACGCGCAGGCGGGGGTGTCGGTCGATGCCGAATGTCGGGTGGAAGCGTTTGTGACCGACATGGCTGCTGCCTATCGCTGGGCGGATATTGTCGTCTGTCGCTCCGGTGCCAGTACGGTGAGTGAATTGGCCGCTGTCGGATTACCCGCCATTCTGGTGCCGTATCCACATCACTCGGATCAGCAACAAGTCCACAATGCCAACTGGCTGGTTACTGCCGGGGCCGCGCAACTGGTGATGCAGTCCGCTCTCACGGCGGAGCATTTGCTGGCAATGCTTCAGGATCTGGATGCCGATCGCAGTCAGTTACAGACAATGAGCCAGGCAGCAAGCGCGCTTGCTCTTGGCCAGGCTGGAGCAATCATCGCCAATGCCTGTCAAGAGGTGGCCCATGCTTAGACCGGCACAATTGCACGTTATTCCGGAGATGCGTCGAATCAAGACGATTCATTTCGTTGGGGTAGGCGGAGCAGGCATGTGTGGCATCGCCGAAGTCCTGCTGAATCAGGGTTATCGCATTACCGGCTCAGACATCAAGCAGTCAGCCAACACCGAGCGGCTGGCGCGCATGGGAGCGACGATCTTCATCGGTCACGCGGCATCGAATGTGAAGCAGGCTGATGTCATTGTGTATTCGAGTGCGATCAACATGAAGAACCCGGAAATCAAGACGGCTGTCGCATCGGCGAAGCCGCTGATTCCTCGCGCCGAGATGCTGGCAGAGCTGATGCGATATCGGCATTCAATCGCGATCGCGGGCACCCACGGCAAAACTACAACCACGAGCATTGTTGCTTCCATTCTTGCAGAGGGCGGACTGGATCCAACTTTCGTTATAGGCGGGCTGCTAAATAGCGCAGGTACCAACGCGCGCCTTGGCGAGAGTCAATATCTCGTGGCAGAAGCTGATGAGAGCGATGCCTCATTCATGCATCTGCAACCTATGGTAACCGTTGTTACCAACATCGAAGCCGATCACATGAGCACCTATGGGGGTGACTTCGAGAACCTGAAGAAATATTTCGTGGACTTTCTGCACAATCTGCCCTTTTACGGACTGGCGGTCTTGTGTATCGATGACCCTACTGTGCGCGAGATTCTGCCGCGAGTGTCCAGACCAAAGCTTACCTATGGATTCTCTGAAGATGCCGATTTCAGGATCATGAATCTTGAGCAGCATGAGCGACAGACAACATTTCAAGTCTGCAGGGAAGGGCACGATTCACCGTTGGCAATCACCCTGAATATGCCGGGAAAACACAATGCCCTCAATGCTACCGCCGCCATCGTCATCGCAACCGATGAAGGCATCGCTGATGAACACATCTGTCGTGGCATAGAGAAATTTTCGGGTGTCGGTCGCCGCTTTGACGTGCAGGGGAATTTCGCGGTGGATGACGGCGAGCTGATGTTGATCGATGACTACGGTCATCACCCGACCGAGGTAGCGGCCACCATCCGGGCACTGCGTGACGGCTGGCCGACACGACGGTTGGTCATGATCTATCAACCCCATCGATACAGTCGTACCAAAGACCTTTACGAGGACTTTGTCGAGGTCCTGTCCCAGGTGGACGTTCTGTTGCTGCTGGAAGTGTACAGCGCCGGCGAGAAGAAGATTCCGGGCGCTGACTCGCGCAGCCTGTGTCGCAGTATCCGTTTACGAGGCAAGGTCGACCCGGTGTATGTGCAGAAAGAATCCGAAGTCCAGGGCCTGTTGATGGACCTGGTTCAGGGTGGGGATATCGTCCTGACCCAGGGTGCGGGCAGCGTGGGATTGCTGGCGAAGGAGCTCGCATCCACCGGCTTTAGCAAAAGAGTAAATAACTGAAATTTATAGAAAATTGTTCAAAACATCATTAAGAATTTGGGCCATGAGAACGATAAATAGAGAGAAAATAGTAAAAGCGTTGGGGCATGTGGTTGTTCTCAAGGGCGGTCAGTCTTCCGAGCGGGAAATCTCGCTAATCAGCGGTGGGGCTGTCTATGACGGGCTTCTGCGATTAGGCGTACACGCCACCGCTATCGATGTCTCAGACAGCATTATCGATGACCTGAAGGCGGCCCGACCGGACTTCATTTTTAACATGCTGCACGGCGAAGGGGGTGAGGACGGTGTGATCCAGGGCTTGCTGGAGATCATGGGAATTCCCTACTCAGGCAGTGGAGTGCTGGCTTCGGCGCTGGCCATGGACAAGGTCAGAAGCAAGATGCTCTGGCAGCAACTCGGTCTGAACACGGCCGATTTCGTAGTGCTGAATGCTCAGAGCAAATGGGATGATGTGATAGCGAATTTGGGAACGGTTGTTATTAAACCAATTACTGGCGGTTCCAGTATCGGGATTTCAATCGTTGCCGATGCGCGAACACTACAGGAAAAGTTTGAACTGGCCCAATCGGCAGGTACCGAGGTGATGGCCGAAAGTTATATCAAAGGTGATGAATTTTCTGTTGGCATTCTTGGTGATGAATTATTGCCGACGATCCAGTTGAGAACGAACCGGGAATTTTTCGATTACGAAGCCAAGTACATTGTTAATGACAACGTCTATATTTGTCCCGCGATCATGTCGGAGGCAAAGGACGCTGAATTGAAGCGGCTCGTTATGGATGCTTATCTGAGCCTGGGATGTGAAGGCTTGGCGCGGGTAGATGTGATGCAGGATGCTAAGGGCGATTTCTACCTGCTTGAAGTGAACACAATACCAGGGATGACAGAACACAGTTTTGTCCCGATGGCCGCAAAGAGCATTGGTATCAGCTTCGATGAGTTACTGCTGAGAATTATGGGAACGGAGTTGGCAATAGTCTGACTATGAGAGCACACAGAAGCATTCAGGACACGGGACGCGGTGTACATGCGAAACGCCGGGTTTCCATTGCTCCGCGTCAACCACTCAAGCCGCGATATTCTGCGCGACGTTCTGGCGTCTTGCTCGCACTTCTGTTGGCCAGTGTTGGAATTCTTGCGCAACAGAATCGAGCAGCGATCGAGAATTATATCAATCGACCTGTGGTCAAGATCAGGATGGATGTCAATTGGCAGCAGCTCGATGAGAATGAGATTGGTAATTTGTTGGCGGGCATCATTGGTAAGGGTTTTTTTGACATCGATGTGGAGCAGGTCAAGCAGCGACTGGAACAACATCCGTGGATTGCGCAGGCTTCCGTGCAACGCGTCTGGCCAGACAGTCTGGCTCTGGAGATCACCGAGCATGTCGCCATCGCGCGCTGGCGGGAGTCCGAGTTGTTGAATCAGTACGGTGAAATCTTCAAGCCTGCGCAACTGGAACATCTTGGAACACTGCCCAGGCTTCAAGGGCCCCAGGACAGTCAGTTCGCCATGATGCAGCAGTATCAGAAGTTTAGTCAGGTGTTGTTTCCTTCCGGGCTGCGGCTGACCGAATTGAAGTTGAGCCCACGGGGGAGTTGGGACCTGACGCTGAATGAATCGATGCATGTGGCTGTCGGCAGAACCAATCTTAATGAGAAGCTGGAGCGCTTCGTGAAATTTTACGAAGCTCAGCCGAAATCCAGTTCTGATCTTTTTGACTCGATCGATCTGCGCTATGGGAATGGGATAGCAATCAAAAACAAAGTAGGGGATTTGACAGGGGTGGCAATTCGGTGAATCAGCAGCACTACAGATCAGGGCCTGATGGTTTACCTCTGCGCGGGGATCGTGGCTTATGAGCGAGGCAGTCGGCAATAACATGATCGTGGGTCTGGACATAGGCACGTCCAAGGTCGTTGCGATCGTCGGCGACATCACCAAGGACGGCGGCATCAATATCGTTGGTATTGGCAGCCACCGTTCACGTGGCTTGAAGAAGGGAACAGTTGTCAATATCGAATCGACCGTAGAATCGATTCAGCGCGCGATCGAAGAAGCAGAATTGATGGCCGGATGTCAGATCCATTCGGTCTATGCCGGAATAGCAGGCAGCCATATCCGCAGCATGAACTCGCATGGAATAGTCGCGATTCGGGATGGAGAGGTGATGCGAGCCGATATCGAACGCGTTATCGATGCGGCGCAGGCGGTCGCGATTCCTGCCGATCAGAAAGTACTGCATATATTGCCGCAGGAATACATTATCGATTCGCAGGAAGGTGTAAAAGACCCGCTCGGCATGTCTGGTGTCAGGCTCGAGGCCAAGGTGCATCTGGTCACCTGCGCAATCAACGCGGTACAAAACATCGAGAAGTGTATCAAGCGTTGCGGATTGGAGACGGACGAAATCATACTCGAGCAACTCGCGTCCAGCTATGCCGTGCTGACTGAAGATGAGAAAGAGCTGGGTGTGTGCCTTGTCGACATCGGTGGGGGCACTACCGACATCGCGATCTTCACCGAAGGCGCTATACGTCACACGGGGGTCATTCCTATCGCTGGCGATCAGGTAACGAATGATATAGCAATGGCATTGCGCACCCCTACCGAAAACGCCGATGAAATAAAAATCAAATATGCCTGCGCTTTGACGCAGATGGCAAACTCAAGCGACACAATAAAAGTACCAAGCGTTGGCGATAGGCCGCCTCGCGAACTATCGCGTCAGGCACTTGCTGAGGTGGTGGAGCCTCGTTACGACGAATTGTTCACGCTCGTGCTGGCAGAATTGCAACGCAGTGGATTCGAGAATCTGCTTGCCGCCGGTATTGTACTGACGGGTGGCACGAGCAAAATGGAAGGAGTTGTGGAGCTTGCTGAAGAAATTTTTCACGCTCCTGTGCGCATCGGTGCGCCTCATAATGTTACTGGATTAGCCGATATCGTAAGAAACCCGATTTATTCCACTGGCGTTGGGTTGCTGCTGTATGGGCTTAAACAGCATCAGGAGCGCGATGGGCTCGACCCGCGAAGAGATCCGCAGATTCGCATTGTCGACAAGGTTAAGAATTGGTTCAAGGGCAATTTTTAATTAACAGTCAAAAATTAATTAAAATTAAATAACAACGCTGGTTTAGGAAATTCTCAAGGCAAGGGGGCTATATGTTCGAATTAGTCGAAAACATTCCGCAGAGTGCTGTGATCAAAGTGATCGGCGTTGGTGGCGGCGGTGGTAACGCAGTACACCACATGATCAAGAACGAGGTTAGCGGTGTCGAATTCATCTGTGCGAATACAGACGCCCAGGCGCTGAACAATCTGAAGGCGAAAACGATATTGCAAATGGGTAGCAATATCACCAAGGGCCTCGGTGCGGGCGCGAATCCCGAGATCGGCCGTCAGGCCGCTCTGGAAGACCGCGACGAGATCGCCGAGATTCTGTCGGGGGCCGATATGGTCTTCATTACCGCTGGGATGGGTGGTGGCACTGGCACCGGCGCTGCGCCTATCGTGGCCGAAGTAGCTCGCGAAATGGGAATTCTGACGGTGGCCGTGATTACGCGTCCGTTTCCGTTCGAAGGCAAGAAACGAGCAGCAGTTGCTGAGGAAGGCATTCGTCAGCTGTCACAGAATGTGGATTCACTGATCACGATTCCGAATGAGAAATTACTCGAGGTGCTGGGCAAGGAAGCGACTCTGCTGGAAGCCTTCAAGGCAGCCAACGATGTGTTGCTGGGTGCGGTGAAGGGTATTGCCGATCTGATCATGCACCCCGGCATGATCAACGTCGACTTCGCCGACGTGCGTACTGTCATGTCTGAAATGGGCATGGCGATGATGGGTACCGGTTTGGCCACTGGTGAGAATCGGGCCCGGGAAGCTGCCGAATCGGCAATCCGCAGCCCACTGTTGGAAGACATCAACCTGCAGGGAGCGCGGGGCATACTGGTCAATATTACCGCCGGCGAGAATCTGTCACTGGGCGAATTCTCGGATGTTGGCGATACCGTCGAGGAGTTTGCCTCTGATGACGCCACTGTCGTTGTCGGTACCGTGATCGATCCGGAGATGAAGGACGAGATTCGTGTGACCGTGGTTGCTACCGGTCTGTGTGGCCTGCACGAGCGTCCGACCAAGGTAGTGGACAATACCCGTGGTCAGCGCACGACGGATTACAAGAAACTCGATCGACCAGCGGTAATGCGTAATCGTGAGGCTGGTACCCGGATTACCGGTCTGGCGCAGGCAGTGGGTGCCGAGACCGATATGGATTATCTGGATATCCCGGCTTTTCTGCGCAGGCAAGCCGATTAGGGCAATGCCGGCGAAACAGGGCCGGCCTCGTCTCAGCACTGGGGGAAAATTGCGTCTCGTGCAGCCCCATTATTGGGTTATTCGATAATGTTTGGTACTATGCGGGGGTTTTACCGTGCAGAGACTGACGGTTCGAATTTCCGATGATATCGGGCTCACAAGGCCCCATTAATTCTGGCCGACAGGGCCACTCGCCACCAAGGGTTCGTTATCACGACTATGCTGAAACAGAGAACGCTGAAGAACGTAATCCGGGCCACGGGCGTCGGCTTGCATACCGGGGAAAAGGTCTACCTTACCCTGCGACCGGCGCCGGTGAACACCGGCATAGTCTTTACCCGAGTCGACCTGGATCCCCAGGTATCCATCGAGGCAAGAGCCTCGAATGTCGGCGATACCACGCTCTCCACCACGCTTTGTAAAGGCGATGTTCGGATTTCCACGATCGAACATCTGATGTCAGCTCTGTCCGGGCTTGGCATCGACAATGCCTTCGTCGACGTCAGTGCACCTGAAGTTCCGATCATGGATGGCAGCGCTGGTCCCTTCGTCTTCCTGATCCAGTCTGCAGGCATCGAAGAGCAGGGGGAACTCAAGAAATTCATCAAGATCAAACGCCCCATCGCCCTGGAGCAAGGTGACAAGGCGGTCAGCCTGGAGCCTTTCAATGGTTTCAAGGTCAGTTACACGCTGCTCTATGACCACCCGGTGTACAAGAAATACACAAAGACAGCGACTATCGACTTTTCCAGTACCTCGTTTGTGAAAGAGGTCAGTCGGGCGCGTACCTTCGGCTTCATGCATGAGTTTGAGGAATTACGGAACCGCAATCTGGCGCTCGGTGCGAGCATGGACAACGCCATCGCCGTGGGTGACTACAAGGTGCTGAATGAAGACGGATTGCGTTATGAAGACGAGTTCGTCAAGCATAAAATCCTTGATTCCATTGGGGATTTATACCTTCTGGGCAACAGTCTGATCGGCGAGTTCAAAGGATATAAATCTGGACATGCACTGAATAATGCATTATTAAGAATGCTCGAAGTCAATGAAGACGCTTGGGAAATTGTAAGTTTCGACAAAGATTCAAAAGTTCCTATTTCCTACATGAAACCGGTATTGGCATCCTAGGATTGCTGATTCACACCTAACTCTCTGATATTCCTAATTTTTGTTAGGCGTAGATGTTTCTGACGTTAGCCCAAGTGTGCGCCAGGGTTAAGAGAATTACGCTATTCCATGAAAGTCATACTCGTCGATGAACGGCACGGTCATACCAAGACCATCGTCCTTAAAGGCTGGCTGAAAGGCTTCCTTTCCCTTTGTCTTCTTGGCACTCCGGTGGCGCTGGGCTACTTCGGTTATCAACTGGCTGTCTCCCAGAATTCCCGCATGCTAACGGTCGAAACGGCCCAGAACTGGGACCGCCAGATCAAACTGCAAGCCGACCAGATTGCGGAGATTAAACAGGAGGCTTCCCAGCAGCTGGAAGCCCTGACTCTGCGACTCGCCATGATGCAGGCACGACTGGTACGACTCGATGCCGTTGGCGAACGCATCACGACAATCGCGCATCTCGATGACGGTGAATTCGATTTCAGTCAGCCGGTCGCCCTTGGTGGTCCCATCACCGGCAGTTCGGAACCGTTCTCCACCGAGAGCTTCATGAATGCGGTGAACCAGCTCGAGAAACAACTCGAAGACCGTCAGCAACAGCTGGAAATCCTGGAAGGCCTGATGACCGATCGCAAGATCCAGTCTGATGTGTTTATCGCCGGGCGGCCGTTGTCCAAGGGCTGGATTGCGTCCCGCTTCGGACGTCGCCCGGACCCCTTCACCGGCCAGCTTACCTTTCATGCTGGCATGGACTTCACCACTGGCAAGGCCGGTGCTGAAATCAATACTGTCGCGGCTGGCGTCGTGACCTGGGCCGGGCCTCGCTCCGATTACGGCCTGATGGTCGAAGTGAATCATGGCAATGGATACACCACTCGATACGCCCATGCCGAGAAGTTACTGGTTGAGGTTGGCGACATCGTCATGAAAGGGCAGGACATTGCGCTTGTCGGTTCTACTGGCCGATCCACCGGCCCGCATGTGCATTTCGAGGTTTACAAGAACGGTCGTGTCGTCGATCCGGCCAGCTACATTCACCGCACCGTCCGATAACTCTATCCCCACGCCGTTTCATTGCTCCGTCACCCCAGGCGCAACTTCGTCGCCTGTGGTTCTGAGTACATACCCAATTCAATTACAGCGACACCAGTGAATCCATGAACATACTTAACAAGATTTTTGGAACCAGTAATTCGAGAAAGCTGAAAAAGCTCAAGCGCAAAGTGGCGGCCATCAACGCGCTCGAAGCGTCGTTGGAGGCGCTGTCTGACGCCGAACTGCAGGCAAAGACGACGGAATTTCGTGAACGGTTCGAGGCCGGCGAGACCTTGGATGACTTGCTTGTCGAGGCCTTTGCGGTTGTCCGGGAAGCGAGCAAGCGCACGATGCACATGCGTCACTTCGATATGCAACTGGTCGGCGGCATGGTGCTGAACGAAGGCAGCATTGCCGAGATGCGCACAGGAGAGGGCAAGACACTCGTCGCCACCCTGCCTGCGTATCTGAATGGCCTGACTGGCAAGGGCGTGCACATAGTGACCGTCAATGAATATCTCGCCGATCGCGATGCCAACTGGATGCGGCCGCTCTATGAATTTCTGGGATTGAGTGTGGGTATCATCAAGTCGGGTCAAAGTCCTGCCGAGAAGAAAGCCGCCTATGACGCTTCGATAACCTACGGGACGAACAACGAGTTTGGTTTCGACTATCTGCGTGACAACATGGCGTTCCGCCTCGATAACAAGATGCAGCGCGAATTGAATTTCGCCATTGTGGACGAGGTCGACTCAATCCTGATCGACGAGGCGCGAACACCCCTGATCATCTCCGGTGCCGCCGAAGACAGTTCCCATCTCTACACTGCGATCAATAAATTGATTCCCAAACTCGAGAAGGGCGTCAAGGCCGAGAAGTCCAAGATGGAGATGATGGACAAGAATTATGTACCGGAGGAAACCGGACATTTCACCGTCGATGAAAGGACGCGCCAGGTTGAGCTCACCGAAGCCGGTCACGAATACGTTGAGCAGTTGCTGATCGAGAAGAAACTGCTGAATGAGGGTGAGTCGCTGTACGCGGCCACGAACCTGTCATTGCTGCACCACATCCACGCCGGACTCAAGGCGCATTTCCTGTTCCATAAAGATGTCGAATACATTGTGCAGGATCGCCGTATCGTGTTGATTGATGAACACACGGGTCGCACCATGGAAGGTCGCAGGCTGTCAGAGGGGCTGCATCAGGCTCTGGAGGCGAAAGAAGGACTCGATATCCAGAGCGAAAGTCAGACCCTGGCTTCCACCACGTTCCAGAATTACTTCCGTCTGTACGCAAAACTTGCAGGCATGACTGGTACGGCTGACACCGAAGCCTTCGAATTCAGCCAGATTTACGGACTGAACGTGGTTGTCATTCCAACCAATAAGCCGATGATTCGCATCGATGCAAACGACCTGATCTTCCTCACGATGGAGGAGAAGTTCGAGGCAATCGTCAAGGACATCACTGAGATCTGTGAGAGCGGGGCGCCGGTACTCGTCGGTACCGCATCGATCGACACCTCTGAATTGCTGTCGAATTTCCTCACCAAGAAGAAAATCAAGCATGAGGTGCTTAACGCCAAGTTCCATGAACGCGAAGCGCAGATTATTGCGCAGGCCGGTCGACCGGGTGTGGTCACAATAGCGACCAATATGGCAGGTCGCGGTACCGATATCGTGCTGGGAGGCAAATGGGAAACGGAAATCGCTGAACTTAACAATCCGACTGAAGCGCAAATTGCAGCGATCAAGGCGGCCTGGCAAGAGCGACACGACCAGGTCATCGCGGCGGGAGGACTGCATATTATTGGGACCGAGCGCCACGAGTCTCGTCGTATCGATAACCAGCTTCGCGGGCGTTCCGGTCGACAAGGTGATCCCGGCTACTCTCGCTTCTATCTGTCCATGGAAGACAATCTGCTGCGCATCTTCGCAACCGAGGGCGTGAAAAATTTCATGCGAAGGCTGGGGATGGAGCGAGGCGAAGCAATCGAACATAGCATGGTGACACGTTCCATTGAGAAAGCGCAGCGCAAGGTCGAGGGCCGCAATTTCGATATCCGCAAGCAATTGCTGGAATACGATAACGTTGCCAATGACCAGCGCACGATCATCTACCGGCAACGTAATGAACTGATGGCCAGCGATGATATCTCCGAACTATTGACCGAGATGCGCGTGGAAGTGGTCGATCAACTTGTCGATGAATATATTCCGCCGCAGAGCGTCCCGGAACAGTGGGACATAGAAGGGTTGGAAAGGGCGATAGAGAAAGAGTTCGCTTCCAGTCAACCGATCCAGCGCTGGCTCGACGAAGATGACAAGCTGTTTGAAGAACAGCTGAAACGCAAGATAACCGATATCCTTGAACAGGAATATGCGGAAAAATGTGCGCTCGTAGGCCCAAACATGCGTGGCTTCGAGAAGCAGATTACCCTGCAGATTCTTGATGGCTTGTGGAAAGATCATCTGGCCACCATGGATCATCTGCGTCAGGGCATATTCCTGCGCAGTTACGGTGGCAAGAATCCGCGTCAGGAGTACAAGCGCGAAGCCTTCGCCCTGTTCCAGGACATGATGACTAACTTGCAGCAAGAAGTGGTGAAGGTGCTGAGCCACGTCAAAATTCGCAGGGAAGATGAGGCAGATGCGATCGAGCGTCAGCGTCAGGCGGAGCAGGAACGGGCCCGAGTCAATTATCAACACCAGCAAGTGTCAGGCATGGCAGCCGCCGCCGAGGCTGAGCGTCCGGCTCCGCCCGCCGGGGGAGCAGAAGAAGGTGATCGCGTTGCGCCTTTCGTTCGGGAAGTGCCGAAGGTGGGCAGAAACGATCCCTGTCCGTGTGGGTCGGGTCGCAAATACAAAACATGTCACGGCAGAATTGTCTGAGCAGGAGTCACATTCATGGCAGTGGGAGAGGCATTCCAGGGACAGATCCATCCGGTGGCTGGTGTAAGGCTGGCCACGGTTGCCAGCCATATCCGCTATGCTGACCGCCTGGATCTGGTGCTTGTCGAGTTGGCAGAGTCTGCCGAGACGGTTGGGGTGTTTACCCGAAACCGGTTCTGTGCGCCGCCGGTGGAGCTGGCGCGTGCGCATTTGACTGCTACGACAGCTCGTTATTTCGTCATCAACACCGGTAATGCGAATGCCGGCACCGGCGCTGCCGGCCGACAAGCCGCAGAGACCTGCTGTGCCGCGCTCGCAGAACTGGCGGGCGTGCCTGTTGCCGCGGTCCTGCCTTTCTCGACGGGAGTGATCGGAGAAACCCTGCCGGTCACGAAGGTAATCAACGGTATCAATGCGGCGTTTGCGGTGTTCAGCGAAGATGGCTGGGCGCAGGCGGCGCGTGGCATCATGACAACAGATACGCGGCCAAAGCTGGTCTCCGAGCGACTCACGATTGGTGGCAAGTCTGTCACCCTGAGCGGATTTGCCAAGGGTGCCGGCATGATCAAACCGAATATGGCGACCATGCTCAGCTTCGTGTTTACCGATGCTCGCATCGAACGCTCGCTGTTGCAGCAAATGTTGAATCGGGTCGTAAACCGTTCATTCAACCGCATCACGGTGGACGGCGACACATCCACCAATGACAGTTGCATGCTCACCGCAACCGGCTGTGGCGAATTGACCCTGAGCAGTCTCGACTCGACAGAGGCGATCGCCTTCATGCAGGCGCTGGATCGCCTGTGCCGAATGCTGGCAATCGCGATTATTCAGGATGCCGAAGGCGCAACGAAATTTATAACGATCGATGTCAATTCCGGTCGCAGCAGCGAAGAATGTCTTCACGTTGCGTATGCCATCGCAGAATCACCGCTGGTGAAGACGGCGTTCTTCGCGTCCGACCCGAATTGGGGGCGAATTCTGGCGGCGATAGGGCGTGCCGGCATTGATGATCTGAATATCGAAGCGATCGCTGTGTATCTCGGGGAACATCAGATTGTGGCGAATGGTGCACGCTATTCCGGTTACACCGAAGCCCAGGGCAAGGCTGTCATGGCGCAGGAGGCGATCACCGTAAGGGTCGAACTCGCGCGTGGCGATTGCAATGAAACGGTGTGGACTTCAGACCTGTCCCACGATTATGTGCGTATAAATGCAGAGTACCGCAGTTAGCCGTCACGTTTCGGAGAAACACCTGCGCCAGCCAACACGGATGCGTCTCCTATGCCTGTAATCGATGTGGCAGTCGGAGTCATCATCAATGCCGCCGATGAAGTACTGATCTCCTTTCGTCTGCCAGAATTGCATCAAGGCAATCTCTGGGAATTTCCTGGCGGCAAGGTGGAAGCCGGAGAAACGGTAGAGGCCGCATTGCGCCGAGAATTGCTGGAAGAACTGGGTCTGCAGGTAGAGCATTCCTTCCCCCTCAAACGGATTCGTCACGACTACCCGGACAAGTCGGTAGTGCTGCATGTGCGCCGTATCGATCGGTGGTCAGGTAGCCCACGCGGACGGGAGGGCCAGGCCGTAACATGGCGCCCGCTGACGGCACTAAAGGCCCATGATTTCCCGGCGGCGAACAAGCCCATCATCGATGCATTGCAACTGTCCCCGTTGATCGCAATCACACCGGAAGTGACGACACAGTCCGCTCTGGACGATGTCATGGAGCCCCTGCTGCAGTCCGGTATCAGGTTGATCCAGCTACGTCAGCCCCAACTCACACGAGAGGACTATCTCCTCTGGTACCAGAGTTGGCAGGTGCGCTGTCAACAACACGGCTGTTCACTCGTCTTCAACGGTGATGTGGCTGATTTTGCTTGCAGTGCGGGAACGGCCTACCACGCGAACTCCACACGACTTCGAAGCCTGATTGCGCGGCCGGTCAGCGAGTCGATCCTGTTCAGTGCCTCTTGCCATGATGCCGCAGAATTAGCCCAGGCCCAGGCGATCGGGGCAGACTTCGTAACCCTTTCTCCGGTCGCCCACGTGCCCAAGTACGGGAATCGGGAGCCGCTTGGCTGGCAGGCGTTCATGGCACTGGCCGGTGAAGTCAGCCTGCCAGTGTACGCGCTCGGTGGCTTGTCGCCTGCGGATCTGGCCACCGCCCGCGCCGCCGGGGCCCATGGTCTGTGCGGCATTCGCGGCTTTCTGAACGACAGCAGCAGACAGTAAATCTAGACCTGTTCGCTGGATATCGTTGATAATTAAGAAAAAAACTTTAATTGATCCAGCAAGTCACTGATATTCATAGAATTAGCCAGACGCAATTAGGCTGGAATCCAGCCCGTTTGTGATAAAGTATTTGGCCTGTTCGCAGATACGGCTTGGTGGGAAACAAACAAATTGCCAACTCCGGCCGCTTCGTCCCAAGTGTGACGGAGGTCACCGGTTGTGAAGCTAACCGTTTGAAACTAATAAGCAAAACGGCTTAATCTGGCCTATTCCAATAATCAACTCGAGTGACATCATGCGACTTCTTACCTCAGGTGTAGCGGGCATCTTGCTGGCGATTCTCGGTTGCGGCCAGACGCTGGCCGACAATGCCGTGCTCGTGGCCGAAGGCGTTCTCGTCAATACGGATCCCACTGCTGTGCCGACTACCCCGAACGGGGTGCAGAATGCGAATTATGTCTCCAGCGGCAATTTTGCCGTCACCAGTCCGAGCTA
The DNA here is from genome assembly GCA_023257655.1 of Pseudomonadales bacterium. GTDB lineage: Bacteria > Pseudomonadota > Gammaproteobacteria > Pseudomonadales > Pseudohongiellaceae > UBA9145. The sequence goes on from JALRBQ010000006.1 coordinate 101,014, forward strand.
TGAGGACAAAGCCACCTTCGTGTTCAGCTTCGGCTCCCAGACATCGGTAGCCGCGGCCACCCTGAAGCTGCCCATTGACCAGATCTATCCCCAGAACAATTCCGCACCCATTATTCTCGAATTCTTCTCGGATAATGGCGTGATCGAATACACCGATTATGCGATCGGTTTTCCCGCACCCATTGGCGCCAGAGATGCCTTCGGTCTGACCGAAGTTCAGTTTGACGTCACCGGGGCTGTGAATGCGGCTCTGAATTCCGGTCAGTATGTAGGGTTTCGCGTCGCCAGCGCGCTGGATCCTTCTGCCGTAGCCGAACGTATACCGGCCTATACCGGTGTGAAGTTTTTGACGAAGCGGGCGGTACTGGAGTTTGCTCCCGGGGCAGCACCCGCGACCAACCCCGAGGTCAGTTCGTTTGACGGTTACACGCTGGAAGTACCCAGCATCAACGTGTCGACTATGGGTGAGGTGTATGCACAATTCCGGTTGGTCGATGCGAATCAACAGGTGTTCAGACTGATCAATGCGGTCGTAAAAGATCCCGCAACCGCATCGAGTTCAACAACGGTTTCTGGCATTCAGCTGTTTGACTGCGCTGCATTTTCGGGGCCGAACAGCAACACAATCGCTGCCATTACCAGTGCCAGCTACTCCCTGAATTCAGGCATTCTCGATATTCCGAACAGCATCTTTCAAAGCAAGCAATTCAGTGTACGCATGGAATTTATCGAAGGATCGGATCCCATGTTGTTCGAATTGCTGAACTTCGAATCGATCTCCACAAGTGCCGGTGAAGCGGTGGATTCCTATATTACCGATAGCCTCTCGGTGGAACCAACCCAGGATTTCATTCCTGCCTGCCATGGCTGGGTACTGATCGGCGATTCCATCAGGAACCGTCTGGTTGAGCGGAATCTCATCACGGGTGAAACCGGCAAGATTTATCCCTTCAATACAATCCCCGATCAACTGACTCTGGATGAAGCACGAGGCCTCGTGTTTTTCACGGTGCACCCCGAATCGTCACGTCTTTATAAACTGGACCTGACAACCGGCAAGGTTTCCTATAACGCCGTACGCCAGACGCTGTTCGGACTGGATGCAACCTCACACGAGTACAGTTGGGCCCTGCGTGACCTGGCCATTGGTGCCGACGGTAATGTGTTCTCACTCATGATCGATCGCGTACTGGTGAATCCTGAAAGTCAGATTCCCTATACTGAAACCGGCAAGTGGTTGGGGCTGATGGATGCGAACGCCAATTTCCTGGTAGACAGCATTCCGTTACTTGAGCCCATTCGCGTCGAATAAGACTCCGTGCACAGTCGGGTTTTCCTGACAACAGAATCGAATCTGGTGACCTTTAATTTCGACAAGGTGGCGAATTCACTGTCGTTCGTCGAGGGTACCGATGTCCAGGTAGGCAGTAGCTGCACGGACTTCAGCATCTCTCCCGATGGCAATCGTCTCGCTTACAGCTGTCCTGGTGGCAACGACAAGTTCCAGGAAGAGTTCAGCATCTGGGACATCGATCCGGTCAACTACTTCAACAACGATGGTGAGTGGTATCTGGAAGCGTCTCCCATCAGCGCTACCTTCAATAATGCCGGCACTATCCTGGTCGCCACCGACAACGTAAAGCTGTATTTCTTCGATGTTGTCACGCACCTGTTGCTGGAAGACTACACGCTGGGGTTGCTGGAAGGTGAGAAGGTCAAGAAGGTGCGCTTCTCCAAGGATGGGAATCTGGTCATCATCTCGCTAGAGAATGACGCCCATCTGAAGAGCAGTAAATTTCTCTATATGAATACGCCGCCGATTACCGGTACACCGCTGTAAGCAGAACAAGACCCGCCTTACTGCAGCGAATGCGGGTCTGATTCTTCCTCTGGAAATACCGGCTCACCTGCAATACTGTGCCTTTCGCCTGCCCACGCACCAAAATCAATCAGCTTGCAGCGCTCACTGCAAAAGGGCCTGAAGCGATTTTCCTCGCGCCAGGCGACTGGCTTCTCACAGGTGGGGCAGTGTACGGATTTGATTTCAGACTTACTCATCGCAATTCTTCAGCGAGTTCCAGATAGCGTGTATGCAGTTTGTCGACGTTGGTGTCCAGTTTACTTCTGTCGCCACTATTGTCCAGCACATCGTCGGCTTGCCGAAGTCGATCCTGGCGTGCCATCTGGGCCGCAATAATGCCTCGAATCGTCGCCTCATCGCTGCCATCACGCTGCAGCGTGCGCTGCAATTGCGAAGTTTCATCGACATCGACGACGAGTACCCGATTCACGAGTTGGTGCTGAGACGTTTCCAGCAGCAATGGCGATGCCAGAATGCAATACGGCGATTGGCAAGCGTCGATGCGTTGCACAATGCGGTCGTGAATCAGAGGATGCAACAACCCTTCCAGCCATAAGCGCGCAGAGGTATCGGCAAACACCCGCTTACGCAGGGCGGCGCGATCCAACTCACCGCTAGCGGCGAGTATGCTGGAGCCAAAATGGCTCGCAATCTGTCCCAGTGCCGCAGTTCCAGGTAATACGACTTCACGGGCAATCAGATCAGCATCAACGATTTCGATGCCGCGCTCGGCAAAGAGTTCGGCAACCGTACTCTTGCCGCTGCCGATTCCGCCTGTTAGCCCGATTACGAACATGTGCGCGAGATCTTAACTGGCGAGATAGCTGTAATAGAGCGCATTGATCTGCGATCCCCACAGCAACATGATAAAACCGGCCCCGGCGAGGAAAGGGCCGAAGGGCATGGGCACTGATTTGTCTCTGCCCATCGCGAGTATCATGACAATGCCGAATACAGCGCCGACCAGCGATGACAAGATGATGATCGGCAGAAGGCTTTGCCAACCCATCCACGCGCCGAGTGCGGCAAGCAACTTGAAATCGCCATATCCCATCCCTTCCTTACCGGTCGCGAGCTTGAAGATCCAGTAGAAACACCATAGCACGAGATAGCCAGCCATTGCGCCGATCACTGCATCCCGAGTCGATACACCTGATCCCAGATCGATAGTGTTGACGAACAGTCCAAGCCAAATCAACGGCAGGGTGATTGTGTCTGGAAGTAGTTGATGGTCAAAATCGATCAGTGTCAGGGCAATGAGCGCCCAGCACAAGAACAACAGGCACAGGGTGAGCCAGGTAAAACCGTAGGTCAGGGCGATGAGTCCCGAAAGTATGCCGCTCACGAATTCTACGGCAGGATAGCGCAGTGATATCGGTTGCTTGCAGCTGGAGCACTTACCACCGAGTATGATCAGGTAGCTGAACAGCGGAATATTTTCCCAGGCGCGAATCTTGTGCTCACAACGCGGGCAATGCGAATCCGGTTTTTGCAGATTGAAGACTGCAAATTTGGCCGACGCAGGATTATTGTCTGGAGCGGAGTTCTCGATTTCAAGAAATTCACAGCTCCGTGCCCGCCACTCCCGCTGCAGCATGATCGGCAGCCGATAAATGACCACGTTCAGGAAGCTGCCGACGAGTAGCCCGAGAACTACGCAGACGCTGACAAACAGTGCGGGGTTGGCTTTCAGCAGTGCGATAATTTCCATTCCGTGGCTTACATTACCGAGCCGAGCTGGAAGATCGGCAAGTACATCGCAATCATCAGGCCGCCGACGAGCACACCGAGTACAGCCATGATCATCGGTTCCATCAGCGCGGTCAGGCCGTCAACCGCGTTATCGACCTCAGCTTCGTAATAGACCGCACATTTGTCGAGCATGCTGTCCAGCGCTCCTGATTCTTCGCCAATGCCAACCATTTGGTTGATCATGGGCGGGAACAGGCCAGTATTCTTGATCGCAAAATTAAGTTGTTGACCGCTGGTGACATCGTTCTTTATCTGGCGCGTAGCGCGGAAGTAAACGACATTGCCTGTAGCTCCGGCGACAGACTCCAGCGCATCGACAAGCGAAACCCCGGCGGAGAAAGTTGTCGAGAGCGTTCGCGTGAAGCGGGCATAACAGGAGCTGTTCAGAATCGGTCCCACGATCGGTAGCTTTAGCGACAGCTGGTCGAGCGCATCGGCGAAGGCTTTCGAGCGCACCTTCGCCTCCTTGAAGACGAAGCCGAAAATAACCACGCCGATCAATACTTTCCACCAGTTGGCGATGGCGAAATCCGACATCTTCAAAACGAGCAGGGTAAAGGCCGGTAAATCGGCTCCAAAGCTGGAGAAGGTTTCGGCAAATTGGGGCACCACTTTCACGAGCAGCAAGCCGGTGACGATAATCGCGACCCCGACAACGGCCATTGGATAGTTCATTGCCTTTTTGATCTTGGCTTTCAGGGCTTCCGATTTTTCCTTGTAGGTCGCCAGGCGGTCGAGCATGGTTTCGAGGGCACCGGATTGTTCACCGGCATCCACCAGATTGCAGAACAGATCATCGAAATAGCGTGGGTGCTTGCGAATACAATCGGCAAAATTATTACCGGCCGCGACGTCATCCCGAATCGCCATGACGAGACTGCGCATTGAAGGGTTTTCCAGGCTCTCGCCGACAATCTCGAAGGACTGCACGAGCGGAATGCCGGATTTCATCATGGTGGCAAGCTGGCGAGTGAAGACGGCGATGTCACCCGGCTTGATCTTCTGCTTCTTGGGTCCAAACAAATCCTTGGGCTTGCGTTTCACCTTGATGGGGTTAACGCCCTGCTTGCGCAGCTGTGCCTTGACCAGCGCCTGACTGACGCCTTTGACCTCTCCCTTGGCCTTCTTGCCATTCTTGTCGAAGCCTTGCCATATGTAGACTGCTTGGGCTGTCTCAGTAGCCATAAGATACCTCAGTTAAATCCAGGAACGGGACCGCTGAATTACAGCGAATCAGCATAGCATGTTCGTAACACCATGTATTCAAAGAAGTTAGCGCAATCGATTCACTTCATCCAGGCTGGTTATGCCTTGTGCGACTCGCCCGAGGGCGGCGTCAAGGTCTGCTCCGGTATTGAGCAGAACCAGTCCGGCGAGACACAGGCATAGCAAGAGCACAGCGAAGAGCACAGGCTTGAGGAGGCGTGCCGTGAGCGGGGTTCTGATCATGCTGTCAGGTCTTGACTGTGGCATGAACGATCGTCCATGGGGTAGGGGTTTGCACAGAGATGATATTGCCGTATCGGCCGATGAGTTCGACAAACTCGCGACTTGACCAATGATTGACATGCCCTGGTGTATTGCCCCAGTCCGCCCAATATTTGCCGCGCAGAAAATTCAGCACTCGCCAGAGCGGTTCATTCGGCACAGAGAGGATGACCGAGTGGCGGGCCACCCGGAACAATTCCCCCAAAGCCGTCTCTACATCGTCCAGATGCTCCAGCACCTCGAGTAACAGCAGGCAATCGTATTCATCGTCTGCGCGATGCAGCGCGTAGACCGATTCCTGACTGAGCGGCACTGGAAACCCGCGACTCAGGTGTAGATCCACCAGTCGTTGCTCGAACTCGGAGGCCTCCAACGACTGACCTTTGAGCATTGGCAGGATTCGACGCGTCGATTCGCCGGGGCCGCACCCGATCTCAAGTAGCCGGAAGTCGGCAGGCAGGCGTGCTATTGCCTGTCCCGCAGACACGAAGAAGCGATCCGTCAACCGCCGCGCCAGCGGATTTGGATTCTTGTATTTGCCCATATAGAACTCCCAGAGTTCCTCAGGCGTGGCGTTCGCTTCGTCGATCGGCGGCATCGGTTTGTCCATTGGGAATGGGCAGTATATGCAAGGCATATCGGCTGTGGCGACAATTCCCCTGAATTGTGATCAGCATCACTGCTGTTGCGACCGGCGGAGTGGAGATTAAGCTGGCATTCATTTACTGAACTGTACTCTGGCGGCAAGTAAATAAGCAGCTGATTTACTTGGGAAATCGCGATGAACGCCGGTGTGATATCCGATATCCTGACTTGAATAAAAGCGCCCGGTGGTTTAAGGTGTCGCCGAAAAATACAGGCTTGCCCAAGCAGGCCTTCGAGGCACCACCCCGCTGGAATTTTTGAAGCTTAATTAGGAAGGAAAAAGCCGTCAGCTTGACCTTCAGAGGAATGTTGCAATGACGAAATTGGTGAAAACAGGATTGGTTCATGTGTTTGTATTGTGTGGCCTGTTGGCTGGACAATCCGCCCTCGCACAGGACAAGACGGTCAAGGATGGTGTATTCACCGCGACGCAAGTCAGCTCGGGTGCGGCGGTTTACGAAAGCAGCTGCAAGAATTGCCATAACATGCGCTTCTACCGGGATACTCTGAAGTCCTGGGACAAACAACCGCTGATCTATCTGTGGGAAACAGTGATGGGCACGATGCCCGCTGATAACCCCGGCTCGCTGGGCCTTGATGAGTACACCAACGTACTCGCCTACATTCTGTCAGAGAATGGTTTCCCAGCTGGCGAGCACACGCTTGATCCAGATAATGGCATGGACCAGATCAGCATTCTGGCTCCCTAATCTGACAGACCAAGCGAAAACACCGACACAAAAAAAGCCGAACAAAGTTCGGCTTTTTTTTGCGCTTCAAGTGCGCTCTTGTTGGCCGTTTACTGCTCCGGACAGGATTTCAGCACGCGCTTGATTTCGTTCTTGTCTCGGTTCTCCAGGTCCAGGTTGTATTTCTCGGCGACTGCGTTCCACAGGCGCACATACTCACACTGGAATTCCTCTCGGGGCAGATAACGATTCGGACCACGATCGGCCTTGCGTCGTTTTTCACGCTTTTCGGTGACGATCAGGTTCAGAGCGTCATTGGAGAACTGCAATTTCTTGTCGGCCGGCCAGCGATCCCCGCCATGAGTATGGGCATACATACGGGGTATTACATGGTCGATATCCACCTGATTCGCAACGGTAAATACCTCGCCAGTGTACTCATCAAGCCACTCGCCGGTGCGCACAATGCAATTGCGCGGATTGGTGTAGGTGACGGTAGCTCGACTGGTTAGCACCAGCATTTCCTGGCGCGTAGATTGGCAATCCCCATCCCAGTCTTCCTCGAATGACCAGTCATCTTCATTGAAGAATTTTTCCCGGTCGCGGTACTCAGTGAAGACCCCGTCCCGTCGCAGATTGCCAAATTCGAAGGTATCCGGAATCTCGCAGTTTGGCAGATGACAGTGGTAGGAAGGGCCGTAGTAATGCCCGCCGTTTAGATCGAGACTGCCTGGGTGAGCGGTGGCCAGGCCAGGGAGCAGACAGAGCATGCCGAGACTCCAGAGTGTGCTCGTCAATTTATGAAGCATGATGCCTCCTATGCTTGCTGTGGCACTCCGGCGTTAGGCCGCGTCTACCAGCAGAGTGAAATCGATGGCACGACAGTGTTTCGTCAACGCACCGATTGAAACATAGTCTACGCCGGATTCCGCAATCTTGACCAGTGTGGATTCGTCGATACCACCGGAAGCCTCGAGTTTTACCGTCCCCCGATTGAGAGCAACGGCTGCGACTATCGCGTCGAGAGTGAAGTTGTCGAGCATGATAATGTCGGGGCGCGCCGCGAGGGCCTGTTGCAATTCGTCCATCGTTTGCACTTCAATCTCGATGCGCTTGCCGGTACCAAGATCGCGAGCCTGCCGGATTGACTCGGCAATGCCGCCACAGGATGCGATGTGATTTTCCTTGATAAGAAAGGCGTCGAAGAGACCCATGCGGTGATTGTCGCAGCCAGCAACCCGTACCGCATATTTCTGTGCCGTTCGCAGGCCTGGCAAAGTCTTGCGGGTGTCGAGGATACGGGCGCGAGTGTGCGCGATAAGTTCAGCATAGTGGCGGCTGACGGTGGCCGTACCTGACAGCGTCTGCAGGAAATTCAGCGCTGTGCGCTCACCGGTCAGGATGGCTCGCGCAGAACCGCGTAAGGTCATGACACTCTGTCCCGTCGCAATCTGCGAGCCTTCGGTCGCGTGCCACTCCCGTTGCAAGCGGGGGTCCAGCGAGGCGAACGTGCGGTCCACCCAGGCACTGCCACACAGCACTGCAGGTTCACGACATTTGATCTGTGCGCTGACACGAGAGTCACTCCGAATCAGTGCGGCGGTGATATCACCCGCGCCGATGTCTTCGGCAAGGGCACGCTGAACTTGCGCGTCGAGGTCGACGGGCAGACCTGGCAGTTGTTGCATTAATAGGTTTCCGGTAATTGACGGAGCGTCAGGCGATCGCCCCGTTGAGTGAATTCAATTTGACGCAGTGCGCTCATTCCCAGCAGTATCGTATCACCGGCCATCGATGGCGTAATGCTGGCGGGGATGTCGTGGAGCACAATGTTACCAATGATCAGCGTGTCGACACGGGTAGAATACACGGCGACAGACCCATTGGCGGTATACGCGCGTGATTCGTTACCCGCTCGCAGGCCGGCCGCCTGAGCGATTGGGGCCGGAATCGCGACATCGGTGGCACCGGTGTCCAACAGGAAAGTGACCGGGATGTCGTTGATGAGCCCACTGGCCACATAGTGCCCCTGTCGATTCTGCTGGAGGTGTACGTCGCGCAATCCGCCGACAGATTCGAAGTACTGGGGTGATTCATTGGGATTCACCTGCTTGTCGAGCAGGTCGTCGAAGACAAACGTCAGTGCGAAAATTCCCAGGATAAAACTCGCAGCGAGCATTCCCTGTCCGATGCTTTTACCCGGTCGTGATTCATGAGGTGGGGCCACCAGCAAATTATGGCGCAACTGAGCGGGAATGCAAACTTGTGAACGGGTTCATGAATCCAGAATTTTCTAACAACTATAAGCAGCTGATATTTATGGATAACTTCTAAAATTACGAGTGTTGTGAACCGATTCAAACTCTGCGAATTCACTCGGTGCTATAAAGGCACCATCCTAATCAAGGCTGAATCTGCGCACACCATGAACCAAGTCACCGTGATCAATCGACCAACACGGAATGGTGCCGACAAAGGCGCCAAGGGCAATTCTATCCATAACACAATTCGAGAATGCGCTCGCAGGGAACTGGAAAAACTCAGCGCAGGGTTTTTCGACGCGGTTGATGATTTCCTGTTTCTGAGTGGCACCAATGGTCAGTTCGTCGAAGACTCAACCTACCTGCGTGCCATGCGAGAGATGCGGGCCAAGCAATCCTTGTTCGAAGAAGCATTTCTTCAACTGACTCTCGCCACGTTGTTCCCGTTAAGCAAGGAAGCCAGCAAAGAGCAATTATCAGCACCGCGCCATCTCATCGACCGGCATGCCGCTGTATTCGAGATGCTGGAAATTGATCTGGCACTGCGCGCCATGCATCGCAAGGCTCAGAAGCAGTACGCCGACTTTCACGGTCAGATTGATGCGCTCGTCGCCAAGTTGCCCTCGGTCTCGCCTGCAGAGGCGCACAAACAGTTTGCACTGGTCAGTTCAAGCCTGTGGGCCTTTGGTGAATCCCAACGTATATTCAATCTGCCACTCGAGATTCGATTAGTCGTAATCAAATCGTTCGAACAACATTTCCTGCTCAAACTTGAGCCCTTGTTCCAGTCGGCGATCAGCGTGCTTAAATCCGCACATTCCGGCAATACTGCGTCGAAGCCAAACCTGACCATCGCCAGGTATGAATCCAGGCCGGGTCCAGCCACAAAATTTGCTGCGCAACCTGCCGATCGCGGCAAGCGAGATGATCGGCCGGTGCTCGATATTGACGGACTGGTCGAGGATGTTCTCAGGGAAGTGTGCGACGGTGAAGAAATTTGCTCGCTAGTTACGAACATCATCGAATCGAAGTGGCGTGGTGTGTTGTTTCTGATTGGGGTCAATCGCGGTACAACCAGTGAAGACTGGCTGGAGGCGAAAAACACCTTGCAATTGCTGGTTGCGATGAGCGTCGGCAAGTGCACAGTTGGCAGTGCCAATCTGAAATTGCTCGAGAAGCGATTGTGTGAGGGGTTCGAGTTGTTGCAGATGCCACAGAATGAGCAATCGCAGATCATCCGGGATGTGAATGCGGTGATGAGTCCAGCGCCAGCCGCGAAGTCGAGCGCCCCAGCGCAAAGCGCTACCAAAACGACCCCGGCCGAAGCTTCCGTGAGTCCGGCCGGCAAACAGATTCTGGACCGGGAAGACATCCGGGAGATCTGCGACATGCTGGATGCCAGCAGCGGCGACATTGCAAGTCCCTCTATGGAAGATGACTTGTTGGCTTGCTTGACTGATCTCGATGCGCCCGGCGCCAGTGCCACAATTGAGTACAAAATTAATGGCACGTTTCAGGTGTGCAGTCTGAAGCGAAATGTCTCGAAGCCCGAGATGTACAACATCACAGACCGTCAATCGAAGATCACTATTACTCGCAGTCGATTGGGTCTGGCTATCTCTCTGAAGGCAGGTGAATCGCGCTTTACCCCATCCCGCTCTCGCTCGGTCGTGTCGAAGACAGTCTTCGAAATCAGCGGTACAAAGTCGGACTCCAACTAAGTCAACGGCGGCATGCTGAAAATCGCCGCTGGCGCTCTCGCCGCACACCGCGGTCCGTGTGATACTATGGCTCGCACCGCATTACTGAGCGAGTCTGTCGCAGGGCCGGGATGCACTATTCAATCGAAAACAATCTTCTGCTCGGTGCCCGGCAACGGCACTCTCCCAACCAGAGTGACCGAACGTCTGCTGAGGCGATCGATCTCCTTATAATTCATAACATCAGTCTGCCACCGGGTGAGTTTGGCACTGCCTGTGTGGACGCACTCTTCAGCAATACACTCGACACTAGCCAACACCCGTATTTCGAGACTATTGCGGGATTGCAAGTCTCCTCACACTTGTTTGTGCAGCGCGACGGAACAGTGAGCCAGTATGTGCCCTTCGACAAGAAGGCGTGGCATGCCGGCGAATCACAGTTTGCCGGAAGGACCAACTGCAACGATTTTTCTATCGGCATTGAACTTGAAGGTACGGATTTTGAACCCTTTACCGACGCCCAGTACGAGGCGCTGGTCGCGGTTACCTTGCTCTTGATGCAGCGCTACCCCGGCTTGATTTCAGACAGGATTGTGGGGCACAGTGAGGTTGCGCCGGGACGCAAGACTGACCCGGGACCCTGTTTCGACTGGCACCGTTACAAGTCAAGCTTGCACGGTGCCATGCTGCCAGAGCCCAAGAAGGATTGAATGTAGCCATGAACTTTCTGGTAATAGTAATCTGTCTCACCATCAACTATGTCTGGTTGAAGGATTTTGATCGTTTCAGTGATGCCTGGTTCTTCCGGTTTCGAGCCTACGTATCAAAGCAGACAGCCGATCTTACGAATCACTCCGAGCACAGTTGGATACTCGGCATACTCGCTATCTATGCTGTGCCTCTGCTGATCGTCGGATTGCTGCTGTTAATGCTGGAGGGAGCTTTCTTCGGATTGCTCGTGATGCTGTTACATGTGCTCGTGCTGCTTATCGCATTCGATCGAACCCAACCCGGCAATCTGGCGCTCGAGTTTCTGGCAATGTGGCAGGCAGGTGATTTGCGCCGCAGCCGCGAGTTTCTGGAGCAGGAAATGGCCACGGATCAGGAGTCGCTTGCGCTACTCGATGACGATCAGCACAGCCTTGCCCTGTTTTTCAGTAAGCAACTGACATACCGCTGTTTCGAAAAAATGTTCGTGATGTTCTTCTGGTACATGGCCACCGGGCCGTTGGGTATCGTTGTGAGCTATGTGAGTTATCAGTTGCGAGATTGTCGCTGCGGCGATGAAAAGGGTGAAACTGATCGCAGCATAGCTATCGTTATCAGGGTGCTGGAATGGCTTCCAGTGCGCATGTTGATGTTGAGCTTCTCGCTTGCCGGCAATTTCGTGAAATGCTTTGCCAGCCTCAAACAGATGTTCTGGGAATTCAACATGCAGGGCAATTATGCCGATATCCTCTACGCGTCTGCCCGGGATGCGCTGGAAGGATCGCCCTATACCGAGCCTGAAACTGGAAAGGGGGCCTCGGCAGCAGGTGATCGCCAGCGTGTTGGCGAGGAGATCCAGGCCCTGCAGGCGCTGCTGGAGCGCAGTCAGTTAATCTGGCTGAGTGTGCTGGCCTTGATTACACTGTTTGGCATTAATCAGTAAGTGCAGCGGGCGCCCGCTGGGGAAATGCCAGAAGTGATTCAGACCATTGAGATGGATTTGTAGTTTTTTGCGGTTATTCGAGGATTTTCACCCGAATCCGGCACGAGACAAGCTCACGCTGCTTAGCCAACATATTGATAAAAAAAATAAAAAACAACAGTAGCAATTTCCAGTCTGTGTCATCAGTCATGTAGTAATACTACAAACATCTGTATTTAGTCATAGAAGACATGGGACTTGTACGGTAAAATGCCGCTGTTTTTGTAAATTAATTACATAGAGAGACTGCCAGCTCGTCTGGCCGACCACGGTAACTACAAATGAGTCAGAAAAACGATTTGAATCCAGAAGAAACCAGGGAATGGCTGGATGCGCTCCACTCTGTCATCGATGTCGAAGGCGCCGAGCGCGCCCACTATCTGATCAGTCAACTGTCGGAGCGCGTAACCCGCACCAGTAGTTATTCTCCGCTGACTTCGGTCAACACCCCGTATCGCAATACCATTGCGCCGCTGAATGAAGAGCGGATGCCTGGCGATATGTTCATGGAGCGTGAGATCCGCGGCATCATTCGATGGAATGCACTGGCGATGGTCATGCGGGCCAACCAGCATGATCCGGGAATCGGCGGTCACATCTCCACCTTCTCGTCCGCCGCGACGCTCTATGATGTCGGCTTCAACTATTTCTTCAAGGGTCCCAATGGCGAGACCGAAGGCGATCTGATCTATTATCAGGGCCATTCGGCACCGGGCATTTACGCTCGTTCCTATCTGGAAGGACGACTCGACGAGAAACAGCTCGACAATTTCCGACAGGAAGTGGATGGCAATGGCCTGTCTTCCTATCCTCATCCCTGGTTGATGCCCAATTACTGGCAATTCCCAACCGTTTCCATGGGACTTGGGCCGATCCAGGCCATCTATCAGGCCTATGTGATGAAATACCTCGACAGTCGCGGCATGCTGCCGGAAAACAATCGCAAGGTATGGGCGTTTCTCGGTGATGGTGAGACTGATGAACCAGAATCACTGGGTGCGATCAGCAAGGCTGGCCGCGAGAAGCTGGATAACCTGATCTTTGTCATCAATTGCAATCTGCAGCGGCTCGATGGTCCGGTGCGTGGCAATGGCAAGATCATTCAGGAGCTGGAAGGCGTGTTCCGTGGCGCTGGCTGGAATGTGATCAAAGTAATCTGGGGCCGACATTGGGATCCTCTGTTGCAGGCAGACACCGAAGGGCTCCTGCAGGCGCGCATGGACGAAGTTGTTGACGGAGAGTACCAGAACTACTGGAGCCGTGGTGGCGCGTATACACGGGAACACTTCTTCGGCAAGAGTCCGGAGTTGCTGAAGATGGTTGAGCACCTGTCTGATGACGACATCATGGCGCTCAATCGTGGCGGTCACGATCCGTACAAGGTATATGCCGCCTATGCTCAGGCTGTCAAACCGAACGGCAAGCCAACGGTGATTCTCGCCAAGACCGTGAAAGGCTACGCCTTCGGCGGTGGCGCCGAGGCCCAGAACACCACGCACTCAGTTAAGGAACTGGATATCGAGTCACTGAAGAAATTCCGCGACCGTTTCGGTATTCCCGTCCCTGACGACAAGCTTGCTGAAGTCCCGTATTACCGGCCGGCCGAAGACAGTCTGGAACTGAAATACATGCGCAAGATGCGTGAGGCCCTTGGCGGACATTTGCCGCAGCGCCGCAGTGAAGCGAAGCAGCTGAAAGTGCCGGCACTCGCCGCCTTCGAGAATCAGACGAAATCCAGTGGCGATCGCGAACTGTCGACGACGATGGCATTCGTGCGCCTGCTGGCAACGCTCTGCAAAGACAAGGAGATCGGCAAGCAGGTCGTCCCGATCGTACCTGATGAGGCGCGAACCTTCGGTATGGAAGGCATGTTCCGTCAGATGGGAATTTATTCGTCAGTTGGTCAGCTCTATGATCCCTCTGACTCCAACCAGATCATGTTCTATCGGGAATCGAAGGACGGGCAGATGCTGGAAGAGGGGATCACCGAATCCGGCGCGTTCTCCGCCTGGCTGGCAGCGGCAACGTCCTACAGCGTCAATAATTTCCCGCTGATTCCTTTCTACATCTATTACTCCATGTTCGGATTCCAGCGTGTGGGAGACCTGTGTTGGGCGGCCGGCGATTCGCAGGCACGCGGCTTTCTGATTGGTGCCACTGCCGGTCGTACCACGCTGAATGGCGAGGGCCTGCAGCATCAGGATGGCCACAGCCATCTCCTGGCCTCGACCATTCCCAACTGTGTCACCTATGATCCGACCTATGCCTACGAACTGGCAGTGATCGTGCAGGATGGTCTGCGTCGCATGTACGAGCAGAAAGAGTCCGTGTTCTACTACATCACGACGATGAATGAGAACTACGCACATCCGCAACTGCCGAAAGGCAGTGAAGAAGGCATTATTCGCGGCATGTATTTGCTGGAAGAAGGTGGTGCCAAAGAGTATAAGGTTGCCAAGCCTCGCAAGGGACTGGGTGATTTGCGCGTGCGATTGCTCGGCAGCGGCACGATTCTGCGCGAGGTGCGCAAGGCGGCTGCAATCTTGCGCGCTGACTTCAATGTCGTAGTCGATGTCTGGAGCGTCACCAGCTATAACGAGTTGCGTCGAGACGCGCTCGCAATCAGCCGCGAAAATATGCTGAATCCTGACAAGAAGCCGAAACAGGCTTACGTGACAAGCCAACTCGCGCAGCAACAAGGGCCAGTCATTTCATCGACCGACTACATGAAGGCGTATTCCGACCAGATTCGCGAGTTCGTGCCTGACAGCTACCGTGTGCTTGGCACCGATGGCTTTGGACGCAGCGATATCCGTGAGCAGTTACGACATCATTTCGAAGTCGATGCCAAGTTTGTCGTGCTGGCGGCCCTGACCGAACTGAAAGAACGCGACCTTGTCACAGCGAAAGAGATTACTGAGTACATGAAGCAGGCCGGCATCAGCAAGGACAAAACGAATCCCTTGCTGCAGTAACGGCATCACTACCTAAAAAAACACTGATTCAGGAGCAGGCTCCGGTGGCAATAGAAACAATTAAAGTACCCGATATTGGCGATGCCAGTGAGGTTGAAGTCATTGAATTACTCGTGTCTGTCGGTCAGACGGTCGCCGAGAATGATTCCCTGCTGGTGCTGGAGAGCGACAAGGCAGCGATGGAAATCCCGGCTCCGAAGGCGGGAGTCGTCAAGAGTATTCTGCTGAATCTCGGCGATCAGGTCAGTACGGGTACCGAGATGCTGACATTGGAAGTGGAGGGGGAAGCTGAAGCCAAGCCCGCCGCCAAATCGGAAAGCGAGCCGGCAACCACTGCCGCGGCATCGAGTGCAGCTACGACGCCTGCAGTTACTGAAAAGCCGGCGAGTGAACCAGCTCCTGCTGTAATCACGGCAGAGCAGACAATCGAAGTGCCGGATCTAGGCACGGACGATGAAGTCGAAGTTATTGAAGTGCATATCAAGGCCGGCGACACAGTTGCCGTTGAAGATTCGCTGATCACCCTGGAATCTGACAAGGCCGCTATGGATGTTCCTGCGCCGTTGGCTGGTGTCATAGAATCAATGTTAGTCAAAGTTGGCGACAAGGTGAAGACAGGCACTCCGATTGCGAAGATCAGAGGTGCCGCCGATTCGGCGCCCGCGACGAAACCGGAAGCTGCTGCCCCTGCAGCAAAAGCAACAACAAGTGTCAGCCCCGCGGCGGCTCCTGCTTCGGCACCGGCACCGGCAACAGCACCGACAGCTGCTCAGGCACCTGCCACTACGGATGCGTCGGCCCGCGTGTATGCCGGTCCCGCTGTGCGCAAACTTGCCCGCGAATTGGGTGTCGACTTGCAACAGGTTCCTGGTACCGGAGCGAAGTCCCGCATCCTCAAAGAAGACATACACGCGTTTGTGAAGGCGCGTATCAATGCCCCTGCGAGCACCACCTCAGCCGTTGCAATTTCGTCGATTCCGGATATCGATTTCAGCCAGTTTGGTGAAATTGAGAAGGTGCCAAGGTCCAAGCTGCATCGCCTCACGGCGAACAACATGCACAGAAACTGGACAGCCATTCCTCACGTGGCCCAGTTTAATGAGGCCGATGTGACCGATCTCGAAGATTTCAGGGAAAGCCTGAAGTCTGAAGCCGATCGTCGCAAAACCAAATTGACCTTCCTGCCATTTCTGCTCAAGGCCTGCGCGCGGGCGCTACAGGAATACCCGCAGTTCAATGTGTCCCTGCACTCTTCCGGAGAATACGTAATCCAGAAGAAATACATACATATCGGGGTGGCAGTAGCAACAGAAGCCGGGTTGGTAGTGCCGGTCATACGTAATGTTGACAAGAAGTCCATCTGGCAACTTGCCGATGAAGTTCTGCAACAAGCTGACAAGGCCAAATCCCGCAAGCTCACCAATGAAGACATGCAGGGCGCCTGTTTCACGATTTCCAGCCTCGGTGCGCTCGGCGGTACCGGCTTCATTCCAATCGTGAATGCACCAGAAGTTGCGATCCTCGGTGTAGCCAAGACCGCGATCAAGCCAGTCTACCGTAACGGTGAGTTCGTGCCGCGCAAGATGCTGCCGATCACCTTGTCCTATGACCACAAGGCAGTGAATGGGGTCGATGGGGGGCTGTTCTCTACCTACCTGGCCAAACTGCTGGAAGACATTCGCCATCTGGCGCTTTGAAGCAAGAGCGCATTAGCCTCTTCAAATGACAGGCAGTTCCGGGAAGTAGAAATGATTGTCGTCAACGGTGATTGCTCGCATGGGGCAGTCATAAGCTGACGACAATCGCGCCTCAGTAAGCACTTCGTCCCGAGTGCCCGCCGCCCACTCGCCATTGCCCATCAGCAGCAGGAAGCGGTTACAGAAGCGTGCCGCCAGATTGATATCGTGAGTTGCCATCAGCAAACAGGCTGCTTGTGAATCCAGTCTCTGCTCCAACACGCGCAGCAGCCGAAGTTGAAAGGCGAGATCGAGGTGATTGCTTGGTTCATCCAGCAGGAACAGCTGCGGGGTTTGAGCCATAAGCATTGCTAGTGCCAGCCGCTGTTTCTCTCCACCTGAAAGTGTGTCCAGCTGACGATCGGCGAGAGAAGTCAATTCCAGGCTCTCCAAAGCCGCCGTCGCGATCGCGATGTCCTCCGGAGAGTCCGTCAGCAACGATTGTGTATGCGGGTGTCTGCCCAGCAGCACGGTTTCCATCACTGTTGCTGACAGCGATGCCAGTCCTTCCTGGAACAGCATGCCAACCGTGCGCGCCAGCGCACGCCGCGACAAATTGACCAGGGGCGTGTTATTTATCCTGATTTCTCCGGCTACGGGTTTATGCAGTGACAGCAGGGAATGCAACAGTGTGGTCTTGCCGACGCCGTTCTTGCCAAGCAGCGCCCAGCGCTCATTCGGCGCAATGGTCAAGGACAGATCCTTACAAACGATCTTGTCACCAATCTCGACACGCAGCTGTTTCAGTTCGAGGCAACTCATAGGACTGTTTATCGAGCTGCTCATGAGGCTTTTCGTATAGTACTGCGCAGAATGATCAGAAATGCCGGTACTCCGATGACGGCAGTGACCACGCCGACGGGAAGTTGCTGAGGTGCGATCACGGTTCGCGCAAGACTGTCGGCGATGACCAGAAAACTGCCTCCCAATAAGACCGATCCCGGAATCAGGAGACGATGATCGCGTGCGCCTAACAATCTTAACATGTGCGGGACGATGAGGCCGACAAAACCGACAGAGCCAGCCACCGTGACAGCAGTTGCTGTCAACAACGAAGCGGCGAAGTACAGCAGGATGCGTAGCGGGCTGATATTTACACCGAGCCCGGTCGCGATCAGCTCACCTCGCATCAATACATTGAGCGAGCGGCTTACTATAAGCCCGATCACGATGCCAGCGAGCAGCAGCAGGCCATGCCACACGCTCACCTGACTCTGGCTCAAATCTCCCATCAGCCAGAACAACATGCTCTGGACATTGTTCGTGGAACTGGTTGTCAGCAGTATGTTGATGACTGCACCCCAGCCCGCCGAGATTACGACACCGGAGAGCAGTAGGCGTGTGACTGACCAGCGTCCGAATCGATTGGCGATGCCAAAGACCAGCAATACCGATACGAGTGCGCCAGCAAAGGCCGCGTTTGTCAGCCACCAGCCCCCCAATCCGGTCAATATCGCTGAGAGCGCGCCGACGGCGGCACCGCCTGAGATGCCGAGAATATACGGATCAGCCAGGGGATTTCGCAATAATACCTGCATGATTACCCCTGAGAGCGCGAGCAGTCCTCCGGTTGTGAAGGCTGCCAGTGTTCTCGGTACGCGAATCTCACGCACGACTTGTCCCGCAAGATCTTCACCTGGATGGAACAAGGCGCTCAGCAATTCAGAGAGAGGCAAGTCCACACTGCCACTGAGTAGCGAAAAGACGATGCTCGCCACTGCCAGGATCAGCAATGCGCCGAACAGCAACAGGTGTCTGGAAGCTACCACTGGATATCCGTAGTGCGTGTCATTGGGTGCGGGATTTTTCCTGAAAGCACGGGCGAACAAACTATTCGCTTGCGCTGTGCACGTGATTTATACGATGTGCAGCCCGAAATGTCTAAATTTATCTGACTCAAGCGCCAGTGCGGAGCCTTACACTTTTTACGCTGGCGATCAGAATTGGGTCAGGATTTATCCGACGAATGCCACTTAAGTTACAGGGTTGGTAGTGCTACACTGCGGGCGTCCCAACAGGCACCCTGAATTCGGGTGAAGAGCTAGAAGGAGAAAGTCTATGCCCTCATTTGACGTGGTTTCCGAAGTCGACATGCACGAGGTAAACAACGCCCTCGACCAGGCCAATCGCGAAGTAGGAACCCGTTTCGACTTCAAGGGCATCGCTGCCGAGTTCACACTGAATGACGGTTCCGACATTGTCGTTACCGCCGAGGTCGATTTTCAGGTCAGGCAGATGCTGGAAATCCTGCGTGCGAAACTCGTCAAGCGCAATGTCGATACCAAGAGTTTGCAAGAAGGCGAAATTCAGACCAGTGGCCAGAAGGCAACGATGGTTGTCAAAATTCAACAGGGAATTGAATCCGAACTGGCTCGCAAGATCGTGAAACTGGTTAAAGAAACCAAGATCAAGGTACAGACGGCAATTCAGGGAGAGAAGTTGCGCGTAACTGGCAAGAGCCGAGACGATCTGCAGCAGGTGATTGCGATGCTGCGGGATGCCGATCTCGGCATTCCCCTGCAATTCGAGAATTTCCGCGACTAATACCCGTGTCGAGGACAGGGCCCCTTTGCGAGAAGGACAAGGTATGTCAGAAATTCAACCGGGTAGGGCCAGTGGCAGCAAATCCTGGATTCCCGCCAGCGTACATCCCTACGTGGAGGCGGCTCCCCTGGCTGCTTTTTGTCTGGGACTCTCCTCTGGATTTCCTTTTGCCCTGATCGGGGCAACGCTCACCACCCGTCTCGCCCAGGACGGCATTACCAAGAGCGCAGTTACTGCGTTTGCGCTCACCTTTCTTGCCTATAACTTCAAATTCCTGTGGGCGCCGATCATCGACAATTACAAATTGCCATTCATCAGTCGTTATGGGCAGCGCCGTTCCTGGCTCTGGTTCATCAGTCTGCTGGTCATCGCGGCCGTAATCTCGCTGGGTGTGGCGGATCCCGGTGAGGCGCTGCTGACCGTGGCGATAGCCGCGATTTCTCTTGGTGTGGCCGGTGCCACGCTGGACATCATTATTGACGCCTATCGCATCGAATTATTGCAACCACACCAACTCGGTACCGGTTCTGGAATGTCCCAGTATGGCTGGCGCATCGGCGCGGCAGCCGCAGGCGCACTGGCTTTGCTCGTGGCGGGGCGGTTCGGTTGGACCGTTGCCTATATCACGTGTTCTGTGTTCACGCTGCCGGCGATTCTGGTCGGGTTTTTCATGGGAGAACCCGCTCGGCATCGTGAACCGGTGCCACCCAGGGGCGTGCTCAATACACTCATTGAATATTTCAGCCCGCTCACCGAATTCGTGCGAAGAAAGGGAGCCTGGGTTGTTTTGTGCTTCGTGCTGATCCACAAAGTCGGCGATACACTGGCCAATCTCACGCTGCGGTTATTGTTTAACGATTTGGGATTCAGCAATGATGAGATTGCCTTCTATGATGTCGGTTTCGGGTTCATTGCTTTCCTGGCCGGGATATTTATCGGTGGCATCATGTATACCCGCATGGGTCTGAAACATTCGGTATTGACCAGCCTGGTGTTGATGGCAGTGTCGAATTTCAGCTTTGCGGCTCTGGCTATCGTCGGGCATACAAACTGGGGGATGGCTGCCGCGATCGGCTTTGAGAATTTCGCCAGTGGCATCGGTGGCGTGACAGTCGTGGCGTATCTATCAGCGCTGTGTAATCTGCGCTTTACGGCGACGCAATACGCACTGTTGTCCGCACTGGCGAGTATCGCCGGCAGGTTCCTCACCGGCACAATGGCTGGTGGATTGATCGAATCGCTCGGCTACGTCAATTTCTATCTCCTGACGACGCTGATCGCGTTTCCCGGTGTTCTGTTGTTCTGGTTCATGATTCGTAGCGGCTTGGCGGAAGTGTCTCTCGGCAGCGCCGCCAGCAATCGGTAGAACCGATTCGACCGCCCGCGGCTATCTTTCGGCGGACCAACTCACAGGATTAGGGCTTTCAGGCTTGTCCCTGAACCCAGCCAAATTTTTTCAGCGATAAGCGCCCATTTACAAACACGATCCCTTCAGCTTCGAGGCGGGACTTCTGAGTCTGGTATTGCACACTGTCCCGTGGAAACGACAATTTTCCCTGTGAATTCACAACCCGATACCAGGGCAGCTTCGAGCCATGGGGCAGGTGTTTCAGCACGTACCCGACATAACGACTGTAACCGGGCAAGCCAGCCATCGCGGCGACCTGACCATAGCTGAGCACGTTTCCAGCGGGGATACTGTGTACTACCTGCCAGATTTTTTCCTGATTTGTCATTAGTTCAGCCTGTTTGCCGGATGGGGGGCTTCGCCGGCATATCGTGCTAAAGTGTGAGTTTGCCGGATTTTACAGGAACTGTGGATGCGCTTTCTCGCACTTGTTTTCATCATCGTGCCTTTGACTGAAATGATGCTGCTGTTTGAGGTGAGCGACCGCATAGGCGGCTGGCCCACACTGGGCATGGTTGTGGCCACGGCGGTGATTGGTCTGCAGATTCTGAAGCGTCAGGGCTTGTCGACACTATTGCGGGCTCAGGAACGCTTGCAGTCCGGCGCTCTACCGGCGCAGGAGATCATCGAGGCCATGCTGCTCGCCGCAGCTGGGGCCTTGCTGCTCACCCCGGGTTTCATCACGGATACCATCGGATTTTTGCTGCTTACCGGCCCGCTGCGCAGAATCCTGGCTCGGCGCCTCCTGCATTCCGGTCTGGTGACAACGATGAGTACGGGCACGCACTACCGCAGTTGGTCCCCCGGCGCAGGAACAGGGGATTCCGGGGGCACCGTGGTCGAGGGTGAGTATTCCCATGAGCGCGGCTCGTTGTCAGATCGCCGTCCGGAAGACTCCGAGCCACCATTGAAATAGCTTTTATTTCAATAAAAACAATGAGTTAGATCCATTTCAGCAGACACTGAAAAAAACTTTCCCGATTTCGGTTTACGCCATTGAATTTCCCGCACCCAGCCCCATCTACAGGACAGTTGTGGACAATGACTAATTTGCTGTGGAGCGCGGAATTTCCGGCACTGTAGCGTGATATTGGTACCTTGAGGATGATCGTCTCGCACCTAGGGTGAGGCGGTCACTTTGTTCAGTTCTGTTAATCAAACTGTTTGATTTAGGAGTGTTGAGTAATGAAGATCCGGCCTTTACAAGATCGTGTCGTAGTACGGCGCATGGAAGAAGAAACAACCACTGCAGGAGGCATCGTGCTGCCAGGTTCGGCCACTGAAAAACCCGCGCAAGGCGAAGTCATCGCCGTAGGTCCAGGCAAGCGTCTGGAAAGCGGCAAGTCCCAACCCGTTGATGTCAATGTTGGCGACATCGTCGTGTTCGGCAAATATTCGAGCAACACCGTCAAGCTTGGTGACGAAGAATTACTGATTCTGAACGAAAGCGAAATATTCGGCGTTATCGAAGGCAAGGCAAAAGCCAAGGCCAAGAAATAACGACCTCGACTCTCAAAATTATCTCGACAAAATAGGAATTCAGGAAAATGGCTAAAGACGTAAAATTCGGCGATCCAGCGCGCCAGAAACTCCTCAAAGGCGTAAACATTCTGGCGGACGCGGTGAAAGTGACATTGGGCCCCAAGGGTCGCAATGTAATTCTCGATAAATCATTCGGCGCTCCCACTGTCACCAAAGACGGTGTTTCGGTTGCCAAGGAAATCGAACTCGAAGACAAATTCGAAAACATGGGCGCGCAGATGGTCAAGGAAGTGGCATCCCAGACTTCCGATGTCGCTGGCGATGGAACCACAACAGCTACCGTATTGGCGCAGGCAATTCTGAATGAAGGACTCAAGTCTGTCGCTGCCGGCATGAATCCGATGGACCTCAAACGCGGCGTCGATAAAGCCGTTGTTGCGCTGGTCGAGCAGATCAAGAAGATGTCGGTTCCTTGCAAGGATTCCAAGGCGATCGCCCAGGTCGGCACTATCTCAGCTAACAGTGATGAGGCAGTAGGCCAGATTATCGCCGAGGCGATGGAGAAGGTTGGCAAGGAAGGCGTGATTACCGTTGAAGATGGCTCCGGACTCGAGAACGAGCTCGATATCGTCGAAGGTATGCAGTTCGATCGTGGTTATCTTTCCGCGTATTTCATCAACAAGCAGGACACCATGAGCGTCGAGTTGGACAGCCCGCTGATCCTCCTCGTGGACAAGAAAATCTCCAACATCCGCGAAATGCTGCCCCTGTTGGAAAGTGTCGCCAAGTCCGGTCGTCCTCTGCTGGTCATTGCTGAAGATGTGGAAGGTGAGGCGCTGGCCACGCTGGTCGTGAACAACATGCGTGGTATCGTGAAAGTCGCGGCTGTGAAGGCTCCTGGTTTCGGTGATCGTCGCAAGGCAATGCTGGAAGACATCGCTGTACTGACTGGTGCCACTGTCATCTCCGAGGAAGTAGGCCTGAGTCTGGAAGGGGTCACTGTGGACGATCTGGGTTCTGCCAAGAAAGTGCAGGTCAGCAAGGAAAACACTACGATTATCGACGGCGCTGGCAAGACCAAGGCTATCGAAGCACGAGTCGGTCAGATTCGTGCCCAGATCGAGGAAACCTCTTCCGATTACGACCGTGAAAAATTGCAGGAGCGTGTTGCGAAGCTGGCGGGCGGCGTGGCCGTTATCAAAGTTGGTGCCAGCACCGAAATTGAAATGAAGGAAAAGAAGGCGCGCGTCGAAGACGCTCTGCATTCGACTCGTGCAGCCGTTGAGGAAGGTGTTGTTCCTGGTGGTGGTGTCGCGTTGGTGCGTGCTCTGCAGAAAGTGCAGGGTCTCAAAGGCGATAACGAAGACCAGAACGTGGGCATTGCCCTGTTGCTGCGTGCGGTTACCATGCCTCTGCGTCAGATCGTCGAAAATGCCGGCGAAGAATCTTCAGTCATTCTCGAAAAAGTTCGCACTGGTAAAGGCAACTTCGGCTTTAATGCGGCGACCGGACAATACGGTGATATGATCGATATGGGTATCCTGGATCCGGCCAAAGTGACACGAACTGCAATTCAGGCTGCTGGCTCAGTTGCAGGTTTGATGATCACTACTGAGGCAATGGTCGCTGAATTGCCACAAGAGAAGGGCGCGGGAGCACCGGGTGGTATGCCTGATATGGGTGGTATGGGCGGTATGGGCGGCATGATGTAAAAATCGACTTTATAGTGGTCTAAATGGCCGCTGCCAGCGTTGTGCCGGAACTTCCGATGCTCATGTAGTGGTTACTACATTGCGCTTCGGATTTCCGGCCCGCCTTGCCAGCGAACATTTATCCACACTCTAAAGTCCGATTTTACAAAGTCGTCTACTGTGCGAGTCTGCAGCGCTGGTTCAATACGGTGCCAGACTTCTGCAAAATAGATTGAGGAAAAAGGCAGAACCATTTGGTTCTGCCTTTTTTTTGGGGCGGGGATCAGGCCTTTGCGAGGTTGGCGGCGGCGAAATCCCAATTGACGAGGTGATCCAGAAACGCGCTGAGGAAATCCGGGCGACGGTTCTGGTAATCCAGATAGTAGGCGTGCTCCCAGACATCGCAGACGAGCAGAGGAACCATGCCCATCGTCAGTGGGCATTCGGCGTTGGCAGTCTTCACAATCTTGAGCTTGCCGGCATCTGCGACCAGCCACACCCAGCCACTACCAAATTGACCAACGCCGCCAGCCACGAACTCCTTCTTGAAGTTGTCGAAGTTGCCGAAGTCTGCATCGATCTTGCTGGCCAGCGGGCCAGTCGGGGCGCCACCGCCCTGCGGGGACAGCGAATTCCAGAAAAAGCTGTGGTTATAGTGCTGGCCAATATTATTGAACAGGGCACCGCCTACCTTGGCACTGGCCTTCACCAGTTCTTCCAGTGTCTCGGCGTTCAGATTTGCCGAGTCGAGGAGTTCATTGCCTTTCGTAACATAGGCGTTATGGTGTTTGCCATGATGGAAGTCGAGTGTCGTTGCCGACATATGCGGTTGCAGGGCATCCTTGGCGAACGCCAGTTCTGGTAACTCAAGTTTCATAGAAGCCTCTTTAAATTGCAAAAAGGTGAATTGATAAAACAAAAACATCCAGATACATGCCTGAGCATGTAACGAGTTATTGAGATTGGATGGTAATGCGATGAGTGATCTAGTCTAACAGATTCAGGAACTGCCCGGGGCAGAATTGTCGGCGGGTGTTAGCTTGACCAGGCACGGTTGCTGTCACCGTTATCCACCGCCATCGTCAGGACGGCGGTGGATTCGGTTTTGGGTTTACGCGTAGTGGACTTCAGAGGAATTGGGTGATCAGCAGAAGCACGGCGCCCAGAGCGATACCACAGTGAATCACGCCGACGATGCTGGTCATTGGGCCAGTCTTGCCTTTGATGGCATTGACCTCTAGCGCCAGAATGATCAGCACGCACAGGCCCAGTGCCAGTGAACTGACTCCACCTTCGGCTGACATCGGCACGCGCCCAGCACCTGTCAGGTGCGCTGAAGCGCCCATGAAGAACAGCATAGGCAGGGAGAACAAGGTGTTAGTGCGCGAGGCCAAACCGGCACCGGCCAATGCCGCCGCAGCCTCAGGCAGGGCCTGACCGCCGCCAAGCACCTGTGCATTGGAGGCAATGACTATCTGCTGCTTGGGCCAGATAACCAGCCACACGTTGAGGAACATCAAAGTGCCCAGCAGCATGCCGATAACAATGTAGGCATTGACAGCGCCGCCGAGGAAGCCGGCGAGAGCGAGACCCGACAGGAACGTGAAGAGGGCGCCATAGCGGAACCACCACAGGGCCCGCGGAACCAGCTTCGCAATAGCCGCTGATTTGGTGCCGCCATCCGTTTCCTTGAAGAATTCGGTTTGCACGAAATTGAAGTAATACAGAATGCCGATCCAGGTTACGCCGGCAAAGAAGTGAATCCAGCGGAACAGATAGGATAAGAAGTTTTCTAATTCCATAATTTAGCCCCTTTTTGCTTTGGTTATTTTTGAGGTGTCCGCGGGACCGTGTTCGGCCCAGTAGAATTGCCGCCATCTTACCACCGGTCTGCCGGAACCGCTATTGAGACTCAGGATTGGCGTGACAGGCGTATTTCTAGGATAATAGCCCGCTATGAAAGATAAAGACGAACTTCGCAACATCCCCCCCCTGGTCCCCGACCGGGACGATGTCGCCTCACATCTGAGTAACAAGCGCTCTGGCAGTCAGGATATAGTTCGTTCGCGTTACTACACTGAAAAGGTCAAGGTGAGCACCTGGCCGGTCCGGATCCTGCTCACCTTGATCGTGCTGGTGATGGGAGCGGCCGGATACGGTGCTTATTATATGTACGGCCGGTATCAGTATGATCTGCGGCAGTCAGATCTTCGCATAAGTGACCTCGAACGTCGGCTGGCGCTTGTCGGAGACAGTGCCGAAGAGTCCACCCTGAATATCATCGAGCGCCTCGACTTCAACTTCTCCGAAATCGACAAGTTGTGGGCGGCACGGCGGGTGATCAATACCGGTATCGATGATGTTCGTTCCGAACTCGCCAAGCTGGCCCTTGTGAATACCGGGCAGGATGAAGCCATTGCCAATAACAGCCAGCAGTTGGCCAGCAGCAACGAAACCAGCATGACGAATTCGACCCGCATCAACGCCCTCAATAACGAATTGACGCAACTGTCACAATCGGTGGCGACTCTGAATCAAAGCATGAATGAGTTGGGATCGCTGCAGAGCGATATCGCCGCTGTCAAACAGGCGCTCAATAGCGGTGATAGCACCGTGCTGGGTCTCGTCGGCCGCCTGGAATACGTCGAGGAGTCCCTGGAATCCATCAATGCCCACCGCCTGCAGGTCAATGACAGCCTGTTCCGTTTGCAGCAGAACGTGGAAGATTTGCAGCGAGCCCAGAACCCGGTACGCTGACCGGCTATTGCCCCGTGAAACGGGGTGCACGCTTCTCGATGAATGCCGTGACCCCTTCGCGGAAATCCGGTCGGGATGCACAATCCGCAAAATATTCCGCCTCAGCCTGTAGCTGGGATTCAAACTCGCTCTCCAGGGATCGGTAGAACAGCGCCTTCGTATTGCCGTACACATGCGTGGGGCCGGCTGCCAGTCGTTGCGCGAGATTTCGGGTCTCGGTGGCCAGTTCTGCACTCGGCACGACAAAATTGATCATGCCCATGTCTTTGGCAGTTGTAGCGTCGAAGCGATCCCCGAGCAGGGCGATCTCCATGGCTTTCTTGATACCCACTGCCCGTGGCAGATGGAATGAACTGGAACCATCGGGACTCGTCCCAATCTTGCAGTAAGCAAGCGTGAAGAATGCATCGTCCGCCGCGATGACGAGATCGCAAGCCAATGCCATGCTCACGCCGGCACCGGCGGCAGCACCGCGACAGCTGGCGATGATCGGTTTCGGCATTCGCCGCATGGCGTACATGATGGTGTGCAGATCGTGAATTCGCAGCAAGAACTCCTGGCGAATTTCCTTCGGTGGCTTGATTATCGAATCCCCCATCCCCTTGACGTCGCCGCCGGCCATGAAGTGATCCCCGGCACCGGTTAGCACCACGCACCGGATACTGTCGTCCTGCTCGATGTCATGTAATACCTCAGTCAGGCGTGAGCGCATCTCCATGCTCAATGCATTACGCGCTTCTGGTCGGTTCATGGTGAGGGTGGCGACGGCTCCGTCGCGGCTGATTTCCAGGTGTGACATGGCTTGGTCCTGTGCGATGAGGGTAGTAGATGCGTGCCAGTATAACCGGTGCCGTCGCTACCGGCACGATCGCTCGCCGTCTTGGCTTGCAAGCAGGTTCAGGTATAATACGCGCCCCTCTGCGCCGATTGGCGCAGCAATACGCGGACGTGGCGGAATTGGTAGACGCGCTGGATTTAGGTTCCAGTGCCGCAAGGTGTGAGAGTTCGAGTCTCTCCGTCCGCACCACTCGGTAGGCTGTTAGCCGCCGCGCGAGCGAAGCGCCAACGCAGGCTGTCTGCTATCGTTTCAGTCAGCGATGTTTGCTAGAGTAGATGTCCCGACGACTCTGTGGCATCGCCATGAAAACCCCTCCAAAGTCAGACAGGAAACAAGCCGTTGAATCCCGCTCCTCGGGAGACCTGAAGGTGTCCGGACGCAGTGAAATCCAGGCATTCTTGTCCAAGGTAGCTGCGATGCCCAAGACTGGCGGTGATGCGCGTCTGATCTTTGCGCTCGATGCCACGGCCAGCCGTGAAGCAACGTGGGATGTTGCGAGTCAGTTACAGACTGAAATGTTCGTGAGCGCTCAGGCTCTCGGTGGCTTGCAGTTACAACTCTGTTATTTCCGCGGTTTCGGTGATTTCTATGCCAGCGAGTGGCAGGTTGATGCTGACAGGGTTGTGCAGATCATGTCGCGCATTCACTGTCTCGCTGGAGCTACCCAGCTCGAACGTGTGCTTCGGCATGCGCTCGATGAGAATGGCAGAAAGAAAATCAAATGTGTTGTTTACATCGGCGATGCGATGGAGGAAAACGTGGATATTCTGGCCCAGCTTGCGGGCAAGCTCGGACTGTTGAATATTCCGGTCTTCATGTTTCAGGAGCGCAATGATGCAGTGACTCGAGATGCATTCATGACAATCTGTCGGCTCTCCGGTGGAGCCTATTCACAGTTCGATCAGGCCAGTGCCGGGCAATTGAAAGCGCTGTTGCAAGCGGTCGCTATCTATGCGGCAGGTGGATTAAAGGCGTTGCAGAAATTTAGTCAATCTTCGACCAAAACTGTTAAGCTCCTCGAACAACAACTCAAGTCCTGATTGCCATGGTTTTTCGTTTACTGGCATTACTTCTGCTGCCTGTGATCGCCTTCTACATCACGCGATCTATCAGTCAGCGATTGCACCTGTCGGGACGCAATTTCAAACTCCTGTTCGGACTGATGGTCGTGGTGCTCGTCATCGCGGTGATGGTAGTGCTCGGCCGATTGCCAGTACAGTTTATTCTCGCGCCACTCGGTGTGGCTACGACATTCCTCTTACGATTGCTGCCGACATTGATCCGGTTGATTCCGATGTGGCATATGTTCAAGGGTCGCGCGGGAATCAGAACTAATAAGGAAGCCGGCCAGGCATCGACAATTCGCACTCAAATGCTGGAGATGGAATTGTTTCATGACACGGGTGATATGGACGGGCAGGTGCTGCAAGGTGAATTTGCCGGGCGCAAATTGTCATCTTTATCACTGGATGAACTGCTGATGCTACTCAGGGAATGCGGTCAGGATGTGGACTCCAGTCAAGTTCTCGAAGCCTATCTCGATCGCAATCAGGCAGATTGGCGTGAGCAGTGTCAGCGCAGGTCCAGCGCCAGTGCCAATGCTGAGGAGTCGCAGATGACGCGAGCACTGGCACTGGAAATTCTCGGGCTTGAGGGTTCTACAGACCGTGACACGATCGTGCGGGCGCATCGTTCATTGATGCAGAAGCTGCATCCGGATCGGGGTGGTTCGGATTATCTCGCCAAGAAAATCAATGCGGCAAAGGATTACTTGCTGCGTGACCAGTCGTAAGGGTTAAGCCGTTTTCTTTTTTGCCAGAAACGCCTGCATGATGGCCTGGGCATCGTCTGTCTGCAGGAGAGCGCCAAATTCCACGAGTTCCTGTGCAATGACAGAAGGCACAACGTCTTGCACCGACTGTTTCATCAGACGTTTGCTTGTCTGCACTGCGTTTGGCGGTAGTGCGGCGAGCGTTTTGGCCCGAGCCAGTGCGTGTGCATCACATTGTCCCGGGGCAAGCACCTCGGTCACAATTCCGTATTCGCGTCCACGGTGTGCATCGAAGCGGTCGCCCAACAGCAACAACTCTGCTGCGCGACGATAGCCAATCTGCTGTGGTAACAGGAAACTGGAACCGGCTTCCGGACACAGGCCGAGGCGAGTGAAAGGTAGCTGCAGGAAACTGTTCTCTGCGGCATACACCAGATCGCAATGCAGCAATAAGGTGGTGCCGATTCCAATGGCGAGTCCGTTCACCGCGGCGATCAGAGGTTTGCGAGCTGCGTGCAGGGCGTGCATGAAATGAACTGAAGGTCGCTCTTCTGTCGGTGTCGTGCCAGCGACGAAGCTATTGACGTCATTGCCACTGGTAAAACAGTCCTCTGTCCCCCGAATCAGGATCACGTTGGCTTCGGCGCTGGCTTCCGCTGCTACAATGCCGTCGCCCAGAGCCCTGTACATACCCGGCAACAAGGCATTCTTTTTATCGGGTCGGTCAATCTGAATAATGAATACTCCGTCTTCGAGGGAATAATGGATATTGGCATCTGCAGATATTGGCATGGTTGGATCCTGTCTTGGGTGGTTCTGGCGCGTTAGTTTAGTGGATTACCCGGCGCAAGTCGCGCCAGCGGCATGCAATACGGTCGAGCGTACCGGTGTCCACGTCGTGCGGGCAATCCTTGCGGGCAGTCGATAAGGGTGTTTCCCGGGCTATACTACGGCGCAGACGGGACCTGAATCCTCCCGCTATTCGATGCTAGAATACAGCGATTTTTCCTTATTCCCGAGATTGCCATTCCATGACCCTGATTCGTAATGAAGACCTGATCCAGAGCGTCGCCGACGCCCTGCAATATATCTCCTATTACCATCCGCTGGATTTTGTTCAGGCTGTGCATGCAGCCTACGAGCGAGAAGAATCGCCGGCGGCGAAGGATGCGATGGCGCAGATACTGATCAACTCGCGCCTCTGTGCCGAAGGCAAGCGCCCGATCTGTCAGGACACGGGAATCGTCACTGTCTTCCTCAAAGTGGGTATGGACGTGCGATGGGAGGGAGGAATGTCGCTCAATGACATGGTGAACGAGGGAGTCCGTCGCGCCTACCAGTTGCCTGATAATGTGTTGCGGGCATCCATCCTGCTTGATCCTGCTGGCGCCCGGAAAAACACGGGCGACAACACACCGGCAGTGATCCACACCGAGCTGGTGCCTGGCAATACTATCGAGGTCAAGTTGGCGGCGAAGGGGGGCGGCTCCGAGAACAAATCAAAGCTCGTGATGCTCAATCCCAGCGACAGTATCGTCGACTGGGTTGTGAAGACGGTGCCCACCATGGGAGCTGGCTGGTGTCCGCCGGGCATGCTTGGCATCGGCATCGGTGGTACTTCGGAGAAGGCCGCGGTGCTTGCCAAGGAATCGCTCATGGATCCGATCGACATTCATGAATTAAGGATGCGGGGACCCGCCAACAGAATAGAAGAATTGCGACTCGAGATTATGGATCGCGTCAATGACCTGGGTATTGGTGCCCAGGGGCTCGGGGGCCTGACTACCGTGCTTGATGTGAAGATTCTCGACTATCCGACGCACGCGGCCTCATTGCCGGTGGCGATGATCCCGAATTGTGCCGCGACTCGACATGCCCACTTTACTCTCGATGGCAGCGGTGTGGCTGAATTGACACCCCCGAGTCTGGATGCCTGGCCGCAAATTTCCTGGGACGTCGGGCCGCGAGCCAGAAAAGTGAATCTGGACACGGTAAGCCCGGCAGAGATAGCGACCTGGAAGACGGGTGAGACCCTGCTGTTGAGTGGCAAGATGTTGACCGGCAGAGATGCGGCTCACAAGCGCCTGCTCACGATGCTGCAGAATGGTGAAGGCTTGCCGCCGGGCGTCGATTTCAAAAACAAGTTCATCTATTACGTAGGTCCCGTCGACGCCGTGCGTGATGAGGTGATTGGCCCGGCAGGTCCTACGACCGCAACGCGGATGGACAAATTCACCGAATCACTGCTGGCACAGACCGGCCTGATCGGCATGATCGGTAAGGCAGAGCGGGGACAGGCGGGCATTGATGCGATCAAGCAACACAAGGCTGTTTACCTGATGGCCGTGGGTGGTGCGGCCTACCTGGTCTCCAAGGCTATTCGCAAATCTAAGGTCATTGCCTTCGCCGACCTGGGCATGGAGGCGATTCACGAATTCGAGGTCGAGGAGATGCCCGTAACCGTTGCGGTCGATGTGGCAGGCAACTCTGTGCACAAGACCGGTCCGGAAATCTGGCGTCAGCGCATCGCCGAAAGCCATGCGCTCGAGCTTAGTTAGCCTAACACATGTCCTCGTAGGGATTAGCCAGCGACAACGAGATTTTCTGTGCGTTACCGCGCACGGATATGGACTCGGTTGACATCTCGATCGCATCGCCCTCGAGCACGTTGTGATCGAACTTGTAGATGGTCGAGTTTTTACCCTCCAGCATCGATTGGTCGTAATTTCGGGCTTTTTCCCGCACGCTGATGTTCCGGTCGAAATAAGCTTGCATGCGGGCCTTGCCGTAACGCTTTTCGAGCATGCGCTCTGTAACATGGGGAGCGAGGACGGACGCGCTGGCGTTATTGCCGCCAAAGCCTTTCGAATTGATGATCACGGCGTCGATGTTCTGTGCCCCAACTTCTTTGTGCTGCAGCAGAATATCCAGGCGCTCTCTGGTCACGTCTTCCGCAATCTCATCGACAGTCAGAATGCCGGGGATGATGCCATCCGACCATACGCCGAGACTCGCTGCCAACTGATCGCCCGCTGAAGAGGCCAGGGAGTGTCCGATATAGGACTTGATCGCAGCAACGGGCCAGTTTTCGATGCCGTAGGTCGCCGCAATCTGGTGCAGGATGTGAGATTCGGTCTTGCGATTCTGTGGAGTGCCGGTGCCATGTGCCTGCACATAACTGCGTCGACGCAGACCTTCATCTCCGATGACGTTGCGAGTGGCAGCGACCGCCTTGGCCATGGAAATATAATTGCCAAGACCGGGGCTGGCGATGGATTTCTTGAAACCGTCGGCATTGACGAAGACTTCGTTAATGGCTCCGTGGATGTTCGCACCCAGCTCCAGCGCCAATTCGTCATCAAACAGGACGATGCACTGCGCCGACTCCGCGAGAGTGAAGCCTGCATTATTGCCAAACGGTCGGCAGGCTCGGCGATAATTCGGTGGGAGGGAAGCATCCAGTTTGTCCAGCGCGCGGAGCGCTTCATCGTCGGCGAGCGCACCCATGGTGCTGAATCCCTCAAAAATTTCGGGCAGCAGGGGAGCTTCGCTGGTGCCGATAATCGCGACGCGATGTGTGCCCGCCTGAATATCACGAATGCCCTGCCTCAAGTTGTAGAGGAACGTAGCGCAGGCGGCCACATTAGTGCCAGTAGTTCCCAGATTGCCAAGCAGATAGGCATTGATGAAGTCAGCAGGCATTTCGGCATAACCGAGGGCGAGTTGCTTGGATGACACTTTCTTGCCGAGCAAACGCGCCTGCAGCAAGCCGCCATTACCGTTGTAATCGAGTTGGCTCATGCCGCTGCCGGCATAGACACTGATGCGATCAGCCGGGACCGCCTGGCGCACGTCCTCCCAGTCGATGCCGAGCGAATTTATTGCATCAGAAGCGGCAAAAATTGTGAGTTGCAGGCCGCGGGGGTGATTGCGGGATGGGTATAACAACGCTGGATCGAATCCGGTTGGCAGTTGGCCCGCGCTGTTGACGGTGGCGCTGCGATAGCCTTGCAGCAACGCATCGAAATGAGCAGTTACTTCAATTTTCAGGATGTCCTCACCCGACCCGGCTTCACCGGCAATTGACCAACCTGGGGGAATAGGGTCCGGCAAATGTTTGCGTCGAATCTCGAAAGCAAAGGGAGTGTCGGCTCCAGCGGCCAGATTGATCTTGTGATGCACCAGGAGTTGGGTGGGGTCGAACAGGGTGTTCTCCAACTGCCGGATCAGAGTGCCCTGTTCGAGGGTCGCCGCCAGACGCTGCAGTTGCTGAGCGTAATCGACGCTGTCGCCGGTCGCGTCGACCCATTGAGAGCCGGCTTTGCGCAGATTGCCGGTGAGTGCGGCAAGACTGGCGTGAGTCTGTTGCACGCGTGATGCGGGCAATCCCGACAGGACCATCCGGCGATAACCGTGATGTCCAGAACTGCGTCCGGCGGCGTTGATGCCGCCAAAACCTGCGATCACAGGAAGCTTCGCCATTGATTCTGCTTTCCCTTGGCTATGAAGTTGATAGGACTAGTCTGGCAGATAAGCCCTCGTGCAAATATGCCATATCAGCCATATGATATGCCATTACAGACAGGCTGCCGCTTTGTACCGAACCGGAAATGGTGTCTAATTCTGGGCCCCAACACTGTGCGAACCCCGCCAGCGCTGTGAAAGGCCAGCACTGGAGCGGGTCAGTGCCGTAATGAAAGTCGCCGATGACTGCGGCTAGCGGCTGACGGGCCCGGGCTAAACTTGCATAAAGCCCACCCCGCACATAGGATGGCAGGCATGCCTCGACGCCGGACAGGTGTCGGCCAACGACCGCTCTATCCGACAGTGCTCAGAACATTCCAGGAGGAAGTATGAAAACCAAATCCCTGGCCCGCATCGGGCTCCTTGCTCTCGCGCTCGGCTCACCCCTGTCCGGGTTGGCGCAAAATGATCAATTTGCGAATGTCACCATCAGAACCGTGCCGGTTAGCGGCCCGATCTCCATGCTGGTGGGTTCCGGCGGCAATATTGGGGTCTCCGTTGGCTCTGATGGACTGCTCATTATCGATGACCAGTACGCGCCCCTGGCGCCCAAGATCAAGGCGGCACTGGCTGAACTCGGCTCCGAGACGCCAAAATTCCTCTTGAATACGCATTTTCACGGCGACCATACTGGTGGCAATGCAGTCTTCGGTATTGGCAGCGTCATCGTCGCCCAGGAAAATGTCCGCAGCCGCCTGATGGCAACCGACGCGCCACCCTCAGCGCTCCCTGTTGTCACCTTCGATCACAACATCACGCTGCACTTCAATGGCGAAGACATCACCTTGCTGCACATGCCCGCAGGGCATACCGATACGGACAGTGTCGTGCTGTTTGAGGATTCCAATGTCATCCACATGGGCGATCATTTCTTCAATGGCGGATTTCCGTTCGTTGACCTCTCCAGTGGTGGCACCGTTCAGGGCTATTTGCGCAATCTTGAGAAGGCCCTGTCCTGGATTGACGACGATACTCAGGTGATTCCCGGACACGGCCCGCTCGGCACAAAGGCGGACTTGCTGAAGTTCTATAATGTCGTGAAAGATACATCTACCGCGATTCGTATCAAGAAATCCCAGCGCATGAGCAAGGAAGACATCGTCGCCGCCGGACTGGGAGCTGAATATGCTTCCTGGGGCACGGGCTTCATCAATGAGCAGCGTTGGATTGAGACTGTCTTCGACAGCTATCCGCGCTAGTTGGTGCCTACTGTTGCCGTGAACGCATTGAGCCCGTATCTGCAGCGAGTTCAGGCCGCTCATGCGGTGCTCGGTATTCCGGCCGATTATCTGTCGCGCTGCACGCAACCCCTGTGTGAGGAACCGCCAGAACTGGTTGCCACCGAGACGGATTATTACGGGCGGCCACAGCAGTTGACACCCGCTGCTTTCGCGGCATGGTCAAGCATGAAGCGGGCGGCAAGGGCCGACGGTGTGGAAGTTTTCCTGATCTCGGCCTTTCGCAGCGTGCAGTACCAGACCGACCTGATCGCCCGCAAACTCGAAAAAGGCTTGTCTCTGTCGCAGATACTGGCGGTGAATGCCGCGCCCGGTTTCAGCGAACACCACACCGGAAGGGCCCTGGATCTCGGCACGTCAGGGTGTGAAGCGCTAGTCGAAAGCTTCGAAAATACCAAAGCATTTCAATGGCTTAATCTAGAAGCGGGAAAATACGGATTCACCCTCAGCTATCCTCGCAACAACCCCTGGGGCATCGATTACGAGCCCTGGCACTGGTGTTTTGAGCAACATCAATATGATATCGAACAGCCTTAGACAAACTCGCAGGAAAGGGTTAACCTAGAATCGCTGCTCATACAGGAGAGGGGATGCTGCAGGTTTACTACCCCAGATTGGCGTACGTGATCCACCTAGGTACTTTCGTATTTAGCTCCCTGACTCAAACTCAATTTTCTCGTTCCCTTCGCGCGAACCTCCGCACTGCAACCACCTCGTTATCGACTCCTCAATGGTGTCGGATCAACGCTGCTATGACATGTCTGGTTACAATTCACGCGGCTGCCGTCCCGGGGAACCTGCTGGTCACAAATTCAACCCCTGCGGACAGACTGCACCGTAGCCCTGTTCGCACCCAATCGTAATCAAGAGGAGGAAGCCCGCAAACTGATCGGTAATTCTGTCTGTAAATTGAATGAATCTAGGAGATAGTATTTTTATGACTAATGAATTCCAAATCGTTTTCCACAACATGGACCAAACCGCCGCTATCACCGAGGCGGTACAGAAGCGAATCGAAAAGCTGGAACGTTTTTGTGATCAGATAATTTTTGGTCGGGTGGTGTTGGATTCTCCTCACAACAATC
Organism: Pseudomonadales bacterium; assembly: GCA_023257655.1. GTDB lineage: Bacteria > Pseudomonadota > Gammaproteobacteria > Pseudomonadales > Pseudohongiellaceae > UBA9145. The sequence continues at coordinate 137,149 of JALRBQ010000006.1, forward strand.
ATCATAAGGGAAAAGTGTATTCGGTCAGTCTGGAAGTGCATACCACTGTCAAGGAAGTGCGAGTCAATCAGGACCAGCACGACAATCACGCTCACGAAGACCTCTATGTCGCCATTCGCGACGCCTTCAATGCTGCCGAGCGTCAACTGAAATCAGTCGACAAGAAGCATCGGGCAACTCCGCTCTCCAAATCAGTCGAAAGTTTCGATAACGAGGCCGCCTGACGCGCAAACCATGGCGATGAATGATCAGGAAAAACTCGAGATTGAAGCAGCTACCTTCAGGCGACTGCTCCAACACCTCGATGCCCACAAAGAAGTGCAAAATATCGACTTGATGAATCTGGCCAGCTTCTGTCGCAACTGCCTCTCGAAGTGGTATAGCGCTGAAGCGAAGTCCCGGGGCAAGGAAGTCGATTATGAGACGGCTCGCGAAATCGTGTACGGCATGCCGTACACCGAATGGAAGGAGAAATATCAGCTGGAGGCGACAGCCGAGCAGTTGCAGCAATTCAAACAGTGAGTGATTGGCTCCGGCAGGTATAGTCATGATGCCTGTCGGAGCTTTCCCCCAATACCATCCCGGCTAAATCGCCGGCGAACCCTCCGCCAAAAACAGTTTGTTGCGCACCAGATTTCGATAGGCATTCGGTGTTACCGCAGTGTTCTTCTTGAAGATTTCACAGAAATGACTCACGTCGTGATATCCCACCTGATCCGCGACGTCCGAGACGACGAGATTGCTCTGCTTTAACAACTCTTTAGCCTGCTCAATGCGTATTTCCTGCAGGTAATGTAGCGGAGTGGTATTGGTCGCCTGCTTGAAGCGTCGATTCAGTGAGCGGACGCTGATGCCGAATTGGGCGGCAACCTGAATTACTTCCAATGGCGCTTGGAAATTGAGCTGTAGCCATTCCTGTACCTTGATTATCAGTTCGTCGTGATGGATCCGCTGGGGATCTTGCGACAGCAGCAAGGAATCATAAGAGCGTTTTAACTCATGGGTAAAATGCCGTGAGACTTCGCTGGTAATCGCCTTGTCGTAGAGCAGTTCGATAAAGTGGAGCATCAAATCCCGTGCAGCGTTCACGCTACCGGTGCAATACAGCCGGTCGGTCCCTGTGATGAAGCGCTTTCGCTGCAACTTGATAGCCGGATAGCGCTTCTGGAAATGGTCGAAGAAACGCCAATGGGTGGTAGCTGGTCTACCGTTAAGCAAACCTGCCTCGGCGAGGAAATAACTGCCGGTGGTGATCGAGCAGATTGTTGCGCCTTGGGCATATTGGTGCTTGAGCCAGCGCAACATGTCCGGGTGTCGCAGCAGGGCAGCCTGTGGGTTGCCCCAGATTCCCGGTACGAAGATCAGGTCCGTGGTAGCAACTTCGGCAATCGAGTGTGAGCAGCGAATGCCAAGCCCCCCGCTCAGTTGCAACGCGGTGGCTTCCACGCCCAGAATTTCAATCTGGTTCATCTTGTGTTTTTGTTTACGTGCCCTGGCGATATCATTTGCCGCACTCAACATTTCCAGAGGTATCGTAATCGACGAACCCAGGGAATTTTCCAGCGCAAGAATGCTCACGTGTTTCATAGCGGTTTGCTACCGATAGTCGATACTTACAACGAAGTAGTCACGGGGTCCGGTTGGTGTCTGCGTGCGAATCTCGCTATCGAGTTCCTTGCCGAGCAAGGCCCGACCCAGCGGGGCATCGATGCTGATGTAGCCACGTTTGGGATCGATTTCATCCGGTCCGACGAGCCGATACGAAACAATCTCACCCCGGTCATCTTCCAGTGAGACATAGGCGCCGAAATAAATCCGGTTCTGATTGCTCGGAGGTTCGGTTACCACCGTGACTTCCTCGAGCCGCTTGCTGAGATAACGTACGCGCCTGTCAATTTCCCGAAGCCGTTTCTTGCCATAGATGTATTCCGCGTTCTCGGAGCGATCACCCTGGGCGGCAGCCTCGGTGACTGACTGGGTAATCTGCGGCCGCTCAACTTTCCACAGGTGATGCAGTTCAGCCTTCAGCAGGCGCTCACCTTCGGCAGTAATGTACTTGGCGCCAGGCTTTTGTGGCGGACGATAGCGGCTCATGAAAATAGGTCCATAGAAGAAATTCGTTCCTGTAGCTCAGTCCTGTGTTGAAGCCCCGGCATCGACTATTTCCGGATCCAATTTCAGCGTCATCTGGCTGGCATCCCCTTGTCCTGCATCGGCGACATGGCGCGGTTGCAGCCTGACCCCCATGCCCAGCAAACGGACAGGCCGATCGCCGCGATCATATCCTTGTTCGCACAGCGCCATAAAGTTTGCCATCGTCGTTGACGAGGAGAGCATCTCTACGGTCGTCTGCGTGAAATCATGGAATTTGATCTTGATGAATTGCTTGTGGATCTCGACTTCATCACCCAGTTTGTCCAGACGACGTTCCAGTTGTGTCATAAGACCGGGTAACTGGGCCAGACAGTCCGCCAGAGTCGGTAAATCGGCTGGAAAGGTGTTTTCCACGCTCATGGATTTGCGGACCCGGTCGGTAGAGACCGGGCGATTGTCGATACCCAGACTCAATTGATGGAGCCGTTCACCAAAACTGCCGAAAGCGACCTGCAATTGCTCACTATTGAGTCGGCGCAAGTCGGCGCAGGTCTGGATGCCCATGCGTCGCATTTTCTCGGCGGTCACCTTGCCGACACCGTGTAACTTCTTCACCGGCAAGGCTGCGACAAAGCTGTCCACGTGATCCGGGGTGATGACGAACTGGCCGTCGGGTTTATTCCAGTCACTGGCGATTTTTGCCAGGAATTTATTCGGGGCTATCCCGGCGGAGATTGTAATTCGAACCTGCTCTCGAACTTCGTCGCGAATCGCGGTGGCAATTCGCGTCGCACTGCCCTGATGTTGTGTGCTGGAGCTGACATCGAGGTAGGCTTCATCCAGTGAGAGCGGTTCAATCAGTGCGGTGTAGCGGGAGAAGATCCCGTGAATCTGCCGTGAAGCCTCACGGTATTTGTCCATGTCAGGACGGATGATGATCAGGTCTGGGCAGCGCTTGCGGGCAGTAGCCGAGGCCATCGCCGAATGGACGCCGAATTTGCGGGCTTCGTAATTGCAGGTTGCTACTACACCCCGGCGTTCCGGGGAACCGCCAACTGCAACTGGCTTGCCGATCAGATCCGGATTGTCCCTCATCTCGATGGAGGCATAGAAACAATCGCAGTCACAGTGGATGATCTTGCGAAACGACGTCATGACGAGAAGCTGGCTGTGGGCTAAAACCCGGAAACTACCTCAGCGCCGCTCCAGTGTAAATGTGAGCGGCGCCGGGTAAGGTGCGCGAGGCAGACGAACGGACGGGGATCTGAGACTAGCTGTTGGCCCGTTCGAATTCCTGCATGTAGTCAGCCAGCGTTTGGCAACCTGCGACCGGCATGGCGTTATAGATCGACGCTCGTGCGCCACCGACGTTGCGATGCCCCTTGAGTGCATACAACCCGCGTTCTAGCGCTCCTGCCAGGAAGCTATCGAGCAGAGAGTTGTCAGCCAGATTGAACGTAACATTCATGACCGAGCGATGCGCCGGATGGGCAGCTCCCACATAGAATTCGGAATTGTCGATCACGTCATAAATCAGGGCGGCCTTCGCCTCATTCTGCGCTTCGATCACGTCGAGGCCACCCAACTCGTCCAGCCACTCCAGCACCAGTTTCATCATGTAGATTGCGAACGTGTTATTGGTGTTCGCTAATGAATGCTGATCGGCATAGGTCTTGTAATTGAGCAAGTTTGGCGTTTCCGGCAGCGCCAGATCGAGCAGATCCTCGCGAATGATGACGCAAGCCAGACCTGAAGGCCCGAGGTTTTTCTGCAGGCCGGCAAAGATAACACCAAACTTGCTGATATCCAGTCTTCGTGACAACAACTCGGAAGTCATATCCGCTACCAGAGGGATGTTGCCGGTGTCCGGAAACTGCTGCCACCGTGTGCCGTAAATGGTGTTGTTGCTGGTGATATGCACATAGGATGTGTCGGCATCCAGCGCTGACGGATTGAAATCAGGAATGCGGTCATAATCAAATTCAGCGCTGCTGGCTGCTGTCGTGATGTTGCCGTAGCGAGCGGCTTCCTTGGCAGCGAGTTTGGCAAAATTTCCTGACTCCACATAAGCCGCCTTGCGGGCAGGCTGGCGATTGATCAGATTCAGAGGCACCGCAGAGAATTGCATCTGCGCCCCACCGTGCACATACAAGATCTTGTAATTCGAGGGGATTGCAGCGAGCTTGATCATGAGTTGGTCGGCTTCGTCTAAAACCTGTTCAAACTCTTTGGAACGATGGCTGATCTCGATCAGGCCTGCGCCAAGGTTGGCGAAGTCGAGAAATTCCCGTTGCGCCTTTTCCATGACAGAGGTTGGCAACATGGCGGGTCCAGCACCGAAATTAAAGACTCGAGTCATTGTAAGTTTCCTGATGGGTTCCTGTAATGGTTAAAGCTGTGTGACCTTGATGACATTCTCGATCGCGGCGATCGCGCTCAAGGCTGTCTCTGAGGGTGCGCATTCCAGATCGATGAGGTTGTAGGCGATATCATCCCGGCTCTTGTTAATCATGTCGATCACATTGATATTTTGATCTGCCAGCACCGAGGTGATCTGTCCGAGCATCTTTGGTACGTTGCGATTGCTGATGGCGAGACGCGTGCCTTTGGTAGCACGAGCGGAGCGATCCAGCGACAGAGTCGGATAATTGACCGAATTGCGGATATTGCCATTTTCGAGAAAATCCATGAGCTGATCCGCGGCCATGATGGCGCAATTCTCTTCTGCCTCTGCAGTGCTCGCCCCGATGTGTGGCATTGAAATCACGTCGTCGCGGCTCAGTAATTCCGGACGCGGAAAATCACAGACATACTTCAGTGACTTGCCAGCATTCAGAGCAGCGAGCAAGGCGTCCGCGTCAACAATTTCATCCCGCGCGAAATTCAGGAGGCAGGTGCCGGGCCGCATGGTGTCAAACAGGGCCTTGTTGATCAATCCGCGCGTGGAATCTAGCACTGGCAGATGCAGCGAGATGAAGTCGGCATTCGCGGTGAGCGCTGAAAGGTTTTCGATGCGCTTTACCCGGCTCGGTAATCTCCAGGCGGCTTCAACGGACAGAGCGGGGTCATAACCCAGAACATTCATGCCGAGTCCGATTGCCATCTCCGCTACCATGGAGCCGATCGCACCGAGTCCGATCACTCCCAGAGTCTTGCCCTTGATCTCACCGCCGCTGAACTGTTTCTTTTCCTGTTCCATCAATTTTGATAATTCAGCGTAATCGCTTATCTGTGTCTGTGCTCGCGCAAACGCTATGCCGGGCAGGATGCCGCGAGACGCCAGCAACAACCCACAGAGCACCAGCTCTTTCACTGCGTTGGCATTCGCACCGGGAGTGTTAAAAACTACCACGCCCTGGCGCGTGCAATCGGCAACGGGCACATTGTTGGTGCCAGCTCCCGCTCTTGCCACTGCCTTCAAGCCGGCGGTGATAGCCCCGGCATCAAGCTTGTGGCTGCGCAACAGGATGGCATCTGCAGCGCCCACATCGGGACCCACCTCATAGGTATTCGCCGGAAAGCGGCTGAGGCCCAGGTCAGAGATCTGATTAAAGGTTTGAATCTTGTACATGCTGATTTTTCCTGAGAAATTCAGAGGATTCTCTGCCACAGCCAGAGTGGCTGGAGAGCACTGTATCCTTCTTGTTTTTGAGCTGTGGAAGACGGGCCATTCGCTGTATGACGCTTGCCAGTTGCTGGCGCATCGGCAGTGGGACTCGGGTTTTTCAACCCGGGCAATTATGTCTTGAAATGGTGCGAAACTCCAGCCGCAATTCCAATTATCTGGGCCGGTAGTGTTGGCCTGCGGGCTGACGGGTTATGATAACCGAACGCACCCAGACAGAGAGAGCGATGCAGCAGTCAGACGCAGGCAAACCCGTGGCAGTCCATACTGGCAAAGTGCCGGTATTCCGCATTCTTGGCCGCAATCCAGGAGCCATGACCGGCCCCGGAACAAACAGTTATCTGATCGGAGATCAGACCCTGTGTCTGCTCGATCCCGGGCCACGCGATGAGCTGCAGCTCGGCAATTTCCTGGCAGCCATCGGCTCGCGGCGTCTGGCGTATATTCTCGTCACCCATACCCATGGCGACCACTCCCCCGGAGCACTCGCGTTACAGGCCGCGACTGGCGCAGAACTGGTCGGATTGCCGGCCCCGATTCCACAGGGTCATGACACCACTTTCAAGCCGGCGCGGCAGAGGCATCACGGTGATCTGATCGACTGCGGGGAGTACGTCGTGCGCCTGGTGCATACCCCCGGTCATGTCTCCAACCACATCTGTTATTTGTTGGAAGCCGACGGCTTGTTGTTTACCGGGGATCATGTGTTGCAGGGTACGACCTCGGTAATTCTGCCACCGGATGGTGACATGGGAGACTATCTGGCTTCGTTGCGCGAATTGCAGTCGCTGCCATTGCGAGCGTTTGCGCCCGGGCACGGTGCGATTATGACCGAACCGCAACAAGAGCTGAGCGCGCTAATCGCACACCGACTTCGTCGCGAGGAAAAAGTGCTGCGCTGCCTGCAAGCGCATGGACCCTGCACACTGGAGTCGCTGGTCATGACGGTGTACGACGATGTTGCATCACATCTGCTACCTTGGGCCCAAAAGACGCTACTCGCCCATCTGCTGAAATTGCAGCGCGAACGACGGGCAGAGCTTGGTGCTGGAGTCTGGTCGGTGGTCACGGGAGCGGCGACGTAATGCCAGAGGAGGTCGCCTGGACGCTGTACATGATTCGTTGTAACGATGGCAGTCTTTATACCGGCATTACGACCGATGTCGCACGACGACTGCAGGAACACCGCGACAGCGATGGGCTCGGCAAGGGCGCGAAATTTTTGCGCGGAAAATCCCCGCTGACCCTGGTGTATACAGCAGCAGTGGCAAACAGATCTGAAGCCTCGCGGTTGGAGTATACCGTCAAGCAATTGACGAAGGCGGAGAAGGAAGCTCTCGTTAACCGCCAACTTACTCTGCAGGAAGTGCAGACACGGAACTTAGCGTCATGATTGAACAAGATACCGATTATTCCATCGAGAAGATTCCGGTCGGGATCAGCAGTTGCCTGCTCGGACAGCGGGTACGCTACGATGGAGGTCACAAGAACCATTCCTATATCGTCGGAACTTTGGGGGAATATTTCGATTTTCGTCCATTCTGTCC
>JALRBQ010000078.1 GCA_023257655.1 Pseudomonadales bacterium
GCGAGACGAGGCCAGAGCCGATGTGTTCGATTACATCGAGCGATTCCACAATCCGCGGATGCGGCGTAGAGTCGCCAGGCAGGATCAGAAATTTTCAGCCCTTTTTAAACCGTCCGTGGAAACTGGGTAGAACCCGATCTAATATTTATGTCGGCGGTAAAAATGTCGGCATCACTATCGATCTGAGTAACAAATTACCCCGCGACATGGTGTCCTTGCAGTTGGTTATAAAAATTGCGCTCACTAACTTTATATCGAATTAAATAAAGTATTCATCAAGTAGCAAGGCTGCGGTGAAAGCCAGATTGGTATCCGACGAGAGGATAATGTTCGAGGTTGAGGAAAATGACACTGGCATTGGCATATCGCGCAATGGGGATCAGCATCTGTTCGCTCCTCTCTGGAAGGGCCAGGTAGGTATACATTCGCACAGCTTTGGGGCGAGCCTGTGTCTCTGTATTGCAAAGCGACTGACATAACTTATCGGTGGGACAATCATGCTCAGATCAAAACCTAATGAGCTCACCGTTTTCGGAATTGTGGAGCCGTTCTCGCCGACAAGTAGCGATATCTCCGACGATACAGACTCGGATGAAAAACTGAGTCGAATTGACCGACTAAAAAGAAATAAGTTTCGAATTCTCGTGGTCGACTACAATCCCATCAATCGTGAGATTATTGGGGCATGCTGCAAAGCTTGTGCTGTAGCGTAGTAAAAGCCAATGACGAGGCTGAAGCAATCGCGAGATACTTTCAGTACAATCCAGATATCGTGCTGAAGGACATCATTATGCCAATTTTGGATGGCGTGTCGGCAACGCTAAAAATTAAAGAGCTGGCGGCAGAAAAAGCAGCTGCTATAGTCGCTATGACGGCTGGCGCCTCTGAAAATGACGCTAAGAAATACACAGATGCGGGTATGGCCGGCCTAGTAAGCAAACCGATCCGTATTACTAAATTGGTTGATGTCTGTTGGCATCAAATGATCAAAACCGACAGAGCGTGAAATACAGGAGAATACAGAATGTGTATTGATTTCGACGTGGTTCTCGATAAAGGTAAATTGCAAACTCTGGCCAAGGATATCGGTGAAGATAATTTCTTTAGAATTTACCAATTATTTACAGATGAAACCAAGAATCGGCTCAACCAGTTAGTTTCACTGCTGGTGTCGAGCCAACTGGAAAATGTCCGGAAGGAGGCGCATCGCATGTCCAGCAGTGTTCTGTCCTTCGGGTTATTGCGTTACGGGCACTATTTGCGTTGCATTGAGAATGAGTTGCACGAAACCCGTTCCGCCTACTTGCTGGATATGGCCGAGAAAGTGCAGGCTCTCCATGCTGAGGCAATTGAACAATTGCAAGACTATGAGAAAAAGTACTATCCTGCCCATTAGGCTCAAATCTCGCCAATTGCCGGATAAGCAGTTTAGATAGATAGCGACATGCGCGATAGCATTCATTTAATCCTTGTAGATGACGATGTTGTTTACTCAACAGTCATTGTTCAATCGTTGATCCGTAGAGGTATCGACATCAAGCATCTTCAATCTTACGGCGAGGCGATTACCTCCTTGTCGTCTGAAACCCTTCCAGACGCCTATATCGTGGAATTGGAGCTTGGTGAAAAGACGGTTAATGGGCTGGATCTTTGTCGTCGTATTAAAGCCTTCTCAGAGACGCCTGTAGTGATGCTGACATCAGATTCGTCGGTGGAGAGCACTGTGGCCTGCCTCTATGCGGGTGCTGAGCAATACGTAGTCAAACCCTGTGATATCGCCGAATTACAGGCAAGGATAGAAGTTGCCATTCGAAATAGCAGGCGCAACGGCAAGGAGCCCGCACAACGAGCAAAGGCTGAATTTCACGGATTGGTGATAAGATTGAATTGTCGAAAACTGGAATACGGGGATAAATCTGCATCATTAACGGAGCGAGAATTGGCCGTGGCAGAAGTTTTTATTGCAAATGGTGGAGAGGAGCTACGAAGGGACTACCTCTTCGCCATGATATTCGGCAAGAAAGCTGATCCTTTCAGCCGCGCGGTAGACATTATCGTGGGACGTTTTCGCAAGAAGTTGAAGGAAGTAACTGAAGAGATTGTCGTTCTTCCGACGCGCAATTCTGGATACAAATTGGTATCCAAGGATGCAGAATGAACCAGATTGACTGGGTTAAGATAAAGCTTTGACATGCCAGAACTCGGGTCAGGCGCTGCTCACGCCTTGTTCACCTGATCCCAGACAGATTGTCAGGCAATTTCGACCAACAATTCGCCAGGGGTAACCCGATCGCCTTTCTGCACGTGAATGGCGATGACCTTGCCGCCTACGCTGGTATGTACTTCGGTCTCCATCTTCATTGCCTCGGCAATTAGTACAGCTTGCCCGGCTTCCACTACATCGTCCAGTTTCACGAGTACTTCCACGATATTGCCGGGCATCACGGCAGAAACGTGACCTTTGTCGGTCGCTCTTTTGCGCGCACCTGGTTTGTCGGCCACATATTCATTAAGTGGCTCGAAGCTCACTTCTTCCGGCATTCCATCGAGAGAGAGGTATATCTTACGGCGTCCTCCCCCAGAATCACCTACGCCAGTGATATCCACCTCATAGGTTTCACCATGCACAACGAGCTTGAATTCGGTAGCCACCTTGCCCATGGCCTTGGCGGGAACCGTCAATTCCCGTTGCATCAGAGCCTCTGGCTTGAGGGTGCCCTCGGCGCGTTGTTGCAGGAATTCTCTGCCCAAATCCGGGAACATGGCGAAAGTGAGCACATCTTCGGCATTCCCGGCGAGCGCACCTATATCCTTCCGCAACTTCTCTATTTCCGGTTGCAGGGAATCAGCAGGTCGATCTTCATTGGGATGTTCATTGCCGATGGCCTTTTTACGCACATCCACATTGACGGGAGCCGGTGGTTGACCATAGCCCCCTTGCAGATAGCGCTTGACCTCGTTCGTGATCGTTTTGTAACGCTCGCCCGCCAGCACATTGTAGACAGCCTGGGTGCCGACGATCTGTGAAGTGGGAGTAACCAGAGGAGGGTAGCCAAGATCTTCCCGTACGCGCGGGATCTCCTCGAACACATCCCGAATCCGGTCGAGTGCGTTCTGTTCTTTTAACTGGTTGGCCAGATTGGACATCATACCGCCTGGAACCTGGTTGATCTGGACCGAAATATCTTCGCGGGTAAATTCGCTCTCGAATTGCTGGTACTTTTTGCGGACTTCCCGGAAATAGTCAGCGATCTCGGTGAGGGCATCGAGATCCAGTCCGGTGTCATAGTTGGTCTGCCTCAGGGCAGCGACCTGGGATTCTGTCGCCGGGTGAGAAGTGCCGCCAGCAAAGGAGGAAATGGCGGTATCGATGCGATCTGCACCCGCTTCGATAGCCTTGAGCTGGCACAAGGGGGCGAGTCCCGATGTCGAATGGCTGTGAATGGCGATAGGCAGTTGGACGCTGGACTTGATTGCCTTGACGAGATCGTAAGTTCCGAAGGGAGTCAGCAGTCCCGCCATATCCTTGATGGCGATGGAGTCCGCTCCCATTGCCTCGATTTCCTGTGCCTGTTTCACAAACAAGTCGAGGGTGTGAACCGGGCTGGTGGTATAACAGATCGTACCTTGGGCATGCTTGCCGGCTGCCTTCACTGCCTTCATGGCGACTTCGATATTCCTGAGATCATTGAGGGCATCGAATACTCGAAACACGTCAATGCCGTTTTCTGCCGATTTCTGAACGAACGCCTTCACGACATCATCAGCATAATGCCGATATCCGAGCAAATTCTGGCCACGCAATAACATCTGTAGCCGGGTGTTAGGCAGGGCCTCCCGCAGCTGTTGCAGTCGCAACCAGGGATCTTCCTTCAGAAAACGAATACACGCGTCAAAAGTAGCGCCACCCCAGACTTCCAGAGACCAAAAACCGATGCGATCCAGTTTTTCGCAGATGGGTAACATGTCTTCTGTACGCATGCGAGTCGCGATCAGCGATTGGTGCGCATCCCGCAGAATCACATCGGTTACCTGGATCTTTCTTTCCTTGCTCATGGTGCAGGATCTCCTCAATTTACCAGCCAGCGTGTGCGGCTATGGCGGCCGCCAGCGCCAATGCTACTTCACTAGGATGGCGCTTGTCTGAATACTCAAGCAGTTCCGGATGCGCCGCGACAAAACCAGTATCAAATTTCGCTGCCTGAAACTCCGGATGGCGCAAAATCTGTTGGTAGTAAGCGGCGGTAGTCTTGATGCCATGCAGGCGCATATCGTCCAGGGCTCGCAGGGCACGTTGTATCGTTTCATCCCAGGTGAGTGACCACACGACCAGTTTCAGACACATCGAATCGAAATACGGAGGAATCTCATAACCGGTATAGATAGCAGTGTCGACGCGCACACCGGGCCCTCCCGGGGCATAGTAATGGGTAATGCGACCAAAGCTGGGCAGAAATTCATTGCGGGGATCCTCGGCATTGATCCGCAGTTGAATGGCGTATCCGCGAAAATTGATATCCTGCTGCCGATAGGAGAGGGGGTTGCCCGCAGCAATCTGCAGTTGCTCGCGGACGATATCTACTCCAGTGATCTGTTCCGTGATTGTGTGCTCTACCTGAATACGAGTATTCATTTCCATGAAATAGACATCTTCGCCGGACAACAGGAATTCCACCGTACCGGCACTGCGATAGCCAACCGCTTTGGCGGCGCGAACTGCGAGCTCGCCCATATAGGCGCGTTGTTGTTCGCTGAGCTGGGGACTGGGGGCGATTTCAATCAGTTTCTGGTTGCGTCGCTGGATCGAACAGTCGCGCTCGTATAAATGGATGACGTTGCCTTGGCCGTCTGCCAGTACCTGCACCTCGATATGTCGGGGGTTGACGATGCACTTTTCCATGAAGACTTCGGCCGACCCAAAGGCTTTGGTCGCCTCAGAGATTACGCGCGGAAATTGTGCCCTCAGTTCCGCTGCTGAATCACAGCGCCGAATTCCGCGACCTCCACCTCCGGAAGTAGCCTTCACCATCACGGGATAGCCAATCACCTCGGCCTGTTCCAGGGCAGCTTCCAGACTGCCCAGATTGCCATCCGAGCCAGGAGTTACCGGAACGCCGGCTGCACGCATGCTGTTACGTGCCTGGGTCTTGTCACCCATCTTGTGAATGACACTAGACTCCGGGCCGATGAACAGGATGCCTTTCTGTTCGCACAGCCGCGCAAACGCGGCATTCTCAGAAAGAAATCCATATCCCGGATGGATGGCATCGCAACCGGTTTCCAGCGCCAGATTGACGATGCGCAGCGGATCGAGGTAACCCGAGAGTGGGTCTTCACCGAGGGAATAGGATTCATCGGCCCGTTTGACAAAGAGACCGAAACGATCCGGTTCCGTATAAATGGCGACGGAGCGAATACTCATCTCGGCGCAGGCACGGACAATTCGCAGGGCTATTTCACCGCGATTGGCGACCAGCACTTTCTTCAATTTTAATTTGTGCGACATGTTTCCTGCGGGAGCAGCCTGTAATCTGAGCAAAGGGTCTATTGTGACGGCTCAGTGCTTAGCAAGCAATTCCCGAGCCACTTTTTCAGCACTGCCTGAGGCGTTCCTGGTCGGTCAACGGCAAACACCACCTTCGCAGTGGTTTTTCGGGACTGTCCAAACAGGGCTTGACGTTGACTTTCTGGCGGCGGTGGTACGAGCGTTTTTTCGCTCGCAGCGCTAATCGATCGGCTGCTCGTAATGGCTATTCGAAGGCCAGGAAGGGTGTCGATGAGTACCGGGACATCTCCGGGTGCGCGGTGTCAGAAGGTGTCACAGGAATCCTTGAAATAACACTTGTTGCCAAGTGCAATTAGACGTATAAAGCGCGCTTTAGATGCCTTGAAAAACACCAGTTCAAGATAAATGCTGATTCCAATCAACACGTTAAGTACCGGAGACCAAGCCAATTAACACCTTCCAGATGCAGTCACAACCTTCTGCCCGCTATTACGACTGGTGGCAACGCCAGGACCTCTGCTATCAGGACGGCAAGCTCATGTTTGCTGGTCACCCGGTAAGCGCACTCGCTGCACGCTATGGGTCTCCTGCGTTTGTGTATTCCATGGCGCGCGTGAAAGCGAATCTGCAGCGTTTGCACAGCGCATTGGAAGCGGCGGGCTTCGCCGGTCGTTACTCCATTCTTTACGCGATGAAGGCGAATCGCTTTGCACCACTGCTCACGCACCTGAAGACGCTGGGTTTGTGCGGTATTGATGCTTGCTCCCCCCAGGAAGTGGAACTCGCAGTGAGTTGTGGTTTCAAGCCGGCGCAAATTTCATTCACGGCGGGTAGTTTGTCAAAGAACGATTTTGATATTTTGTCGCGCTTCGACGGGCTGGTAATGGACTGTGACTCGATCCATGCCATCAAGACCTGGGGCAAGTATCGACCCGGCGCCGCAATAGGAATTCGCATTAATCCAGCGCTGGGTGTGAGTCGCGAAAACAACAGCGCGCTGCAGTATGCCGGCAGTGTGACAACCAAATTCGGTATTTATAGGGAACAGTTTCACGAAGCACTCGCGATCGCCAAGGCGGCAGGTCTGACAGTCAACAAGATCCATTTTCACACTGGTTGCGGATATCTGACTCCCCAACTCGAACAATGGGATCGCGTCATTGCATCCTGCCAATGGTTCCTCGATCAGTGCCCTGATCTGCGAGTGGTCAATGTGGGTGGTGGTCTCGGTGTTCCCCACACTGCGGAGGACGGCACACTGGATCTCACTCAGTGGGGTGAGATTCTCAGAAAGCATTTCGGTAATCGCAAGATTCAACTGGAAGTCGAGCCCGGAGAATATGTGTTAAAAGACGCGGGGCTGCTGCTGCTGGGCAAGACTTATCTGGAAAAGAAACAAAATACCTGGTTCTTGGGGCTGGATGCCGGCTTTAACATCGCGCCTGAGCCGGCCTATTACAAGCTGCCATTTCAGCCACTGTCTCTGGAGCTTGGTAACGGAACTTTTTCCCAGTTGCAGGTCGTCGGCAATATCAATGAAGCGCTGGATGTCTGGTTTCAGGATGCCTGGCTACCGGCAATGGATAATCAGGACTATCTGGCATTGATCAATGCCGGTGCCTATTCGAGTTCCATGGCCTCGAATCATTGCATGCGCGGTGCATTTCGCGAATATCTGATTGATTAGTGCAGACCAGTCTGGTTGCGGTGTACATCGCAACCAGACATCACGCAGTCAGCCGAGGTCTTTCAGTTGTTGTCAATCAACACTAGCGTTCGATGGTGTAGAGGCCGTTCACTTCGTTGATGGCATCGAGCTTGTCGAAAAGATCAAACCTGCCAACGAAGGCATCGGCATTGCTGCCGGTGAAGACACCACCAAGATTAGCCTGAATCTGATCGCTGATGGCGGTGCCCGCTTGCAACAACTCGCCTGTGGTTGCATTCAGGGTCACGACACCGGCATGCAGTTGGCCAGCAAAGCCCAGGCTCCAGATCTGAGTCTCACCTACTGTAACCTGCAAGCGGCCATCGGAAATGGCGCCGGAATCGAAGTCGACGGTCAAACCCGCCAGCACCTGTGTCACTTCCCCTGCTGAACCACTGCCGATAAACCCGGATGCGGGCCCGCTAGCATAGACCGCGGAGCCATGCAGTGCGGCAACTGGAGTAGGGTTGATCGATGCCAGATAGTCGCTGGTGCTGAGGGTGACGAGAGAATCATTGGCCTGTTCAACGACCACCCAGTTGCCTGACGCGGGATTGTCCCAGGCGCCCCAGGTCACATCGAGCTGCTGTTGAGTAGGTTCGGGGCGTGACAGCGCAGCAGACGAACCGAACAGCAACACGCCATTCACGAAACGATCCAGCCTAAATGCGCTGGCAAATTTGGGAGAGATGCTTGTGCCAAGAGCGCCATAGCCGGGTTGGGGCGAGCAGCGCACTCTGCTTCGATAACCGAAAACTGATTGAAATTCTCGCCTGCAAATGTACTTTCTCGCTGACTCGCGTAGCGAATCCCCGTTGCTTATGCAGGGCGCGCGGTTCACAATACTGGCTTGGATTCAGCCTTTCGTTGCATGACGCAATCAGTGCTCCTGTAGAATAAGATTGTTGCGATCTGGCTCGGGTCTCTCTCCGCGAGATTACACATGAAATTCGATATGCTTGCCTTTACTCCCTGGTCAGCGCTTGCTGGCGGGATACTTATCGGTCTTGCCGCCGCTATGTTCATTCTGCTCAATGGCAGAATTGCCGGAATCAGCGGCATACTCGGAGGCCTGCTTGCCCCGGTCAAGGGTGATATCGCCTGGCGACTCGCCTTCCTTGGCGGCATGGTCATCGCGCCTGTCCTTTGGCGAATCGCGGCCTCGTTACCGACTCTTGAGATCACAGCCAGTTATCCAATGCTTGTCATCGCGGGCTTGCTGGTCGGAATTTCCACGCGCTACGGTTCAGGTTGCACCAGTGGTCATGGCGTTTGCGGCATTTCCCGTCTGTCTCCTCGCTCACTGGCAGCTACAGCGGCATTCATGACAAGTGGTTTTCTTACTGTGTTTGTCATTCGTCACGTGCTCGGAGTGTGAGATGCCTAAACATTATGTTTCAGCGCTGTTCACTGGTCTGATCTTTGGTCTGGGTCTGTTGCTGTCCGGTATGGCCAACCCGGCCAAGGTGTTAGGATTCCTCGATCTCGCAGGAAACTGGGATCCCAGTCTGTTGTTGGTCATGGGTGGTGCGATCGCAATTGGGCTGGTTGCTTTTTCCATAGCGGGTCGCCGCTCACACAGTCTGCTGGGCCAAGCGATGCGACTGCCGCTCAAGCGCGAACTCGACCAGCGATTAATTCTGGGTAGTCTAGGCTTCGGTGTGGGATGGGGGATTGCCGGATTGTGTCCCGGTCCAGCGCTCGTGGCGCTGGGCGCAGGCGCGCCGAAGGCCATCGTGTTTGTGGCTGCCATGTTGACAGGAATGGCGCTCTTCGAATGGTTCGAGCGCAAGCCAGCTGCATGACTGTATTGCATCGTTTGCTCGTCGCTATAACACCTCCCTGGTGGTCAAGATACCGGCTGGAATTTGTCGGTAACGACATTATTGCCGGTCTGATCGTCGCCCTCATGTTGATTCCACAGGGACTGGCTTATGCCACGCTCGCTGGCATGCCACCCCAGTATGGCTTGTACGCGAGTTTGTTACCTGTTGTGTTCTATGCCTTACTCGGTTCCAGCTCCGTGATGTCGGTCGGACCGGTAGCAATCACCTCACTCTTGTCAGCCAGTGCACTCACACCGCTGGCGCTCGCGGACAGTAACGAGTACGTGTTGGCAGCAGCACTCCTGGCGTTTCTCTCCGGTGCCTTCTTGCTTGCCGCTGGCTTGTTACGACTGGGCGCGCTCGCCCAGTTGCTCAGCCACCCCGTCGTAACCGGCTTTATTACGGGTGCTGCCATTCTCATTATCATCAGTCAATTGAAACCCCTGCTCGGGGTCAGTGCGTCTGGTGACAACACCCTTGTCGTCGTCATACACCTTGTTGCCGCACTACCGCAGACAAATCTGCTCGCTGCCAGTATCGGGGTAACAGGATTATTCCTGCTCCTGTTTTCACGCAAGAATACGGTGCCGCTGCTGCTGCGCGCAGGGGTGAGTCCCAATCTGGCGCGTACGCTGCAACGACTGGTTCCGATGCTGCTGCTTTTGTCGGGAGCCGCCCTGGTGTTTGTTGGCAAGTGGCAGGATGATTTGCAGGTTATTGGCGCTTTGCCGAGCGGCATACCGAGCTTCGCATTGCCAGAACTGCATGCTGACTGGTTTCAGGAGTTGTGGTTTCCCGCCCTGATCATCGGCCTTTTGGGTTTCGTGGAAAGTATTTCAATCGCCCAATCCTTCGCCCAGCAAAAACGTGAACCGCTGGATGCGAACGCCGAATTGCGCGCGTTGGGGGCGGCCAATATTGGCAGTGCACTCGCCGGCGGCTTCCCGGTCACCGGAGGCTTTTCCAGAACACTGGTCAATGCTGAAGCGGGGGCTCACAGTCCGCTGTCAGGGGTATTCTCTGCAGGTTTCGTGTTATTGGCGTTATGGTTCGCCACCGAATTATTCGCATTTCTGCCCATTACGCTGCTGGCCGCGACGATAATTTCAGCGGCGATACAACTCGTCAATGCATCCGCATTCACTCACGCCTGGCGCTATGATCGGGCAGAGGGCGGTGCCATGTTAGGCACAGCGCTGGGGGTCATTCTGTTTGGTGTAGAAGTGGGCATCGGTACCGGTGTAGCCCTGTCGATTATTACCCTGGTCTGGCGCACCAGTCGACCGCATATTGCCATCGTCGGTCGCGTTCCGGATACGGAGCATTTTCGAAATGTCGCACGCCACCAGGTTGTGACTGACCCGCGGGTGTTAATGATTCGAATAGACGAGTCACTCTTCTTCGGCAATGCCGAGAGTGTCTATGCCGAAATAACGCTAGCACTCGGTCGCTACGGCAAGGCGCAACACCTGGTTCTCATCATGTCATCTGTGAGTCATATCGACGTCACAGCGCTCGAGATGTTGCTGCATCTTGACGAGACCTTGAGGCCGCAAGGCATCACTCTGCACCTGGCCGAAGTTAAAGGTCCCGTAGCCGACAAGCTCAAGGAAAGCGCTTTACCGGCCAGGCTCGAAGGTGAAGTCTTCCTGACTACCTATCAGGCCTTCCAAAAGCTGACTACCACAAGCGTCCAACCCTGAAGAAGCTGACAGCTGGCTTGCGAAATTGCCGCAGAGGTGGCGTAGAATTCGGAAACGCGACAGGCTGGGAGCCCCAATAGCGAGGTAATGTCATGCGATCCATCCTACGAAATGCAGGTGCCGTGGGCGCCATCACGCAGCTACTCAGTTTTGCGGTGATGCTTGCGGTGCAATCCTCCGGAGTATTTGCACAGGCCGTATCCGATAATCCCTATCAGGTGATCTATAACTGGGGACAACTGCCGGACGGCAGGGCAATGGGCGTAGTGACCGGCGTGCATCCTGATGCCGATGGAGAGCATCTGTGGGTAGTGGAACGTTGTAGTGTCAATCAGTGCGCAGGGTCGGCATTGCCGCCCATTCACAAACTCGATCGCGAGGGACACGTCGTCAAGAGCATTGGCGCCGGGCTGTTCGCCTGGCCACACGGATTCGATCTCGATGCCGACGGTAACCTCTGGATTACCGAAGGTGCTCCCGTTGGAGATCCCCGCGGGGAACCGGGTTTCGCGCTGGGCATGGGTCATCAGGTGATCAAGCTGGATCAGGAAGGCAATGTGCTGATGCGCCTGGGGGTTGCGGGAATTGCTGGAGACGATGACCGACATTTCAACGGTCCTTCAGCGGTAGCCGTCGCCGACAACGGTGATATCTGGATCGCCGATGGGCACCGAGGCGGCAACAACCGGATTTTGAAATTCGCGGCCAACGGAAAGCTGTTGCTCCAGATAGGCGGAGGAATTGCGTCTTTGAGTCGTGAAGTTGCGCGGTTCAACGATCCCCACGATCTCAAAATTGACTCGCAAGGACGGTTGTTCGTCGCCGACCGAGGCAATAATCGCATCCAGATTTTCAGTCAAGAGGGGGAGTTGCTGGAAATCTGGACCCAGTTTGGACGTCCGTCCGGAATATGGATAGATAAGGATGACCGCATCTATGTCGCTGACGGCATGTCAGACAGTAACTGGAATCCCGGCTGGCAGCGGGGAATCCGCATCGGCGATGCGAAGACTGGTTGGATCTCGGCATTCATACCGGACTATGAAGTTCCCAACGGCAGTGGCATCGAATTCCTCGCCACAGACCGCGACGGCAGTATCTACGCAGGTCAGGTGGGACGCCAGCGATTCGAAAAATACGTCAGGGTCAGACCCTGAAATAAAGAGTGGGTATCGCACTGAAGCGTGACAATGCCCGAGGCTCATTCACAGTTCTGCCCAGCGCCGCAACAGATTGTGGTAGATGCCAGTCTGCGCAATCAAGGCTTCGTTGTCGCCCACTTGCTGTCGGAGCCGATTGATAGACATGTCCAGTTCAAACAAGAGCGTCCGCTGGCCGTCGTCACGTATAAGGCTCTGAATCCAGAAAAAAGCCGCGACCCGGGCGCCACGAATCATCGACTTCATTCGGCGCTCACACTAGCGACTAATCCTGGTCGAGGCTGCCGCCGGCAAAACTCTCGTCGTAATTTTGCTCACCAAAGAAAGCGTCATTGGCGGGAATCATGTCCGTCAAGGTGCGACCGGTGATGGATTCAAATGAAACAATTCCCGGCAGTCGGGCCAGGCTCAGGCTTTCATAGATATCGTCAAATAGCTGGTTCATCTTCACAGTCCCGTAGTCAGTTAGTGTGATTGGCGACACGCCCTGCGGTCATGCCGACTCTGAAACCGGAATTTGCATTTTGCGTGCCAAGGACCGCGACGATGTGGAGTAATCAGATTCTGCACCGCAAAGGCCGTTGCTTACGGCATGTCGGTGCGTACACAGCCAGTGAATACGCGAGTTTCTGGTGCTTCAGGTCACAGGGTTGCACCAAAGCAGGGCGTTTCGCGCCGGGCCGGTGAGGCGCATGCAGCGCAAGGGATTTCTGCCGGAAACAAATGACTGAATGCGCAGGGCAGCGCCGGGTTAAACCGTCAAGGGGAAGGTGGAACGAAGCGGGAGCACTCAAGCAGCCCCCGCGCAGAGGCCTGCAGCGGTTCAGTTTTTGAACAATGTGCTGAACTTGCGTGGCTTGCGTTGTTTCCAGTGGCCTCGGTGCCAGGCATCGCTTGCCAGCAAGGGCAGTACGCTGGTTGCTTCCGCAAACACCATCTGCTCGCGAGCTATATCGACTTTGCCCCAGGAACAGGCTTCCTTGAGCGTCGAGCTTGAGCAGGCGCCATCACGGGAGTCGGCTACGGTGATCTGGACGGCATATTTGTGCATATCCACATCCTTGCCCAGAATCTCGGCACAGACCACGGTGTCTTGCGTGAAATTCTTGGGCACCCCGCCGCCGATCATGAGCAGGCCAGTTGTGCCCGCCTGAATCTTGATCTCGGTAAGTTCACGAAAATCCCGGATCGAATCCATGCTGAGATGGGAATCGGGATTGCGTTCCTGATGGACTACGAGTCCGAAGCCGGCGCTCGAGTCGGTAAAGGCCGGACAGAAAATCGGCACATCGTGCTTGTAGGCAAGCTCTATCAATGACTCGTGCTTGCGCGCATTGTCGACACACCAGCGACCCATTTCGCGAATGAACTCCCGCGATGAGTAAGGACGCGGTTCCAACGAGTCAGCAATCGCCGCAATCGAATGATCACAGGCCTGCAGTTGTTCTTCGTCAATCAGCGTGTCGTAAATGCGATCGATGTAGAGGTCTCGCAACTGGCGATCGTCCACGTCCGGTGAGCCATGATAATGTTTAAAGCCCAGCGCCTCGAAGAAGTCCATGTCAACGATCGTGGCGCCGGTGGCCACGATGGCATCCACCATATTGTGTTTCACCAGATCGGCGTAGAGCTGCATGCAACCCCCGGCAGATGTGGAACCCGCGATGGTCAGAAAGATGCTGCAATTTGGATCCGCCAGCATTTCGTTATAGATATCTGCTGCGCGCGCCAGGTCCCGTGAAGTAAAGGACATCTTGTCCATGGCATCGATAATCGGGCGAGCATCAAACGAGGTGATGTCGATGTGTTCGACTTCCCGCGTTAACAGCTTCGATTTCTCGTCGGCTGTAACCGCCTTCAGATTCTGGGTCATGTGGTCTCTCCCGGCAGTGTATTGCCTTCCTGCATTTCAGTCGCTTCGATGACTTCGAAATCATCAGCTCCGACCTTTCTGCCTATACCATACATGGAAAGGAGTGGTCCTTCAGCAATATCGACGAGTTCGGTGCGATCAAAGCCATTGAACTCGGTACGCAGTTGCATGCTGTAAGCCCCGAGATTGCCAATTTCCAGATAATCGCCTTCGCCGATGTCTGCCGGCAGAATGAAAGGGCCCGGCATGAAATCGAGGCTGTCGCAGGTTGGACCGTACAGGCTGAATTTGCCGAGTGAATCGGTAACCGGCGCGTGAGGGCGAACAGGCGTGATTGGAAATTTGAAACCGGGGTGTCCGGCATCAAACAGACCGCCATACGTGCCGTCGTTGATGTACAGCGTATTGTTTTTCCGCATCTCCACCTTGACTACCAGTGAGGCGGCCTCGGCGACCAGCGCTCGACCCGGTTCGCACCAGAGCTCGCAGGTTTCGCTGACAGGCATCTGCTCGAAGCTCTCGCTGATCTTTGCAATAAAGTCAGCCAGAGGGGGTGGCGTCATGTCCGGATAGATCGAAGGAAAACCTCCGCCAACGTCAAGCACGTCAATGATCACACCCGAGGAGCGAATCAGTTTGGAGACGACTTCCATGGCATCGGCGTAGGCTTCCGGGCGCATGAGCTGAGAGCCGGCGTGGAAACAGATACCCAGGCGCATCGCAGCCTGACGAGCCTTCAGCAGGAGTTTCGCTGCCGGTTTGCCGGAAATTCCAAACTTGCCGGACAGGTCCAGACGGGAATGCCGATTCGACACCGACAGGCGGACGAAGAGATTGAGGTCATTCGCATGCTGGGTTTCTTCAAGGATCTTGGTGAGTTCGGCTTCACAATCGAGCGCAAAATCACGAATACCAAATTCGAAATAGGCGCGACGAATGCTGACCCGGCTCTTTACCGGATGCATGAATGACATGCGCGCACCCGGAACTTTGGCGTGAATCAGCTCGATCTCACCCAGAGAGGCAACATCGAAGTGTTGCAGCCCGGCTGCAGAGATGGTGTCTACAAAGAATGGGTTGGTTTTGACCGCGAACAGAACTCGTCCCGGGAAATTGTCCAGGAACCAGCTAGTGGCAATGGTTACGGCGCGGGGATGGAGACAGTAAACTGGATGCTCCGGTCGCATTGCACATACCATTGCGTTAGAAGTAATGAATTTTTGCATCTCATAAAACCCCCTATACGCAATTGAACAAAGCGCCAGACCGCTGAATCGTCATCTCCACTGTGGGTGAGGAACGGGTCTCAAACCAACTGGCGAGCGCGAATTTTATGGATTTTTCGCGGTTTGTAAAGAACATTAACGGACCCGGGGGATATTTCTTGATGGGCACCGGGTGAATGTTTCGCAAGTGCCGGAAATCATTAATAGTTCTGCAATTTGGCTCCGGCTTTCGCGGGTAGTTCCCGGGGCTTCCGAATGACCATTGTTGGCCCTGCAGACGCGCAGTTTGCCTGTAGCGATCGGGTCCACAGATTCAGGTTTGATCACTGTCCAGGAATACGCTTCCCCTGGTGAGCCTCCCTAGAAAAGCTGTTGGGTTGGCAGACTTCTCTGCAGGCGGCAGATTTGGCGCTGAATGGTGGGCTGGTCTCGAACCGGATATCATAGGCAAACCTGACGTGGAGCAACCGGCGCGAAGTTCCGCGAGCGGGGTTTGGCTTCGTTCCGTAGCATGTTTTCGCCGGTGTCGACGGTAATGTTAACGGCACCGCAACAACCTCGGGTAGGTTCGATGCCTGATACCGGAGAATCAGGATCTCGCTTCAGCTTCTCCGCCAACGCTTCTGGGAAAACGAGACAGTGGTCAGCAGCACACTACCTGATACGCGCCAGACGCCGAGAGATCGGAAGGACACGCTGCGCAAGACATTACGCTACTCGCAACAGGAAGCCGTCGCGTCGGCGACGATGACAGGCAC
Source organism: Pseudomonadales bacterium (assembly GCA_023257655.1). Classification (GTDB taxonomy): domain Bacteria; phylum Pseudomonadota; class Gammaproteobacteria; order Pseudomonadales; family Pseudohongiellaceae; genus UBA9145. Next base: position 15,761 of record JALRBQ010000078.1, read on the forward strand.
GAGCGATAATTTCCTGAATGCCTTCGCCATCTATCTGCAAGCGTCCGCAATGCAGTTAGGCTGGCTTACGGCGATTCCCCAACTCTTCGGTGCGTTGTGCCAGATTCTGTCGGTCTGGCTCGGGAACCATTTCACGCGCAAACCGCTGGCCGTGGTGATGGCTGCTGTGCAGAGCTTGTTTGTGTGCGGGATGGCGCTGCTGGCAATCATCTATGGCCTCGGAGGGGTGGTCGAATCCCGGGTATTCTGGCTGATTGTGCTCGCTATCGGGTATTTCTCTTGTTTGAATGTAATCCAGCCCCACTGGCGGGCATGGATGGGAAGTCTCGTTCCGCAATCGCGCCGCGGCGCTTTTTTCGCCGCACGCTCTCGCTTGACGATGGCCGCCTCCTTGCTGGTGTTCATTATCGGGGGCAGCGTTCTTTCGCTGAGTGCGAATCGGGGACTGACCTGGCTCGGATTCGCCATGCTGTTCGGCATCGCCGCCGGTGGTCGCATGATCTCGAGTCTTCTGCTTGGTCGTATGCACGATCCCGAACCCGATTCCGCACAGAATGCTATGCGATTGCTTGACAGCTGGCGTCACGTGCGTGAGTCACTGAGGGAACCGACATTTCGGAACTACAGCTTCTTCGTGGCCTGCAATCAGGGTGCAGTCGCGCTGTCGGCGCCGTTCTTCGCCGTTTACATGCTGCGGGATCTCCAATTTACCTACCTGCAATACAGCATCAACAGTATCGCCTCTATCGCCACCCAGTTCGTGATGTTGCACTTTTGGGGTCGCTTCAGTGATCGGTTTGGCAATCATCTGGTCATGGTCATCTCGAGCTGCATGATTCCGGTGATACCGCTGTTATGGCTCGTCTCCCCCGAGCGATATTACCTGTTGATTGTGCAGGTTATCAGTGGCATTTCCTGGAGCGGGTTCACGTTGAGTACCGCCAATTACCTGTACGACATTCGACCGCACAATACCAATTTTGCCCTCTATGCGGCGATTCAGTCTGGCACCAGTGCGCTGCTGGTCTTCTGCGGAGGCCTGTTGGGAGGTTATCTCGGGCGCCATGCCCCGGAGATCGCCTTCGCAATCAGCAACTTCTGGACCCCGGGAAGCGACCTGTTCATTGTCTTCGTCACTTCTGCTTTGCTGCGGACTACCGTGGTCGCGTATTTCATGCCCAAGCTGAAAGAGCCCAAGGTGCGGCGACGACCGCGTATTCTGGAAGTGATTTTCCGCGTAGCCCGATTCAATGCCATCTCCGGTGTTGCCCTCGATTGGGTAAGCGTTACGCGCAAGTCAGCGAAGTCGGAGCCAGTCGAGCAGGCCGATGTCGAACCCCCGCAATAAGCGACATCGCTTTCCTGCTTGGTGTCCCCGATCCGTCGGCGCATAATGCGACCATGTCACATGATCACGAGCACGACCATACCGAGCCCCCTTCCGATCTCGAACTCCGCGTAAAAGCGTTGGAGACCTTGTTGCTGGAGAAGGGCCTGGTCAGGTCTGACACGCTGGACGCAATCATAGAAACCTATGAGCACAGGGTCGGCCCGCGTAATGGTGCGCACGTTGTCGCCCTGGCATGGTCGAATGACGAATTTCGACGCGCACTGCTTGCCGATGCCACTGCCGTGGTGTCTGAGCTCGGCTATGTCGGGCGCCAGGGCGAACACTTGCAAGTAGTGGAAAACACGGCAGAGCAGCATAACCTGGTTGTCTGTACACTCTGTTCCTGCTATCCCTGGACAGTGCTCGGCCTGCCGCCAGTATGGTACAAGTCAGCGCCTTATCGTGCTCGGGCCGTGAGTGAGCCGCGCTCAGTGCTGGCTGAGTTTGGTACACACTTGCCAGAATCAACACAAATTCGGGTCTGGGACTCGACGGCTGAACTGCGTTATCTGGTGTTGCCTGAGCGACCGCGGGGCACCGACGACTGGAGTGTTGAGCAACTGCAGAAACTCGTCACGCGCAATGCGATGATCGGTGTAGAGCGGGCCCGGATGCCAGAGGATCTGTTGGAGCGAGATCCATGAACGGTGCCCACGATCTGGGAGGCAAACATTGTCTCGGGCCCATCGCGCCGGAGTCGGAATTCAGCGAGCCGGTCTTCCATCATGAATGGGAGCGTCGCGTCTTCGCGTTAACCCTTGCTACCGGCATGCTTGGTCAGTGGAATATCGATGAGTCCCGATTTGCGAGAGAACGGCAGCATCCACAGCGGTATCTGGCGAATTCCTATTACGAGAACTGGCTGGCGGGCCTGGAAAAATTGCTTGATGAGAAACAGATGCTGACATCGGATTCGTCGAGCCGATGGCGAGCAGCGTCGCCAGACTGCGCAGCACAACTGCTCGCCGCCGGCTCCCCGACGAGTCGCGCCGCGCAACGAGCACCTGCGTTTGCTTGCGGACAACGTGTGCGTGTGCGCAAGCTGTCCATGGCAGGGCATACCCGTGCGCCTGCCTATGTGCAGGGAACAACGGGTGTCATTGCGCAATTTCATGGATGGCACTGTTATCCCGATCAGCGTGCCAGAGGTCTTGATAGTGCAGAACCTTTGTACAGCGTCTGTTTCACGGGTCAGAGCCTGTGGGGTCCGAATAGTGAAGCAAGCGAAGTGCTGATCGATCTTTGGGAGCCCTATCTCGAACGAGCTGAGAACAATGACTGAATTGTGGCGACCCTTCGAGTCTGAACACGCCCCTGTTTTTGCAGCGCCATGGGAGGCCCACGCCTTCGCGCTCGTTGTCGCTTTGCAACAACGGGGATTGTTTGAGTGGCAGGAATGGACTGCCGCTCTCAGCGAAGAAATTGCCGGGGCAAAAGCAAGAGGTGAGCCAGACCATGGGACTGAGTATTTTCAGCACTGGTTGGCCGCGCTGGAGAGCCTAACTGTTGTTAAAGGTTTTGCCAGCATTTCCGAGCTTATAAATAAGAAGGAAGAGTGGCATTCAGCTTACCTGAACACGCCTCATGGCAAGCCAGTTGAGCTCAAATAATTGAAATGAATTTTTTGATCTAACCGATTGTTACAGGGAGTAATTTTAGAAAGCTTCCATGTGGCGTTCAAAATAAAATGCATTTTACGTACGATTTTTGTCCAAACTTTGGATAAAGCCGGATAGAATGCAGCCATGTACAACAACAACTCGCAAACCACTCTAAGCAATTCCATCCTGTTTTATACCTCTATCCCCTAGTGGATTTTCTGCGGCGGAATGAATCTCGTCGTTACTCGTATCTTTATTATTGATGTGCTTCTTAACGGAGTCTGTAGCTAATGCAACTTTTTTCACCTCGAATCAATAACGGAAATCGATTTGTATTTGGTGTGCTTGCTGTCTTTTTCCTGATGCCACCGGTATTCGTGTATGCGACTGCTTCGGGCTCTGAAGCACTCTCTTCGCTCACCTCGGGATGGCAGGGCATTCTGTCTCTGCTGATTTTTGCCTTTGCTTATACGCTGATTATCTTCGAAGAAAATATCCATCTAAAGAAATCCAAGCCAGCAGTGGTTGCCGCGGGCTTGATCTGGGTGCTCGTTGCCATGGCGTATATCGAGCAGGGAGAGACACATCTGGCAGAAGAGCTGGTTCGTCATAACCTGCTAGAATTCGTCGAGTTGTTCTTGTTCCTGCTGGCGGCGATGACTTATATCAACACGATGGAAGAACGCGGCGTTTTCAACGTGCTGCGCGTGAAATTAGTCTCGTCCGGTTATTCATTCCGGCGTATTTTCTGGATCACCGGATTGATAGCATTCCTGCTGTCGCCAATCGCTGACAATCTCACAACCGCCTTGCTGATGGCAGCCGTCGTCACCGCCGTGGGGGCAGGTAACATCAAGTTTATCGCGATCTCGTGTATCAATATCGTCGTTGCGGCGAACGCCGGCGGAGCATTCAGCCCCTTCGGAGATATCACGACTCTCATGGTCTGGCAGGCAGGACATGTGGAGTTTCAACAATTCTTCGCGCTTTTTGTTCCGTCACTGGTGAATTGGCTGGTAACTGCAGGAATTCTCAGTTTCGCCATCTCGAACGAGAAACCCGATCCGATCAAGGAGGAAGCGAGCATCCGGTTCGGTGGTCTCTTTGTCGTGGGCTTGTTCATTGTCACAATCATCATGGCTGTCTCGTTCCATAATTTTCTGTATTTGCCGCCAGTACTCGGCATGATGACTGGACTGGGTTTTCTGAAACTGTTCGGTTACTACCTCCAGCGTCGCGATCACACCTACATGAATTCGAATGTGGCGAATGCGCTTGTGAGTGCGGACAGCAAGATTTTCAGCTACTCGACTCACGAAGATGTACCGCACGAATCGGGCTCGGGTAGTTACGATATTTTCAAGAATTTGCAGCGTGCCGAATGGGATACGCTCATCTTCTTCTATGGCGTCATCCTGTGCGTAGGGGGGCTGGGTGCATTCGGTTATCTCGCCAATGTTTCTGAATTCATGTATGGCGATCTCGGTGCGACCTCGGCGAATATAATCGTGGGGTTTGCTTCAGCAATCATCGATAACATTCCAGTAATGTTTGCCGTACTCGAAATGGATCCTCCTATGGATATCGGACAATGGCTGCTCGTGACTCTCACAGCCGGCGTCGGTGGTTCGATGCTGTCGATCGGTTCGGCCGCTGGCGTGGCGGTCATGGGTCAGGCGCGAGGCATCTATACATTCTTCGCGCATCTGCGATGGTCTTGGGCGATTTTGCTGGGATACGCGGCAAGTATCGCAACCCATTTCCTGATTAATGCGGACAAGTTCAACTAGGGGCGCACTCGCTCAGCGCAGCGCGCCGGTTGTGAATTAACCCTGGGGGCTTGCTGTCATGGATTCGCAGTATTGTGACATCTTTTCGGGCAAGTCATCGGGGCAGACTCCGCAGAGCCGGTTACCGGGCACGGCGAAGTCGATGAAATTGGGGTAGGGCAGGGCGAGACCCGCCATTGTGGCGACGAACTGGGCTTCGGTGGTGGTGGCAGAAATGCGCGGATTTCGATTCATTTCCTGGGCGATACAGGAGACCAGTCGGCCATTGTAATCGTGCCCTGGATAGACCAGGGTTGCAGAGTCCAGACCGAAGAGCCGTTGCTTGATGCTGTGGTAGAGGGTTGCCGCATCTCCATTCTGGAAATCGGTCCGACCACAGCCGTCGATCAGCAGACAGTCTCCGGTGAGGACCTTGCCATCAATCAGATAGCAAAAATGATCATCGGTATGACCCGGTGTAAATAGCGGCTGAATGTTGAGACTGCCCAGCGTGACCGGCTTGTCTTCAACGATCTGGATGTCGGCACAGGGTAGGTTGTCGACAGCAGGAAACCCGATTTTGGAGCCAGTTTTCTCCCGCAGGTGCAAGGCTGACGTAATATGGTCTGCATGCACATGCGTCTCAAGCGTCAGGCTCAGTTTCAGCCCTAGCTCAGCGATCAGTTGCAGGTCCCGATCCATCGTAGGAACAACCGGATCAACCAATACCGCCTGTCCTGTTTGCTCACAACCCAACAAGTAGGTGTAGGTATGGGACAGGGGTTCGAAGAGCTGTCGAAAGGTCATGCAGAGTTCCTCCTGGTGTCAGGTTACACCACGTTTTCGCTAATGCCAGCTATGCCAGATGGCGATTTATCATAACGACTTTTCTGCCTCGTTGTCACCGGATCG
>JALRBQ010000045.1 GCA_023257655.1 Pseudomonadales bacterium
GTAAAAGCTATTGAAAATGGTGATTTTCGAAATGGGTTAGAACATTATTTAAAGGTCGGCGCAAGTGAAGGAAGAATAAGCCATATTGAGTTTAATTAAATTGCAAAATAAATTAAAAATACGCTAAAAAATAAGAAATTAATCATAAGTAAAGCACGCCAATTTGCCAAAATATTCTGAATACTTTGAGCTTAAAAATCATTTTCTGCTTGCCACCCCCAACAAATTATCATACGGCTACTATTGGTTCATATGTCTGTAAACCTAGCATTAATAAAGCACTGCCTAAGGTAATTACTAAGATCACGATGTTGAAAAGAATGATAGTCAAATTTGTTGATAATGATTTCATCTTCAAATGTACCTTTAAGATTTCATCCATCCACTCAAGCTATCTGCTTTCTGTAATGCTTCAAAATGCCCATAGTGCTTTTCGATCATCTTTACGCTTGTGCCAAGCTGCTTGGCTAGCAAATAGACGGTTATTGGTGGATTGGCTAGTAGCTGTTGTGAAGCATAGAAGTGCCTAAAGCTGTATAGGGTGCGCTGACTTTGCTCTGCTCCAATGCTTAGTTCCGCGTCAGCGAGGAATTTCTTAAAGGTGCCGTCTAGTCGCTTGGGTTGAGTGCCGTCACTGAGCGCAAAGAGAGGCAAGTCGTGTCTACCCTTAATCACAGTCTCCAAGCTCTTGCCTTGTAGCTTTGGATTGCGCTCTTTGAGTCGTTCTAGCACTTTCTTTACATCACTGATGTCGTTGTGACGCACAACCACATCTCGTCGTTCTTCAGTGCCTTTTCTGCCTTTACGCTTGATCACATTGATAGTGACAATTTCATTGCCACTCGAGCTTTTGGCAAAGCTGATGTTTGCCCATTTGATCTCCATGGCTTCTCTACCATGCCGTATACCGCTGTTAGCGAGTATCAGCACATAGTCATAGAGCATCAGCTTGATTTCAGCGTCCTTGACTCTGTGTGTGGGCTGTTTGCTCCAATGCGCTAGCTTCTTAACCAAGCTGCGGTATTCACTGATATCGAAAGTAGGGCGTCTGCTTGCGTCAACACCAGTGTTCTTGAGAACAGGCAATTGATCGCTAGCACACCACCCTCGATTCACAGCTTCAGTGAGGATGAGCTTGAGTGCGGCGTGGTGTGTGTTGAGCGTGCTTGCTTTAGGGGTATGTCCAAGCTGATCGCCAACGAAAGCGACATAACCTTCATAGCGCCTTTTGATGTTGTCGAGCTTGGTGTTAGCGAAGTAGGGGATTTGGTACTTATTGATGACTTGGATGTAGTGCTTGTAGATCTGCTTCCACTCAGCAGTATCGTGTTTTGCTTCAAGCTGAGTGACTATGCTTTTTGCTACTGAGCGCAGTGTGCGAGTGTTTTGGGGTAGCTTGTTATTCGATTTAACCTTGCTTTCGTAGTAGATGCTCAGTGCTCGCTCTGTGGCTTTCTCTACATCGGATTCTTCTGTGCTTAATCTGTACCACTCGCCACTGTCTAATTTTATTCGTGCGTACCACATGTCACTGCGTGGTTGCTTATACAGTGAACAGCGTTTTGGTACGACTGTGTGTGCTGCTTTTTTCATCTGTGTACACAGCTAAAAAGTGTGCAATTTGCAGTGAAATTACTGCGTAGCAGCAGTGTACTACTGAGTGGTTTTGGAGGGCAAAAGGTATGCTAAAGGTATGCTAAGGTTTTGGAGCTAGCGGCAAATAGCTAAGTCATTGATCTTAAAGAGAAATGTGGTGCCCAGGGGCGGAATCGAACCACCGACACGGGGATTTTCAATCCCCTGCTCTACCAACTGAGCTACCTGGGCCTTTTTTAAGCTGATTACCTTGCGAATACTTCGTTAAAGTCCAAGATCTCGCTCATTCACTTACTGATGTAAGCACCTTCGCTCGATTTGGTCTTTGCCTCGTCTTCGCTGCGCCCGCGACGCTTAATATCCAATGAGGGGATCAAGCAATTTGTCACTTTCACGCGAGCCGCGTATTAAACATTTCTGCCGCTTGTTAGTCAAGCTGAACCCCGCGATCAGGGCTGCTCAGGGACATAGCCCTCGGCGCGGTCGAATTTCTCGTTATTGAGGAACAGGTCCATCTGGGCCTGGAGGTATTTACGGTCCTCACCGGAGGCCAGATTCAGGTGCTTCTCATTGATCAGCATCGTCTGGTGGGTCTGCCATTCACTCCAGGCCTGTTGCGAAACCGTGTCGTAGATTTCTTTACCTTTCGCGCCGGGGTAGGGGGGTACGGCCAGTCCGGGCAGTTCCTTGTCGTACTTCTTGCAGTGGACCATGCGGGCCATTGAATTTCCTCATTGATTGCGTGTTTTTGCGCAGGAACGGCCCGTAAATGGCCTTAGCCGAGTGAGTTGGCCAGCCCGGTCAGCAGCTTCCTGACGGGAGCGGCGAGTCCAATCTCCAGCGTGTGGTCCAGAGGATACCAGACCCGGTCATTCGAATCAGCAACACCCCCCTTGGGCCGGGATAGCTTCAGGACGCGCGGGGTAATCAGCAGATGGTAGTGTGAGAAAGTGTGCTTGATGACGGGCAGAATGGTGTGGGCCAGCCCTGCGACTGATATCCCGCAGACTTCCTCGGGAGTGTCGGTCTCAGCGCTCTCGGGCAGCGAATACAGCGAGCCCCAGATGCCGGATGGGGGGCGTTTCTCGAGGAGCACAGAACCGTTCTCATCGAGCAGGACAAACATTGCCACACGCTTTACCGGCAAAGCCCGCTTCGGTTTCTTGCCGGGGAAGCTCGCGATATCGCCGCTGCGATAAGCGGCACAGTCCAGCTGTAATGGGCAATTGGCGCAGGCCGGTTTGCTGCGCGTACACAAGGTGGCGCCGAGATCCATCATGGCCTGGGTGTAGTCCGCGACCCGGGCGGTGGGTGTCAGGGATTCGGCGAGTTCCCAGAGCCGATTTTTGGTGGTGGTTTGTTCGGGCCAGCCGGCGATCGCGAAAAACCGGGTCAGAACCCGCTTCACATTGCCATCGAGGATGGGGGCCCGGATGCCCATCCCCAGCGCGGCGATCGCGCCAGCGGTTGACTGGCCGATCCCGGCCAGAGTCATCAGGCCGTCGACGCTGCGCGGGAATTCGCCGCCCAGTTCCGAATACACGATCTGCGCCGTACGGTGCAGATTGCGGGCGCGGGCGTAATAGCCGAGCCCGGTCCACAAGTGCAGGACCTGATCGGTGTCGGCGGTGGCGAGTGCGGCGATGTCGGGAAAGCGCGCCATGAAACGTTGGAAGTAGGGAATGACCGTGCCGACCTGAGTCTGCTGCAGCATGATCTCGGAGACCCAGACCCGATACGGAGTCGGTGCCTGCTGCCAGGGCAGGTCATGTCGACCGTGTGCATCGAACCACGCAAGCACGCTGTGCGCGAAGTTGTCATCGTGAGTGATTTTTTTGGGCGGCATGGCGTTGCCTGCAGCAACTAGTTGAACAGATTACGGAGCAAGCCGCGAGCGGAGTCCTGGAGTTGGTCGGGTACCTGGTCGTTGATCGTATCATCCAGGCGATTACGCACTGCGTTCGCACCCATCTCGCTGAAAATCTGCCGCACCTGGGTGAAATCGGGTCGACAGTATTGGGTGACGCTGTCATCGAAGGCCGAGCTGCATTGCACGGGCCACGAGATATTATGGTAGCGCGCATCGATCGGTATGGTCTGCACGCTGGGGTCTCCGAGTACTGTCAGCAATAAGTCGTAATTAAAGGTACGTGCATCGAAATTGATACCACCCGTGCCGCTGATATCGAAGTTATCCAGTCGCACTTTGACCTGCTGATTGTCAATGAGTCCATTCTCCAGCAGGATGTAGCCAGCCAACTCCTGGAAGCGAATGATATCTGGCCATTGTTGAATGGCCTCACCGGATGGGCCGAGAGCGGCAATGGCGGTGAACACCTGCTTGATCACGCCGATGTCCACCGAATTCTCGGGAATCGCGAAACTGGTTGAGCCACTGAGCGAGGCCAGCAATTCATTGATGGTGCTGCCCGTCGCAGTGTAGTCCGCTTCCAGATCCAGTTTTCCGGTTACGGCATTTAACCGCGAAACCTCGGGTGTAATCTCGGCGATGTTCAGCCCATTCAGGGTCAGGTGAGTACTCAGTTGGCCACGATTGCTCCTGGCATCGAGTCGCAGGTTGCCCATGGCCGTGCCTTCGTAGGCGGTTATCGGTTGAGTCTCGATGTCGAGGACTCCGTCTTCGATGTTCGTGAACACATTGATGTCCTGCAGATTCACATCGCCTGCAGTCAGGGATCCGATGGCAATGGAGCCGAGCAGATTGAGTGAGCGCAAAAGTTCCAGCGGCAGCGCCGTGTCGATCTCGGTGGTCTGAGCCGTGTCTGCGACCTCGACTTCATCGGGAGCGGGAGTCGACAGGAAGGGAGTCAGGTCGACGGCATCACTGACGGCGTTATAACTGACAGTCATTGGTGTGAGTTCGGTCGCGAAGCGCACTTCGGCATCGATCTGAAGCTGCGAATTGCCCAGTGTGAGCGTCAGGCCAGGAATGCCGAGTCGGCTGGAATCGCCTGTGATTTGTAGCGCCAGACTCAACTGAGACTGGGCGCTCGTTGACGGCGCGTCGAGTGCGTCATCGGCGCCAATCAGTCCAAGCGTCTCCAGCAGGCCGAATGGATCGAAGGCATTACTCTCGATACTCCCAGAGAATTGCGGATCGGCTCTGAAATTCGTCACCGACAGCTCCCCCTGCAACAGCATGGGGGTTACATTCAGGTTGAGACCTGTCAGTGACACCTTGTCCTGCGTGAGGTCGATGGCGACGTTGCTGCGCAGCCCCATCGGCAAAGGTTCGCTGATGCCGTTGGCCAGATACATGAATTGCAGATAAACGGGGAAAGCCTGGCCGTCCAGACGTGCATTGCGGCTATCAAAATTGAGATCGTCGATGCTGTAGCGCGAACCCGCACTCAGGTCCTGAATGTCGATGCTGGCCTTGTTGACGACGATGCGTTCGAAGGCGGCATCGATCGCCTTGCGAGCATTCGTGTCGGACGCAGCTGACTGCTCAGGGGAAACCGGATTACGGGTTGTGCTGGTGTTGGCGGAATCGGATGCCCCAGTGGGTAGATCCCAGATGTTGGTGCCGTCGGCGCCAGTGTAGTAATTGATATGGAAGTTGTCTGCGCGCAATTCAGAGACGAGCAGGCGACGCTGCAGCAAAAGTGCCGGGTCTACCCGCAAAGAGACCGACCTTGTCGACGCCAGTTCCTGCGGCGAACCGGGATTGCGCAGCCGCACATCGCTCAAAGTGAGTCCGATATAGGGTCTGAACTGCAAATCCAGATCACCCGCAATCTGCAGTTGATAGCCGGTGCTATCCAGCACCGCTTGTTCGATCGCCGAGCGGAACTGGTTGGGTTTCACCAGCAAGATCAGTCCGACGAAAGCCAGTGCCAGCAGAACAGCGGCGATAAGGAGGACTCTGAGGAGATTCTTGATCATGACGTGTCTGGGTTGATCCGGGGACCAGTGCTGCAGTTGACCCTGATTGAGTGTGACCTGTTGCGTGTCGAGTGACGCGTTCGCGCCGACAAATAGCCATTGCAAGCGGCTGTCAGGGCCCAGTGTACCGGAATGAGGCATCACATGCACGGCACACGGAGTCTGGCTTGCAGCTTTCTTTGCCGGGTCGGCAGCATTATAATGCGGGCTCACTGAAACCGGCCCTGGCGTGTGTCGACTCGCCGGTACAGCCAGTAATTCGACGCATGACCCGCCACTACGAAAGGACTGTCCATGACCGACTCGTCCCCGCGACAAGCCAAGGTTGAACGCAATACCAAGGAAACCCAGATCACCGTCACCGTCAATCTCGATGGCACTGGCAAGCTTGAGACTGACACCGGGCTACCGTTTCTGGATCACATGCTGGATCAGATTGCGCGCCATGGCCTGATTGATATCAGCGTCAAGGCAGTTGGCGATCTCGCGATCGATGCGCACCACACCGTTGAAGACATTGGCATCACGCTGGGGCAGGCCGTGGACAAGGCGCTGGACAAGACGGGTATCCGTCGTTATGGTCACGCCTATGTGCCTCTGGACGAAGCCCTTTCGCGCGTTGTTATTGATTTTTCCGGACGTCCCGGGCTGGAATACCATGTGCAGTTTGTAAAGGGCACCGTCGGCAATTTCGACGTCGATCTGTTTCATGAGTTTTTTCAGGGTTTCGTGAATCATGCCCTGGTGACGCTGCACATCGATAATCTGCGCGGCAAAAATGCCCATCACCAGATCGAGACCATCTTCAAGGCCTTCGGTCGCGCTGTGCGCATGGCTGTCGAAATGGATCCTCGTTCGGTAGGAGTTATCCCTTCAACAAAAGGCACGCTCTAAGAGCCAGGTGGCTCTGCAACGATTGCGCCTTGTCGAATCCCGTCACACAAGTTTGGGTGTATGAACAAAATTGCAGTAATTGATTACGGAATGGGTAACCTCCATTCCGTCGCCAAGGCCGTTGAGTTTGTCGGTCGTGAGTCTGGCACACCTACCGAAGTCATCGTGACTGCCGATGCGAAGCTCATCGCGAACGCCGATCGCGTTATTTTCCCTGGCGTGGGTGCGATCCGCGATTGCATGGCGGAAATCCGGCGACTCAATGTCGGCGAGATTGTTGCCGACGCCATGAAATCAAAACCGGTGCTGGCCATCTGTGTAGGTATGCAAGCTCTCATGCAGCGCAGTGAAGAGAATCACGGTGTGGATTGTCTTGGATTGCTGCCTGGTGAGGTGCGCTATTTCGGCGACAAGCTGACGGATCCCACAGGCGCTAGACTCAAGGTGCCCCACATGGGCTGGAACCAGGTTGTACAAACCAGAGAACACCCCTTATGGAAAGATGTGCCGGATAACAGCCGCTTCTATTTTGTGCACAGTTACTATGTGCAAACTTCTCGACAGGAGCTGGTCACCGGTATCACTCACTATGGCACAGAGTTTGTTGCCACGCTCGCTGCCGGCAATATTTTTGCAACGCAATTTCACCCTGAGAAAAGTCAAACGGCCGGCTTGACCCTGCTGCGGAATTTCCTGCAGTGGGATGGGGCGGCCTGAGAGAGCTAAAGAGAAACCCGATGTTAGTAATCCCTGCTATAGATTTGAAAGACGGTCAGTGTGTGCGCCTGCGCCAGGGTCGAATGAACGAATCCACGATCTTCTCCGACGACCCGGTGAGTACCGCTGGAATCTGGCAAGCCAAGGGCGCGCGGCGCCTGCATGTGGTGGATCTCAACGGCGCCTTCGCCGGTACTCCCGTTAACGCCGAGATTGTCACTGCGATTGCCGCACGCTATCCGGAACTGCCGATTCAGATCGGTGGAGGTATTCGAACACTTGAAAGTATTGAGTTCTATCTGAACGCCGGAGTCAGCTATGTCATTATCGGCACGCAGGCGGTCAAACATCCAGAGTTTGTCCGTGAGGCGTGTGAAGCCTTTCCTGGCAAAGTGATCGTCGGTCTGGATGCTATCGACGGCATGGTCGCCACCGATGGTTGGGCTGACGTGTCGGAAATTACGGCGATCTCACTGGCGGAAAAATTTGCCGACAACGGCGTGGAGGCCATCATCTATACCGATATCGCGCGTGATGGCATGCTCAAGGGCGTGAATCTGGAAGCGACCGTCGAACTCGCGGAAGAATCGCCAATCCCGATTATCGCCTCGGGTGGTATCAGCAAACTCGCTGACATCGCCGCCATTCGGGAAGTCGCCGAGACCGAGACCGGTGCCGGCATCATGGGTGTTATTACCGGGCGCGCGGTGTATGAAGGTCTCGTCGACCTGAGTCTGGCGCAGCAGATGTGTGATGAGGCGGACGGCTAATGGCACTGGCGAAGCGCATCATACCCTGTCTCGATTGCGACAACGGTCGCGTAGTGAAGGGCGTCAAGTTCGTCGACATTCGCGACGCCGGCGACCCGGTGGAAATCGCCAAACGCTACTGCGATGCCGGGGCTGATGAGATCACCTTTCTCGATATCACGGCCAGTCACGAAGACCGCGCGACGACCGTGCACACCGTCGAGGCCATCGCCGGTCAAGTGTTCATTCCGCTGACGGTGGGTGGTGGGATTCGCACGCTGGATGACATCCGCACGATGCTCAATGCCGGCGCCGACAAGGTGGCGATCAATACCGCCGCTGTCTTCAATCCTGAATTCGTGAGACAGGCGGCCGAGCGTTTTGGGTCGCAGTGCATCGTGGTTGCCGTTGACGCGAAACAGGTCTCGCAGCCTGGAGAACCGCCAAAGTGGGAGATCTTCACTCACGGTGGTCGCCGGGCCACCGGCATCGATGCCATCGAGTGGGTCAAACGCATGGTGGACTATGGTGCGGGTGAAATCCTGCTGACGAGCATGGACCGGGATGGCACGAAGATGGGCTTCGATATCGCGCTGAACAAAGCAGTAAGCAATGCCGTACAGGTTCCAATTATCGCCTCAGGCGGAGTCGGTAATCTGCAGCATCTCGTCGATGGCATAGTGGATGGCGAGGCCGACGCCGTGCTGGCCGCCAGTATCTTTCACTTCGGGGAGTATTCGGTGGAAGAGGCGAAAGAATATATGCAGGAGCACGGCATCGAGGTCAGGCTCTGAGGCCTGACCTCCGTGCAAAACCCTAGTTAGAACGCTGCGCGAAACTGCCAGACGCCGGAGATGTGCGTTGTGGCTTGAAGGCGTTGATACCCTTTAACACATTCATGGCTTCGTTCAGCGGGTAATCGTTAACGAGCACCTCTTCGGCCGAGATCAGTGCCTGGGCCATGTCATCCGTCACATCATCTTCGCCATTGCCATTGCGCAGATGTCCTTCCAGATCCGATTCGTTGTACTGGGCGACATTTCTGGACCGTCTGGTCACGAAAGCCTCGTCAACGATGATATCAGGCACGATACCCTGAGCCTGAATGGAGCGACCGCTGGGAGTGAAGTAAAGCGACGTGGTGAGTTTAATGGCCCGCTTCTCATCGAGAGGCAGGACAGTTTGCACCGAGCCTTTGCCGAAGCTGCGGGTTCCCATGATGATCGCGCGTCCATGATCCTGTAAGGCGCCCGCCACAATCTCGGAGGCAGAGGCAGAACCCCCATTGACCAGCACGACCAACGGGGCGTCGCCCGCTACCGTACGGCGGGTGGCCATGAACTCCATATCACCTTCTTCCAGTCGTCCCTTGGTGTAGACGATGCGGCCTTCATTGACGAAGGCATCGACCACGCCAACTGCCGCCTGCAACACGCCACCGGGATTGTTACGAAGATCGAGTATGATGCCCTTGAGTTCGGTGTTGTCGTTGGTCAACTTGGCGATTTCCCTCTCCAGATCCTCTGCGGTATTGACGCGAAACACCGAGACGCGGAGATAGGCGTAGCCGGGTTCGATCATCTGGCTGCGCACGCTGTTGATGGCGATCACCTCGCGCACGATCGTGACGTCGAAGGGATCCTGTCCTTCCCGCGCGACGGTGATCGTGACTTCCGTGCCGGGTTCCCCGCGCATCATGTTGGCCGCTTCATCGGGCGACATCTCACGCAGCGGTTTATTGTTGATTTCGATAATCAGGTCGCCAGGCAGAATGCCGGCGCGGTCGGCAGGCGAGCCATCGATGGGACTGATTACCCGGATATAGCCGTCCTGTCGTCCCACCTCGACACCCAGACCACCAAATTCGCCGGTAGTTGTCTCCTGCAATTGATCGTATTCCTCGTCGGCCATGTAAGCGGAATGGGGGTCCAGTCCGGCCAGCATGCCGCGAATGGCGTACTCCAGTAGTGTGTGGTCATCCACTTCTTCCACATACGACATGCGAATGCGATCCAGAGCTTCGGTAAACATCCGCACTTCATTCAGTGGCAGCGGAGCTGCCGTCCGGGGAGCCGACTGCGCCAGCACAGGCGATGGTGTGCCGAGGCTCAATGTGCCGAGACCAAACAGGGCGATCATGAGGAAGCTGCGCTGAATCGCGTGACGAAATTGCAGTGGAAAGCGCATAGCAGCTCGCATAGAAATTCGCATAGAAACTTGCATAAAAAATACCTGCATCAAGCTCGTAGAAGGGCGCACGAACCGGCCTATAGTTTCAGTTTATCGATTAATTGGCAAATGCTAATCGAGGTCTGATTCACCCCGCGCTCTTCAGGTCGATGTCTCTCATTCGCGGAAAAACCGGCACGGATCTGAGAACCGACCGAGACGCGGAGTCATGGCGACGGAGTCGCTAACCAGTTCGCCGGATTTTCCGGAGTGCCGTGGTGGCGAATCTCGAAATACAGCCCAGCGGCGGCCTCACCGGCGCCGGTGCCGGAAGTCGCCACAACTTCGCCGGCATTGACCCAATCACCCGGTGCTCGGGCCAGTGCTTCATTATTCCCATACAGGCTCATGTAGCCGTCGCCGTGATCGAGAATGATAAGCAAGCCGGCGCCCCGCAACCAGTCGGCAAACACGACCCGCCCAGGGTGGATAGCCTGCACCGGCGTGCCGGGCGCAGATGCGAAATCGATGCCCTGACGCTGCAAGTTGCCATCGCCGTAGCGGGTGCCGAATGCGTTGGCAACGGCACCAGCGACCGGACGGGGCAGAGTGCCCCGGCGCTCGGCGAATGGCGTATAGTCCACATTCACCGGAATGCGCTGGATTGCCTGGTCGATACGCTCGATGAGTGCCTGCAATTGTTGTTGGCTCACCTGCAGATTTTCCAGCTCGGAACCCCGCTCCTGAATACTCGCCTGCAAGGCGGTCAGTGATTGTTGGCGCGTACTGAGCGCATGTTCCCGGGCGGCGAGTTCGACCTGCAAGGCGCGTTGCTGTTCTGCCAGAGCGAGCGACTGGAGTTCGAGATTGCTGTTGACTGATTCCAGCGTGTCGAGAGTAGTCCGGAAAGTCTCCAGCGCCGCGACTCTGGACTCGGAGAAGCGGCGATAATAATGCAGCATCCGTTCCGATTGATTGAGGTCATCCTGATTAAGCAGCAGTTTCAACAGGCTCTGTTCGCCGGCGACATAGGCAGCCCGCAACACCTGCGCCAACAGCGAGGCTTGCAACGCGCGTTCGGTTTCGAGCGTGGTGCGTTCTTCCTCCAGCCTCGCCATGGCAAGACGCGTGTCGTCTTGCGCGTGACGCAGTGCGGTTATCTCGCCATTGATAGTCGAGAGTCGCATCTCGGCATCCCGTAGCTCCTGTTCCTCGCGAGAGTAGTTTGCCTGCGCCGTCTCCAGCCAGTTTTCGATGTCCGTGATCGCCGCGGTGACGGCCTCCAGTTCGGCGGCTGACTCGGCGCGGTCTTCCGCGGCGAAACTGGCCGCGCCTACCTGTATTAGGCCGGTCGTGATGAGGGCCAGCGCCACTGCGCGCCAACGGGGATGACGGACTGGCGCGAGTTCCGGCACGTCCTAGCGCGCGGACCGGACGGGCTTGCTCTGCTCAAGCAGCGGGGTCCCGGTCATCTCTGGTGCAATCGGCAGCCCTAACAAATCTAACATGGTAGGTGCGATGTCACAGAGACTGCCTTCGTTTGTAAAATGGGCATCACTCTGGCCGACGTAAACAAGCGGCACCGGACCGCTGGTATGTGAGGTCAGTGGCTGGTTCGTCTCTGGGTCCAGCATTTGCTCGACGTTACCGTGATCGGCCGTGATCAATAACTCCCCCTGCACGGATTCGATTGCGGCAACGATGCGTCCGAGGCACACATCGATGGCCTCGACAGCCTTGACCGCGGCAGCAAAGTCGCCGGTATGGCCGACCATGTCTCCGTTCGCATAATTGCAGATGATCGCGTCATACTTGCGGGCGCGAATCGCCTCGACCAGTTTGTCAGTCACTTCGAATGCCGACATCTCGGGCTTCAGATCATAGGTTTTCACCTGGGGCGATGGTACGAGGATCCGGTCCTCATTGGCGAACGGCTCTTCACGTCCACCGTTGAAGAAGAAGGTGACGTGGGCATATTTTTCAGTCTCGGCAATGCGCAACTGGGTCTTGCCCAGCGTCGCCAGATAATCGCCCAGCACATTATGGAGCGATTGTGGCGGATAGGCACAAGCCGCTTCGATATCGGCGGCGTACTCTGTCAGCGTGACGAATGCGCCGAGTTGGGGCCTGGTGCGACGTGGAAACCCATCGAAATTGTCGGCGACGAATGCGCGGGTCAGCTCTCGAGCCCGGTCAGAGCGGAAATTCATGAAGATCACGACATCGCCATCGGCGATGCGTGCATCTGGCTCGCCGGCCCCCTGCACGAGGCTGGCCTGGACGAACTCGTCGTCTTCGTCGCGACCGTAGGCCGCAGCGAGCGCGGCACTGACGTCATTAAATTTGAAGTCTGCCGCGCCTTCGGTCAACAGCGCATAGGCGGGCGCAACCCGATCCCAGCGGTTGTCGCGATCCATGGCAAAGAACCGCCCGCACAGCGTGGCCACACGCCCCTTGCCAGAGGCGCGCAGGTGCTTCTCGGCGCGCTCCAATGAGGGCAAGGCACTGCGGGGTGGGGTGTCACGCCCATCGAGAAACGCATGCAGATAAAGGCGCTCGACCCGGCGCTGAAGCGCCAGGTCCAATGCCGCCATGATCTGGTCTTCATGGCTGTGAATGCCGCCTGGGGACAGCAATCCGAGCACGTGAACCGCGCCTCCAGTGGTCACAGCCTTGTCGAGGGCCGCGCACAGCACCGGATTCCTGAAGAAGTCGCCGGTTTCAATGTCCTTGTCGATGCGAGTGAGATTTTGGTAGACAACGCGGCCGGCACCCAGATTCATGTGCCCCACTTCCGAATTTCCCATTTGACCTCCCGGCAATCCTACCGCCAGCCCCGAAGTGTGGATCAGGGTGTGGGGTCGAGATTCCCACAACGCATCCCAAACTGGACTGTGGGCCGCGGCGATGGCATTGCTCTCGGTCGATTCACGGAAACCCCAGCCATCAAGGATGAGCAGCAGGGCTGTGGTTTTGGCCGAGTCAGAGTCGGAAGCGTAAAGGGCGGAGGTGGCGCTGGTCTTGGTCACGGGTCGATTATTCGCTTTCTGTTGAGTGGCTGGAAAAATCCGGTGCGTGTACCGGACACTGGGGCGCCTATTATCCCTGATAGAGGCGGTCTAGGCGAGTTCACTCGGGAGCGGCCGCCATAGTTCTTCTTTCACCGATGTGAGACGTGTATACTGCACGCCTTTTATGGGTTCGCAAGGCCCGTTTTTTCTGGCCCGGAAGCCTGCTTCCGGGATTTACGGGCAACCTGGACACGCTCAGCTATGGCGCAATTTCTAGAATTTCTGATGAATCACCTCCTGCTCACCGGCATGTGGGTGGTCACCTTCGCCGCCATCTTGTTCTATCACCAGCGCACCGCAGGCAAGGCCGTTGGTCCCGCCGCCGCGGTGATGTTGATCAACCGTCGGGATGCGGTTGTACTTGATGTGAGGGACAAGAAGGAATTTGAATCGGGACATATCGTCGATTCAGTTAATATCCCGATGGCGAAACTCAGCCAGCGCATTACCGAACTGCACAAGCACAAGGAGAAGCCCATTGTCGTCGTGTGCAAGCTGGGTCAGCAATCCGCTGACGCCGTCAAATCCCTGCAAACAGCGGGATTTTCCGAGGTCTTCAAACTGGCAGGCGGGCTCACCGAATGGAAGGCGCAATCGCTGCCTCTGGTCGTCAAATAAGGCACCCCTCGCACGCCAAGCCAACGGAAACACATCGCACTGAACTACATCCTATTGAATCAATGTAGACAGAACTGAAATGCACTGAACCCAATTACAGGGATAAACAAGGAAAACCCATGGCAGACAACGCAGACAATACACAGCCGGAAGCCGCCGCTCCTGCCGGAGACGCGCAGCAACCACAAGGACCGCAATTTGCAATTCAGCGCATTTACCTGAAAGACTCCTCGTTCGAGTCGCCACGCAGTCCAGCGGTTTTTCAGAGTGCCTGGAGTCCGCGCATCAATTTTGATATCAAGTCGCGCAGCGACAAACTAACGGACGGGGTTTACGAAGTTGTTCTGGTCCTGACAGCCGAGGCGCAACTCGATGAGAAGCCGGCGTTCGTGGTTGAGGTGCATCAGGCGGGTATCTTCACCGCCAAGGACTTCGATTCCGCGCAGCTGGAACAAATTCTGGCCACAGTCTGTCCGAACATCCTGTTCCCATACGCCCGTGAAACTATCGATACGCTCGTGGTCAAAGGCAGCTTCCCGGCCTTGATGCTTGCGCCGATTAATTTCGATGTGCTCTACGCCCAGCAGAAGCAGGCTGAGCAGGCGAAGGCGAATAACAGCCAATCACCTGCTAACACGGCCGGATAATCATCGACCACGAGCAAAGCCGAGCTGACGCCAGGCTTCATACACGATCACCGCCGCGGCGTTGGAGAGATTCAGGCTGCGGCTGGCTTCCAGCATGGGTATGCGCAGCAATTGCTCCGTCCCCAGCTCTGTGCGGACAAATTCCGGCAGGCCCCGGGATTCGGGGCCGAAAATCAGAAAATCATCTGACTGAAAGGCGACATCGGTATAGCTGCGCTGGCCTTTTGTGCTGATACCGAAGCACCGACTGTGGCCGTGCCGATCCTGGAACTGCTCCCAGTCCTGGTAGATCGCAATCCCGGCAAATTCATGATAATCGAGACCAGCCCGTCGCAGGCGCTTGTCATCCAGAGTGAATCCGAACGGTTGTATCAGGTGCAGTCGAGAACCGGTATTGGCCGCCAAACGGATAATATTTCCCGTATTTGGGGGTATTTCTGGTTCAAAAAGTACGATGTTGATCAAAACTTAGCCATTCCATGTTAACACTGTAAATTTGCAGGATTGCCGTGCTGACAACCTGTCAGTACGACGAAACGGGCTTTTTCTCCCCGTCACGCTCCTCGCGCCGGCATGACCCACCTTTTTATCGGGTTTAGTTCGGTCATACTTACCCTAAATTATCCCGTTGCCGGGATAATAATGTTTTAGAATTTAAGCTCTTAAACGATATTCCCTTAAGGCTCTCCTTAAGTTTTGCGTGCCTGTGCGCGCGAGACTCGTTTTGTGGCCCCTGTAAAAACCGGGCTAACGGGAACGAATACCACCAGGCGGACGAGCACTCATGCAATTACGCGTACCAGCAATGATGCAATCGGGACGAAAAGCGATCTTGCAATTATCCCAGAAGAAAGCGAAGTCCAGCGATCGCGTCGGCCTGACACTCATTGATAACACGCTCGCCATTGCCCATGTCGATTACAGGAACGGAGAACCGGTGTTAATCAAGTGCGAAGCGCTTAGCCTGAAATCCGAGAAGGATGCGGCGCAGACACTCGCAACGCTGGTCGAAGATTGGCAGCTCCAGGACAAGCAGTGCAGCTTTGTTCTCAACCGCAAAGATTATCATCTGCATCTGGTGGAGGCACCCGAGGTGGAACCCGATGAGATGCGTGCAGCCATGCGCTGGAAGGTAAAGGACTTGTTGGACATGAAGGTGGAAGAGGCCGCTATTGATGTCTTCGAAGTGCCGGATGATGCCTATCGAGGCAGAAAGATGGTGTATGTCGTCGCGGCTCGCATCGCGCGCATTCAGAGTATCGCCAATCTCGTCAATGACAGTGGCATGCAACTGGCGGTAATCGATATCCCCGAACTGGTCATGCACAATCTGACACGGCGCTTTATCGATGACGAACACGGTGTTGTCTTTATCGACTTGCGACGCAACGGCAGCACGATGAATATCAGTCACCATGGTGATCTGTATCTGACCAGACGCATTAACACCCAATTGGAACCGAATGCGATGCAATCGACAGATTGGGCCGCCCTCAAAGACCGCCTGGTACTGGAGATCCAGAGATCACTCGATTATTACCAGAGTCAGATGGCACAGAGTCCAATCAACCGCATTGTCATCTCGCAGCGGGAGTTGGACACAGCGGACATGGTCGCCGCCCTCAATGAGGCGCTCAATGCTGAAGTGGTGGCACTGGACTTGTCCGAACAT
This sequence comes from Pseudomonadales bacterium, assembly GCA_023257655.1. Taxonomy (GTDB): domain Bacteria; phylum Pseudomonadota; class Gammaproteobacteria; order Pseudomonadales; family Pseudohongiellaceae; genus UBA9145. The sequence goes on from JALRBQ010000045.1 coordinate 16,040, forward strand.
TTTGAGCGTGAAACAGAGTTGACGCCCGCTACCCAGCAGGCGTGTATGGCGGCACTCGGTGCGACATTGCGTGGTGCCACACCGAAAGCGGCAACTGAATTAGCAACCCAGGAAGCGGCCTGATGAATCAGCAGGTGAATCTTTATCTAACCGAATTCAGGTCGAAGAAGGATCCCCTGACGGCGACGCTGATTACGCAGGTACTGGGCGGCATTCTGATCGTCATGTTCCTGGTTTCGCTCTATGGTCTGTTTCACCGCATTCAACTCAGTATGGAATTATCGAGTTTGAATGAAACCCTCGAAGAAGAAAAAGCCAAGACCGAAGATTTGAATCGCGAGTTGGCGGGGCGTACCCAGGATGGTGATCTGGCCCGCCGTCTCGAGATCGCCGAGGCCCGATTGGAGTCCCGACGCCAGATCCGCAATTTTCTGAATGAAACGCAGCTGGGCAACGTCGTCGGCTTCTCGGAGTATTTCAAGGATTTATCCCGTGCTTCCCTTGAGGGCTTGAGTATTACGAATTTCAGTTTTGAGAACGGTGGCGAAAGCGTGACGATTTCGGGTCGGGTCGTGCAGTCGGCGCGGATCTCACTGACAATCTGCCAACTCCGAACTTCAGTCGGGATTCGCAGGCAGGGAACTACAAGGTGCGGCTCAGTTCGACCACGGTCGCACCACCAGGCAACTACGGCACTCTGTCTGACGTCGATTTCACCGGCTTCACCGACGGTGCCCAGACTCACAGCGTGACCTTCGATGAGGTGGGTATCATCAATCTGCAGGCGGATCTCGTCGATTCCGGCAATATCGGTGTCAACTACCTGTTGTCGGGAAGTAGCCTGATCGGAACTGTCAACAACGTCGGCAGATTCTATCCAGCCTCTCTGGAGCTCAAGAGCGGTTCCATCGTGTCGCGGGCAGAGGCGCGCAATCAGTCGCTGTGTATCGCGCCGAGCAGCAGCTACACCTACCTCGGAGAAGAATTCAAGATCAGTGCGATGCTGGAAGCCCAGAACGCGGCCGGTGATGTCACACGCAATTATGTCGACGGTTTTGCCAAGTTGGCCAATAGTGATCTGGTCCCCGGGGCATTCTATGTGTTCGAGGAACTGGCGGGTCCTGACTCCAACCTGAGTACGCGCCGGGTGCTGGGTGGTACGCCGCCTGCCGTGCTCTGGCCGGCGAACACCGATCCGCTGGCGCAGCGTGGCATCGCCGCATTGGCAGGCAACCTGATCTTCGACCGACAAAGTTCCGGGACACCGGACGGCCCTTTCACCGGTCTCAGCATCGGCATGAACACGGCCGACAGCGATGGCGCAGCGCTGGAGCTGGACATCGATCTCAATGACGATCTCAGCAATGACGTCAAGAAGATTGGCACCGAAGATTTCCGCTATGGTCGATTGCTTATCAACAACGCCTATGGCCCGGAAACCGAACCGGTGGGTATAGGATTCACACTCGAGTACTTCGATGCCAATGGCAACTTCGTCACCAATAGCAACGACAGTTGCACGACACTGTTCTACGATGCGTCCGAAAACGACCCGGCCTTGCGCAGCCTGTTCTATGTGCCACTTTCCTACCAGGACAATCTGGACGCCGGTGAGACCGAGGTCGAGGCGGATGCTGTTCTGGCAGACAACGACGTGACAATCAGCGTCTTCGAAGGCGCCACTGTCCTGCGATCCGGAGTCGACTCGGATGCCGACAATCAGAACGATGACCGGCCCTTCCAGACCTCGGCGCCGGGAGAGGGTAATGAAGGACGAGTGTTGATTGAATTCAATCTGAATGATGCCAGTCTGCCGTTCTCACTGGACTTCCTGTCCTATGACTGGCGGGGTGGCGTCGGTGAAGCGGATATTTATGATGAAGTGCCGGAAGGAACCAATTACACCGACAATCCACGTGCGACCGTGGAATTCGGCAGCTACCGCGGTCACGACCGGGTCATCAACTGGCAGGAAATTTTCACCGGCGCCAACCCGTAAGCGGCGCCGGTCAGAATCGCCGTCAGTCGTCGTCACTCGCAGCGGAATTGCCCTTCGGGTGTGACGTGCCGAGTTCCTTGATCTTTCGTGTCAGCGTATTACGTCCCCAGCCCAGCAGCATGGCCGCATCACGACGACGGCCCGCAGTGTGTTTCAGGGCGATATCGATCATCGTGCGTTCGAACAGCGGAGTGGCCTGGTTAAGAATGCCCTTGTTGCCGAGATTCAGCTGTTGATCAGCCCAGGTCTGCAGAGCATGGGTCCAGCTGCCGATGTTGCTGTCCTGGGTTTCCTGTGCCGAGAATTCCGGTGGCAAGTCGGTCAGGTGCACTTCTCGACTCGATGCCATCACTGTAATCCAGCGGCAGAAGTTTTCCAGCTGACGTACGTTACCCGGCCAACTGAGGCCAGTGAGATACTGTATGGTTTCCTGGCGCAATGATTTGGGTTCGACGTTCAACTCTTTCGCCGCGGTCTGCAGGAAATGGCTGGCCAGCTTGGGAATGTCTTCACGCCGGTCGCGCAGACGCGGGATATGGATGCGAATAACATTGAGTCGGTGGAACAGGTCTTCACGGAACTCATGCTCTTCGACCAGGCGTTCCAGATTCTGGTGAGTGGCGGCGATGATGCGCACATCTACTTTGATCGAGGTATGGCCACCAACCCGGTAAAACTCGCCATCGGACAGGACGCGCAGCAGGCGCGTCTGGGTCTCGGCCGGCATGTCACCGATCTCGTCGAGGAACAGCGTGCCGCCGTTCGCCTGCTCGAAGCGGCCTGTGCGCTGGGAAGTGGCGCCGGTGAATGCGCCTTTCTCATGTCCGAACAATTCTGACTCGATCAACTCCTTGGGAATGGCGGCGACGTTAAGCGGTACGAAGGGCTTGTCGCGGCGCGGGCTGTGTTGATGCAAGGCACGGGCGACCAGTTCCTTACCGGTGCCCGATTCGCCGTTGATCAGCACCGAAATATTGGACTGGGACAAACGGCCGATTGCGCGAAACACCTCCTGCATGGCCGGGGCTTCGCCGATGATTTCCTGGGTCTTCTGAATTTCCACGACGTCGGGTGAGCTATCCTTTTCCCGGGCGTGCTCCAGCGCGCGTTGGGTCATGGCAACCGCTTCGTCGATATCGAAGGGCTTGGGCAGATATTCGAAGGCGCCGCGGCTGTAGGACGACACAGCACTGTCGAGGTCGGAGTGCGCCGTCATGATGATGACTGGGAGCGCCGGGTGGGTTTCCTGGATCGTCGAGAGCAAGTCCAGGCCATTAATGCCTGGCATTCGAATGTCGCTGATGATGGCGTCGGGGGCTTCCTGTGCCAGACGGTGCAGGAGTTCGTCGCCATTTTCAAAGCTGACAGTGCTTAGTCCCGTCTTGTTGAGTGACTTCTCCAGGACCCAACGGATGGAGCGATCATCATCGAGAATCCAAACTGAATTTGGTGTATTCATACAGCGATACCTTTCATTCAAAGCGAATAATACAAAGCTCATTCAAAGCGAAAAATACAAAGCGATTTATTCTGCGAATCAGTTCGATTCGGAATTATTCATGGGCAACAGTATCTTGAAATTCGTCTGCCCGGACTCGCTGGTACACTCGATCAGTCCCTGATGCTGGCTGATGATGCCGTGTGTAATCGACAACCCAAGCCCGGTGCCATCTGCGCGCCCACTGATCATCGGATAAAAGATGGAATGAATAATGTCCGGATCGATTCCAGTGCCGTTATCGATGATTTCCACACTCAGTCCCAGGCGATGAAAATTCGTCCCGATCGTGAGATTGCGTAATACCCGCGTCTTCAAGTAAATCTTGCCGAGCTTGTGTTCCACCTGCGGGCTGCTCAGCGCCTGCATGGCATTGCGGACGATATTCAGCATGGCCTGGATCAGTTGCTCAAAATCCGCATGCACTGACGGTATGCTCGGATCGTAATCACGGATAATGCGTACGCCTTGTCCGCGTGACTCTGCCTCAACCAGGTTCGCAACTCGCTCCAGAACCTCATGAATGTTGATGTAGGTCTTGTGTAACGGTTTCTTCGATCCGACCAGCCGATCCACGAGGTTCCGCAGACGATCCGCTTCCTCGATAATCACATTTGTATAGTCGTGCAAATCCGCGTTCGTGAGTTCCTGTGCCAGTAACTGGGCCGCACCGCGAATGCCACCCAGTGGATTCTTGATCTCGTGCGCAAGTCCGCGGACGAGCTCCCGTGTCGTGGCATGAGCAGAACTGAATGATTCTTCGCGCCCGATGCGCTGGGCATGCTCCATCGAATTCAGTTCCAGCAATGCCTGGGTCTCGTCAATGGCTGAAACGGTGTAGTCGACGAGAATGGTCTTGCCGTGAAACAGACGCAGCTCGGCCTGGCGCTTGGTAAAACTGCTGTTGTTACTCAGCGCCGTCTGCATTTCGGCAATGTCGTCCGCTGCTCCAATGAATACATCTCCGATAAACAGGGCCCGCGCCTTGCGGTCACTGATCTCCAAGAGGTTTTCTGCGGCCACGTTGATGTAACGCAGACACAGGGCGTCATCCAGTAACAGGACCCCGGTCTTGAGCGTATCCAGCAAGCGTTTATGGTCGATATCCAGTGTCACAGCTCAATCTTGCGCATTCGCGTTCTCAGTAACACCTTCACGCCAGTCCCCTTTCAGCCTCTTGCTATGCAATAAACAAACCATAATCGAGGGGTCCGAAAACACAGTGGTTTGGGGCAGTTTTTCGCCCGGGTAGGCGGTCAAGGCACTGTTTAAGGTCTATCCGTTCCGAATATGCACCATAAAGGTGCAAACCGCAAGAGTGACGAGAGCGGCCGGGGCAGTGTGCGGCAGGCAAAAAAAAGCCCGGGACCAGCCCGGGCTTTTTGCACAAAAGCAGCGCTTACTTGAGCGCTTCTTTCGTCGTCTTGATGATCGCGGCAGCGACCTTGTAAGGATCCGCATTGGATGCTGTGCGACGATCTTCCAGTCGGCCTTTCCAGCCATCCTGCACCGTGCTGATCGGGATACGGATGGAGGCGCCACGGTCGGAGACCCCGTAGCTGAAGGTGTCGATGGATTGAGTCTCGTGCTTGCCGGTGAGACGCTTGTCGTTGTCAGCGCCATAGACCGACATGTGACGCTGGATGTTCTTGCCGAAGTTATCGCAAATCTTCGTGAAGATGGCCTGATCGCCCTTGTCGCGCATCGCGCCGTTGGAGAAGTTCGCGTGCATGCCGGAACCGTTCCAGTCAGTATCGCCCAGCGGCTTCGGGCCCCAGTTGATGGTCAGTCCGTAACGCTCGGCAGTGCGCTCGAGCAGATAGCGTGCGACCCAGGTCTCGTCACCGGCACGCTGTGCGCCCTTGGCAAACACCTGGAATTCCCATTGGCCTGCCGCTACTTCGGCGTTGATACCTTCCACATTCAAACCGGCTTCCAGACACAGGTCCAGGTGATCTTCGATCAGGTCACGACCGAATGCATTGGCTGAGCCAACAGAGCAGTAATAGGGGCCTTGCGGAGCCGGGTAGCCGCCAGCCGGGAAGCCAGGAGGCAGATCAGTCTTGGGATCCCACAGGAAGTATTCCTGCTCGAATCCGAACCAGAAATCATCATCGACGTCATCGATGGTAGCGCGGCCATTGGAGACGTGGGGTGAGCCGTCGGCATTAAGTACTTCACACATAACGAGGTAGCCGTTCGCACGATCAGGGTCCGGCACAATGAATACCGGCTTCAACAAACAGTCTGAATGGTCGCCAGTGGCCTGTTGAGTTGAGCTGCCGTCAAACGACCACATCGGGCACTCTTCCAATGCGCCACTGAAGTTGCTTTTTACCAGCGTCTTGGAGCGCAGGCTCTGGGTCGGCTTGTAGCCGTCAAGCCAGATATATTCCAGTTTTGATTTCATTTTCTATCATTCTCCTAATTCGGGTTCGACTTCTTGCTGTTGGTTGTCTCCAGCTCGCTGCTTTAGTGTCCGGGAGTGCCTTAACTAAATCTCACAACAGCGGGGGTGCTGTGCGTGTTTGAGCCACTAGTTCCTGCCAGTCCTCAAGGGGCTACCGGTCGATCGTACAGACATCGATTTTAATGGCTTGCCTTGCGTGCATTGGGGAGAGCAAAATATATGCCATCAGTGGGGTCGCTGCATAGCCCGAATTTAGTGGATTTGCGCGTAGCGATGCTAATTATGAGCACCTTTGTGGTGCGAAATGGATCAATTCGCACTACTTGGGGGCATTCCCGGTCTGCAAAACAATTACGAGTCCCATTTGCCCAAGTGGTTGCCGTGGTTAAGGCACCAGTGTTGTGCCGCGCCCCGGGTTGAGTCAGTCTATGTTGTTCCTCGTCAAGGTCTTTCCCGAAATCATCATCAAGAGTCGCCCGGTACGGCAGCGGTTTGTGCGCCAATTGCGTAAAAACCTGCGAGGAATCCTGCAGGAATTCGATCCGGCGGTGCAGATTCGGGGGGAGTGGGACACGATCGAAGTCGACACGGCTGTCCCGGATCCGGCGGTGCTGGAGTCCATGCTGCAAGCCATGGCTGCCACACCAGGCGCGAGTGTGATTCTGGAAACCGAGAAATATCCGCTGCCCGAAATGGAGGGCATCGTCGACCTCGCCTGTCGCCACTATGAGGAGCAACTGCGTGGCAAGACGTTCGCTGTGCGCTGCAAGCGGGCGGGAAAGCACGACTTCAAGTCAGTCGACGTAGAGCGCATTGTGGGCAGTGGATTAAACCTGCGTACCGATGCCACCGGCGTTCGGCTGGTCGGGCCGGATGTGACAGTAAAGCTGGAGATTCGCCATCGCGACCTGTTCATCGTGATGCGCTCGGTACCGGGCTTGGGCGGATTTCCGCTTGGGTGTCAGGAAGGGGTCCTGTCTCTTATTTCCGGCGGCTTCGATTCGGCAGTGTCCAGCTATCTGTGTATCAAGCGCGGCCTGCAAACGCACTTCTGTTTCTTCAATCTGGGTGGTAAGGCTCATGAGCTAGCCGTGAAGGAACTGGCGCTGTTCTTGTGGATGAAATACCACAGTTCTCACCGCGTAAAATTTGTGACAGTACCGTTTGAGCGCGTGGTCACGGAGATTCTCGAGAAGGTCGATAATTCGCACATGGGTGTCGTGCTGAAACGCATGATGCTGCGGGCGGCGGATACCGTCGCCAGCAATCTGCACATCCAGGCACTGGCGACCGGAGAGAGTGTCGCCCAGGTATCGAGTCAGACTCTCGCCAATTTAGCGGTGATCGACAGTGTCTCCAAGACCCTGGTACTGCGTCCGCTGAGCACCACCGACAAGCAGGAGATCATCGATATTTCCCGTCGCATCGGTACGGAAGAATTCTCAAAGAACATTCCCGAATACTGCGCCGTAATCTCGAACAAGCCGACGACCAAGGCCAAGGCCGACCGGGTGAACTGGGAGGAGTCGAAATTCGATTTTTCGATTCTTGATGATTCGATCAACAACGCCAGCTACCAACAGATCACCGACATCGAGCTGGCGGTCAGCTCAGAGGTGCCAGCGCTCGCGATTGTCGATGCGGCAGCGCCTGATGATATTGTCATCGATATTCGCCATCCGGTCGAAGCGGAGCGAAAACCCCTGTTATTGCCACCCGCAATGCAGTCCCGGGAAGTGCTGGCAATCCCGTTCTATGAGCTGCGCATCACCTTCGAGCGACTCGACCGCAAGCAGCGCTACCTGCTTTACTGCGACAAGGGCATGATGAGCCGCCTGCATGCGGCGCACCTGCTTGACGAGGGTTTCAACAATGTCGCTATTCTGGAAATGCCGGTCCTGAAGACCAATAAATAATCAGGAAAACTGCCACAGTCTCGTGTATACTCGCCGCCTTTTGTGCCCCCTCTAACCCGGGAGCTCCTGTCCAAATCTATGACTACTCCGGCTATGCCGGTCGAGCGGTCATAGACTTGAACAGGGGCTCCACAACACGACATCGCCGGGCTCTCGCCGGACTGCCTCCAGGCTTCCGAAGATCGCTCCGAGCCGTCGAATGTGTAGAACACTGTGATTGAAAAAATACGCAACATAGCCATCATCGCGCACGTCGACCACGGCAAGACCACGCTTGTGGACAAGCTCCTGCAGCAGTCAGGCACCATGGGAGATCGCGGCAAGAAACTTGAACGGGTCATGGATTCCAATGACCAGGAAAAGGAACGTGGTATCACGATTCTTGCCAAGAACACGGCCATCAACTATCGCGACTACCACATCAATATTGTCGACACTCCCGGCCACGCCGACTTCGGCGGTGAGGTTGAGCGCGTGTTGTCCATGGTCGACAGCGTGCTTTTGCTGGTCGACGCAGTAGACGGGCCGATGCCGCAGACCCGTTTCGTGACGATGAAGGCGTTTGCCCAGGGCCTGAATCCGATTGTGGTCATTAACAAGATCGATCGCGACGGCGCCCGACCTGACTGGGTGATCAATGAGGTGTTCGACCTGTTCGACAAGCTCGGTGCCACCGATGAACAGCTCGACTTTCCGATCATCTACGCTTCAGCCCTGCAGGGAACGTCCGGCCTGGACATGAACAAGATGGCCGATGACATGGAGCCGTTGTTTGAGACCATTATCGAGAAGGTGCCGGCGCCGGACGTTAAGATCGACGCCCCACTGCAGATGCAGATCAGTGCGCTGGATTACAACAGTTACGTCGGTGTCATCGGCATCGGCCGCATAACTCGCGGCAAGGCACGTACAAATCAGCCGGTTGTGATCATCGATCGTCACGGAGAGCAGCGAAAAGGCAAGATCCTGCAGGTGAAAAATCACCTCGGCCTGGAGCGCATCGACGTGCCCGAAGCGAAAGCCGGAGAGATCGTCTGCATCACCGGCATAGATAAGCTCAATATTTCTGACACGTTGTGTGATCCGGAACTGGTTGAGGCAATGAAGCCTCTCACCGTCGACGAGCCAACGATCAGTATGACTTTTCAGGTCAACGACTCGCCGTTTGCCGGACTCGAAGGCAAATTCATCACCACGCGTCACCTGAAGGATCGCCTGGAGCGCGAATTGCTTTACAACGTGGCTCTGCGTGTAGAGGAAGGGGATTCCCCGGAAAAATACAAGGTTTCTGGTCGTGGTGAATTGCATCTGTCTGTGCTGATTGAAAGCATGCGCCGGGAAGGATTCGAGCTGGCTGTGTCACGCCCGGAAGTGATCATCCGGGAAGTCGATGGCAAGCGCGAAGAGCCGTATGAATCATTGATGATCGACTGCGATGATAAACATCAGGGTGCGGTAATCGAAGAACTTGGTTACCGCCGGGCAGAAATGAAGGATCTGATGCCCGACGGCAAGGGTCGTGTGCGTCTGCAATTCCTCGTACCAACGCGTGGTCTTATCGGATTCCGGTCCCAGTTCCTCAGCCTGACATCGGGCACCGGATTGATGACACACGTTTTCGAGCATTACGGGCCGTACAAGGAGTCCGAGCTGGGTTCCCGCAAGAACGGTGTGCTGGTGTCTATGGTGAAGGGCAAGACCCTGGGCTTCGCCTTGTGGAATCTGCAAGAGCGCGGCCGGTTGTTCATCCCGCCCAATATCGAAGTATATGAAGGCATGATCGTCGGATTGCATAGCCGCGACAACGATCTGGTCGTGAACCCGACCAAAGGCAAGCAGCTTACAAACATCCGCGCCTCCGGTTCTGATGAAGCGATCATTCTCACACCACCGGTAATTCATACGCTGGAACAGGCTATGGAATTCATCGCCGATGACGAACTGGTCGAGGTCACGCCATCCAGTATCCGCCTGCGCAAGAAGTTCCTGACCGAGAACGAGCGCAAGCGTCACAGTCGGGGCAGCGTCGCGCGCGGGGTCTAAAAAGACCGCGGACAGTGGAGATCGGGGCGGCGGTAGCCTACACTAGGGGCTGCCGTCACCCACTGGATTAAACGATCGATGCAAGTCCTGTTTCCCGAAATAAAACCTTACAAGCGCCATCAACTCAAGGTTTCAGACCTGCACGAGTTGTACCTCGATGAAGCCGGCAACCCTGCCGGCATTCCAGTTTTGTTTGTACACGGTGGCCCCGGTGGCGCCTGCGATAGCAGTTCGCGTCGCTTCTACGATCCTGCCGTCTTCCGCATCATCACCTTCGATCAGCGCGGCTGTGGCCGTTCCACGCCTCACGGAGAATTGAAAGACAACACCACGCAGGATCTGATCGCCGACATCGAGGCGATACGAGTTTATCTGCATGTCGATGATTGGGTGCTCTTTGGAGGTTCCTGGGGGTCCACCCTGAGTCTTTTGTACGCGCAGCAGTATCCAAAACATGTCCGGGCACTGATTCTCCGCGGCATCTTTCTGTGTCGGCAGCAGGATTGTGACTGGCTCTACAAGGAAGGCGCGAACCGGGTGTTTCCCGATTATTGGGAGGAACTCGTCAAGGGAATCCCGGAAGGAGAGCGTGGCGACCTGGTTAATGCCTATTATTCGCGATTGATCGGTGACGACGAGCTGGCGCGTATGGCGGCGGCGAAAGCGTGGTCTGCCTGGGAAGGCAATTGCTCCAAGCTACGACCGAGCTCGGAAGTGCTTGCGCGCTTTACCAAACCGCATAATGCCCTCGCTCTGGCGCGCATCGAGTGTCATTATTTCCGCAATGGGGGATTTATCGGTGAGAATCAGATTCTCGCCAACATGGATTCAATCAAGGCGATTCCGGGACGCATAGTGCACGGTCGCTACGACATGATCTGTCCACTGGACAATGCCCTGTCCCTACATCAGTTATGGCCTGCCTCAGAACTGCATATCGTTCGTGATGCGGGTCATTCCGCATCGGAGCCGGGAACAGTCGACGCGCTGATTCGCGCGACGCAGGATATCGCTAAGAACTTCGGCACGGTCGGATAACGTTCCCGATTCAGGAATGCACGCATCACCGCATTCGACTCGTGTCACCACCTCGGAGTTAAAGCCATGATTGGCTTGCTGCAAAGGGTCAATTGGGCCCAAGTCAGGATCGAAGGCAAGCTGCACGCTGAAATCGGGCGCGGATTGCTCGTCTTCGTTGGCCTCGAGCAAGGTGATGATACCGCCCGTGCCGACAAGTTACTGGACAAGTTACTGGCACTGCGTGTATTCGGTGATCAGGATGGCAAGATGAATCTCGATCTCAAGCTTGCAGGAGGTGAACTGCTGCTGGTCTCCCAGTTCACACTGGCGGCCACCACTGACAAGGGGTTACGACCAGGATTCTCGACGGCAATGCCGCCGGCACCGGCCCGGGAACTGTATGAATATCTGCTGGTGACTGCTCGCAATCGACATGAAGTGGTGGCGAGTGGCGAATTCGGGGCAGACATGAAGATTGCACTGGAGAACGATGGGCCAGTGACCTTTATTCTCAGAACCTGACCGGGTCAGGATTTTGCAGCCGACTCGGCTTCCGCTTCGCGCTTGCGAATCTTCTTGCCAGCAAGCAATCCCAGCTCAAAGAGAAACCACATCGGAATCGCCAATATCGACTGGGTGAACGGGTCGGCAGGGGTGAGGAACATCGCAATCACAAAACAGCCTACGATCACGTAGGGTCGTTTTTCTGCCAGTGATTCAGGTTCGGCGAGGCCAGCCCAGATAGAGAGGAAAACTGCGATCGGGATTTCGAACGCAAAACCGAAGGCCAGAAAGATAGTCAGGGCAAAACTCAGGAAGCTGTTGATGTCTGGTGTCACAATGATGCCTTCAGGGGCCACCGAGACAAAGAAGGCAAACACAAAGCCGAACAGGATGTAGCGGGCAAACAGGATGCCGGCATAAAACAGGATCACGCTCGAGATGAAGAGCGGAATTGCCACTTCCTTCTCATTCTTGTACAGACCCGGCGCGATAAAGGACCACAGTTGGTACAGGATATAAGGCGCTGCCAGCAGAAACGATGCGTAGAAGGTCAGTTTGAAAGGCGCGAAGAAGGGTGAAGTCGGATCGATCGCGATCATACTTGAGCCTTCCGGGAGGGCGTTGATCAGCGGCTCGGCGACGTAGGTGTAGATGTCATTTGAGAACGCGAACAGGGCCAGGAACAAGACCACGATGGCTACCATGCTCTTGAGGATGCGATCGCGCAGTTCGATCAGGTGATCGATTAGCGTCAGTTCTTTTTCGTCTTCTGCTGAGCTCATTGTGATTTGGAATCAACGGCCGTTTCTGATGCGGATGAATCCTGCTCCGGGCCTGCGGGTTCGGTTGTGGGTGCGGGCTCCGTCGCTGCCGGTTGCGGAGTCTCTAGTTTTGGGTTCTTGCCTCCTCCATAGCTGGGACGCGTGATACCCTCGACATGTTCGCCGGCTTCTTCCAGTTCCTGCTGTATGGACTTTTGCTGTTTGAGTTGTGCGTCGGTGCTGCTGGATGCGCCCGGATCGAAGTCATCCGAATTGACGATATTGGAGATCGATGCTTCGGTGTCCTTGGCGATGCGTTTCACGGACGATTTGGCATCTTCGATGTCGGCGAGTACTGATTCATTATGCAGTTGACGCCGAATCTCGTCGGTATTGAGTTCTCGTTCTATCTCGGCCTTAACTTTGTAAAAGCTGCGACGGAATCTTCCGATCCACAGGCTTGCTGTTCTGACGGCAGACGGCAGGCGTTCCGGTCCGATCACGATCAGGGCGACAACAAAAACGACCAGTAATTCAGAAGTGCCGATATTGAACATGAGCTGGGTTCACGCATTAGCCAGAAAGTTGCGCGCCGGATTGGCGCGTCAGGAAGCGATGGGTGCGGGACTGGTTATTTTTTTGCTTCGTCTGCGGCGTCAGTCGATTTGGCGTCATCGGCATCGTCTGCTTTCGCATCGTCTTCCTTCATGGCACTCTTGAAACCTTTCAGCGCGCCGCCGAGGTCCGAGCCGATATTGCGTAATTTCTTCGTGCCAAACAGCATCACCACAATCAACAAGATGATCAGAAGCTGCCAAATACCAATTCCTGCTACGCCCATTTTCAACCTCCAAAGCCGAATCGTCTAGAATCGCCTGTACCGGCAATAGACCCGATCCGGGAAATTAGTTACGTCTTGCCGCCTTCTCTTCAAGGCCGGACATATTAAAGCGTTTCCTGAGTTCCTCCAATACCTGATCCGGTCCGAGTTCGAGGTGACTCAGCATGACCATGGAGTGAAACCACAGGTCGGCGGTTTCTTTGATCACTTCCAGCTGGCTTGCAGCGTCCAGGCCGGCAGTTTCACATTCCTTGGCGGCGAGGATAGTCTCCGTGGCTTCCTCGCCAACCTTCTCCAGAATCTTGTTCAGCCCTTTCTCATGCAGACTGGCCACATAGGACTCGCTGCTGCTGGCAGTTCTTCGTTGTGCCAGAATTCTGGCCAGTTCGCTTAGTACTTCGCTCATAATCGCTGCAGTGCAATCCGGGTAATCATCGTCATGTTGGCAGGTCGCTTACTTGTATATCTGAGCCGGGTCACGCAGCACCGCTCCCCCACGCCGCCGCGGATGAAGATCTCACCCGAGGTCGCGCCGTAGGCGATCGTGTTGCCGGCGATGATGTGCTCGTCGGCGCGGAACGTCGCCGCCCGGTCGGGCCGGATCGCGATCCGGCCGCCGGAGAGGCCCTTGCCGACGTAGT
>JALRBQ010000065.1 GCA_023257655.1 Pseudomonadales bacterium
TGATACTCCGAGAAGGATATGCGCTTGAAAATAGCAAGCACGACGTCAACTATTGCTGTGAGGGCAATTCTCATCTGTTGCTCCTTCGATATCGGTCAATCATTGATTGAGTGACATCACTTTCGAAGCAAAGTGGTGAAGCCCCGCCTGGTCTACTGTATGCGCTTCGGCCTCCACATCTGGAGCCATTTCTGGTAATGCTGTAAGGGCAGGGACAGCTCCCGCTATATGTTGCAATGCTGCGTTGGATGAGTATTTGTCGAATCTGCGAATCTGTGAGCGATTGAGATAATGCGATAAAAGGAGCTAGAGCTACAAAAAGTAGCGAGTAATATTTGAACGCTTTCATCAATTAGTCCAGAAATTCAGATTTGCAGAAATTATCTGGTTTTAGTTTGATTTTGGAGAGGTGAAACCGCTCTCCTGAAATCCACTCAAGCAAAAGTGGGATGGTACTAGTACTGAAAAAAGACATGAAAGCCCTTCCCCGCCCCAAAAAAGCCCCTGGCCCAGCTTTTACACCTAAAGTGCATATTTATCAATGCATGCACAGAGTTTAACCAAGTGGTGTGACCTTTCTCCTGTAATTAGAACCATCCATTTGGCGAGTTTTCCCCTTAAACTAGATCGGAGCAGAACTCGATATGAAGCGCAGTCGGTATACAGAAGAGCAGATCATCAGGGCTATCAAGCAGCATGAGTCAGGGGTCAAAACCCAGGACATCTGCCGGGAGCTTGGGATCGTTGAGTAGACCTTCTACACGGAGTTGCAGGAACGGGCGCGAATTGCGTCTGAAGAATTGGAAGTGGAAATGGCGAAGCAGCGCGCGCGTCTGACTGAGCAGGAGAAGTTCTTCATCCGCAGTCCCATCGCCGGAGAGGTGCGGGAACTCGTCGAACCATTGGCGCCAGGAGACTGGCTGCAAGGCAGCACCTTTCTGGCCGCGATTGTTGCTGACAATCCTGGTCGGGTTGAAGCCTGGATCGCCGAATCGGAATTGAGCCTGATCAGCGAAGGCGCACCGGGTATGTTCTATCCCGATGATATCGTCCTGGCTCCGTTTGCGTTCAACGTGCAGCGCATCGATGAGGCGAGTTCGCGACAGCTGACGGATCTCTATCAATCCTCCCTGCACGGTGGGCGCATTGCGACGCGGCAGGACCGTTCCGGTGACATGATCCCGGTACAACCGGTCTATCACCTGACGGCGGTATCGCCGGAATTGCCCGTTCCCCAACAAGTGTTGCGTGGCACGGTCAAGCTGTCGGCGAAGCGCAAAAGTATCCTGTCCCGACTGTGGCAAAACTTCGTTACGGTCCTGATCTCGGAAAGCAGTTTCTAGCGCGGAAACTCCTGTGACGGAACTTGCCGTGACGGAGCATGCCTCACGCCGTGGCGAGCTGCTCGGTGTAGGGCTTCTCCTGAATCGGCCAGTGTAAGAGAGCCGCTAGTACACCGAGCGCCATGCCCGTGTACCAGATGCCATCGTAGTTGCCATAGATCTCATACAGTTTGCCGCCGAGCCAGATACCACTGAAGCTGCCGAGTTGGTGGGAGAAGAAGACGATCCCGTACAGAAAGGTCATGTAGCGCGTGCCGAAAAACAGTGCCACCAGACCGGACGTGGGTGGTACGGTAGCCAGCCAGAGAAAACCCATGCTGGCACTGAACAGCAGGATGCTGGGAATACTCGGTGGCAGGATCAGGAACGTACCGATCGCGACAACCCTCCCCAGATAGATGAAGGTCAGCAATTTGCGCATCGCGTAACGATTACTCAACATGCCGGCACTATAGGCGCCTACCACATTACACAGCCCGATGAGACTGATGCTCCAGGCGCCGATACTGGCATCGAAACCCAGATCCACGACATAACCGGGCATATGCACCGTGATGAAGGCGACGTGGAAGCCGCACACGAAGAAACCGGTGATCAGCAACACATAGGAGCGCACGCGGAAAGCCCGGCTGGCAATCTGCCACAGACTCTGTTGCACCTCGTTAGCGTTAGCAGTTGCGCCAGACTGTTCATAGCGTGCCAGGGGTAGCGCGAACGCGGCCATGGCCAGCGCCGAGAGGCCGAGAAATTGCAGGGCCTGGAACCAGCCTACTGCATCCACCACAATCTGCATCAGGGGCACAATCAGAAACTGGCCGAAGCTGCCGGCGGCAGTTCCAATGCCGAGTGCCTGCGCCCGCTTTGCCTCAGGCACTGCCCGGGCAATAACCGGCAGGACGACGCCGAAGGACGTGCCCGCGACTCCCGCGCCCACCAGTAAGCCGGCGGTGGATATGATGGCGATTTCCGACGTGGAATAGGCCATCGTGAACATGCCGAGGGCATACAGCACGATAGCGCTCAGCATTACTTTTGCGCTGCCGAAGCGATCGGTGAGTCCTCCGGCGACGATGGCGAATACCCCCCAGGCCAGGTTCTGTATCGCCAGCGCCAGTGCCAACACGTCGCGCCCCCAACCACGGGCATCGGATAATGGCTGCATGAAGAGGCCGAATCCGGCACGGTAACCAAAGGAAAGGACCAGCAGCAGACAGGCGCTGATCAGAATCGGTAGATAAGTTTGCCTTGAGACACTGCTGGACATTGTGGCCGCCGCTTCAAGAACGATTGGAGTCGCAAGCATAGCCGGGTTGCGACGTCATTGTCATTGACTTTGACGGTGCGAGCCGAAGCGCGTGCGTATTGCTCTAGCCGAAGACGGCGCGGAACAGGAAGAAGATGACGATGGACAGCGCGGCGCCAATCGGCAGGGTGATAATCCAGGACAGGAAGATCTTGCCGACGACACCGAGATTGAGGGCGCCGATGCCCCGTGCCACGCCAACGCCGAGCACGGCGCCGACGAGGGTATGGGTAGTGGACACCGGAATGCCGGTGGCTGAGGCGACAACGACGGTGGACGCCGCAGCCAGTTCGGCGGCGAAGCCCCGGCTCGGTGTCAGTTCAGTAATATTACGCCCGATGGTCACGATGACCTTGTGTCCCCAGGTTGCGAGACCGACGACGATGCCAATGCCGCCGAGCAAAAGAATCCAGGTAGGCAGGGCAGAGCGCGGACTGAACACGCCTCCGCTCTGCACGATGCCGTTGACGGCAGCCAGTGGGCCGATCGCATTTGCGACGTCATTGGATCCGTGGGCGAATGCCATCGAGCAGGCGGTGAAGATCATCAATACGCCGAATACCTTTTCCACACTCGTGTAGTGAAAATTCAAATTGTCTTCCGGGAGCTCGCGGATGGAGCGCAGCATGAAGAGGCCAATCAAAGCCACCAGGATGCCGAAACCGACTGCAATGATGACACACTCGTGAAAGCTGAAATCCAGTCCAACATGGCTGAGGCCTTTGACAAGTGTCACCATGGCAATTACGAAACCGACGAGGAACATGTAGAAAGGCACGTATTTTTTCGCGTTCACAAAGGGATTATCGGTGTCCAGTACCAGGCGTTGAACGCTGCGAAACAGACAGAAAGCGATAATGCCGGAGACCATGGGTGAAACTACCCAGCTGGCAACGATGGACCAGACTTGACTCCACACCACCGAGTCCGCCGAGATGCCGACGACGGCGAAGCCGACAATCGCGCCTATGATCGAATGGGTGGTGGAAACCGGCCAGCCGAAATTGGAGGCGATCAGCAGCCACAGGCCCGCGGCGAGCAATGACGACAGCATGCCATAGACGAGTAACTCCGGTGAATCGGCGAATCCGGCTTTCTGGATATCAATGATGCCGCTGCGGATCGTGGAAGTTACCTCACCACCGGCGAGGTATGCGCCTGCAAACTCGAAAATCATGGCGATGAAAATCGCCTGCTTGATGGTGATCGCCTTGGCGCCGACCGAGGTGCCCATGGCATTGGCGACGTCGTTGGCACCGACACCCCAGGCCATTAAGAATCCGAACAGAATTGCCATGCCCAAGAAAACTGAGCCGTACTGCGAAATGATGTCAACCATACAAATTCTTGCCGCTTGTTATTATTGTTATCAGCGCGCCATCAGCAGAGAAAGACGACCACCTATCATTTGAGAAATATCCGCCACATCGCCGATGAGATCGATGACCTTGTACAGAAACATGACATTGACTGGCGGTAACTCCGGTTCCAGTTTGAACAGACTGGCGCGAATGCCTACCTGGGTCAGGTCATTCTGGTGTTCCAGTTCGTTGAGTTCTTCGATCAGGGTTTCGACGAATTCGACTTCCTTGCCCCTGAAGCCGGTTTCCAGCAATTCATCCAATTCGTTGATGGACTTCAGGGCCTGGACGGAGGCATTGAGGCTCTGCTGATAATACACCCGCATGGAATCGATCAGGGATTCCGGCACCTCCATCTTGCGACCGAGCATCAGGCCCGCGATATCTTTGGTGCGATTCGCCAGTTTGTCCTGGGTGTTGAGGAGGCTGAGGAGGTCGGCTCGGGCCACAGGCAGCAACAGCGATTTCGGGAGATGGGTGCGAACAGTGTATTTCAGTTCATCGGCCTCATTCTCGCAGGCACTGATTTGCTGCTGCAGTTGCTCTGCTTGCAACCAGTCTTTCTTGAAACCGGCTTCGAGAAAGTCGCCGAGAAGAACGACACAGTGTTGCGCCTTTGCCATATGCTCTTGAATAGGTCGTATGGGTGAGCGACCGAACAGGGCAGAAAGGGGGCTGGACATGGTTCACTTTTCCTTCATTGTGCGCACCGCATTAAAGCATCCTGCTCACCGAAGTGCCAGCAATTTTCTGCGCCGATTCTGGTCCCATCCGAGTCCGTGCCAACCCAGAAAAGAGTAACTAATTCAGCCAATTAGAAAATTTTCGGAATTCAGTGCAGCGAGGCTTCTGCTATGGCGGACAACTTGGTATTGTGGCGCCTCTGAAAGCGCAGTACAGGATTTGTAGCAATGGTTAAGATAGTCTTTATAGAACATACCGGAGAGGAACATGCGGTTACCGTTAAGACCGGGGGATCCGTCATGCAGGCGGCCGTCAGTAATGGCGTGCCGGGAATTGATGCTGATTGCGGCGGCTCCTGCTCCTGCGCAACCTGCCATGTCTACGTCGATTCGGCATGGCTGGAGCGTGTGGGTCCGGTGAACCCCGTGGAGGACGCGATGCTCAGCCTGAGTGCGGATCGCAAGGAAAACTCACGGCTGTCTTGTCAAATCACCGTTACCGAGGATCTCGACGGTCTGGTGGTAACGACGCCTGAATTTCAATATTAGGTTAAGTGTCCAGTGGCGCGAAGCGAGCGCCACGCAAATTCCGGGAGAACACCATGTCGAAGGTTTCTGCGCATTCTGCCTCTGCTCCCAGCAAGTGGAGCATGGTAGGGAAGGATCCCTACGCGATGCCGCTCGCCGACATCGATTTGTCGCATCCGGGAATCTGGCAGGCGAATGAGTATCTGCCGTTTCTCGAGCGCCTCAGGAATGAGGACCCTGTGCATTACTGCAAGCAGTCAGCCGTAGGCCCGTACTGGTCCGTGCTGAAATACAAGGACATCATGGAGGTCGATACCTCGCCACAGGTCTATTCGTCAGAACCAACCATTGGCATTGTCGACACGTTTGAAGAATTTACACTTCCTGCGTTCATCGCGATGGACCCGCCAAAACACGACGATCAGCGACGCGTAGTTCAGGGTGTGGTCGCCCCGACCAATCTTAAGAATCTCGAAAGCTTGATTCGCCACCGGGTGTGCACAATCCTGGACGGCTTGCCAGTGGGTGAAGAAATTGATTGGGTCAAGCAGGTGTCCATTGAGCTGACAACGCAGATGCTGGCAACGCTGTTCGATTTTCCTTTCGAAGACCGCTACAAGTTGACGTACTGGTCAGACGCCGCAACCGCCATCCCCGGCGGCGGCATCGTCGAAACCCAGGCGCAACGCTGGGAGGCGATTCAGGAATGTCTGGCGTATTTCACGCGGCTCTGGAATGAGCGGGTCAATCGCGAACCTGGCAATGATCTTGTCTCCATGTTGGCCCACGGCGAGGCGACGAAAAACATGCCGCCTATGGAATATCTAGGCAACGTCATCCTGCTGATCGTAGGCGGGAATGACACCACGCGCAATTCTATCTCCGGCGGAGTTGTCGCCCTCAATGAAAATCCGGCAGAGTACGACAAGCTGCGCAAGAATCCCGGATTGATTCCGAACATGGTGTCGGAAATCATTCGCTGGCAGACGCCACTGGCCTATATGCGCCGCACCGCGAAGGTCGACACGGTGTTGCGCGATAAACATATCAAGGCAGGTGACAAGGTGATCATGTGGTATGCCTCCGGTAATCGCGACGAAGAAGTGATCCCGCGCGCCAACGAATTCCTGATCGATCGCCCCCACGCTCGCCAGCATCTCTCGTTCGGATTTGGAGTACATCGTTGCATGGGCAATCGACTCGCCGAGATGCAATTGCGCATCGTCTGGGAAGAAATTCTGCAACGCTTCCATTCTATCGAGGTGGTGGGTGCGCCCGAGCTGGTGTATTCAAGTTTCGTCAAGGGCTATAGCCACCTGCCGGTGGTCATTCACCCGCGCTAGTCGCGACTACTCATCCCGCAGGCTGTACACCGGATTCTGCAGCCCGCTCGCCAACGATTGCACACTCACTGTAATAAACGCGATAACCACGGCGAGCAGCCCGGCGATGAGAAACGCCGGCAGCGGCATGTTGATGCGGTAGTAAAACAACTGCAGCCACGAGTTCATGCCGAAATACGCTACTGGTACGGCGACCAGAATCGCAATCAGGACCAGGCGCATGAAATCCTTCGACATCAGCAACACAATATCCTGCAGTGAAGCGCCGAGGGTCTTGCGGATCCCGATCTCCTTGGTACGTAACAGAATTGTGTAGGACGCCAGGCCATACAGTCCGAGACAGGCGATAAAGATTGCCAGGACCGAGAAACCGGAGAACAGCAGGCCGAGGCGTCGATCGCCGGCGTACAGGCTTTCGAAATCGGCATCGAGGAAGGTGTATTCGAAAGGCTCGTTGGCAGTCACTTGACGCCAGGTCGCCTCGATCCCGGTCAGCGATTGGGAAATGGCCTCTGGTCGTATCTTCACTGCGATAAAGCGGGTGAAGTCATCCAGACGGATGACCAGCGGGCGAATCTCCTGATGCAGGGATTCGAAATGGAAGTCCCGCATGACTCCGATGATTGGCCCGCTGTCGACACCACTCGGTCCCGGTTCCACGATGCGATGCTGTAACGGATCGGTGATGCCGAGATCGCCAGCTGCCCGTTCGTTGATGACATAGGCGTTCTCGTCATCGCCGAAGTCCCGCGAGAAGGTGCGGCCCGCAATAAGTTCGAAGCCAAGAGTCTCAAGGAAGTTATAGCCCACTGTCATCGACCAGAAGGGTTTGCTCTCGGAACTCGGTTGTCCGTCCAGATAATACACATTCTGATCGAACTGGACGCCGGGAACATGCACGCTGGAACTGACGCTGAGAACACCCGACTGATTCTCGAGCTGGGTCAGGAACGCATCGCGTGCATCGCCCAGGGCATTGGCTCGATGAATGATCACAACCTGGTCTTTCTCGAAGCCGAGAGACTTGTTGCGCATGTAGTCCAATTGGGTGAACACGATGAGCGTGGCTGAGACCAGTGCCACCGAGATGGCAAATTGAAAAACCACAAGCAGGCTGCGGAAACGGCCGCTCTTGAGCCCGCCCGAGAGTGAGCCTTTCAAGACTTCGAGGGGGTGAAAGCGGGCCAGATAGAGTGCCGGGTAACTGCCGGCAATCAGTCCATTCAGAAACGGAAAGACGCATAGCAGCGGCAGTGTCGGGAAACTCAGCAGTACCTGCAGGGTCAACTGGCGTTCAGTCACGGCGCCGAAGGCAGGCAGCAACAAGGCCACCAGCGGCAGTGCGACGGCGAGCGCAATCAGTGTCAACATCACCGACTCGGCGAGAAACTGCACAATCAATTGGCCCTGACCCGCGCCGAGTGTCTTGCGTACTCCAATCTCGCGCGCGCGGTTGGCCGAACGCGCGGTAGACAGGTTCATGAAGTTCACACACGCCAACAAGAGAATGAACAACGCCACGGCAATAAACGTGAGCACATAATTGATATTGCCGTTGGGTTCCACCTCTCCCTGCATGGCAGAGTGCAGATGGATGTCGGCGATCGGCTGGAGTCGATAGTCGTAGGCGCCGCCCTGATTGAAGAACTGATCCACATCGAAGCCCATCGCCTCCTCGATTTGAGGGCCGACGTATTTGCGGACTATCTCCCGGAGTTTCACGGTGAGCTCAGGCACAGACGTGCCGGGGCGCAGCAGGGCATAGGTCTGAATATTGTTGCTGATCCAGATCTGGCTGTCATGGTCTTCATCCGAGGTAAATGACACCAGGAAATCCGGATGCACATGGGAGTTGTCGGGGACATCATCGATCACGCCCGTCACCAGATAGTCGCGCTCGCCACTGAAAGTGAGCGTCTGGCCGACGACATCGAGACTGGCAAAGTACTTCTGGGCCATGGAACGGGTCAGAACAACCCGCCCGGGTTCATTGAGAGCCGTTCGCGGATCACCTGCCAGAAAGTCAAAGTCGAAAATGTCGAACAGGGCAGGATCGGCATGGAAGATGCGCTTTTCCTGGTAGCGGATTGCCCCGTTATCGGTTCCTACCAGCGTGTCGCGGAAGAACTGCCGGAGGCGGCCGGCTGCCTCGATCTCAGGATATTCCCGGCTCAGGGTCGCCGCGAGTGGATAGGGCGACGTCGTGGCTTCTATTTCATTGCCGGCCAGGATGGCGTGCAGGGTAACGCGGTAGAGCCGATCGGTATTGCGATGATAACGGTCAAAGCTGAATTCGTACTGGACATAGATGAGGATCAACAGGCAACAGGCGAGCCCGATGGCTAGCCCCATGATGTTGATCAACGAGAACGCCTTGTGCCGCCACATGCTGCGTAACATCGTATTCAGATAGTTCTTCCACATGGCTCGATCCTCGTGCCTGATTGGCCTGTCGCTCTCCCTTGGACGCCCGAGGGCGGGAATAGTTACAGCTCGGGGTTACAAAGAATAAGGCCCAAGTCTCGCGCGGAAGGGTCAGGATGAAGCCGGGTCGGCGGCAACGAAATAGAGCAGGCAATCCTTGCGGGCAATCTCCGGATTGGTGGTCACCATAAACAGTTTCAGGTGGCGGGCAGGGTACAATTCGCCGGCACGAATTTGGAAGAAATCAGTTACACGTTCCGCCCCTTCGCTGTCCCTGGCGGTGAGGAGCCTTGTCAGTGAACCGGATACGAATCCAAGCCGACAGGTGGGATCGACATAGCCGAAATTGTGCCGCTCGATAGAGGGCAGTAGCGTGACGCCGTTCTCGAACAGGCAGTGCTCGCCGAAGGCGATATCACTGCCTTCCTGCAGCTCCAGCCGAATCGGGTTGTGAAAGTACTCCAGCGAGACGTCCTCGTGGTGGTCGCTCAGCACATCCTTGAAGCTCAGATAACGTAACAGGCCTTCCGTGGCAACGCGATTCGATTCACTGTCGAGCGCTCCAACCCATTCGACAGTGACGGCGGGCAGAGCGTCTGAGCATACTTCCATCAAGGCACCGAGAGAGAGGTCCGTGACAATTAGCCGATGAGTGAACAGCGAGACGAGGGCACTGTGGCGACGATCAAGGCGAGTGGTCACGCCAAAAGCCGGGCTTGAGCCAGAGGTGTTATGAATGTCGATGAGGCTTTCCGGTTGCAGCCGTTCTATCCAGTCAAGTAAATCCCGCGCCAGCAGTGACTGGGAGTCGGTATCGAAAGATGGTTTGAAGCAGCGGTTGAGATCGCGCTGTTGAGGCAGCATGCGGTAAATGAAGCCGGGTGCCTGCTTGGCAGCGTCCACACTCGGAATGAAAAAGTGCATATCGACTACGGGCGTTACCTGCTGACGTAATAACTCAAAAATCGCATGCAGCCCGGAGGGCTCGTTGCCGTGCAGCAGCGTGGTAGCGATGCGGCATCGCGTGGAATCTATTCCGGTCAGGTGGATATGGGTGGGACCGCGCAACTGTTTCAGGAATTCCGTTGCGGTGGCACCGAGCTCTGCCGGTTGTGGATCGCGCCAGTCAATAAATGCCTGTGAGCCCGAGTGTCCTGTTGCAACCATGTCGCTAGCGCCACTGTGCGACGGGGAGATTGGCGGCACTGTTGGCCTGATACTGGTGCAGCATCTCCACCAGGGCGTCGCGCTTGTGCAGTTCCTTGCGCAGTTCCGACAGTTTGTTCAGTTGCCACTGGGCTCCAGTCTGGCGAGTCTCGAGCCGTTCCTGTATCACAGTCAGCAGAGGGCGGAAGTCTGCTGGGACGAAACCCATGGCGGCGAGGCTGTCGGGTAGGCGCTCCAGCAGGCTCGCCAGAATCGTGGAAACCGAGAAGTACTCCGGCTGAGTCTGTCGACGGGAAGGCCAGAATAATTCTGCCGCCATGCCTTTTTGCGCCGCCCGATAAAAATTGGCAGTGCAATAGGTGAACGGTATTGCCGGCAGCAGATCTTTGATGTCACCTTGCAGGGATTTCGCCAATCCGATGGCGAGAGCCGCATTCGCGAGCATGTCGGTGATCGAAGGGCCGGCAGGAAACGCGCGCAATTCGATTCGCAGATGCCCACCGTCTACCGGATCGAAAACCGGTCGATTCCACATCCAGATCGATCACTGATGCAGGCGTAATTCGCGCAGCTGTGGCGTGCCACCCTGCCTGACGATATCGATCGCGTCTTCTTCAGAGCGAATCGGTAACAGGGGGCGATAGAGTAACGCGGCCTCGGCGAACAGCTCGTAGGCGCTATCGCGTACCCAGTTGTTGCCGAAGTTGACCCGCGCTGGCATTGGATGCATCGAGTCCCGGGGTCGACAATCGATCGACTGTTTGAACAGGGGAATTCGGGTCTCATGCCACAGACGATGCCCGAAAAGTGTTGGCGAATTGGCTGACATCGCAACCACCAGAGGGGTTACGAGCTGCAAGGCATTGTAGAAATCCGCGTATTCGGAAGGTGGTACGCGCAGATGGACCTGGAATGAGGTATTCGCGCCCTCCAGAGTGACATCATCCATCGCCAGTTGTAACGTGTCCTCGCCTTCGATCGCGATCGTGAAAGGACCACCACGCAGCTCGGTGAGTTCCTTTGTCAGCGCCTCGAAACGCGGCAAGGGTGTCATCGCGTGATACCCGGTGTCGGATTGTTGTAGGGTAGGTAATATTCCGATTGGGACTGCCTTGGCGTCCCATTGCGCCGTGCAGCGATTGATCTTCTCCAGCGCCGCTATCGCTTCCTGTTGCGTGGCGGCAAAGCAGTTTTCCCGCACCAGCACCGGCGAAAAATTGTATTCGAGATTATAACGGTTCAGCTCCAGAGTGAGTTGAGGATCGTTGAGCGCAGCGATGACTTCCTCATTCTTGTGAACTGGTTGTCCTTCGGCGCCGACGATATACAACTCCAGCTCGGCACCAAAAGAGAGATCGCCCTCACCGAAGCCGGGTCGCGCCAGAATCTGTTTCAGTGCCGCTAGATTCGCGCGCAGGCGTTCGCTGAATTCGGAGAAGTCCGACTCGCTAAAATCCGTGTAGTCGATTTTTTGGCCCATCGTTCGCAGCTCGTCAGACTCGAAGCAGACAGGGTAACAGCTTTATTTTCGACAGGTAAGGTGCGCAGCCTGATTGTCGGAGAGGGGCATCACAGGGAAGCGGTCTAACAGCCGAAGATATTGTTCTTGTCGGTGCGCAGAAAACGCCTGTTTTCATCGCGCCGCGTGTATCCGATGCGGTCGAAATACTCGAGGATTTCGATACACAGATTGCGCCCGATACCGGACGCGTCGCGAAACTGAATGACGGTAAAACCTCCGTCATCGTCATTATCGTTGATCAGTGTCTCGACCAATTCGGCGATTTCCACGATGGTCTCAGGCAAGTAATAGCGATTCTCGGCGACCTTGATGAGCGTGCCGGCCTTGTTGATCTGACGCAGCAAACGATCCAGCGCCTTGAGTGGTATGCCGGTCATTTCCATCAACTCCCGGGTGCGTGGGGCGACGTGTCCGGCCTTGAGGAGTAGTGGGCGCACGCGCGTCAGAAACTCTTCCTCCTCCCGGCTCAACGCCGTTTCGTGACCCGGCAGATGCAGGAGCGTACCAGTGCGTTTGACGCGCCCGGTGTCGAGTAGCACTTGCAAGATGGCATGGAACAGGTGATGCGAGCCGTCGAAGCGTATTTCCCGGCTTAACAATGGTTCGCTGACTCCCTGCTGGTTTCGATTCTTCGCATGGAATTGCTGCAGGTAATCGAGGATGCGAGTGCTGTGAGACTGGAAGCGCCCCTCTTGCAAGAGCGTCGGGAGTTCGCTCTTGTCTCGCAGAAACGTTACGGCAGGCAGGCCTGCCTTGAGGAGCGAGCGAACGAGATCGTGCAGAGGTTCGGAGCGCAGATTGCGACAGAGAGCAAACTGCGCCAGATCCAGTCCCTCCGGTAGCACGTCAACCAGGACACCAATCGCCTCAGGAGTGGGAAGGACCATTGCTGCCAGCACGGCCAGGCGCTGTTCGTTCGCCCTCCCACGGCGCGGAATGAAGATGTCGAGCACGCGTCCGCCTGCGATCGTGTGTACGGCAGCGGGATCGCGTAGCACGAACCGATCGCCGTGATGAACAATGAGACGTGCATTGCTTTTGATCTGATAAAACGGGTTGCCCGCAACTCCCAATTTGCGCAGATGCACAATATGGTGAGAGGCGCCGATATGCAGGTGATACTGCGCCTGTTCCAAAATTTCATCCGCGGCGGCGAGGAATTGCAATTCGGCGTCGAAACGCGTGACCGGATGGTATATGCGTGGATCGATCAGCCAGTCTCCCCGCACGACGTCCAGATGCCCCAGAGTAATATTGGCAGCGGCACGCTGGCCGTGCTCGATCAGCTTGATGGCACTCTGGTCAAGGCGTAGCCCCCTGATCTTTGTCGTCGTGCCTGAGCCTGTATGAAGTACCGTGTCTCCAATAGAGGCAAAACCGGCTCTGGCCGTACCCGTTACAACAGTGCCGATGCCTTTGACACTGAAGCTCCTGTCTACCAGATAGCGAAAGTGATGATGCTGAAGTGAGTCCGCGTTCGATTCGACCGAGTCGCACCAATCTTGCAAGTAGTCGAGCAGGGCAGGAATGCCTTCGTCACTCACATTTGAAACCGGGAAGACAGGCGATTGGGCGAAACGGGTGTGGGTGAGCAGGCTGTTGATCTGGGCTTTGACCTGCTCCAGCTGGTTGGCATCGACTCGGTCGATTTTGGTGAGTGCGACAACGACCCGCGATACTCCAAGCAGATTGAGTATGGCGCAATGCTCCAGAGTCTGCGGCATGATGCCATCATCGGCAGCGATGACGAGCATGGCGGCATCCACCGCACCTACGCCCGCGAGCATGTTGCCAATAAAATCCGTGTGACCCGGTACATCGACGAAACCGATGATATTGCGGGAAACTATGCCACGTCGGCTCGATTCATAGTGGTAATAGGCGTAGCCAAGGTTAATGCTCAGGCCGCGACTCTTCTCTTCGGCGAGTGTGTCAGTATCGACGCCGGTGATGCGTCCAACCAGGGAGGATTTTCCATGATCGACATGACCAGCTGTAGCGACGATCAGGGAGCGCTCTTCCAACGGTTGGAGTGGCATCGGGCTGGCTGACATAAAGACTCGTGGCTAGAGTGAATCCGGCAGATTCGGTCGAGCCCCGAGTATAGAAGGGTTTGACCGGTCTGTCAGGAGGCATCCCGGCGATTATGCCGAAAGATGAAATAGATCATCGTCGCACCGCTGATCCCGGCGAGGATGAAGCCCAGATTAAAAATGCCATCGGCGCTGTTGACTATGCCATAACCGAGAGCACCAGCCGTGCCTGCGTAATAGAAGAAGGGCAGCAGAGTCTTGCGAATCACCGCGCCTTCTTTGCCGACAAGTCCGACCACGGCCGAGGCCGCGACCACATTGTGCACGCAAATAATATTGCCAGCGGCACCGCCGACAGCCTGCAAGGCTACAATCCAGGTGGGATCGACCAGAATGCGCTCACCTACGCCAAACTGAAACAGGGAGAACATCATATTGCTTACGGTGTTGCTGCCGGCGACAAATGCACCGAGTCCGCCGATGAACGTGGAGAAGAAAGGCCACGCGGAACCAGTCAGATTGGCGACACCCTCGGCAAGCGCAATGGGCATTTGTTCATAGCCGGCGGCACCGCCACTGGTATTGATAAACACCTGCACCATGGGCACGGTGAAGATCAGCGCCATCGAGGCAGGGACCAGGGTTTTCAGCGAACTGCTGAGCGCGACCTGGTATTGCTCGCGTTTGATGCCATGCAGAAAAATAGTGATGAGGGAGACGATGATGAAGATCGTTCCTGGCGACCACAGAGGCTGGAATGAGGCAGTGATATCACTGCCGAAGATGCGTGGCCAGGACCAGGTGATGAACGGATTGGAGTCGCGCAATATCGCCTCAAGGTTCAGGGCGCGCAGACGCGTCAGCACGAGCAGGCCGGCGACGACAAGGTAGGGTGACCATGCGCGCACAATGCCCATGCTGGCGCGTTCGGTTTGACCAATATCGAATTTTGGTTGCAGGGCGCCGGTCCAGTCTTCGTCCCAGTTCTCTCGAGTATCGAAATCCCACGCCTCTTCAGCTTTCGGCATGAGAAAGCCCTTGCTGGCCGCACTCACCACGATCGCCAGGCCAATCAGGCCGCCAAACATGGAGGGGAATTCCGGCCCCAGCGTATTGGCCACGATGAGATAGGGTACTGTCATCGAGAAGGCGGCAAAGAGTGCGAATTTCCACACCTTGAACCCTTCCGCGAACGACCGGTTCTTGCCGAAGAAACGCGTCATCACACCGACCACAAGCAGCGGGATAAAGGTGCCGGTAATGGCATGCAGTAATGCGACCTTGGTGGCGATGAAGGCAAGGAACTGTTCCCATTCCCCATAGCCCAGCTGTGCGGCGTAGGCTGCCATGGCGGGATCCGCCGACAAGCCGGTGTTGACGCCGACCAGTATCGGTGTGCCCATGGCGCCAAAGGAGACGGGAGTGCTCTGGATGATCATACCAGCTACTACAGCGGCCATGGCAGGGAAGCCGAGACCGACCATGAGCGGAACCGCGACCGCAGCCGGGGTTCCGAATCCAGCCGAGCCTTCGATGAAGGAGCCGAACAACCACGCGATAATTATCACCTGAATGCGGCGATCGGGCGTGATGTCAGAGAAGCCCTGGCGGATGGCGAGAATCGCGCCACTCTGCTGCAGTGTGTTCAACAACAAGATGGCACCGAAGATAATGTAAATCAGCGTTCCGGCGACAATCAGGCCGTTGACACTCGCCGCCATCACCTGGCTCGCCGGGATTTGCCAGACAAAATAGGCCAGTATCCCCGCCACGACGTAGGCGATGGGCATGGCGCGACTGGCGGGCCAACGCAGCAATACGAGGAAGATAGCGACGGAAATGATGGGGAGTAGGGACAGAAGTGCGAGAATACCGGTGCTCATAATTATTGTTCTATTGGGCTTTAACGGTACGAACCAGCTTAGCAGATATTCCAGGGATGAGGAACACCGGCATCAGAACTCCCTGTACAAGTGAGACAAGTACCGTCAGAAGTGGAATAATGGCCTTCCAAGCCCGCATTTGCAGTGGCCTGTACCGTTCTCGCCAAGAGGAGTACTGACTATGGGTATTACGACAATTATCATTCTCGTCATCATCGCCATCCTGTTCTTCTATATCGTCGGTGTTTACAACCAGCTCGTGAGTCTGAAGAATCGCTACCAGAATGCATTCGCTCAGATCGAGGTGCAGCTCAAACGACGCTATGACCTGATCCCGAATCTGGTCGAGACCGCCAAAGCCTATATCAAGCATGAGCGAGAGACGCTGGAGGCTGTCATTGCAGCGCGTAACGCAGCCGCTTCAGGCCTCGCAGCGGCAGCCAAAGATCCCGGCAATGCCGCTGCCATTCAACAACTGGCGGGGCAGGAAGGAGCGCTGGCTGGCGCACTCGATCGACTCAACGTGGTCATGGAAGCATATCCCGATTTGAAGGCGAACCAGAACATGATGCAAGTCAGCGAGGAATTGACGGCGACGGAAAACAAGGTCGCCTTCTCGCGGCAAGCGTTCAATGATCAGGTGATGGTCTATAACACCTACAAGCAGTCCTTTCCGGCGGTGCTGCTGGCCCCCACATTTGGTCATGGCAGTGATGCAAGCCTGCTGGAGTTTGCCGACAGCGCCGCAATCCAGGACGCGCCCAAGGTCGCCTTCTGAGCCAATATCCGCTCAGTAACAACGCATGAATTTCTTCGCGTCCCAGGACAAGGCGAAACGCAACACGACAAAGCTTGTCGTGTTGTTCGCACTCGCCGTGCTTTCACTTATCGGTGTCACCAATCTTCTCGTGATGCTCGCCCTTGGCTTCGCCTCGACGGGTTCGACGAGTATGGCCGGTACTGCTTCGCTGGAGTTCAGCTGGGAAGTCTTTTTCAGCGTTGGTGTCTTTGTCACCGGTGTAATTCTGCTCGGGAGTCTCTACAAGATGGCTGCACTCTCCGGTGGTGGAGCTCGCGTTGCCGAGATGATGAATGCGCGACTGATCTTGCCAGGTTCGGGTGATCTGAACGAACAACGCGTTCTGAATGTTGTGGAAGAAATGGCGATCGCTTCCGGGACACCGGTGCCGCCGGTGTATTTAATGGAAGAGGCAGGGATCAATGCCTTCGCAGCTGGTTACACTCCGAGCGACGCAGTTATCGCGGTCACCCGGGGCACCATCAATACGCTCACCAGAGATCAACTGCAAGGTGTGATCGGCCATGAGTTCAGTCATATCCTGCACGGTGACATGCGCATCAATATCAGGCTGATCGGTGTTCTGCACGGAATCATGGTGCTGGGACTTATCGGTTATCACTTGATGCGCTCTTCGATGTACAGTCGTCGTTCGAAAAACGGTGGTGGCCTTGTGATGCTGGGTCTCGGATTGACCATAGTAGGATTCATGGGCACGTTCTTTGGAAACCTGATCAAGGCTGCGGTCAGTCGACATCGCGAGTTTTTGGCCGATGCCTCGGCGGTACAGTACACGCGTAATCCTGAAGGAATCGCCGGAGCATTAATGCAGATCGCCCGCCACAGCAAGCATTCCTATCTCGCCAACCCGTCCAGTGCCGAAATCAGTCACGCCTTGTTTGAAGAGGGTAGTCACTCTGCGCTGAGCGGCCTGTATGCCACCCACCCACCACTGGAGCAACGCATCGCTGCTATCTTGCCAGGCTGGGACGGCAGTTATGACCTGGTTGACCGTCCAAGTCGTGAGCACGTGCGACAATCGGCGGACGCCGGAGCGCGGACAACGACCCAGCGGGAGCGCGCGGAGACATTGCTGAAGACTACGACCGGTGTGCTGATGGCAAACGCGATGATCGATCAGGTCGGCAATCCGGAGATACGACACTTGCAGCATGCTGATGCATTGTTGCGCGACCTTCCGCGAGCATTGCACGAAGCGGCACAGTCCCCTGCCAGTGCCCGTGCACTGATCTATCTGCTGGTGTTAGACAGTGAAGCTACGCTGCGTCAGCGTCAGTTATTTTTCCTGCAGGATTTTGCGGACAGAGGTGTCTTTGGCGAGGTACAGCGACTGGAACCGCTGGCATTAGCGATTACGCCGGAGCAGCGGCTACCACTGATCACCATTGCCTTGTCGGGCCTGCGTCAGCTTTCTCAACCCCAGTATTTACTCTTCAAGGATAACTTCGGCAAGTTGATCGGGCTCGACAAGAAGATCAGCCTGTTCGAGTGGGCGCTTCAGAAAATTGTGTTTCAACATCTGGAGGCGATTTTTGGCAAGAAAAGTGTGCGCACATTGGGGAATCGGGATCTGAATCAGGTGGCCAAATCGGCTCGACTGCTGGTGTCTCTGCTCGCTCACTCCAATCCGCAGCGCGGCATTACTGCCGCGGCGGCTTATGAGAGAGGCGCCGAATTACTGGGCTTGCACGACAAACTCTTGCCCCTGGAAGACATTAATTTTGACAGGCTGAATGTGGCAGTTGATGAACTCGTCACACTAAAGCCGCTGCAGAAACCGGCACTGCTGAAAGCATGCGCCGCCTGTATCTTTGCCGATAGTGAAATCGCCGCCATCGAGGCCGAGCTGTTGAGGGCAATCGCTGCTGCACTGGATTGTCCGATGCCGCCGCTAGTCGTGCAAGAGTGATTCTGCTTGTTGTCTATTGAGATGAGATTGACTGTCAGTGTAACGAATTTAGGTAGTCGGACTCGATGCAAGCCTGGCGATGCAAATCGGCAATCCGGGAGCAGTGCGCTTGGCAGCGCAGTACTCCCTTCCTGAAATGGTGCCTATTTGCCGGCGTTGCGCAGTTTCGCCTGGGCCGCCGCGAGCCGTGCGATCGGAACCCGGGGAGGGGAACAGCTCACGTAGTTCAGACCAGCGCGGTGACAGAAGTCGATGGAGGATGGATCTCCAGCATGCTCGCCACAAATACCGAGTTTCAGATCGGGTTTCGCGCGGCGCCCTTTATCAACGGCAAGATTGATCAGTTTGCCGACACCAGTCTGATCGAGACTGGCGAACGGATTCTGATTGTAGATTTCCTTGCGTTGGTACTCGTCGTAGAACAGGCCCATGTCATCGCGGCTAAGGCCCAAGGTTGTCTGCGTTAAGTCATTCGTACCGAAGCTGAAGAAGTCGGCTTCTTTGGCTATTTCATCGGCAGTGATCGCGGCGCGCGGAACTTCAATCATGGTTCCGACGATATAACTGATCTTGACCTTGCGCTTCTTCATGACCTCTTTCGCAACACGGTGCACGATGCTGAGTTGATCAGCGAGTTCCTCCCGGAAGCCGACCAGCGGAATCATGATTTCCGGATTGACCTTGACCTTCTTCTTGCCTTTCAGCACCTGGGCGGCCGCCTCAAAAATTGCCCGCGCCTGCATCTCGGTGATTTCCGGGTAGATAATGCCCAGACGACAACCGCGACAACCCAGCATCGGGTTCTCTTCGTGCAGCGCCTTGATCCGCTCGATGACGAAGTCCAGTGGGATGCCGAGTCGATCGGCCAGCTGACGGCGTACCACATCATCGTGTGGCAGGAATTCGTGCAATGGTGGATCGAGTAGACGGATCGTCACCGGTCGGCCATCCATCGCACGGAACAGTCCGATGAAGTCTTTTTTCTGGAATGGCAGGAGTTTCTTCAGCGCCGAACGTCGCTGGACTTCGTCGGCGGCGAGAATCATCTGACGCATGTAGTCGATACGCTCGCCCTCAAAGAACATGTGTTCAGTACGACACAGGCCGATGCCTTCCGCGCCATAGGCAACAGCTTGGCGCGCCATTGCTGGTGTGTCTGCGTTAGTGCGAATGTTCATGGAGCGATGTTTGTCTGCCCATCTCATCACCGTCTGAAACAGTTCGTAAGTGTAGCTCTTCCCCGCCTTGAGGCCGCCTTCCAGCACCCGTTTCACTTCTGAATCGGCGCTTTCGATCATGCCTTTGTAGATCTTGCCGGTAGTGCCGTCGATGGAGATGTAGTCACCTTCTTCCAGCACCACGCGATCCGCTGTCAGTGTGCGTTTCTCGTAATTGATCTTGATGTCGCCAGCGCCGCAGACACAGACCTTGCCCAGTTGTCGAGCCACCAATGCCGCGTGTGACGATACACCGCCGCGGGAGGTGAGAATGCCCTGGGAATGGAGCATGCCCTTGAGATCATCGGGTGACGTCTCGGTGCGGCAGAGTACCACGCGATGGCCGTTGCGCACTGCTCGTTCGGCAGCGAGCGCCGTAAAGGCGATGCGACCAGTAGCGGCACCTGGACCGGCGGGAAGCCCCTGACCGATGACGGTGGCGGCCTTGAGTGCCTTCGGGTCGAAGACCGGGACCAACAGGGAGTCGATGGATTCGGCCGGGATTTTCAGCAGTGCTGTTTCCTGGCTCATCAGGCGCTCTTTCTGCATTTCCACGGCAATTCGCACTGCGGCAAGACCGGTGCGCTTGCCGTTACGGGTCTGCAGGATAAACAGTCGATTGTTCTCGATAGTGAATTCGAAATCCTGCATGTCCTTGAAATGGCCCTCGAGCTTGGCACGGACTTTTTCCAGATCCTTGTAGCTTTTGGGCATGTCTTTCGCCAGATCGCGGATGGCATTCGGGGTCCGCACCCCAGCGACGACGTCTTCGCCCTGGGCATTAATCAGGTATTCGCCATAGAAGGCTTTCTCGCCATTCGCTGGATCCCGTGTAAAGGCCACGCCGGTGGCACTGGTGTCACCGGCATTTCCAAACACCATGGCTTGCACATTAACGGCAGTGCCCCATTCTGCAGGGATACCATATTGTTGACGATAGAGGATTGCGCGCTCATTTTTCCAGGAACCGAATACGGCGCTGATCGCTCCCCACAGCTGTTCCATGACATCCTGGGGGAAGGCTGTGCGAGTGCGCTTGCGAATCAGGTTCTTGTACTGTTTGACGACTTCCTTAAGGTCATCCGTCGTCAATTCGCTGTCAGATTTTACACCTGCCGCATGCTTGACGCGGTCCAGAATGGCGTGGAAGGGCTCGGCATCTTCTTCGGAAACAGCCTGCACACCCATGACGACGTCGCCGTACATCTGGATGAAGCGGCGGTAGCAATCCCAGGCGAAGCGAGGGTTCCCTGATACGTCGGCGAGCCCCTCGACAGTTTCGTCATTGAGGCCCAGATTGAGGATGGTATCCATCATACCGGGCATGGAATCCCGAGCGCCCGAGCGTACGGAAACCAGCAAGGGATTCTTGCGAGCGCCAAATTTCTTACCGAGCTGTCGCTCGATCTGTCGAACTTCCTCTTCCACGGCAGCTTTGAGTACCGTGGGGTACTTTTGCCCATGGGCATAATAATAGGTGCAGACCTCGGTGCTGATCGTGAAACCGGGCGGCACCGGCAGGCCAATTGAGGCCATTTCCGCCAGATTGGCGCCCTTACCCCCGAGCAGCTCCCGCATGCTGGCGTTGCCGTCGGTCTTGCGGCCAAAGGCGTAGACGTATTTTTTAATGGATTTGGAGGGTTTTGCGGCGGATGCGCGCTTGGTTGTAGCCTTTTTCATAAGCACTATAAAAACCTTTCGTCAGCCCCAGGCTGCGAAGCCGCCTGAAACACTGGAATCTACCTGTTCGTGTGCCTGTATATTGCTCATATACAAGCCAAAACTGATCAACCACCAGTTACCCGATGGAGCGAATTTCGCGCAAAAAAGAGGATGGAAACGTACCCGGCGCGGGTAGAGGAGAATAATGCACATTAGCGCTAAAATCCAGCGCTTCGTGGGTAAAAACAAGGCATCAAACCGGGCATCCCTGCCCGATAATTGATTGCCTATTTTTAGCCAGTGCTGAATCAGTAAATGAAGATCGAGAACTGATTCGTTGGTCCGTTTTAGAGAGCGATCTGTTCTATGTATTCAAGCCAAGCAAGTGAGAGAAACTAGAATCATTGTTATTGAATCTGCTCAACACTTATGCCTAATGCTCTTTCCAGATTTCTTTTGCGTTCAAAGTTTTTGGCACGCTGCTCTCTCTTCTTGAGTTCAAACCAATATTTGGGAACGTTCATGACAGCTCTCCATCGAGTAGTATATCCAACTCGAATGGTTGCATGTGACTTGTCACTTGCCATTAAGTTAGGAGATCCCTCGTAGAGAATTTCTGGATTCGCCAGGCTGTGAATGTGCTCTATGTTCTTGTTTCTGGCATCACTCATCAATAACAAATATTTCTTCTTCGACATGAAGATGTCAGTTAACAATTTCATCCAGAATTGAAATTGCATTTTTGGTGTTTTAACAGCAGGACCTATCCATACTCCATTTACTTCCATCATTTCGTACTGATCGTTACTAAAAAACTATGCGCTGCTTTAATTGAGTCAGGAACGAAAAAAAGACTTCTGAATGAAGGTTTTGTCACTAGCATGTATCCTGCGACCAGCTTATTTTGTAGGAATCCTCCTACAATTTTGCTGGAATGCGCATAGAGAGGAGGAAGTCGAACACCGGTCTGGGATTCAATCTTCTCTATGTATTTTTCTATTTCCGTTTCACTTTCTATAACTCTGAACTTTATTGCTTCCATCTGATTATCCTGGGGAAAAACATACCTACATGTTGGCGATATTCTAGATAGGCTCTTGAATGTTCGCCCTCTATTATTTTTTCTTCTCTCGTTGCTACCTCGACGTCCCCCCGTAATTGAGTAGCACCGGCATTTGGAGACCAATACCTTGAACGAGGAGATTGGACGTGAAGAAGCGGTTTTCAGAAGAACAGATCATTGGGTTCCTGAAGGAAG
>JALRBQ010000077.1 GCA_023257655.1 Pseudomonadales bacterium
TTCAAAGCCGGTAACGGGGCTTCGCCAGGTCGATAAAACGCGCCATGTAAGGTCACCGGGGCGATAACTCTGTGCGGTATCGCTGCCGGCTGCACGCCATGACCCGCCGGTCCACACAACGCCGCCGTTGGCATCACGCAGCTGAAAAGCGGTGAGCGCCGAACCGTCAGAGTACCATCGCGTAGATTCCGGGAATTAGCGTGGCGGCAACGTCCTTCGGTCGGGTGAGGTCCACGCCACCATCGAAGTCATACCCCATGATGACCCGTTCCGGCAGGTTCGGGTAGAGCACGGCGCTGACGAGGACGAGCAGCGTGAGTGCGCCGCAACTGAGTGGGTTCTGGCGAATGAAACTCATGACCTGGTCTCTCTCTGTGACTGAAAGAAGCCGATAACGAACTGTGCGGCGTCATCGAATACGCTGGTGTTGATGGAATACAGGATGCTCTGGCCACTGCGTCGGGTCTGCACGAGGTCGGCCGCCTTCAGCTTGCTCAGGTGGTGGGACATGGAGGGGCCGCTGATGTCGAAATGTTCGCCCAGTTCCCCCGCCGACTTCTCGCCTTTCTTCAACAGGTCGAGAATCTTGCGACGGGTCGGATCCGAGATGGCTTCGAGGACGGCTTGCATGGCTACTCCTTAGGTATTTAGAAAATTATCTAAATATCTAATTTTGGTCAAGATATTTTTGCCAGCGCTCTCCGTCGAGGCAGGAGGGGGGGTGGAGGCACTGGCGCCGGGGGTCAGGGGCAGCGGTAGACGCCGAAGGTCTGCTGGCCTTCGGTGATGACGGACTCTGGCACGATGGTGTTACCGCCGAGGTCTCCGGCTTCATTGCGGGCCAGAACCAGCAGTTCTTCCTGCAGTTTTTCGCCGCCGCGTTCAACTACCGTGACTTTGCTGAGCGTCTGCACATGTGCCCGCCCGACGCGGGTGCAGGCGGTGACGGCGCTGGCGGAGGACAGGCTAACGGCCTTGCCGGCTGCTGTGAGTTGTACCCAGTTGCAGCCGGTGAGGGCCAGCAACGCGAAGCCTGCAAGGACTGATCTGTTCATATGTACTCCCATGTGTACTCCCATGTTGTGTGGTGGACGACGGACGTTCCGCATCAATTGCCGGTGATTCTAGCAGTTCTGCCGGCGGACATCCCGTCGGCGTGTGTTCAGGCCGTGATTCGGCCCGCATTCCTGATCCTGCGATCGGACTGCGTATGTTACTATCCGGTTTTTTCCAGACAGCACTCTCCAACATGCCTGCCCAGACTACTACTGCATTACTCGCCGAATTAAAGGCCATCGTCGGCCCCGGTGGCTACCGCGAAGGCGCCGATATCGACGTCCGCAATTACAAGGACGTGATGGGCGCGCGCACCGAGGCGCCCTTGCTGCTGCTGCGGCCGGATTCCACCGAGCAGGTAGCCGCCATCCTGCGTGCCTGCCATGCTGCGGGCCAGCCACTCGCACCCCAGGGCGGCATGACGGGGCTGGTGTCGGCAGCGGCGCCGCTGGCCGACGAGATCGCCCTCAGTTTCGAGCGCATGAAGCGAGTCCTCGAGGTCGACCGTTTCACAAGCACCATGACGGTCGAGGCCGGCGTTCAGTTACAGACGATTCAGGAAGAAGCTGACGCCAACAACCTGCTGTTCCCGCTGGATCTTGGCGCTCGTGGCAGTTGCACCATCGGCGGTAACCTCTCGACCAATGCCGGAGGCAACCGCGTTATCCGCTATGGCATGGCCCGTGATCTGGTGCTCGGCATCGAGGCAGTGTTGGCCGATGGCACGATCATCAACGGGCTGCACAAGCTGCGCAAGAACAATACCGGGTACGACCTCAAGCAACTCTTTATTGGCAGCGAGGGCACGCTCGGCGTGATTACCCGGGCGGTTTTGAAACTCTCACCGAAGCCGAGCAGTCAGGTTGTCGCGATGTGTGGTGTGAAGGATTTCGGCCGGGTCTCGGAACTACTTCTGCACATGCAGGCCAGTCTCGGCTCGGGCCTGTCGGCGTTCGAGGTCATCTGGCAGAACACCTATCGCCTCATCGACACTCACGTGCCGCATGCGACGGTACCGATGCCAGACAATTACGGCTTCTATGTGCTGATCGAGAGCATGGGTTCGAACGCCGAAAAAGACACGGAACTGTTTCTGGCCAGCCTCGGCGCCGCCAGCGAGCAGGGCCTGGTGGAGGAGGTTGTTATTGCCAACTCCGACACGAAGATTCGTAATTTGTGGACCGTGCGCGACGCCGCTGCCGAGATCTATCCCGGTGTAGGTTACATGCACACTTACGACGTCAGCCTCAATGTTAGTGACATGGGGTATTTTGGCGAAGAGGTGGAGCGTCGACTGCGGGCGCGCTGGCCCGACGCCATTCTTGGCCTGTTTGGTCACATCGGCGACGGCAACGTGCACATCATCATTCACGTCGGCCCCGAGACTCGCAATCTGCATCAACCCATCGATGAGATTATTTATGGACTCATTCAGGAGTTGCACGGCGCCGTGTCTGCCGAACACGGCATTGGTTTGATGAAGAAGCCGTTCCTGCCCTACAGCAAGAGCGAGTCCGAGATAAGCCTGATGAAGGTATTGAAACAGGCGCTGGATCCAAAAGGCATCCTGAGTCCGGGACGCATCTTCTGAACCAGACTGTCCTACTGCCCACTGTTCACCCGCTTAGTTTTATAACAATCCGCAAGGGAGTAAACCATGACAATGAATAATCTGGCCGGCAAGAATGTCGTCATCATCGGAGGCACTGCCGGTATCGGCCTCGCCGCTGCGATTGCCGCTTCGGAACAGGGCGCGAATGTGTGGGCTGCCGGTCGCACTGCCGCACACATCGAAACGGCGAAGGCCGCGACCCAGGGCAAGGTGCACCTGCGTCAGGTCGATACACACGATAGCCCCGGATTGGCAGCACTCTTCAAGGAAGTCGGTACCATCGACCATCTCGTCTCCGCCGCCATCGGTGGCGAGCGCACGTTAAAGCCGTTTCTCGAGCAAACCCAGGAACAATTCCAGGCGGCCTATGACAAGTTGTGGGGCTACTGTAAGGTGGTTCGCGCCGGTGCACCATTTCTGGCGAAAGACGGTGCCATTACTCTCGTAAGTGGATCGCCGGCGCGCAAGATCAGACCGGCACAATCGCCGCTGAGCTGTGTCGGCGCCTCGGTGGAAAATCTCGTGCGCTGCCTGGCCGTCGAACTGGCGCCGATTCGGGTAAATGTGGTCTCTCCCGGCACGGTCGATACGTCGATGTTTGATTTCCTTGGCGCCGAGAAAGGTGAACGATTGCAGGCAATGACCGCGACGCATCTGATCAAGCGTGCCGGTACTTCGGAAGAAGTGGCCGCGGGCATTTTGTTCGTCATGCAGAACGGCTTCGTCACCGGAACCACCGTCGATGTCGATGGTGGTCGAATCCTGAGCTAGCGACCAGATGCAACGACTGTTCCGGTGGGCACTGCGCCCGCCGGTACTTCAACGCCAAGTATTTTCAGCCATCACAGAGACAGGAATTAGCATGCAAGTAGAGCAAGCCCTCGCAAATGATCCGACAATGAGCCTGATTGATGCCGTTTACTCGCGCCGTTCCGTGCGTGGCTTTCTCAACAAGGAGGTGCCCCAGGCAACGCTGGATCGGATATTCGAGATCGCGCAGAAGTCACCTTCCAATTGCAACGTGCAGCCCTGGAAAGTGTATGTCGCCTCCGGCGCGCTGAAGGATCGCCTGCGCAAGGAAATGGTCGAGCGCACCGCCGGCGGAGTCACGCCGAATCCGGATTATGAGTATCGCGGCGATTTCCAGAATGAATATCGCAAGCGGCAGGTGGACTGTGCAGTGGCGCTCTACAACGAAATGGGCATTGGCCGTGATGACAAGCCAGGTCGTCTTCGCGCCGTGCTCCGCAATTTTGAATTTTTTGACGCACCCTACATCGCGTTCATCGGTATGAATCCGAACTTCGGCACGACGGTGGCGATTGACGTAGGAATGTTCGCGCAGACGTTGATGCTCACCCTGGTCGCCTTCGGCTTGCACAGTTGTCCTATGGGTACAATGCGTAATTACCCCGATCTGGTACGAGAGGCGTTCGATATCCATGATGGCACGAAGATATTATTCGGTATAAGCTTCGGCTTCGAGGATCCGGGTGTGCCGGCCAATCGAACCAGAACCACACGTGACCCGATTAGTGCCAATGTCATCTTCAAGTCTGAGTGAGTAAGCCAGGCAGAAAACGAGAATAAAAGTAACAACAATGAGGCTTTCGGAAGCAAGTTAGATGAGTTTAAAACCGGTAATTCTGTTGTACGACCTGAATAATGCATTAGTCGATGAGTGCGCAACCCTGATCGGTCAGACAGGACTGTATACCGCGATCAATACCTACAATGAGGCCAACGCGGTGGAAGCGATGCAACAGTACAATCGCGGCTTTGGTCTGCTCACTAACAAGCTCTCTTGCATTATTACCGGCTGGAATCGTCACAAGCGTCCGCGCGATCAGTTTCTGTTTCGACTGCGGGCGGACGAGAAGCGCAGTCCGCTTCGCAAACCCACTCCTGTGATCATGATTACGGAAGATCACCGCTACGACCTGAAGCTGCGCGCACTGGATCCGACCGATGGCAATGTGGCTGCCTATTTGCGCGATGATGAGTTCCAGGATTCACTCATCGAGACGCTGCACAAAATCGTCTACAACCGCAAGGCTGTAGAACTGAATTCCGTGGCCTACGCTCAGCTGCGCGCCGAGGAAGAGACCGAGTGAAAAGTCAGCACCGTCGAATCAGGGTATGCGGTTGACCCGATTTTGCAGACGGCGTAGCATCAGCGGTCCTAGATTTTCACCCGATAATTCCACCCATTCATTCATACCAAAAGACAACAACATTCAGCTATTCAGGAGAACAGGCATGAAACGTTTTATGACAACTGTGGTTGCGGCCAGCGTGCTGGTACTGGCATCGACAGCCAGCGCACAATCCTTCGTCCGCTATTCACAAAATGGGGGAGACATCAGCTGGGGCATGATTCATGACGATGGCATTCACCAGTTGACCCAGGCACCTTATCTGGGCCTCGATCACACCGGTGTCGTCGTGCAGCGTGAAGACGTGAAACTGGAAGCGCCGGTTGAACCGAAACTCGTGTTCATGACCGCCTTCAATTTCCGTAGCCACATCACCGGCGAGCCTGCGGCTTATCCCGGCCTGTTCATCGTGCCAGCGAATTCCATTATTGGTCCGGAAGATTCAATCGTGCGTCCGGCTGAATCCAAGAACCTGCATTACGAAGCCGAGATGGCGATAGTGGTCGGCAAGCACGCCGAGAATGTGTCAGTGGAAGATGCGCACGAATACATCTTCGGAGTGACTGCTGGCAATGATGTTAGCGAACGTGCCTGGCAGGGTGGCGATATTCAGTGGGTGCGCGCCAAGGGCTCGCGCGGATTCAATGCAGTGGGTCCAGTGCTCGTCAAAGGGGCTGACTACAAGAACATTCAGATTACCGGTCGTCTCAATGGCGAAGAGCGTCAGTCTGAAAACACTTCCGACCTGATTTTTGGGATGGAAGAAATGCTGAGCTACATCTCTACCTACTTCACACTGGAGCCGGGTGACATGATCTGGTCTGGCACCATGGGCAGTACACGCGCCATGCAGCCAGGTGATGTGTACGAAGTCGAACTGTCCGGCATTGGCATTCTGCGCAACACTGTCGTGCAGGGGCAATAAGCCAGGCCGGTCTCTGGCAATAAAAAAACCCGGCTACTCTACAGTACGCCGGGTTTTTTTTCGTCAGTCGTTTCTGCGCAGACGCGGTGCTAACCAGTAATACAGAACGCGTTCAGCTTGTTGCCATCGAGATCGCGGAAATACGCGGCGTAAAAATTATCGCTGCGGGCGCCCGGTGCCCCTTCATCCTTGCTGCCCAGTTCCAGTGCTTTTGCGTGCAGTGCCTGTACCTGCTCGGGTTTGCCCATCGCCAGTGCAACCATGACGCCATTTCCGACAGTCGCTGGATTGCCATCATAGGGTTTGATGATTGATATGCTCGGTGCCTGCGGGTTCATGCCCCAGACAATGAACGAATCGAAATCCATCGTCCGTTTGGCACCGATTTCGGCCAGGAGTTCATCGTAAAATTTCGCCGCTTTCGCGATATCGTTCGTGCCAAGTGTGACGTAACCAATCATGATGCGTTCCTCTTTTCAGCGTGTGGTTGTAGTGTCGTTTGAATGCGTAGTTGGGTCGATTACTCGTGTTGCCAATGTGTCAGCGCGGGTTCGAAGTTGGCACCGAGTCTCGCAATTCCCGGTAACGGAAACAATGACCTGTGTGGTCATTGACGAGGCCAGCGGCCTGCATGAAGGCATA
This sequence comes from Pseudomonadales bacterium, assembly GCA_023257655.1. Lineage (GTDB taxonomy): Bacteria > Pseudomonadota > Gammaproteobacteria > Pseudomonadales > Pseudohongiellaceae > UBA9145. The sequence continues at coordinate 6,392 of JALRBQ010000077.1, forward strand.
ACAGATGGTGCTGCCGACAAACTTGAAGCCGCGTTTCTTCATGTCTTTGGACATTGCATCGCTCTCCGGTGTGGTGGCGGGCACTGGCCGCGATGGACCGCGCCTGCCATCGATCGTCTTGCCGCCGACAAAGGACCAGACATAGCGGTCGAATGAACCGAATTCCTTCTGCACTGCCAGAAATGCCTGGGCATTCGTGCGAATGCCAAACAGCTTCAGGCGATTGCGGATGAGGCCGGTGTCCAGTAACAGCTGCTCGATCGTGTCGTCGGTGAGGCGGGCCAGCTTCACCGCGTCGAAATTCTTGAAACGCTTGCGGTAGTTATCCCGTTTCTTGAGGATTGTGATCCAGCTCAGTCCCGCCTGCTGGCCCTCAAGGCACAGAAACTCGAACAGGAGTCTGTCGTCATGCAGTGGAACGCCCCATTCCAGATCGTGATAGGCGAGATACTCGGGATCGGTTCCCGGCCAGTGGCAGCGTTTGGTCATTGGCAATGTCCTGTGGGGCCCGACCTGACGGCGGGTGGATAAAGACTGTATATAATCACAGTATTCCATGCAACCGTTTTTTTACCGGGAACGAAAAAAAGCCCGGGCGTCGTGCGACGTCCGGGCTCTTGGGCTTGCTGGTCGCTAATCAGGGCAGGGTGAGGGCAACCAGACGAGCCGGACTGCGGAAATCACTCACAGCCATTACGAGGTATTGTTTACCGTCCAACATGAAGGTGATGGGCTGGCCGGTGACTGAGGCTGGCAAGCCGATCTCGACCACGGTCGTGCCGGTGGCTTTGTCCACGGCATGCAGCACCGGCGAACCGCCTGGACCTTCCCCGAAGAACAGCAGTGATTTGGTGAGCACCAGGCCGGAGCGGGTCGGTTTGCCGGTAGGGGGCAGGTCCACGCCTTCCAGCAGTGGATGAGTCTTGATGGCCTCGGGCGTATCCCCGTTTACAATTTGCCAGACATGCTCACCCGAAGTGAGATCGATGGCGGTGATGCGACCATAAGGCGGCTTCACCAGCGGAATGCCCTCGATAGACGGTGTGCGCCCTCCGCCCTGAATGTACTCCACGGTCGACGCTTCCGGTTCGTGCACCAGTGACAATACACTGGTGTCCGTGCGCGAGGGAATATAGATGATCCCGGTCTCGGGATCATAGGCCGAACCTTCCCAGTTGGAACCGCCGGTAGATGAGGGCAGATGCAAGGTGCCAAGTGTCCCGTCAACCGAATGTTGATACAGCGACGGCGGAGTGTACAGCTCGCTGAAACGGTAGTTAGAGGCAATCTCCTGCGCCCGGGCCAGAATCGCCGGGGTGAAGTCCACCAGATCATCTTCCTGGAAACCCTGGCGATCGTAAGGCGCCGGTTTTAACGGGAAGGGTTGGGTGGGTGCGGTGACTTCGCCGGGGGTATCGGATTTCGGCACAGGGCGTTCCTCCACCGGGAACAAAGGCTCGCCGGTTTCCGGATCGAACAGGAACAGGTGCGACTGCTTCAGCGTCTGCACGACGGCTGGAGTACCGTTTGGCAAATCGACCACGAGTGGGGCCGATGGCGTGTCCCAATCCCAGATATCGTGATGGGTAGTCTGGAAGTACCACTTCATCTCACCTGTCTTGTAATCGAGGGCGACGGTGGAGCTGGCGAACAGGTTGTTGCCGGGACGGTCTGCGGCGTAGCGGTCGCCCGTGGCAGATTCTACCGGAATATAGACTACACCGCGTTCGACATCACCGGACGCCGGCGCCCAGGACCCGGCGTTGCCGGTGTAAGACGCAGAATTATTGAGCCAGGTCTCGTAGCCGAGCTGGCCCGGTTCCGGAATCGTCTTGAAGGTCCATAGCAGTTCGCCGGTGCGAGCATCGAAGCCGCGCACGTCACCCTTGACGTTGCTCGCCGATACCGGTCGCATGCCGACCACATGGGCCGCCCCGGCGACAATGACGTCGTCGATCACGAGGGGCGGAAACGAGATACCGATGTCGAGGTCATCCCGGCCCGGTCCGAGGCGCAGGCCCTGACGCAGATCCACGAAGCCCCGTGCGCCAAAGGTCGGCACCGGATCACCGGTGTGGGCATCGAGTGCCACGAGGTAGTAGCCCGGAGTGATGGTGAAGATGACTTCCTGACCGCCGCCGTTGTAGTAGGCCAGTCCCTTGCCCGAGCCCTTGCGCGCAGCGTCATTGAAGCGCTCGCCATCTTCGGGGCGCCACATCCACAGCAATTGTCCGGAGGCGGCGTCGAGTGCGATGACATTGCGGGTGGCACCCGCCGTGGCGTAGAGCGTGCCATTAATTACGAGCGGCGTGGTCACACTGAGGGTTTCCGGACGCGGACCGAAGGGGCCGGTGTCGAGGGACCATGCGATTTCCAGATCGGCCACATTGTCGGCATTGATCTGATCCAGCGGTGCGTAGCGCAGGGATTTCTCGGTGCCGTTGATATGAGTCCACGGTTGGTTGCCGGCATCGTCATTGATCGCAACGGCGACGCCGGGATTGATCGACAGCGTGGCGAAGTCGGAGACGGCGATCTCGCCGCCTTCGATGGTGACGTTGCCCGACTGCAGAATAAACGCCGTCAGGTCGTAGTACTGGTCATTGCGCAGCGAGCCGGGCGTCTCTGCGGGCATTGTCGAGCGAATTTGCTGATAGAGGTCTTCGCCACTGCGGCCCACCCAGCGGGCGCGCAGGCGCGCATCGAATTCAACGGGGACGTGGCAGCGTGAACACTCCGCGGTGAACAGCACCCGACCACGTTCGACGCTGGCCTCCTGTGCGTAAGCCGGAATGAGCGAGAAGGTTCCAAGCAACAGAACCAGTGTGCGTCGAAAAACAGTCAAAGGAGTCTTCCTCTTTGTAGTCGTTGCGAGGGGGCGCATGGTACCGTTTTTGCCGGGCTCGGAAAAGTCGGGCAGGGTACGGAGAAACTGATGTAAGGCGTTGATTATAGGTAAGTTCCAAAATGCACTATTGATTAGCAACAAATAATTGCAGTTCCTGCCTGAACGGTATCTGAATTCAGTGACATAAGCCGCTGTGTTGCGCGCTGCACTGCCCGTAACACCAGTGAGTGCGCTATACTTGCGCCCTCACACAGGAGTGTCCGTTATTTCTTCTCCCGCCAGCGATTCCCCGGTTCCGAAAAGCCGCGCTCTCGATGTCTTCGCCGTACCCCAGTTCCGCTGGTTGTTTCTGGGCAACGTGGCGTTCTTCTTTGCCATGCAGGGCCAGATTCTCACGCGTTCAATCATCGCCTGGGATCTGACCGGTGCCGCCACCTCGCTGGCGATGATCAATCTGGTGGTCGCGGTGCCGATGATCTTCGCCTCCCTGATCGGCGGCGCCATCACCGACAGAGTGGAGCGGCGGCAACTCGTGATCGCGGGCCAGTGCCTGATTGCCTGCAATGACCTGTTTATTCTCACCCTGTTGCTGACCGGGCATCTGCAATTCTGGCATCTGCTCGTCACCGCATTCCTCGCCGGTTGCGCGTTTCCTTTCATCATGCCGGCGCGCATGGCGATCACGGCGACCGTCGTCGGTCCGGAGAAGATTCAGACTGCCATGGCCTTCTCCAGCAGCACACTTAACCTGGCTCGCGTCGCCGGACCCGGCCTGATGGGTGTTGTGATCGCCCAGTTCTCCACCACGGCGGCCTATGTCGTCTCGGTGTCGCTTTATTCCACGGCCATTCTCTGCATGCTGGGCATGGAGCGCAGTCACTCGGCGAGTCACGGGCAACCGAAGAAGAAACTATTGGCCGATATCCTCCATGGCTTCAGCTACGTACGCCACAATCGACCAGTTTTCATCTGCCTTGTGTTCGGTCTGCTGCCGATGTTCGTGGCGATGCCGTTCCAGAGCATACTTGTGATGCTGGCCGAACAGGCTTGGCAGCGAGGTGAGGGTGGTGTCGGTACACTGATGGCGATCGGCGGGGTTGGCGGTGTGCTCGGCTCACTGTGGATCGTTAAACGTGGCGACACGATCCATCGGTTGAAGCTGATGGTGGGTACCACGGCGGCCTTCGGCCTGTTCCTCGCACTCTTCGTGCACACGCCGAACTTCTATCTGGCCCTGGCTCCGCTGCTGATTGCGAACCTGTGCGCGAGCGCCTGCCAGACCGTCAACAACGCGTCGATTCAGCTACTCGTGGACGACAGCGTGCGTGGCCGCATGAGCAGTCTGATGATGTTGAGTTTCGGTCTCACGCCGATCGGTGTATTCCCGATGGCACTGGCTGCGGATCGCTTCGGTGCCGCCACTTCGATCACCGGCGCCTGCGTGTTGCTCGTGACGCTCGTCGTTATCTTCTACCTGGCGAGCAAGACTTTGCGCAATCTCGACCAGAATGTGGCCGCAGCCATGGCACGTGGTGCCGAGCAGCGGGCGAGGGCCCGCGAAGAATTTAAAGCCGCCTAAAGTGCGGACGAGGGTGGTTTTGAGTGCTGGGCACTCTCCGCCAGAATGACATCGGTAAGCCCCTCGCGCATAGTGCGCGTCGAGATACTCACCTCAAACAGAAACAGAATGAGGCCGGCAATCAGCAGGCCCATCGCCCCCATGAACAGCACCGCAATTACAATCGACAGATTGAGTTGCGACAGTTCACCCAGGAACAGGGCGACGATAACGAGACACACCAGCAGAGCCCCGGACACAAACATGCGAATCGACCAGTTCACGAGCCTGATTCGCTTCCACAGACCGGAGGTCTCGGCCTGCAACTGGCTGCGGTGATGGTCATGCACCTCGGTTAGGATATGCCGCTCCACCAAGCGTGTTCGGTCCACGACTCGACTCAGCCGCTGGGACAGTACGTTCAGCATCCCGGCAATACCCGCCAGCAGAAACACCGGTGCCACCGCCAACTGAATGACGCCGGCGATGGTCTCAATGGCGGTGACTGGATCCACTTAATATCCTCGTGCAGATAATCGCGTGTGGCTTGAAGGAGCCGACGTCTGCTAGCGACTAATTAGAGAGAAGCGTGTCGAGATTGTCAAAATTTTTCGCGATGCCTTGTTCCATGTTCGTCTTCATCACCGTATCCCGCGTTGCGCCGGTGCGATAACAGATCGTCATCGTTACGAGTGTGATTCCGTCAGTCTCCGCAAACGTCGTCGTGACTTCCGACTCCCCGTCGGTCCAGTCCTCATCGAAAATCTCCGTGTGCACGAGGCGGGAGGGTGGGTCGATTGCCAGGAATTCACCCGATACGCCCATGCCACCCCCGGTCGGACTCGACCACTCATAGCGCAGGGAGCCACCGATGCGCAGGTCGATCTCGCACCGCGTGATGGGAAAGCTCGGTGTGTCCATCCACTGCATCACCATTGACGGTGTGGTAAAGGCTTCGAAGACCAGTGTGCGCGGCGCCTTGAACTGGCGTGTGATGAGGATTTCCCGGTCACCCTGAGGCGCAAGTTTCAAACGAAAACCCGATGCGGCTGCATTCATTATTTCTCATCCTGTAGTGTTTCAAGCAAGGTATCGAGCTGCGCGAACCGCTCATCCCACAAGGCCCGCAGCGATTCAAACCACGCCTCCGCATCAGCAATGCGTTCCAATGCCACCCGACAGGTCCGCACGCGCCCCACTTTCTCCGACGTGATTAGCCCGGACTGCTCCAGTACCTGCAGGTGTTGCACAAACGACGGCAACGCCATCTTGAACGGCGCCGACAGCTCCGACACCGTCGCCGGCCCCTCACACAAACGCCGCACAATCTCGCGGCGCGTAGGATCGGCCAGGGCCTGGAACATGGAATTAAGAGCTTTCGATTGGTTAGGCATGTGCCTAAGTATATTGATCTAGTTAGTTAGGTCAACACCTAAGTGATATTTCTCTCGATTCTCGAACGTTTTGCTAATCGGCAAAGTTTGATGGAATCGAGTCGTGACCAAACTAGGCCAAGCGGCTATAATCTCGTCTCTTACGCGCTCGTAGCTCAGCTGGATAGAGTAACTGGCTTCGAACCAGTTGGTCGGGAGTTCGAATCTCTCCGGGCGCGCCAAATTCTTTAGCTAACCACTTGTAAGACTTAGAAAACTTCACAGTCTTTGGAGCAAGTGGTGACCAAATCGTTGACCAATTTAGGGAATCCAGCTTTCACATATAAGAAAGATGGGATCTTCTACTACTCACGCAGAGTACCCTCTGATCTGCGTAATCATTATTCTAAACCCCGAATAGTTCAGTCCCTCAGGACACGATCGCAATCTGCAGCAGCTAGGGCATCTTTAATTCTGACTTCCAGATTAGAGGAGTATTGGCTGAGTTTACGTGTTCAAAAGTTTGGACTACCAAAACGGTATCTAATTTCAGGCTTAGATTCCTCAGAAAGCTCAACCCTTCCAAACATTCAAGAAGCTCTTGAAGAGTATTTCAGATTGAAAGGGTTGGGTAAGGACAAATACTTCTATGCCCTTACAAATAGAAATATAGGTTACTTGATTGAATGTCTTGGAGTACGGTCTCTAGATCTGTAC
>JALRBQ010000091.1 GCA_023257655.1 Pseudomonadales bacterium
CCATGCCGCCGTGATGCTTGCCCAGGTGCGCGGCTGCTTCCTGCACCGCGAGACGACCGGCAATTTCCGACATCGGTGTGAGCAGTGGTAAGCGACCGTCGGCATCGGTCACTGTCTCGTAGGCGATACACACCGCCTCGCTCGCAATGAGATCCTGTGTCTGATCGGCATCAGAGGCCAGATGAAGGTAAGTGAAGAGCGTGTGGTGACGGCGGAGCAGGGCGCGCTCGGCGCGATTTGGTTCCTTGACCTTGACGATCAGTTCACAGCGTTCGAACACCTCGTCAATACTGCCTGCGATCTGCGCGCCGAGTGACTCATAGGTCGCATCGGTGGCGCCAATGCCGGCACCTGCATCATGTTCGATCCAGACTTCATGTCCGTCCCGGATCAGATTGGCGACTGACTTCGGAGTGAGTCCAACCCGGAATTCCTGGTCTTTGCTTTCTTTTGGAGAGCCGATCTTCATGCCTGTGCCTCGCTAGGGATTGGCGGATGGTTACCGCTGACATGCGGGGCAATTCTTGTGAAATTGCCGCGTCCTATCGGCTGCGGAGTAAAACGAAAAGCCCGGCCGATTGCAAGGAATATCGCGCCCGGAACCATTAGGGATTGGCTGTATCCCCCTGCCGCCCGGTTGTTTATAATCGGCCGTATTCACGCGCCAGAGCAGCGCAGCACCCAGGGGAGTATCCATGTTTGGCAAACTATTCAGAACCGGTCTTTGCAGTCTACTGCTAATCAGTCTCTCCACCTTTGCGCTGGCCCAGGACAACGACGATCCCGAGATTCAGCGAGTCGCGCCCTTCCAGGTTTTTGACAATCTCTATTATGTCGGTGCGCGCTGGGTATCCGCCTGGCTGCTGGTAACCGAAGAAGGCCTCATCCTGTTCGATACCTTGTACGGAGACTTGACGGACATCACGATCGACAGCATTCGCGAACTCGGATTTGACCCGGATGACATTCGTTATGTAATCGTGTCCCATGCACACTACGATCACATCGGCGGCGCCAAGCGAATGCAGGACGAATTTGGTGCGGTAGTCATGATGACTGAAACCGATTGGCGCATGACAGAAGAGCCACCTGTCTTTCGCGAATATCCCAAGCCGCGTCGACACCTGAGTGTAGCCAATGGCAGTACCCTGAATCTTGGTCGCACACGACTCAGTTTCTTCGAAACTCCCGGTCACACCGAAGGCGTGCTATCAACCCGGTTTACCGTGTATGACAAGGGTTATCCACACGTTGCCTTCATGTTTGGCGGAGTCGGCCTGAATTTCTCCGGTGTTGAGCGTACCGAGACCTACATCAGCAGTGTCAAGCGACTACAGTCGATGAACGATGTTGAGGTCAATATACCCAACCATCCTGATTCCGGCGATGTGTTTGCGCGCTATGAGATGTTGAAGGAGCGCAAGGATGGCGATCCTCACCCCTTCGTCGATCCTGAAAGTTTTACCGCCTGGTTGCAGCAATTACTTGTCATGGCCGAGGCCAAGCTCGTCGAAGAGCAAGCCGCGGCAAACTAGGTCTGACTGCGAGTTGCCCAGCGCTTCGAAAAATTTCCGGCTGGCGTTGTCAGCCGGAAAATAACTCTCGATCATCAATTCCTCAATACCGATATCCAGCGCTGAGCCGAATTGGCTCAGCGTGGTAAAGGTGCTGAGTATCTGTCCTTCCAACTGAAAATCGACTGTCAACATGGGGCCGTCATGCTGCGACTCTTTGGGTTGTTGCCAGTCCGGCGGCGGCGACATCGATTCGAGCCGAGCGAGCAGGGCGGTGTGGCTTGGTTTGCCGAAGGCGAGCACCTGCTTGCGCAGCCGACGCAGCAGGTGAGAGGCCACGGTGTCCCAGTTGACGATGACCGGACGCAGGGCTGCCGCACTGAAGACGGCCTCCAGCACATTCAACCCGGCTGGGAGCTCCTGCCCCGGTTTGAGCAGTCGGGTCAACAGTACCTGCTGCGTGCTGTTCGCCATGACCACATTGTAATCACCGTCCATTACCAGCGCCGGGTAAGGATTGTGATTGTCCAGGATCAGCCCTAAAGCGTGACGCACGGGTTCCAGTTCCGAGCTGTCGAGTTGCAGCTCGCTGTAGGCGGCAGCATAGCCTCCCGAGTGCAGCAGCAGATTGCTGTCCTTGTGGGGCAGGTTCAGGACGTCGGCGAGTCGCATCAGCATGGCGCGACTGGGCTGTGTGCGCCCGGTTTCGATGAAGCTGATGTGCCGGGAAGACACATCCGCCAACAGTGATAATTCGAGTTGCGACAGACGGCTTTTCTTGCGGAACTCGCTGAGCAGGGGGCCAACGGCTGACATGGTGACTCTCCTTGATGGCTGTGGAGAGGATTCCAGCCGGGGGATGTAAGCAAAACCATTACCTCCCGGGTAATGGGACCTTCTGGAGCACGTGCCCGACAGGATTACTCAATCTGCCACAGGGCGAACAGTCGCCGGGCCTCGCTGAGTTGGGCCGTTTTCATGCGTCGTTCCAGCCGATTACGCATAGCCTCGGCGTCCGGATGTTCGTTGGCGAGCGCCATACTGGCCCAGGCGTGCGCCTGTACCCGATCCCGCTTCACGTGGTCGCCCTCGGAGTACATGCGAGCGAGCTCAAAGGCAGCCTCCGCGTGGCCGGATTTGCCGGCGCTGGCGAACCACTCCACCGCCTTGGCATAGTCGCGTTTTACACCCTGACCCTCGTAGTACAGGCTGCCAACATTGAACTGGGCGGCAACGTGCCCCTGTTCTGCCGCGGCCAGAGTCCAGCGATAGGCTTCCGCATAATCGCGCGTCACACCCTGACCGGTGAAATAGAGGATACCCAGATTGTATTGAGCGAGATCCAGTCCGTCCTCGGCGGCACGCTGAAATTCCTGAAACGCCGTCTTGAAATCACCATTGAACGCCGCATTGACCCCGGCCTCGTAATCCGCTCGCACAGCGGTCGAGCTGGCAAACAGCAGGCCCAGCAGACAAATCCTGAATAATTTCAAACGCTTTGCGTGAGTCACAACGAATGGAATCCCGCCTGAAAGTGGTGCCCGCCATGGTAATACAAGCCCAAAACGGATGAAACGCCGGGACACGGATAATCGTCATTTATGTCTATGAAAAATCACCGATTTAGCTATAATACCGCCCTCTCGCAAACCGCAGTCCGGTTTCGCCAGAATCCGCACCCGTAGCTCAGCTGGATAGAGTACCTGGCTACGAACTAGGGGGTCGAATGTTCGAATCATTCCGGGTGCGCCAAATAAGAAAAGGGAGCCATAGGCTCCCTTTTTTTATTTGTTGTTCGTGGAAAGTTTTGCCCGGCATTCGTTCGAAAGGCGCGAAGCGCCGCAGACGGCGGAACGCCGCCCCGCAGGGGTGAACATTTTGGCTTCGCCAAAATATGAATCAATCATTCCGGGTGCGCCAAATTAGAAAAGGGAATTCGCTTTGAGTTGCTGAATCCGCCCGTGCTACGCTGCCCGTGTTATGCAATCCACCTATTATTCATGGGCTATAGCGATGGCACGATTAGCGAGCAAACGTTTACCTTGGCAGGCGCTCCCGGGCATTCTGCTTATTTGCTGGCTGCCGCTGTCCCTGACGCAGGCTCAGGTGGCCGAAACCGCGGAGGAATCTGATTTGAACGCAAGCAGCCTGGTGCCGGGAGTGACCTTTCGGGACATCAAAGTGAATTCGATCGATATGCGGGTAGCGGAAGCCGGCGCTGCAGATGCGCCATTGATATTGCTTGCCCATGGTTGGCCCGAGTCCTGGTACTCCTGGCGTCACCAGATTCCACCTTTGGTGGAGGCGGGCTATCACGTCGTCGTCCCAATGATGCGCGGATATGGCGATACCGAGGCCCCGGAAGCCGTAGAGGAATATGACATTGTCCATCTGGCAGCCGATATGGTGGGGGTGTTGGATGCATTGTCTGCAAAGACCGCCATCATGGTGGGACACGACTGGGGCGCGATAGTGGCCTGGAATACGGTGCTGCTCCACCCGGAGCGCTTCACTGCGCTGATCGCCATGAGTGTGCCCTATGCCGGTCGGCCAGAACGCTCACCGATGGACTCCTGGCGCGAGACCTATGGTGACAATTTCTACTACATTCTCTATCACAATGAGCCTGGGGGTGTGGCTGAGGCTGAGTACGATGCCGATCCACGCGGTCTGTTGAGCAGGCTCTACCTGTCGCCAACATCACCGCGCGAAGCACCGGTAATCACTGACCCCAAGCGCAGCGCGGGCGGCTGGATCGGCCGGCTGGGCGCACCCAAAGGATTGCCGGACTGGCTGCACGCGGAAGACCTGGATTATGTCGTTGCCCAGTTCGAGCACTCGGGATTTCGTGGTGGCGTGAATTATTACCGCAACTTCCATCGCAACTGGGAGATAACCGCGCATCTGCAGGATGCCAAAATCACGATTCCGACGTTATTTATCGCCGGCTCCAGGGATGTCGTGATCGGGGGCGCACCCCAGGGGCGGTTGCAGGGCGCGATGTCGCGGGTCGTCGAGGATTTGCGTGGGGTTATTCTGGTGCCCGACGTGGGTCACTGGGTGCAGCAGGAAGCTCCTGTCGAGACGACGGCCGCCATGTTGGAGTTCCTGAGCGGCTTGTGACGCCATGTCACAAGCCTTGTTGCCCGGTTTCGTGTGTTAGGCTCCAGACCCTGAAAATCATTTCACTGCAATTGGCAACAACAGTTCCCGACCTGGCGGGTGATGCACGTCGAAAGCCTTCAGCGTGATCGCGACCAGGTTGTAGTAGCCGATCAAACCCACCAGATCCATGACGCCTTCGCGGCCAAACAGTTCCAGTGCCTGGGCAAACGTGGCGGAGCTGACCCGCTCTTCACTGACGACCTCTCGCGTGAACTGAATCAGAGTACGCTCGGTGATTCCGAAGGTGGGGATTGCAGGGGCGTCATCAAAGTCTCGTCGGTACTTCACGAAATCGATTATTTCTTCTTCCAGCCCCGCGGTGCGCGCCGCTCCCTCGTGGGCGGTGTACTCGTACTGATTATTGATTTCCCGAGCCGTGCTGATGATCGTTAGTTCAGTCAGCCGTTGATCTTTCTGGGAACCGTAGCGCGTGCGTTCCCGCACCGGGAAGAGCGCCTTCGCCAGTATCGGGCTATGCATCCACATGCCGATGGGCCCGCGCAAGCCGGTCTCGTACCCGGTGCCGGGGCTGACGTAGGTATCGAAAGCGTCCTGTCCGATAGCGTCAAGATCCTGCTGTTGCACGGTTGGCAGGCGGGCGAGAGAGCCCATGTCGATATCCGGTGGAAACTCCGCCGCAGACAGCGGCGGAGGCAAAACCAGTTGAGGGCTAGCTTGCTCAGGAGGTTCTTCGGCACATTGGAGCAACAGGGCGGACAGGCACACTATCAGGTATCGAATCTTCACGTCTGGGGTCCTTTTTGTTCTTGGTTTTCGACTGTAACTCTTGTTACAGTCCCGGCAGGGTCATTATGCTAAAGCCCGGTCAAGAAACCTAATACCCAGGCAAGAAGAATATGCAACTCATCAAACGTCTGCTGCTGATAGTTATCCCTGGAGTTCTGTTCAATGCATGGCCAGCGGCGGCACAGCAGCTGTACTTTCCGCCCGCTGACGGGCAATGGGAAACGGTGGACCCGGCAGCGGTGGGTTGGGACCCGGCGCGCCTGGCGGCGGCTTTGGAACTGGCCGGACCGCGTCAGTCCAGTGGGGTACTCATTCTCCATGGCGGGCGCATTCTGGCCGAGCGTTACTGGTCGATGGCCGACGCGCCCAACGGCTATGCCAATTTTGTAACCGGTCACGACGCGGCTGGTCGGGTGATCGAGGATGTCGCCTCTGCCCAGAAGAGCGTGGTGGCGGTGCTCACTGGTATTGCCCAGGAACGCGGACTGCTGAACATTGACGAAGCGGTGTCCCGTTATCTCGGACAGGGTTGGTCGAAAACCGAAATTAATAATGAACAACAGATTACGATTCGCCACTTGTTGTCGATGACGAGCGGCCTGAAAGAAGACCTCAGTTTCGACGCGGCGCCGGGCAGCAAATGGTTCTACAACACACCTGCCTACCACATGGTGATGCGGGTAGTGACTGCAGCGGCAGGAAGTGATCGGGATACAATCACTCGGGACTGGTTGACCGGAAAGCTCGGTATGCGGGATTCGTCGTGGACGGCCCGGCCGTGGGCGAGCGCCGACATCGCCGTAGGCTTCTCGACCACAGCAAGAGATCTCGCGCGCTTTGGACTCATGATCCAGGCCGGAGGCAAGTGGGGTAACGAGGCCGTGCTCGCAGACCAGGACTATTTGCAGGCGATGCTGACACCTTCGCAATCCCTGAATCCGGCTTACGGCTTTCTTTGGTGGCTTAATGGTCAGTCTTACTCACTGGCACCGGGTGCCCGGGTTCCTCGCATTGAGGGACCCTTGATCACGAGTGCTCCAGCGGACCTCGTCACAATGCAGGGGGCGGCGGACCGGAAATTGTATTTGGTACCGAGTCTCAATCTGGTGGTCACCCGGCTGGGATTCAGTGGCGAACTCGATGGTGAAAGTTTCAACAAAGCCTTCTGGACAGCGCTCAGCGCGGCCGCTCCTGCTGCGTCCGCTCGTTGAGAAGGACTGAGGGCTGCATTTGGTACAGACCTGAACGATTCCTGGCACTGCCTTTTCGACTCATGACTACGAACAATGTTGGGAACCCATCGCAGCGGGCTGTTGTTAACGCCAATTACAACAGCCCATAACGACCATTGATAACAAGCATTCAAAAAAACCATTAATAACAGCCATTCATAACAACCATTCATAACAACAAGAAGGGTAGAGACAATGCATCCAGTTAACGCTGTACTCCTCCGCTGTCTGACAGTCCCCGTGTTCCTGACAATTGCGGGACTGTCCACAGTGTTTGCGGCCGAAGCGCCCCTCGCTACCGGTTCCTTTACCGATGACCAGTTTGATCGCGGTGCAGCGCTTTATGCGCAACAGTGTGCGCTGTGTCATGGACAGAATCTCGATGGCGGTGCTGCGCCGGCCCTGATAGGGCCAGCCTTCCGCAAATCATGGTCGATGCTTGGCGCCAACGTCGCCGAATTGTTTAATCGCATCGCGACGACCATGCCACCCAGGCAGGAAGGCGTGTTGAGCGAATCCCAGAATCTGGATGTACTCGCGTATGTGTTGGGGCGTAATAATGTGCTGGCAGGTACAGACACTCTCATCAATGATTACGCCTACCTCAGTGCAATCCCTATTGCACGCGGCGATCAAGAGCTCGATTCTGCCGCCACTTTTATTGAGGGTCTGTACGGACTCGAACCGCAGGGTACCGGACCTTCAATGACCGAACTGCTGGCGGCCGGTAATCCTGCAGATTGGCTCTACCATAATAAGAATTATCAGGGCACGCGCTATTCCGAGTTGAGTGAGATCAACACCTCTAACGTGAGCCAGCTCCAGCAGGTGTGCGCCTATCAGATGAACAGTCGTTCGACCCTGCAGACCGGGCCGATAGTGCATCAGGGTGTCATGTATGTAACGAATGCGACCCACACTGCAGCCATTGATGCCGCGACGTGTCAGCGGCTGTGGAGTTTTGACTGGGTTCCGCGTGACCGCATGGTGTGGGGAAATAACCGCGGAGTTGCAATTCGCGATGGCTATGTAGTCCGCGGAACGGCCGATGGTTATCTGCTCGCGCTCGACTCAGCCAATGGTCATCTGTTATGGGCGCGTCAGGTAGCCGATCCCTGGCTCGGCGAGACGTTTACGATGCCGCCGATGATCGTCGACGACATGATCCTGATCGGACCCGCCGGCAGTGAGAATGCCATATCCGGCTGGCTGGGAGCATTTTCCATCGCGGACGGGGAATTGCTCTGGAAATTCTACACGGTGCCCGAAGCGGCGGCCGGCGGCGGTCCCAGCTGGGGCAATCCCGAAGGCATTCCGTTGGGCGGGGGCGCCGTGTGGACGCCGCTGAGTATGGATGCCGAACGCGGGGAGGTCTATGTCGCCGTCACCAATCCGGCGCCTGATCTGCCTGCCTATCTGCGGCCGGGCGAGAATCTCTATACCAACAGCATCGTCGCGCTCGATGCGCACACCGGGACGCTGCGCTGGTATCGCTCCATGGTGCCGAATGATGCGCACGATTGGGATCTGACCCAGGTGAGTCCGGTGCTGAAAGTGGCGCGTGATGGCGTCACTCGGGACACGATCACGACAGCGGGCAAGGATGGCTATTTACGGACACTGGATCTTCAATCTCATGCCCCTCTGTATGAGACGCCGATAACCCGGATCGAGAATTACGCACTGCCCGTGACCCGGGAGGGCGTTTATGCCTGTCCTGGTGTCAACGGTGGCGTGTTATGGAGCGGCCCGGCTTATCACCCCGGTGCACGCCTGCTCGTCACGCCAGCAGTGGACAATTGCGGTCAATTCATTGCGGCTGAGAATGTTGAATTCGTGCCGGGTCAGCTTTATATGGGTGGTGGCTTTCGGCGAGACAAGGACATGTCGGGCTGGCTCACGGCGGTGGATGTCGAAACCGGTGCAGTGCGCTGGAAATATCACGACCCTTTGCCGATGGTCGCCGGTGTCACGACCACCGCCGGTGGACTCGTCATCAGTGGCAGCATGACTGGCAACTTGTTGTTGTTTGACGCCCAGAGCGGGGATTTGCTGCGCAGTATTAATACCGGCGCGCAAATAGGGGGGGGTATCGTGTCGTACGCCGTGGAAGGCAGGCAGTACCTCGCCGTCGGCTCAGGCACAGCGATGCTGACGATTCAGCCCAGTGCTGTGCCACCGCGACCAGGTAGCATTATCGTTTATGCGCTGCCGAAACCGTAAGACGTCAGTAGCGGACAAACCGGTCGTGCCAGGTGGCGACACCTGGCACGATTGCCTTTAATATCCCTTCTGCAATTCGCCATTGGTGACGCCATCGACGGCACCGTCTCGCAACCACTGCAGCGAAGCATCGAAGAGGAGCTCGTGGTTTATCTCCCACATCGCATTGTGGGACGAGCAGCCGAGATCCAGCAACACCTTCTGTTCGGCGCCCAGATCTTCATACAATTCACGCACGCGAGCGGCGGGGACCTGTTTGTCATGCACTGGCGACACCAGCAGCATCGGGTGACGGGTTTTCGCAACGACCTCGGCGTTCCAGCCCCAAACGGTGGTGGCCGGGGCGCGCCGAACACCGGTGCCCCAGGTGGCACCGACGGGATCGGAGTCAAGCATGGCACCCCACACGGCGTTTTTGACCGGCTGGGCATACTGATTCTCACATCCCACCTGACGATCCCAGTTCGCGACAAAGTCGCTCGCCGATTGCTTGTTGAAGGCAACCCCGGCGAGGGGTAACGACTCGGGAGGAGTAGAAGATCGTGTGCGGCCATAAGCGGGTGCCAGCAGCACGAGGCGATCTACCTTCTCCGGATGCAGGGCAGTGTAGCCAGCGGCACGGGGGCCACCCAGCGACCAGGCAACGAGATGCACCTTGTCGACACCTCGCAGTTTGCGGACGTAGTCGACCACCGCATCAATATCATCCCAGTCCGATTCGATAGTGGTCGTTGCGAAGGCGTAGGTTGGTGGGCAGGTGTGAGCTATCACCCCGGGAATGAAATCCTGTTGTTGGGCCTCGGACAAGTTACAGATGTCGTTCATTGGATAGGGTCGGGTTGAGCGACCATAACCGGTGGTGTCCATCGCGAAGGTATCGAAACCAGCGCTCGCCAGGTGTGCCATCCAGCTGTAACCCGCCAATGGTACGTCAAAGGCCACTTCGGCAGGAGTCCCCGCGCCATGCACAAACAGGACCACGGGTTTGGCGTCCTGTCCCGGGCTGACCCGTTCGCGCACGTAAATCTGCGCCGTTTCACCTGCCATGACCGGTGCTTTGGAAACATTGGGCACGTAATGATCGATGCTGAGTACGCTGGTCTGCGCCGAGGCGACAGACAGGCTCAGGGCGAACAGACTGGCGCTGATTGAAAGCTGTTTTCGCATGGGAATCTCCGCTGAGGCTTTAGCCAGCCTCTCCTGGTTGCATTAGATAACGCGTTTTTCGTGCAAGCTGGCAATCTCGGTTGCTGAATACCCGAGTTCTGCCATGATCTGGTCGGTGTGTTCACCCAGTGTCGGCGGTCGCTGGCGAATGTCACCCGGAGTTGCCGACAATTCGACCGGAGTTTTCATCAGCGGAGCCGGTTTGTCGAGACCCGGATATGCAGTTGGCTGGAACAGTCCCTTCGCCGCTACATGCGGGTCGTCCAGCACTTGTTGTGGTGAGAGCACAGGTCCTGCGGGGAGTCGGGCTGCTTCCATCGCCGCGAGCACTTCTTCGGTGCTGCGCTCGGCACACCATTCGGCTAATCGGGCACTGATCAATTCGCCATTGTCGCCGCGGGAGATGTCATCCTTGAACCGCGGGTCCTCGAGCCAATGGGATTCACCCATCAGGTCGGCCCAGCGCTTGAACAGTGGTCCGCCGACCGATTGGACAAGCACCCAGCCGTCCCGGGTTTTGAAGGTATCGGCCGGCCCCGATGTCTGGGAGCGATTGAGCGTGGCCACGCGATTGCGCTGGATCATCGCCTGTTCGATAGCGGTGCCATTCATCATTGTCAGCGCGGTATTGAACAGCGATCCTTCTACCACCTGACCATTGCCGGTTTTCTGACGCTCGAAAAGAGCGGCCATGGTGCCGAATGCCGACAGGCTGGCTGTGCCAAAATCGATAAATGGAGGATAGGCTTTCACGGGCTGATCCGGAGTTCCCGACATGTACATGGCGCCGGACATGGCCTGGCCAAGCCCGTCGAAACCAACACGATTACTGTAAGGACCGCCGCGACCAAACGCCGAGATCATGGTAAGGATGATATCCGGCTTCACGGCGCAGAGACTGTCGTAATCCAGACCCATTGTCGCCAGAGTGTCGGGGGGCAGATTCGCGACCACCACATCCGCCGTCGCGACCAGTTTCCGGACAATCTCGCGTCCTTCTGGCTTCATCGGATTCAAGGTCATGCCGCGTTTGTTCCGTGCCAGTTGCATGAAAAGGGCGCCATCGCCAGCGGGAGTGACAGGTGACAGAAATCGGTCTTCACTGCCATCCAGTTTTTCGATGCGGATGACATCAGCGCCGAGATCCGCCAACAAGGTGGCGCAGTATGGTCCAGCGATATAGCGCCCGAAATCGAGTACGCGGATTCCTTTCAAAACAGCTGTCATGGGACTTCCTGAAATTCGTGGGATATTAACTTAAGGTCTGAGAATGGGTGAGTAAGTTGCTAATATATCGAAGTTTTTATTTCGAAAAACTTTAATTCTTTTGTGCTATTTGTGAACAAGTGCACGCATTTTGTCATAAAGCTCCGGCATACTCACCCAAAATGAGATGCCGGTCTCACTGGCACACAAAGTAGTTCAAGCTATTGAAAAACTGACGCGGGAGCAGTACCTTGATGTCCATGGCTGAAAATAACTTAACAAAACAGGCGCTTAGCGAGCTCCAATCCATTCTGAGAAGCCTTATCAAGACGTGTGCAACGTCTGTAATGGTTCCGGCAAAGTCACTGACCACAGCACCTGTCCGAAATGCAAAGGCACGGGTCAGCGTCTGTTGAAGCTGCTCTGACAGTCGTTCTGATAGTCGTGTTGTTCGGAAAGAAACCTCTGTAACTCGCTGTTTTTAATAAATTAGATCCTCATCTTATGCTGGAACCTCAATTCTTGTTTGGGGTTCTTGCCTGCCCTACAATGAGCCTTCGTTCGGCGGTCTCCATCCATCCCGTCTGTTCCGATAAACTTTGCCACCGTCTTGGCAGAAGACATTCTGCCGACAAGGATGCTCTCTCAATGAAAATGTCGCGCCTGTTCTCTCACTCCGTTTTGAGTCTATTGCTGCTGCTGATGAGCGAGGTGCTCGTTGCTGCCGAGCATCCCGGCTATATCAATGCACCTGAGCGCCGCACTACCGGTATCGGCAAATTCTACATGGGGCGCGAGATCGCCTTTGTGATGGGACACCAGGCGGCTGACTGGTTGAATCGACCGGGCCGCATCGCAGAGGAACGACCCGATGAGGTGGTGGAAAATATGGGGCTTGAGCCTGATCACGTGGTCGCGGATATTGGTGCAGGGTCCGGCTACTTCTCATTTCGCATCGCGAAGCTGGTTCCTCAGGGCAAAGTGCTGGCAGTGGATATCCAGCCTGAGATGCTGGCGTTGATCGAAGAGCAGAAGGCGCGTGACAAGGTGACGAATGTCGAGGGCGTGCTGGGCAAAGTCGATGACCCGAACTTGCCTCCGAATTCGATTGATGCCGCGATTATGGTGGACGCCTATCACGAGTTCGACCATCCCTTCGAAATGATCAATGGTATCTATAATGCGCTGCGCCCCGGCGGTCGAATTTTCCTGTTGGAGTATCGCGGTGAAGACCCCAACGTGCCAATCCGTCCCTTGCATAAGATGACGGAAGAGCAGGTGGTCAGGGAAATGAGTGTGTTCGGACTGGACTGGACCGACACACTGGACTTTTTGCCCTGGCAACACATGATGATCTTCACCAAGCTTGAATAAGCCTGCCAGACACGCCTCAACCTGAAGCAAACTCCCATCGGTGTGCGCATTCCCCTGGCGGTTCGCGCGCACCATTCGGCCCGTCGCATTTCTCCTGCAGCCCGTCACTTACTGACGGCGATTTCCCGACGACAAACGTCAAAGTATCCGTAAGACAACGCGGATACGTCGTATGCTCTCGCACCTGCAAGGTGTAACCAAAACAGTCGAGCGACGTCTATAGCAATACAGCAAAGACTCACTTGTCATTAGCCTGTAGTCATCTGCAACTATGCTAATTGCAGCATCACTGAAGGCAGCATGAGTGCAAGAGAGCAACACGCTGTAAACCAGCACTCAATTACGCAGCATCCATTACAGTAATACAGCAGCGTCGGGAATCGTCATGAAAACGCACCGGTACACCCAGATCATCATGCCGCTGGATCGTTATCTCAATCGCCTGACTCCGGCCGCCAAGCGGCTTGTCGGTCTGCTTGAAGGCGGCTTGTTACTTCTGCTACTGACATCGGTATTGTTCTACGTCTGATCAACGCCTCGAACGCGCATGCATGTCACCTGCACTGACCGCCGCGTGAAGCAAATGATAAAAAAGGCAGCCCGATTGCGCGAGCTGCCTTTTTATTTTGAGTTCTTGAATGCGCAGTAGTGCCTAGAACGTGTGGCGGGCCTTGAAGGCAATCTTGGGTCCGGAGCCAGAGCAGTAGTCCTCAATTTCCTCGATGATTCCGGCCACTGTAGCACCGACATAGCGAATGCGCTCCCGGCAGTTTTCACTGTCAGTGGCATTTTGTACATCCAGTCTGAAGGTGACGCCGCCGAACGCCTTTTTCTCCATGAACAGATTGAGATTGGGTTCACTGCGTTCGGTTTCGATATCGATGATGTCGATCTGGGTGCGACCGATGCCGCCATTGATCGGCACGCCCATATTGAGACCATAGCTGAAGTTCCAGGCCACGACATCGTGGCGGAAATTCATGCGCCCAAATCCGCGTCCATTGTTATTCAGTCGCCGCTCAACACCCAGAAACGGGTCGGTGACTTTGGAATCTGATGCGCCGAAGCCGAGCGACAACAGTGCGTTGGGCAGACCGATGAAGCCCAGTCGTGAACTGGCGTCCAGATTCATGCCCCAGCGCGTGCCGTCGCCTATATTACCGCGGGCAGAGGCCAGATTGTTCGGGCCAGTGGAAATGTCGATTCGATCGATGACGTCCTCGATCTCACGGTAATACACCATGGAATTGAGCACGCCTATGTCATTGGGAAGTCGGTATTCGAGATTCAGCTCGTAGTTCCAGGCTTGCTCCTGGGCGATGTCAGGGTTACCTGCTTGAGTATCCTGATCGTCATCGGAGTTGTCTGCTGATGCGCTGAAATCCGAGAAGCTGAGTTGGGAGACTGTCTTCTCGATGGTGCCACGCAGTTGCAACGACTGATTGATATCGAAGCGGTAATCAAACTTGGGGCGAAGGAAATCGAAATCCCTTGAGTTACGTACGTCGCCAGTTTGGGAAATCGTGGACGTCTCGTAAACCAGCGAGCTTTCCAGTGACATACGGTCGTTCAATTGCCAGTTATGCACGGCAAAGTTTTCGAGTCGAATCTCTTGAACCTTCGAGTTGCTGTTCGCAACCGGATAGGGGACGAGTCCGCCATAATTGCTGTCAGGTGTGCCGGACAGGGCCAGACCCAGACGCAGATTGCCATCGCGGATAGTCTGTGCGCGCTCGACTCCCAATTCCACACCATGGCCCGGGGCCGGGTCGAAGGTGTAGGAGGTTCGCACAATGCGTTCCCGATCGCGACCGCTGTTAAAAAGGTACAGGTTCTTGGTTTCGCTAGCGCCTGCCACGTTAAAGCGTTCTCGCGTATTGTCCCATTCGCGGTCGTTGACGATGAAGAGCAGGCGATACTTGCTGCGATTATTGAATTCGTATTCATAGTCGCCGCCAATTTCCCAATTGGAGCGATCGTTTTCATTCGTCTCGTGTTCGAAGCGTGCAGCGGGTGTGGCGCCGGTGAAATCCGTGATGGTGCGATCAACATCGGAGGGAGGGCTTGAAAAACCATAGAGGCCATTGAGCTGCAACAGGCTCTTCTCAAATTGATAGCCGACATTGAGGCTGGTCTGGAATTCGGTCTGATCACGGATGTCATTTTCATCCCGCGTTTCCAGCAGTATGCCAGAGGCATCGCGGCTGACCTCAGTGCTGAAGCGATTCTGGTAGCGGGGTTCCGCTTCGACGTGGAAGAGATAATTGAAATTGCCGGATTGTCCGCTGTAGGACAATTTTGCGCCCGGGTCCACGGTGCCGTCGTGCAGCAGGTCAGCATTGATCTCGGCGGAGATACTGGAGCGCGATGGCGTATCGAGCAACACGACATTCACGACCTGGCCACCACCGCGTACATCCAGCGATTCGGAGGTGCCGCGGATAATTTCGATATAGGCCACCTGATCTGCGGAAATGCGACTCAGTTGGCTACGGCCTTCGTTGCTCTTGCCGGTGATGCGCTGGCCATTAATCAGGATCTCGCCTTCACCGGACCCCAGACCGCGACCACCACCGCCATTGCGACGATTCAGCGCGAGCCCGATGCCGGGAATGCGATCGATCATGTCATTGACGGAAACGGGGGAATATTCGGCGAAATAGTCCGCTGCATAGACGACAGTGGAGTCATCGTTGAGTGTGTCGCTGGCTTGCTGTGCGAGGACTTGTGAAGCGGAAGTTATGGCGAGGCTCATTGCTGTGAGTCGCAGAATGCGGCGGGCCTTGCTTCGTGTCATCAATCCAACTCCGGAAATAGGAAAATTTGCCTCTCTAATACGCACAAAACCGGCGCTTGGGTCGCCGGTTCTCTTCTATTTCTAATATTGCTTTTATTGATGCGGCTCATGTCTGGTGCACGAGCAGCGCTTGGATGGGAGTATAAAGGCGCTGGTCATACAATACTGTGACAAATTGTGCAGAAAATGTGGCAATTACGCCACATTTCGCGATCTGCAGCATGATTCATCTGTACGATTTATCTTATCAGTGCGATGCATTTGTACGGCACACTCTCGCCATTCATCCGCGTAAAGAATGACTATCGTTGCTCGTGCGAGAAACTTTAGACTCTCGCGGAGCCCGCGAGGACAAGCTTCTGATGCGAGAGCATGGACTCGCATCAGAATTGATTCGTCAGTACTCGGCCGATACCGTGTCGGTATCAGGTCGTTATCAGGTCGTAATCAGAAAGTGCCGCGAATCTTGATTGCGTATTTAATGCCGGTCGTGCTGCAGGAATTCTCGATCTCATTGAGAGCGCCAGTTGCGATCGTTCCACCAGTGTAACGTGAGCGCACTCGACAACGTTCGCCATCCAGTGCATTCGAGGCTTCAAACCGGTAAGTCAGATCGGCCCAGCCGCGAGTCTCGAGGAACAGATTCAGGAAATCGCCCTGATTGTAGTCCTCGATCTTGTCGATGTCGTAAGCCAGGCGATCGCCACTGATACTGTGCCGATAATTAAGGCCATAGTTCATGCTCAACGCAGAGAGGTCGTGACGGAAGCCAAATGAATAGCCGCCGCGACCGGCCTGACGCAGTCGTCGCTTCGTGCCGAGGAAGGGATCGGTCACTTCCGATTCTTCCAATTGCACACCTGATGTCAGCAGAATGCCAGGTTGATTGAGAAAGCCGAGTCGCAGGCTGGCGTTGATACTGGTGCCATAACGATACCCATCACCAATATTGCCGTTGGCAGACAGAATGGCCGATTTGGTAGAGACATCGACCTTATCGATAATGTCTTCCAGATCGTGGTAGAAGACATTGGTGTTGATTACACCATTGTCATTGTTGAATCGGTATTCGAGGTTCAAATCGTAGCGCCAGGATTGTTCTTGCCGCAGGTCTGGATTACCGGCAACAGCATTCTGGTCATCATCACCGCCATTAATGTTCGCGGTGAAATCATTGAAGCTGAGCTGCGACACGCCTTTTTCGATGCTGGCACGAAACTGGACGGCAGGAGTGATGTCGAAGCGGTAGTCAATTTTAGGGCGAATGAAATCGAAACTGCGTTTCTTGCTGACATCACCAGTCTGTGCAATCTCCGAAGTTTCGGCGATCAGGGTGCTCTCGAGTGACATGCGCGCATTCAACTGCCAGTTATGCACCAGAAAGTATTCGTAGCGCAGTTCTTCGACTGTTGCATTGGAATTGGTGATTGGGGTCAGACCGCCGAAGGCTGATGAGCGTGTGCCACTGCTTGTGAGCAAGCCGAGTTGCAAGGACGAGTCGAGAATCGTCTGTGCGCGCTCAACGCCAATTTCCATATCCTGACTTTCGCTGAGACTCGCGGAGTAGGATGAGCGAATAATACGTTCCTGGTAACGGTTGAAGTTCGCCAGATACAGATCTTTCTCTTCGGTGCCGCCGTCGATGACGAAAGTCTCACGTGTGCTGTCATCTTCCTTGCGATTTACAATCGCGAGCGTTTTCCAACGAGCGCCATTGGCGAAGGTGTGTTCATAGTCGCTGCCGATCTCCCAGAAATCGTTTGTGCTTGGCGTGCGATCCAGTTCAGTGGTGAGGCTGGCAGGGCTCTCGGTGAGATCCGTAATGCGACGATGGGTCTTGCCAGGAGCATCAGCATCGTTGTACTGACCATTGACGTGGACCAGATCGCTCGCACCGAATCGGTAACCAAGATTCGCGCTCAGGGTAATGGGTTGTGAATCGCGAATGTCGATGCGTTCGACCGTGTCGTTTGGCGTGCCATTGGCAAACACGCTGCGTTCGAAGCCGTCGCGGTATTCCCAGCGAGGTTCGATTTCACCGCTAAGCAGATAGTCGAAGTCACCGCGTTGACCGGTCAGGGAAATCTTGGCTCCGGGTTGATAGGTACCATCGTGGTAGTGGTCTGTATTGACTTCGAAGGCGATGGAAGAACGGGATTCGCTCTCCAACAGCACAATGTTGATGACCTGATTGCCACCGCGCACATCGAGATCGCCGGAGGTGCCGCGGATAATTTCGATGTACTGGACCTGGTTGGCCGGAATGCGGCTGAGCTGGCTGTTACCTTCATTCTCCTTGCCCGTGATGCGACGGCCGTTGATCATGATCTGGTCGCCACCGAGACCGAGTCCGCGTCGGTCAGAACCATTGGAGCTGCCGGGGCCACCGTTGCCGCCGCCGTTGCCTCCACCCCCACGAGCCACTGTGATACCCGGAATGCGATCGAGCATGTCGTTGACAGAGAAGGGTTCATACTGGGCGAAGAACTCGGCCGGGTAGGTGACGGTAGAGTTCGCATCTGTCACGGGCTGATCCTGTGTCTGGGCGAAACTCGTCGACAGGCTGCAACAGGCTAGTGCAATGGCAAGAGCCAGTCTGGTCGGCGTAGCGGTTGGACTCATTATTGTTCACTCCGATGGGTGTTGCGACGACATGCAAAAAAAGGCAATCCGGTTGCCAAAACGCGGCGTAGTATGCCCAGAAAACTCTCTTCAAAACATAATCTTAATGGCATTTTTTGTGACATTTTGTAATGCTGGCACCGGGTGACCAGGGTTTTGCGCTCGATTCCTGAATTGAGGATAATAATCGGCCGCAGCTCACGCTAAAGCGCCTGTGCACCGCCTGCATCGGGCAGGCGTCAGTGGTGACTGGAAATTCGATTAATTGAGGGAAAGGTATGCAACGCGAATCGATGGAAGTCGACGTAGTAATCGTAGGTGCGGGGCCTGCCGGTCTGTCCACAGCGTGTCGATTGCTGCAAATGGCCCGCGAGGCCGGCAAGGAAATTTCGGTGTGTGTGCTCGAGAAGGGCTCAGAAGTGGGCGCGCACATTCTCTCCGGCGCTGTCTTTGAACCTTCGGCATTGAATGAGCTGTTTCCCGACTGGAAAGAGAAGGGTGCCCCTCTCAACACGGCGGTCACGGGCGATGACGTCTACTATCTGCCCGGAGCCGAGTCTTCCTTCAAGTTTCCCGGCCTGTTTGTGCCGCGGCCCATGCACAATCACGGCAACTACATTATCTCCCTCGGTAATCTGTGCCGCTGGCTCGCCGAACAGGCGATGGAGCTCGGCGCTGAAGTGTTCCCCGGTTTCGCCGCCGCCGAAATTTTGTATCGGGAAGATGGCAGTGTGAAAGGAGTGGCGACTGGCGATATGGGCGTTGACGCCAGGGGAGAGCACAAATCTTCCTTCGAGCCCGGGTTCGAGTTTCATGCCAAATACACGATCCTCGCCGAAGGCTGTCGCGGCCATCTGGGCAAGGAGATCATCAGCAAATTTGAGCTCGATAAAGACAGTGATCCCCAGCATTACGGCATCGGCTTGAAAGAAGTCTGGGAGATCCCGCCAGCTCAGCACAAGGAGGGTCTCGTGGTACACACGGCAGGCTATCCCATGGTCGGGGCGAGCTACGCAGGCACCAGTGGTGGTTTTCTTTATCATGTCGAGGCAAACCAGGTGTCGGTGGGACTTATCGTGGATCTAGGCTACAAAAATCCCCACATCAGCCCGTATGACGAGTTTCAGAAATTCAAGCACCATCCGGTTATCAAGCAGACACTGCAAGGCGGCAAGCGCCTAAGCTACGGAGCCAGAGCGCTAATTAAAGGCGGTTTCAATTCATTGCCCAAGATGACATTTCCCGGTGGCTTGCTGATTGGCTGCGATGCCGGCACCCTCAATGCTGCCAAGATCAAGGGCAGTCACACCGCAATGCAGTCAGGCATCATCGCCGCTGAGACGCTCTTCGCCGCTCTCTGTCAGGAAGCCGCTCCGCTCGAGCTCACGGAATTCACAGAGCGATTCAACAAGTCGGCGTTGCACGAGGAGTTGCGCCAGACCCGCAACTTCAGTGCCGGGTTCCACAAATTCGGTTTCTGGCTGGGCAGCGCGTTGACGTTCATCGAACAGAACATCTTCTTCGGCAAGTTCCCATTTACCGTGCATGACCGTTCCAGGGATTATTGTCAGCTCAAACCTGCCGCTGAGAGTCCTCGCATCAATTATCCGAAGCCCGATGGAGTGATCAGTTTCGACAAGTTGTCTTCAGTATTCCTGTCAAACACAAACCATGCGGAAGACCAACCCTGCCATCTGCAATTGAAAGATCCTACCGTGCCGATCGCGGTGAATTTGCCACTGTACGATGAACCGGCGCAACGCTACTGCCCTGCGGGAGTGTATGAAGTCGTTGAGAGCGATAACGGGGAGAAGCGCTTACAGATTAATTCCCAGAACTGCGTGCATTGCAAAACCTGTGATATCAAGGATCCCGCGCAAAACATCCATTGGGTTGTTCCGGAAGGTGGTGGCGGTCCCAATTATCCCGCCATGTAACAGCGGGGCTGCCGACCACTACCAGGAGTGAAGCATGAAACGGTGTGAACTCGGTTTTAGCGGTTTGATCGTGCTGATCAGTACGCTCTTCTCGAGCATCGCCAGTGGTCAGGATGCCCTGATGCGGGCACGCTGGCTTAGACTGGAAACCGACAATTTCGTTTTCATCAGCCAGCAGTCGGCGCGCGAGACCCAGAACTTCGCCAACACCCTGGAGAATTGGCGGCAGATCGCCGCCAGTGTCATCAGCAACCAGTCACGTTTCCCAAAGGCCAGTGTTCCCAATCTGGTTTACCTGTTTGATGAATTGAGCGATTTTCAGCGCTTCTCCTATGCCACCGAACCGGCGTCGTTTGCGCCATCTCCCCGCGCGAATTACATGGCAATTGTCGCCAGCGACGCGAAGGCGCACACAATCGCGTTTCACCATTACGTCCATTTTCTCGTTCGCAACTTCTCGGACCTGCGGCTGCCGCGTTGGTATGAGGAAGCACTCGCCGGCTATCTCTCGCGCATACAGCTCGGCGGCAGTGAGATTGAAATCGAGCGATATACCGCGGATGAAAATCGGCTGTTGGCGGATTTGAGCGAGACATTCTCGATGGACCGGTTGCTGTTTCGGGACAGCGCGCTTGCTTCGCCCCGGGTGATCCAAATAGCCAATCTCAAGTCCGAAGCGCTGCTGTATTATCTTCTGCACGGCAGTACCGAGCCCGAGTTTCCTGACCGGCGGGCGCAGTTGCAGCGCTATCTCGATCTGCTGCTGGAAGGACGCAATGCGCGCTTTGCCTACGATCAGGCATTCGATGTTACTCCGGCAGAGCTCGATGCTGAACTCGAGAATTACCTGCGTAGCAGTACTCGTCCGCAGGTTTCCTTGCGGTTAATGACGCCGCCTGACCAGACTTACTCTCCGACTCCGCTGACAGGTGCGCCCTTGGCTATCGCTCTGGCAGAAATCGCACTTAACTCTGGGCAGTTCGAGACAGCACAGGGCCTGTTCGAAGTTGCCATGGCAGCAGATACCGGGTTCGCGCGAAGTTATTCCGGACTGGGTGATGCCTTGCGAATGCAGGAACTCGACGGTATGGACCAGACGGTGAGCAGCTATTTCGACCGCGCGCTCGCACTCGCGCCCGAGAATGCCCTCATCCAGCTTGATCACGGTGAATACTGGGAGTCCGAACTGCTCGATTGCGAAAAAGTATGGCCGGCTGCCCAGCGTCGTCAGATTCTTGCAGACATGCAATCGCGTTTTACCCAGGCGCTGGCGCTGGCACCGGATAGTCCCGAGGCGAACCTGGCCATGGCCCAGTTGTATCTCTTTTCAGAGATGGACTGGCAGCAGGGCGTGAGCTATCAGCAGCGAGCTTTTGCGCTACTGCCTGCAGAAACCTTCGTCATGGAGCAGGCGGTGCGCTACGCTATTGCTGCTGACAAGTACGACGAGGCGGAGCGTCTGATTGAAGAACTCGCCCAGCCAATCCATTTCTGGGGAGAGCAGCAATGGGTGACGGCCCTTCGGGAACGACTGCTAAAGAAACGCAGGAATGAACCCTATGACGCGTGTGCAAATTAGCAGCGAGGCAGCCAAGCGATGCTACTGGCGCTGGCTAGGCGCGAGCGCGTTGGGGCTGGCGTTTGCCGGGTCCGTCAGCGGCAAGGCGCTGGATGAGGCGGTGGCTGAGGACGCGTTACTCGGAGTGGTGGTGGAAGCCTTGGCTGCGTACACGATCGATGTCAGCGCCAACCTGAATGCACGGGAAGTGGTTGGTGTTCGCATCGATGCTCCGCGCCTCGGCCGCTTCGCCGATCTGCCGATTAACGACTTGCCTGACTCATCCGAGTTGCAGGACTGGGAGGTGGCCTACTCGCTGTCCGAAATCGGCGGTCTGGCGATCTTTGCGAATCCGGACGCCGGACGTACGCTAACACCGGTCGACTTTCTGGCACAGTGGCTGAACGGGAGCGCCGCTGAACGGGCGCTGTTGACCTTTCATGCCGATGACTTCGCCACGATCGAGCTGATACAGCGGGTGCTCACCGGCTATGGATACCCGACACTGTTACTCTATGCGGCTGCGCAGCCGACAACTGCGGGCGAGATTTACGCCACCGCGGCACAGCGACTGGCGCTCGACACCCGGGGCGCGCGGCGCTACAAGAGCGACATACCGGAATTCGCGTATCTCGGCGAGCGGGTACGCAGAAACACCGATTCGCTGTTCAAACCCGATGGTAATCAGGGCGATTCCAGCCTCGCCAGAGGCGAGCCTGCTGTCTTTCAGAAGGAATCGCTCGGCGACGAATTCACGCAATCCACCATTCGGGAGATTGTCGTGCCCGGCGGTGTGGCGCTTGGCGAGACCGCCCAGCTTGCGGTGACTGCGGTCGCTCTGCAGTTTGCAGATGGCGCGCTGCAACTAAGCGACTCCCAGGGCCAGATCTGGCAGCTTCCCCCTCTCGACACCGAAACCCTCAAGGCGCTCTTTGATTTCGTCGCTCGTTCCGAGGCAATCGGCTCCGATGCAATCGTCGATATCGACGGTGACGGTCGTGTGCGCACAGCAGCCGCGCTGCGTGATACCGATGCCGGTTTTGCCTTGATGGAAGCTGACACCCGGCCGTTTGACTATGTGCGCAATCTCGATGTGACGAAGAGTGTGATCATTGATACGGGTGTGCGCTGGTTCGCGGGTTCGGCGGCGGGGACGCTGCAGTTTGATTCGGAGTTCGAGGTGCGTTTTCTGTCAGCAGACAATATGCGCATCGCCCAGACGCGGGTGGCTTTGGAATATGCCTATAAGGCCACATCAGACACGGTTGTGTTCGAGGATAGCTGGGGACGGGAGGCTGGACGTCTGCATGAAGATCTTGATTATGCCGGTCTTGGTACTAATGTGGCCGTTGTCGCGCGCTATGCTGGCTGGATAGGTCTGTTCCGATTGCTGGAAGAACAGGCAGTACCGTTCGTCCACGGGCGTTACGCATTCATGAAGCTGGACAAGACCGGTCGCGCCACACCGTCCAGATACTAGGCTGATTACCGCAGATATGGCAAAACAACGCTCAGACATACGCTCGCTGCTGGCCCTCGTCGGGATGGGGCTGCTCCTGCTGGGCGGCTGCCGAACGATCAATCTGGACCTCGGTTTCGATCAAGATGAGGCGATGCAGGCGGCAATTATCAATCAGGATCGGGATAATTTCCCCGACATCGATCCCTTATACATCAATGCAGAAATCAAGGAGCTCATCGATTCGCACATAAATCGCGAAGACGGTGAAGAAGTTCGCGTCGGGAAATTGCAGGACCTGCTCTACGGTGAAAAGTTTCTTAATGTACAGTATTCAGACAAGAAGACCCATACGGCATTAGAGGCGTTCTACGCCAGAGAGGGAAATTGCCTGTCCATCATGAACCTGTATGTGGCGATAGCGCGATATGCCCAGGTCGATGCCAACTTTCAAACCGTCGATGTGCAGCCAAGCTGGGACCGCCGTGGTGATCTTCTAGTGTTGAGCCAACACATAAATGCCACAGGACGGATCAGTGTACGCAGGCATTACATCGTGGATTTCACGCCCGAGATCGCTCTGCAGCAGCTCACGTCAAACGTCATCACCGATCTCGAGGCGCGTGCACTGTATTTCAACAACCTCGGCGTGGAAGCCCTGATAGCCGAATCTCATGAGCAGGCGCTCGTGTATTTCAGGAATTCCCTGTTCCTGGATCCGAATTCTTCGATTACCTGGAATAATATCGGTTCGACCTTTAATTTGATGGGAAGCAGTGCCTTTGCAGAATTCAGTTATCGCAAGGCGTTCAGTATGGACAACAAGAATGCGACTGCCATCAATAATATGGCGAAGTTCTATCGTCGCGCTGGTGACATGCGCCGTGCCCATGAGTATGAGCTGGCTATAGAACGCTTCAATAACCTGAATCCGTATTTCCATTTCGCCCAAGGCAATGTTGCATTGGCCGAAAATGATCTGGCGCAGGCCAGGCTGTCATTCCGGCGGGCGCTCAAGCTGAAGGAAGAGGAGCCGGACTTCTATTTTGCCCTGGCCCGCGTGAATCTGGTGCTCGGTAACGAACGTGAGGCACAGCGACTCGTTGAGTCAGCCAACCAGCTTCTCGCGCGCAATGAGGAAATCTACCGGCCCAGCAGCCAGAAGGTAAGGATCATTGATTCTTCGACGATCTTGCGTGAATCCAGCCCCGGCATCAGCATTATCGCGCCGGGTGGCGCACCCTCGGGATCGCGTAATTAAGCGTCAACTGATGACAATTGCCAGAGTATAACCTTGCAGCAGTTCTTCGGCCGCCGCGCGCTGCGATTTGTCTTCCAAGACGATATTGGCGACCAGGCCGCGTTTCTTCTCAATCTCAAGCTGTACCGCAGCTGCAATTCCGGCCTTCGCCAAATGGGCATCGAGCACCAGTTTCGCAATCCGTTGCCGCAATGCCGGCCTGAAGATCTTGCCGACGGCGGTTAACGGCATCGCGTCGATAAACTCGATACGCTTGGGAATGGCTGCGCGTTCGGAAATCTTCTCGGCACAGTAAGTCAGCAGAGTGTCGGCATCGACGTTGCTGCCTGGCTTTTTGACAACGAATGCCATCGGCAATTCTCCGGCATAGGGGTCTGGCAGTCCGACGGCGATAACCGCACTGACTTCCGGATGTGTGCTCAGCGGTTCTTCGATAAGTTCCGGATCTATGTTGTGCCCGGAGCGGATAATCAGGTCCTTCGCACGACCTGACAGATACAGGAAACCGTCCGCATCGAGATACCCGAGATCGCCTGTGTTGAACCAGCCGTCTTCGATCCATGCGTTGGCGTTATCGATCTCAGTCTTGTATCCGATGAAGACTTGCGGGCCTTTCACAAGAATGACGCCACTTTCGCCCAGCTCGCAGTCTTTTGTCACCCGCGTGCCGTCGAGATGCGCGATTCGAATCTGGGAATAGGGGATGCGCATACCGACGCTGCCCGGAGGCTGCTGTGCCGGGGCCCGTGAAATGAGCGCGGTGGTCTCGGTCATACCATAGCCATTACCGACTTCCACCTGAAAGCGCTTCTCGAAGTTCAGTTCGAAGGGCAGAGACAGTGGCGCTGCACCGGAATTGATATTGGTCAGCGAACTGATGTCGGCGTCACCGACCGGGATGT
Source organism: Pseudomonadales bacterium (assembly GCA_023257655.1). Classification (GTDB taxonomy): domain Bacteria; phylum Pseudomonadota; class Gammaproteobacteria; order Pseudomonadales; family Pseudohongiellaceae; genus UBA9145. The sequence continues at coordinate 25,165 of JALRBQ010000091.1, forward strand.
CAGCGAGCGCCATCAGCACAGTAGGTACCGCAGAGAATTGTTGCACTTTAAAACGGTCAACGAGCTTCCAGAAATGTTCCATCGCCACTGGCGAACGGAAACCGGCGGGTGTCATCAGAATCACTCGATAGCCCACGCTGAAGGCAGCGACCCCCTGGATAATGACGCCATAGATATGGAACAAAGGGAGTCCGCACAAGACGGTGTGATAAGTCATGTGCGCGGTATAGACCTGCATGAGCTGGCCCAGAAACGCCATGTTGCCGTGTGTGAGTTGAGCCAGCTTGGGGCGGCCGGTGGTGCCCCCGGTATGAAAATACGCGGCAACCTGATCGGCGCTGAATTGTCGATCACTGTCCAATGATCCGGCATTCATGCCGGCGATGGCGGAATCGAAATCCATTACCTGCACGTTAGTGTCACCGGCATCCGAATTTGGTTTGGTCAGACCCGGCACATGCACAGACAGCAGTGTCTCGACGGTCTGCGTCCCAGCAGCGGCGGCAACCACTTTTTCCCAGATGTTCGAGTGTTGTGACTGGCCCAGACAAATCACGACCCGAGAGCCGGCGGCCGCGATGATTTCACCGATGTTTTCGGCTTCGAGCATGGGGTTAATGGGATTGGCGATGCCGGCTGCCTGAGCGCCCCAGATGGCAAAGTGGGTTTGAGGCAAAATAGGCAGGATAATCGAAACGGCGTCATCGGCTGTGATTCCGAGCGAGTTCAACAGATTCGCCGTGCGGGTTATTTGTGCTCCCAGCTCCGTAAAACTGGTCGTGTTGCTCGTCTCCTCCGGTAATCCTTGCAACAGAAACTCCAACGCCGTATCTGTCTTGAAGCGTCGGGCACTGCTCATGATCAAGTTATAGCTGTCAGTATAGGGAAATTGTTCTCGTAACGGCGTCTGCTCGAAAGCGATAACCTGGTCAATCGTTTCCATTATGGGTTCGGGAAGCGGAACGCGGCTTAAATCAATCAAGGCTTACTCTCCATTTCTTATTGCCGAATCTCAGTGGTGCAGTCGGCTTTATTGTTGAGTAGCACGCTACCCGGTCAAATCAATTGTTCCTCACGACTGAGAAATTTGCCATCGTCTCCATCGCATCGCGATAGATGGATGCCGGAATTTCCTCGAGACAGTCGAGTGCATGTTGCGCATGCTGGGAAGCGAGTTGTCGTGTGTAATCGAGCGCCCCGCTACCCTGCACGATGGCAATTACCCGCTCCAGCACCCCCTCGGGAACTGCCTCTGCCGAGAGGCTCTGGCGAATGAGTGCGGCCTGCTCCTCGGTGCCATTGGCCATCGCGTAAATCAATGGCAGGGTCGGTTTGCCTTCGGCGAGGTCATCACCAATATTCTTGCCCAGCGTGGAAGTGTCTCCGGCGTAATCGAGCACATCATCGACGAGCTGAAAGGCAGTGCCCAGATGCATGCCGAACCGGGTCAGCGCCTGTTCGGCCTCCGCCGATGCCCCGCCCAGGATGGCTCCACATTGCGCTGCTGCCTTGAACAGGATCGCCGTCTTGTCTTGGATCACCTGCATATAGCTCTGCTCTGACGAGGTCGGGTTATGTTTGCTGATGAGTTGCAAAACCTCGCCCTCAGCGATCTTGTTCGTCGTGTCGGCGATCAATTTCATGATGCGCATGTCGCCGATCCCGACCAGAATCTGGAACGCCCGCGAATAGATGAAGTCGCCAACGAGCACACTCGAAGGGTTATTCCATTCCTCATTGACGGTGGGGCGGCCGCGGCGCAGGGTGGACATGTCCACCACGTCGTCGTGGAGCAGAGTGGCGGTATGAATGAATTCGATCACAGCCGCCATGGAGATAAATTGGTCGGTCTGGACGCCACAGCAGCGGGCGGACAATAGCACCAGCAGAGGACGCAGGCGTTTGCCCCCGGCCTGGACGATGTAATGGCCGATATTTTCCACCAGCGGAACATCGGAATGCAGCTGGTCGACGATGAATTTATCGACGGCAAGGAAGTCCGCTTCGACAACTGCACGAATTTTTTTGTACATAGGGGCGTCGGGAAACAGGGTTAAATCTGAAAAATGGCCATATCGGACAAGGGCTTAACTCAACTCCCGGCGGCCGATTCGTTTGTGTGTGCATGCTAGGGAGCGAACCAGACACTGTCAAGTCAGCTGCGCCGAGAGGAATCCCCGCAATCGGGCGAACCATGGGGCCTGGCGCGGCAAACGAGGGTTGCGGAAATCGTCTGAAATGGGCTTGCTTAGGCGTCCCGGTTCCCGTAAAATGCTGGCCCCTAAAGGAATGGGCTTAGTTCCATTTTGAACGGTTTTGGAGAAAGCTATGTACGCGGTAATTTTGAGTGGTGGCAAGCAGCACAGAGTCAGAGAAGGCGAAGTTCTGCGTCTGGAGAAGCTGGAAGCCGCTACAGGTGAAAACGTCGAGTTTGACAAGGTGCTGATGGTTGGCGAAGGCGATTCCGTCAAGATCGGCACGCCGTACATTGCTGGTGGCCAGGTAACCGGCCAGGTGATGAAACAGGGCCGTTCAGCCAAGGTCACAATCATCAAATTATTGCTACTTCCGGCAATCGCGGTCGGTGTATTGGGCGTAGCTTCGGTCAGGGCAGCCAGCTCCATCAACGCGGCATCTTCTTCAGACGCTGCAGGTGCAGGCGCAGCTGCAGGAGGAGCGCCGGAAACGTCTTTGC